>CBIHRJ010000010.1:0-119377 GCA_966212445.1 uncultured Noviherbaspirillum sp. | reverse complement strand
GACTGCCGTCGCCGATGCCGCGATGCAGCGGCGAATCGAAGTGCGTTTGGTGATGGTCATGTCTTTTCTCCTCTTTCCTAACAATTGGTCAGTCCCGGTTTGTTTTCGATGCGAGCACCCGGGCTTTTTTGCGCGCATCGGCAACTTTAATCATCGAAGCTTGCAATTTGCTTTCGATGCACATCGATTCGATCATTCTTCAAACATCCTTTGATAGGCGTGCGTCGCGTCGACGAGAAGAACGAATTCATAACGGGCGGCGCACCGTGCTCTTCGGGCAGGAGATGCCGCGCCTGGTGCAAATCAGGCAGTAGTCGCTCTTGCTCGGCTCGAATTGACCAACACTGCGCATGACCGCGCACCCGCAACAACGCTTGCGCGCCGAATGCAGGACAAGACGAGTCTCGCTTTCCATCGGATGCCGGACGACGGCGGCCAGATTTCTCACGAACATGCTTTTCTCCTCACGTCAACATCCGCAGGCAGCAAATCCGCGGGGCGAGATGCATGCAAAGTATAGAAACGCGAACCTGTCAATCAGCTATCAAGAAACACAGGACATGAGGAAATGCGCGCAGCGAACGCCGCAGGCTCGGGGCGCGTCCGGAAAATGCAGGGGAAAAGATCCGCGGGCGGCTCGCCCGCGGGAAAAAAGGCTAAGGCACCGCACAGAAATAATTTGCACATTTTTGCTGGCCGTAGCGGGCACGCTGCTGCGTTGCGCGCCGCTTGCAGTGCTCGCACTGCGGCGCGTCCCACGCACCTCGGCGGCCCCCTTGCTTCGCATCCCGCTACGACCGCCAAAATGCACAACTTATTCCTGCGCGGCGCCTAACAACGCGCCTTGGAGACATGATGTAACCCGGCTCTCCAACTCTATGGCAAAGCGGGAAACCGCATCAGTATTTCATCAATGGCTTTCATCCAGCTTTCGACATGTCTACGCCTTTCCGTGGTGTCGCGCGACCACCACATCGATGCGTAGCGGAAAGGCAAATGAAAGCCGGCTCTCCGTATGCTCTGCCCGTCAATTCATTGACGCGACACCGCGGTCGCACGCAGCACGGCTGCGGCGAGACGCCGTGGTGACCCCAGTTCCATTCTAGGAGATACCTATATGAAAAAATCCCTGCTCGCACTTGCGGTACTCGGCGCCTTCACCGGTGTCGCATCGGCACAATCCAACGTCACCGTCTACGGCGTCGTCGACATCGGCATCGCGGCTGAACGCGGCGGCCCGAGCGGCTCCACCCTGAAACTGGATGGAAGCGGCATCCATTCCGGCAATCGCCTCGGCTTCAAGGGCACGGAAGATCTCGGCGGCGACCTGTCGGCGCTGTTCGTACTTGAAAACGGTTTCACCCCTGACGATGGCAAGATCGGCCAGGGCGGCCGCATTTTCGGCCGTCAGGCACTGGTCGGCCTGAAAGGCGGATTCGGCACGGTCACGGCGGGACGCCAGTACACGCCGCTGTTCCTCGCCATCGACAGCCTGGATCCGCTGGACGGACTCACCGGCGGCTCGGGCAACCTGCTGCCGCGCGGCGGCGTCCGCATGGACAATACCCTCAAGTACGCAAGCCCGACCATGGGCGGCTTCTCGGGCGAACTCGCATACGGCTTCGGTGAAGTCGCCGGCAACTCGTCGGCCAGCCGCGTGATCGGCGCCAACCTGAACTTCGCAAACGGCCCCGTCGTCGTGAAATTGGCGCACCACAATGCGAACAACGCCGCCGATACCGACAGCGCAAAGAACACTTTCCTAAGCGGCAGCTACGACTTCGGCGTCGCCAAGGCCATCCTTGGCTACCAGGTGAACAAGGGTGCCGGCACCGTCGACAACAACGACGCGCTGGTCGGTGTGCAGGTGCCGTTCGGCGCGAGCAAGGTCATGGCTTCTTACATCAGGAAGAACGACAAGTCTGCCGCGAACGACGACGCCAATCTGTTCGGCGTCGCGTATACCTACAACCTCTCCAAGCGCACCAATATTTACACGTCCTATATGCACATCAGCAATGAGAACTCGCTGGTCTACAAGACCAAAGGCGGTGACGGCAGCGGCGACAGGGAATTCAATGTCGGGATTCGCCACAAATTCTAAGCCGGGCGTTTTCAGTTGTGATGTGAAATCGATGACGGTGGTGCGGAGAGATCCGTGCCACCGTTTTCTTTTCTGCTTCAGAAACTGCCGGCGAACTGATACCTGCTTCCCGGATGCCACATCGTCACCACCGATGCCGCCTTGCCCTTCGACAGCGTCCTGCGCTTGAGCACCAGGCAGGCGTCCCTGGGTTCGATCTGCAGCATCTCTGCTATTTCGCGCGGCGCCGCCAGCGCTTCTATGCTGTAGTTGACGCCTTGCAGCGGCGCGGCCGCCATCAGGTATTCATTCGGCGTCGTCACTGAAAAATCCTGCTGCATGTAGTCCGGCGCGACTTCCTGGTTGACCCAGCGGTCTTCCACCTGGATCGGAACGTCGTTCTCGAAATGCACGATCACCGAGTGGAACAGCGGGTGGCCGACTTTCACGCCGAACGGCGCGGCCATCAACTCGCTCGCCTTGCTGCGTTCCAGGAGGTGGAGTTCGCTGCGGTGCGCATGTCCGCGCGCGCGCACTTCCTCGGCGATGCTCTTGATCTCGACCAGCGTCGCCTGGTACTTGTGTTGCGACACGTAGGTGCCGGAACCCTGCACCCGGGTCAGCACCTGCTCGGCGGTCAGTTCGCGCACCGCGCGGTTGACGGTCATGCGCGATACGCCGAACTGTTTTGCCAGTTCCTGCTCCGACGGGATGGCGTCCCCCTCTTTCCAGTGGCCGGCATGGATTTCCGCAAGCAGGTAATCCTTGATGCGTTGAAAGGCCGGCGCTTCCGGGCGCGCGTCTTGTCCATCCGATGGCACGTATTTCTCCCTTGAGGTTAGCGATCGCATGGTACCACTTGTCCTGACATTTAAAAAACTTCTTGCGAAAGTCGTATATACAACTTACACTTCCCATATCGTTACCCGACCGGAAAAGGAAGACCGATGAATGCTCCGACCGAAAAAATGCAACAGTCCGACGACCCCCGCTACGACGCCAGCCGCGAGATCCGCGCGCCGCGCGGCAGCGAGCGAAGCTGCAAGAGCTGGCTGACCGAAGCCGCGTACCGCATGCTCCAGAACAACCTCGATCCGGAAGTCGCGGAAAACCCGAAGCACCTGGTCGTCTATGGCGGCATCGGCCGCGCCGCACGCAACTGGGAGTGCTTCGACAAGATCCTCGAAACCCTGCGCGGCCTGAACGACGACGAAACCCTGCTGGTGCAATCCGGCAAGCCGGTCGGCGTGTTCAAGACCCATGCCGATGCGCCGCGCGTGCTGCTCGCCAATTCCAACCTGGTGCCGAAATGGGGCAACTGGGAGCATTTCAATGAGCTCGACCGCAAGGGCCTGTTCATGTATGGCCAGATGACGGCCGGGAGCTGGATCTACATCGGCAGCCAGGGCATCGTGCAAGGCACTTATGAAACCTTCGTCGAAGCCGGCCGCCAGCACTTCAACGGCGACTGGGCCGGACGCTGGATCCTGACTGCCGGCCTCGGCGGCATGGGCGGTGCGCAACCGCTGGCGGCGACGCTGGCCGGCGCGGTGTCGCTGAACATCGAGTGCCAGCAGAGCAGCATCGATTTCCGTCTGCGCACCCGCTATCTGGACAAGCAGGCGAAAGACCTCGATGAAGCGCTGGCGCTGGTGAAACACCACTGCGAGCGCAAGGAGGCGGTATCGATCGGCCTGCTCGGCAATGCGGCGGAAATCCTGCCGGAACTGGTGCGGCGCGCGCAAGCCGGCGGCATCAGGCCGGACCTGGTCACCGACCAGACGTCCGCGCATGACCTGATCAACGGCTACCTGCCTGCCGGCTGGAGCGTCGCACAATGGAAGGCGGCGCAGCAGGATGTCAACCTGCAGGCGAAGTTGAGCGCCGCTGCCGCGGCCTCCTGCGCAGTGCATGTGCAGGCGATGCTCGATTTCCATGCGATGGGGATTCCGACCGTCGACTACGGCAACAATATCCGCCAGGTGGCGTTCGACCAGGGCGTGAAGAATGCCTTCGACTTTCCGGGCTTCGTGCCCGCCTACATCCGTCCGCTGTTCTGCGAAGGCAAGGGACCGTTCCGCTGGGTTGCGCTGTCCGGCGATCCGGAAGATATTTACAAGACCGATGCGAAAATCAAGGAGCTGTTTCCGAACAACAAACATGTGCACCACTGGCTCGACATGGCGCGCGAGCGGATTGCGTTCCAGGGCTTGCCGGCCCGCATCTGCTGGCTGGGCCTGGGTGAACGCCACCTCGCCGGTCTCGCATTCAATGAGATGGTGAAGAATGGCGAACTGAAGGCGCCGATCGTGATCGGCCGCGACCACCTCGATACCGGTTCGGTGGCAAGCCCGAACCGCGAGACGGAAGGCATGATGGACGGCACCGATGCGGTATCCGACTGGCCGCTGCTCAATGCATTGCTGAACACGGCCGGCGGCGCGACCTGGGTATCGTTGCACCATGGCGGCGGGGTTGGCATGGGTTACTCGCAGCATGCGGGGATGGTGATCGTCGCCGACGGCAGCGACGCCGCTGCGAAACGCCTGGCGCGCGTGCTGGTGAACGATTGCGGCAGCGGCGTGATGCGCCACGCGGACGCGGGTTATGAAGCGGCTGTCGCCTGCGCCGCGCGCAACAGCTTGCATTTGCCGATGGTGAAACAGACCGGCAACCAATAACGCACAGGGAAACAAACGATGAACGACAGCCTGACACTCCAGCCCGGCCAACTGAGCCTGAACGACCTGCGCCGGATCTGGCGCGACGCGGTCAAGTTGCAACTGGCGCCGTCCGCCTACGCCGCCATCAACACCTCCGCCGCCACGATCGACAAGATCGTCGCCCGGGGCGCGCCGGCCTACGGCATCAATACCGGCTTCGGCAAGCTGGCCAAAACCCATATCCCGAACGACCAGCTCGAAGAACTGCAGCGCAATCTGATCCTGTCGCATTCGGTCGGCACCGGCGAAGCCGTTTCCGATCCGGTGGCACGGCTGATCCTGGCGATGAAGATCGGCAGCCTCGCGCGCGGTTATTCCGGCATCCGGGCATCGGTGATCGACACCATGATCGCGGTGTACAACGCCGGCATCATGCCGTGCATTCCAAGCAAGGGCTCGGTCGGCGCATCGGGCGATCTCGCGCCGCTGTCGCACATGACGCTGGCCTTGATGGGCGAAGGCGAGGTGCGTGTCGACGGCAGCATCATGCCGGCCAGGGAAGCGCTCGCACGCGCCGGCATCGAACCGGTCACCCTCGCCGCCAAGGAAGGCTTGGCGCTGATCAACGGCACGCAGGTATCGAATGCGCTCACGCTACACGGGCTGTTCATGGCGGAACGCATGCTGGAGGCGGCCACGGTTGCCGGCGCGCTATCGGTGGATGCAGCCAAGGGCAGCGATGCGCCGTTCGATCCGCGCGTGCATGCGGTACGCGGCCAGCCCGGCCAGATCGCCGTCGCGAAGATCTACCGCGCGCTGCTTTCCGGCAGCGAGATCCGCCGCTCGCATCTCGACAACGACGAACGCGTGCAGGACCCGTACAGCCTGCGCTGCCAGCCGCAGGTAATGGGCGCCTGTGCCGACCTGATCGGCAATGCGGCGCGCACGTTGCTGATCGAAGCCAATGCGGTGACCGACAATCCGCTGGTCTATGCGGACGAGGGCGATGTCATCTCCGGCGGCAACTTCCATGCTGAACCGGTCGCGTTCGCCGCTGATACGCTCGCACTGGCGATCGCCGAAATCGGCGCGCTGTCGGAGCGCCGCATCGCGCTGCTGATCGACGCCACCCTGTCGGGCCTGCCGCCGTTCCTGGTGGCATCGTCGGGACTGAACTCCGGCTTCATGATCGCGCATGTCACCGCCGCCGCGCTCGCTTCCGAGAACAAGTCGCTCGCGCATCCGGCCAGCGTCGACAGCCTGCCGACCTCGGCCAACCAGGAAGACCACGTCAGCATGGCGACCTTCGCCGGCCGCCGTCTGCACGAGATGGCGCACAATACGGCAACCATCGTCGGCATCGAGATGCTGGCGGCGGCCCAGGGCGTCGACTTCCATCGGCCGCTCAATACCTCGCCGCTGCTGGCGCAGGTGCAGCAACAGTTGCGCCAGCGCGTCACGTTCTATGAAAAGGACCGCCTGTTCGCGCCGGACATCGAGGCCGCCAAACAGATGGTGTTGCACGGTGACCTGAGTGCTTCCTGTCGTGATCTTTTCATGCCTTTATATAACCTGTAACAACATGTAGGAGCCGCGCATGCATCAACCGGCAGACATGAGCCGCTGGCAAGGCCGCATCGACGATGCCGAAGGCGAACTCGGCAAACGCTGGCATCAGTGCGTGAAGGCATTGCACGACACGACCGGGAGCGGCGGCATCGCGCTGGTCGGATTCGCCTGCGACGCTGGCCTCGCCCGCAACCACGGCCGCACCGGCGCGCGCCACGGGCCGGCCTCGTTGCGCTCCCTTCTCGGCAACATGCCGGTGCGCGCCTGCAAGGCGATCGCCGATGCCGGCGACGTGACATGCGTGGCGAGCGGCGACGCCGACGACGGGCTGGAAAGCGCGCAGCAGGAACTATCTTCCGTTGTTGCGGACATACTCGCGCGCGGCAAGCTGCCGATTGCGATGGGCGGCGGACATGAAATGGCATTCGGCTCCTTCCGCGGCCTTGCGCACCATCTGGCCAACGTCGAGAAGACGCCGCGCATCGGCATCATCAACCTCGACGCGCATTTCGATCTGCGCATGGCGGAGCGTGCCAGTTCCGGCACCCCGTTCCGGCAGATCGCCGAGGAATGCAAACATCGCGGGTGGGCGTTCCACTACTGCGTGCTCGGCATCAGCGACTTCGGCAACACGCAAGCGCTGTTCGAACGCGCGCAATCGCTCGGCGTGCGCTGGATGCGCGATGAAGAAATGCACATCGCCAGTCTCGACAAGGTACAGGCGCTGCTCGCTGACTTCCTTGCGCGAGTGGACCATGTCTATCTGACGATCTGCCTGGACGTGCTGCCGGCCGCGGTAGCGCCCGGCGTCAGCGCCCCCGCCGCACGCGGCGTGCCGCTGGAGGTGATCGAACCGGCAATCGATCAGATCGTTGCCAGCGGCAAGCTCCGGCTGGCCGACATCGCCGAACTGAATCCCGCCTTCGACATCGACCAGCGTACCGCGCGCGTGGCGGCCCGTTTGCTGTCACGCGTCGCGGAAGCAGGCAAGGAAGCAAGCGATGGCAGATAAACACGATTTGCAATGGGACGCACTGTGGACCAACATCCACATCGCGACGATGGCCGATCCAGGAAGCTACGGCGAAATCCGCGACGGCGCACTCGCCGTACGCAACGGCCGCATCGCATGGATCGGACCGCGTGCCGGCCTGCCGTCGGGATACCGTGCGGCGCACGTGCATGACGGCGAAGCCTGCTGGCTCACTCCCGGCCTGATCGATTGCCACACGCATGTTATCCATGCCGGCAACCGCAGCGAGGAATTCGAGGCGCGCCTGAACGGCGCCGGCTATGAGGAAATCGCGCGGCGCGGCGGCGGCATCATGTCGACCGTGCGGGCAACGCGGGAAGCATCGGAACAGGCGCTGCTGGATGTAAGCCTGCCGCGCGTGCGCGCGCTGCTGGCCGAAGGCGTGACGACACTGGAGATCAAGTCCGGCTACGGACTCGACCTGGACACCGAGCGCAAGATGCTGCGCGTCGCACGACGCATCGGCGAGATGCTGCCGGTGCGGATCAGGACCACCTTTCTCGGCGCGCATGCCATCCCTCCGGAATTCTCGGGACAGGCGGATGCCTACATCGCGCACGTCTGCACTGACATGCTGCCCGCCTTGGCAAACGAAGGCCTGGTGGATGCGGTCGATGCCTTCTGCGAAAGAATCGGCTTTTCGCCGTCGCAAACGGAGCGCGTCTTCGCGGCGGCACAGCAGCATGGCCTGCCGGTCAAATTGCATGCGGAGCAATTGTCGGACCAGGGCGGCACGGTGCTGGCGGCCCGTTTCCGCGGCCTGTCCGCAGATCACCTGGAATATCTGTCACAGCAGGGTATCGATGCAATGGCGGTGTCGGGCACGGTGGCCGTGCTGCTGCCCGGCGCGTTTTATTTTCTGCGCGAGACAAAGCTCCCGCCGGTCCAGGCGCTGCGCGATGCGCAGGTGCCGATCGCGATTGCGACCGACTGCAACCCCGGCACCTCGCCGATGACATCGCTGCTGCTGGCGATGAACATGGCGTGCACCTTGTTCCGGCTGACGCCGCTGGAAGCACTGGCGGGCACGACAATGCATGCGGCAAGGGCGCTGGGGATGGCAAAAGAAGCCGGCAGTCTGGAAGTCGGCAAGATGGCGGATTTCGCGCTGTGGGACATCGAGCGCCCGGCCGAACTGGCCTATGCGATCGGAGGAAATCCATGCCGTCTGGTGGTCAACGGCGGCATGCCGCGTGCGCCGATCTGTGCAAGATGACATCGCGAAGCGCATGCATCCCGTACGTATTCCGCACGTATCCATATCGCAGTGCGATAGTCGCCTGCTTGCTTTCCCATGCGGCGCGCATGCCGCACCCTCCCGCAGGGCCTTCGCATCCTGCAAAAATAACCGCGATCAACACGAGGATGATCGCGGTTCAAACCCTTGAAGAGACATCTTGATATGCCGCTGCGCGTCTGAACCCAGAGATGCAGCAAAGACTTCAGCGGTGATGCATTCTTGCACTGCGAGCTTGCGTCTGGCTTTCACGTTTGTGCAACGCATTGCCATCATCGAACTGTTCCCTGCCTTCGGCACCGGCCGGCAAAATTGCTTTCCCGTCTTTGTACGAACGTTCGTTTCTTGATTTCTGCAAACGAGATGCGGCAGGAACGGCGAAAGGCAATTGAAAGCCGTCGGCGTTTAGGATCACGCTGAGCTTCAACCGGACGACGCCGTTCCGGAGTTCCACTTGGTGGTCCAACACTCTTGAATTTTCGGATTGCGTTTGGGCAGTGCGCCGTAAGATTCCCTCCTCCTGCAAGGGGGAGGGCTAGGGAGGGGGTAATGAGGTCGAGCAATCGGCTGCGTTGACTCAAGCTCACCACCCCTCTCCGGGCGCCCCCATCCCAACCTTCCCCCTTGCAGGGGGAAGGAGTCTTACAGAGCGTATTCACACGCAACCTGAAAACCAACGCGTGTCGGACTACTAAACCTGCGAGGAGACGAATTTTCGCGTGCGTGCAGTTTTCATTTTTCCGGATCCTGTCGCTCGCGCGCGGAAAAACCACAATATGTACGCTCTGCACCGGTTGCATGAGTGTCCCGAAACCAGAAAACCTGATGCGGATTTTGTTGGTACAAGATAACGCGGATCTGGCCACAGGCCTGATCGATGCGCTGGCGCATGCGAGCATGTCCGTCGAATGGACGAATAACGGCATCGTCGCATTGAAGATTCTCAGCCTGGAAGACTTCGACGCGGCAGTCATCGATCTGGACATGCCGGACAGGAGCGGCAACAGCATGCTTTCGCATCTGAAGGCATCGCGAAGCCAGATACCGGTGATCGTGCTGACCGCGCACGACACGCTCGCCAAGCGCGTCGCCTGCTTCAATGCCGGCGCCGACGATTTCCTTGCCAAGCCGTTCGCCGTCGAGGAACTGCAGGCGCGCCTGCGCGCAGTGATCCGTCGCGGCCGCAATGCCGAGTATCGCGCGATTGCCTGCGGCCCTCTCGCCTACGATGTGCTGGCGGATAACTTTACCCTCCATGGCGATCCGCTGGCGCTATCGCGTCGCGAACATGCGTTGCTTTATGTGTTGATCAGGAGAACGGACAGGTATCTCCCCAAGCAGATGTTGTTCGACCGTGCGTTCGGAGGTCACGAGAACGCCAATCTTGAAGCCATCGAAGTCCTGGTGCATCGCCTTCGCAAAAAACTGGCCGGCACACCGGTCAGGATCACCAGCGCCAGAGGCTTCGGTTATCGGCTGGAGATAGCTGCGGACGAGGAAGGTGCCGTTGATTGATCCTACTGCGTTCGGGATGACATGGAGGGTTGTTGACGCACCGGTTGCTGCTTACTTCCTGGCTCCCGAGGAAAGCTTCTCCGCCTCCTTCGAACGCAACGAAGCGCAATGCATTGGGATCGGCGCCGCCCAGTTTCTCCAGCGCCTTTATCTTCATCCAGACCGGAAACAATCTTGCTTTCACTGCCGTCCGGGTAACCCAGAGAGAGGCTGGATCGGCGTTGTGCGCCGATCCACTGGTTATTGCCGCATGGCGAGGGGTCAGGCGGACGGGAGGGTGGGACGGCTATTGATGTTCAACGAGGATTTGGCTAACAGTACGTGGTTTTGATTGATCCGCGTTGGTCCGGAAAAGCTGGCTTCGGGTGCCGTGCAAAAGCTGGCTTCGGGGGCCGTGCAAAAACTGGCTTCCGGCGCCGTGCAAAAGCTCGCTTCCGGCGCTGTGCAGAAGCTGGCTGCCACCTTTTCCCGCACGCCGAACTCCTGCTCATACAAACGTTTTGCGTTTACAGCAGCGGCGGCAAGATTTGCCGCGTCTTCAGCCCCTCGCATGCCGAAATAGGGGAAATGATGCAGGAAATATCCGAATACCTGATCGCAGTCTTGCGCATATTTCATCGTATCCAGGATATGCCCGTGCCAGAACTTGTCCGCCATCGTGTTCGGCGCGATCAGCTCGCCCGGATATTTTGCCAGCAGGGTTAAAAACCGCTTGTATTCCAGTTCGTGGCGATCGGCCTGTTCGCGTGTCCAGCCGTGCCCTTCCCGCTTGTCCATCAGCTTGAACTTGATCGGCTCCAGGTCGAGCGCCTGGATAGCCGAGGTGATTTGTTCAATAGTCCGTTTGATATTTGCCATGTTCATTGCCTTTCTTCATGAGGTCATTTAGAAGCTCCCTGATGCCAACTACCACTGCTGCTGCTACCACAACTGCCATGAATCCAGGCGAGTCACGCCTGAAAATGCAAAAAAGCCTGCCGATATAATTCGCCCCCCGACGCAATGCCGAGCTTTCTCTTGATGTTGACGCGATAAGTTTCGATGGTGCTGGGGGAAATATCGAGCTGCTGCGAGATTTCGGATTTCTTGAGCCCGCGTCCGATCAGTCGAAACACTTCCAGCTCGCGGTCGGACAGCGATTCGAGATTGTTGCCGCCTGAATCAGCACGATCCGTCAATCTCTCCAACACCATGCTGTGCATCTCTTCGGAAAGCCAGATCCGCCCTTCGAGTATCGCGCACACCGCCTGCACAATGGATTTCGCGGCATTGTGCTTCATCACGTAACCACGGGCGCCGGCGCGCAACGCCCTCTCGGCATAGATGCGCTCGTCATGCATCGAGACGACAAGGATGGCGGTGTGTGGACAGACGAACCGGATCCGTTTGATCAGATCCAGGCTGAGCTCGCCGCCCAGCGACAAATCGACCAGCGCCACCCGGGGCGAGCGCTCGACACAGAGGGCAATCGCTTGACCGGCATCATCGGCTTCGTTGATCTCCAATCGACAGCCAAGCTGTCCCAACAGCGTGGCGAACCCGACGCGGACAATCGGGTGATCGTCGACAAGCAAAACCTGCATTGGCGGTTGGTCTGGCCCAGACATCATTTTTCAGTCACCCTGATGATTGTTCCCTTCCCAATGGAAGAAATTATTTCCAAATCACAATTGATGATCGCCGCGCGATAGGTAATGGTCTTCAATCCCAGGCCGCTGCGAAACCCGGGACGGGTATTGTCGAATCCCGCGCCATCATCACGAATACTCAACGACACTTTTCCAGCCAGTTCGTCCAGACGCAGCTCTATGGAGCGAGCACGTGCATGCCGAATTGCATTATTGACCGCTTCCTGCGCAATACGATAGAGATGAGTGGAAACACTTTCATCCGTGACATCGACAGGGTCGTCGAAATCAAACGTGCAATTGATACCGGAAAGCCTGGAAATGCCGGCTGCCAGATCGGTCAGCGCGTCGCGCAAGCCTTCCGGCCCCGCCGCCACCGGCATCAGGCCATGCGCCAGGGTGCGGACCCCGATCATCGCTTCACTGGTCGCTTTCCCCAGATCGTCGGCTTGCGCCGCCAGCTTCGGGTCGATCGCAACAAGCTGCGATGCAAGAATTTCCGCCGATACGCTGATGCCGGTCAGCCGCTGCCCGAGATCGTCGTGCAGCTCGCGCCCAATCCGAATCCGTTCGGATTCGGCGACAACGGCAAGCTCGCGCTCCAGGCTCTTTGTCCGCTCGATTTCGCATTGCAACTCCATCGTGCGCTTGTTGACTGCGGCATCGAGAACGGCATTGTCGGACAACATCCGCCGCGACGTGATGCTGATGCCGCTAAAGAATAGCAGGCCGCCCAGGAAGACGGTTGCCGGCAGGAATTTCTCGTAATGTCCGATCGATACATCGCGGCGTTCGCTCACTTCGACGCGGAAAACGGTGCCGCCAAAAGGTATGTCGAAATGCTTCCGCAGCAAATCCCTGTTTGAAAAATGATCGGGATCGATACCCGTGTGAATCGTACGGCTGTCGAATACGGAAATTGGCGGATCGTACTTTGTTCCACTCAGCCTGCCAATGTTGATCATCCTGTAGTGAAGTGTTCTTGCGAGTTTTTCCGGTACGGCTTCCCTGAAAAAAGCGGGAATGTCAAATCCTATTCCGGAAGTGCCGAGCAATCGGCGATGGCTGTTCTTGTCAATCTTGAATACTGCCAAGCGCGCCGCGAGTGCAGACATATTCATTCCTGCCGGAGTCAAGGGGATCCCGGAGCTAAAAATTTGATTCGGTTGATATGCTTCATTTCGCAATACACTTTTGATGCCCTTGGCATCCCTCATCCGCTTGATCGTATTCTGAAACACGTCCGTACCTAGCGTGGAAGCCATTGCCGCCGGGTAGGCACGCGTCAGCACCATGTATTCCTTGCGGTCGGTCGACAGATTCAACGGTCGCTTGCCGCCAATGCCTACGGTATCCCGGCGATATTTGCGGATGAAATCTTCAAGCTCATCCCGGACAAAATATTGCGCAAAATTGATAGTCTGAAGAGCGGAAAACCGTTCCTTGATGTTCAGGCTGTCGCCGTATGCATCGAAGTCCTGCAGAGAAACGTGCTCCGACGCCCGATACAGCCCAGCAATGCCATACAGGATATCCTCATAACTGCGTAGCCGCCGCACCACTGCAGCTTCCATGTCCTGCGCCCGGAGAACGAAGCCGTCTTGCGCTTTCCGTTCTATTTGCGCATCAACATATATCGCGGCCCACACGGTAATCGCGGAACCCAGGACGAAAATCAGCCAATGCGATTGTCTTATCAAAGGGTGCATCGTCTAGCTTCCACGCATAAGCGCACTGCATTGCAGCATGGCAATCATTTCATAGGAATGGGCGAGTTAATACCGTGTTTCCAATGATGTCACAGGAATACGTGAGTTTGTATCGTGTTTTCAATGATGTAAATCAACTTCCAAAAGCGATATTGGTGTAGCGCTAGCGGCGCTATGCTCTGCTTCGTAAATTAAGCGACAGCAATGTTGCAACCAATCCAACAAAATCAAGAGCAATTACTTCCAGGGAATCTTGCATGAAGGACCGAGTTATCCAACTCGCGGTTCAAATCGCCGACAGCGCAGCAAGTTGTGATATTGAAATCCTTTGCGTGCCGGTGGGCGGCGAACCGTCAAACGTCGAAGAGATGCGCACATGCTGGTTCGATCTCAACCAGCTCGTCGATCCGGAGGATGCCACGATAGTCAGGACATCGGCCGAGTATCTGGATTCCCGGGGACTGCTCAAGCGCCATCCGGCGCGCGCAAACTGGGTGAGGCCTTGGTACAAGGCCGATCCTTGAATTTGGCCGTTACGTGACGACACTAGACATCATGTATTGACCTGCCGGACCTCAAGCAGCGCGGGTTAAGCTTGCGGTTCCGGAAGAAACCATCGACTCAGAGCCGCAATTGAGGGGGCAGGTCATGAAACAGCCATTCTGCTTCTTGAAACCATCGAAGTCCTGGTGCATCGCCTTTGCAAAAGGCTTCGGTTATCGGCTGGAGGCAGCGGCGGATGAGGAAGGCACCGAACCGGCCCGGAAGTCGCGGGAGTGCGCCGCGTATTCCCTGACGGTCTTGGACACGTAGTCCGTCAGCTTGTCGCCGGTCAACGAGAACGGGTAAAGACCGTAGGTTTTCCGCAATGCCTCGAATGACGGTGACGACAGCATGTCGTCGAATCTTTTCACCCAGGCCGCATATTCCTCGTCGCTGGCGGACCGCGCCATGTAGACGCCGCGAATGATGGGCCAGGTCAGGTCGTACCCCTGTTCCTTTGCGGTCGGCACATCGCTCAGGGCGCCCGGCAAGCGCGTATCCGACAACACTGCGAGCACGCGAAGCTGGTCATGGAACCTGGCGATATGCGTGGCTGCTTCCGAGGCATCGCCGGATACGGCATGGACGTAGCCCGTCGTCAGGCCGAGGAAGGCTTCTCCGCCTCCTTCGAACGCAACGAAGCGCAATGCATTGGGATCGGCGCCGCCCAGTTTTGCGAGCGCCTTTAGCTTCGTCCAGTCCTGGCTGCCATAAGTCCCGCTGGCGCCAATGACGATTTTCGACGGGTTGTTTCTGAGCGCATTCACCAGATCGTCAAGCGTCTTGAACGGTGAATCCTTGCGTACCGCGATCATTCCGTAGTCCGCGCCAAAGGCTGCCACCCACCGCACATCGTCAACGGACGCGCGCCCGAATTTTCCTTGTGCGAGATTAAGCAGGGACCCTCCCGAAAACGCGACCATTGTGTCCGTCTTCAGCGATCTTGGCGCGGTCATCTCGTTCCATGCAACTGCCCCTACTCCACCGGGACGGTACGTGATCCGCATCGAAGCTTCCTGCTCCGCATGCGCTGCGTGCTCCGCTTGCTCGAACGCCTGCTGCACCAGCTTGCAGGTCAGATGCATGCCGCCGCCAGGCTTGGCGGGAACCACGCATGTCGGCGCCGCTCCTGCCGTCATGCTTGCAAGCCCGACCAGTGCCAGAAAAAGTAATTTCACCGGAGTCTCCATGGCACCTTGCCTTTTGTCGCCGTCACTGCACTGCGGACTGCAAGCGGCGGTTTGCCCTCTTTCGTGTTTTATTCTGGGCGGACGGCTAGGCGGCGTCTTTGTGCAGAAATGGCTCGATCGCGACGCGACTGATCCTTGTGCCATTCAGTGTAGCACTGCACTCCTTGCCGGAACAGCCCATTTATCCACGCAACCGGACGCGCGGGCGACGCATGTCTTCAGTAAAGGATCTCCTCATTTTTCAGGCATGGCGTTTTTCTCGCATTGCAGCAAGACAGCGCCATCATGGCCGGAACGACGACGCCAATCTCGAAGCCGGCGAAGAATCAGCAAGCTGAAAGCCCCGCTGCCAACCCGCAGCGGGGAGATTCATGTCATGGAGACAGGCATTGCCGCTTTCTTCACGCGACGAAGCGGCATGCGGAAGCCGGCGTCCGCGTGTCCATGTTCCGTCCCCGGTTCATATGATCGTCGATCTCGGCGATACTGCCCACCGTCCTGCCGAACAGGAAAATCGTGAAAGCCGCGGTTTCCAGGTCCCGGTCCGACATCTGTCCTGCACGGTAGGGATGCCACATGATGTTCAGCAGCAGCGCGGCGATGACGGCGTCGACGTTGACGCAGTACACAGTGCTCGACACGCCGCGATCGTATAGCGCCTGGACCAGCACCCGGTAGTAGGCGAAGAAGATGTTGTACTCGTTCCGCTGCTGCAACTGATCGTAGACGTAGACCGCCCGCGGATCGTGGTTCACCGGCTTGCCCTTGAACACGGGATGGTTCACGCCGGGTATCTTCTGGATGTCGAGATTGCCGGAGGTCTTCTTCTCGCGCTTGTACTGCGCGTACTGCTCGACATAACGCGCAGCGATCCCGTCCAGGTCGATGCCGTGATCCGGATCGGACGGATCGCGCAAGCCGGATTCCGCGAACTGGTCCAGCAGAAAGCGTATTCCCTCGTAGCCGTTGCCGCCGTGGGCGAAACCGGAATGCGTGAGGAAGCCGGTCAGCGCCTTGTTCAGTTGCACCCTTTCCGGATCTTCCGGCCCGTCGGCCGATACCGCGCCCTTGGCTCCCTGCGCGGAAATCGTTCCCGGTCCGTTCGTCAACAGCAGGCCCACCAGCGTCCGGAAAGCGGCCAGGTCGGCCGGCTCCGGCGCGCGCCGCAGCAAGGCGCGAAAGGCGACATCGTCCAGCGTGCTGTCCCCGAGAAGCTCGCGTTGCGGAATACCGCAAAACGCGCCGGCCTCATGTCCATCAGCGCTGACCGAAGCCCCCAGCACGATGCCGAACAGGCTGGTCCACCAAGGCAGGTTGCATACCGTCGTCCGGGAAATGCGGCGACGCATCAAGGGTTGCCAGGCAATCGTCGTCGTGATGGCCGCCAGCACCGATGCGCCGGTCGGATAGCCGTCCAGGCTGCGCAGGTAGCGCACGAACACCGATTTCGCCTGCCGCTGTTCCAGCGCGTCGAGCATGCGTTCCGCCTTTTCGCATCGGCGCTTGCCCACCAGGTGGATATACGAATCACTATGCCGCATCACCTTCGCCAAGTCGAAAGCGTCATCCGTTGCATCCTGCAGGCCGCTCTCGGCAAAGGTATCGACCAGGATGGCGGCTGCTTTTCTCGATGCCTCGCTGCGTGCCGGTCCGGCGATGCTGCATGCGGTGGCGAGAATGCTGTTGGGAGCATTGCCGGCTTCGCGCGCGGCTTCGGCGGCTCCGAGAATCGGGTCGGTGTACAGGTTGACCTGCGAACACACCGCGACCGCCAGCAGCTTCCAATCGTTTTCATTGCCCGGCTCGGAGGTCATCGCCAGGCACAGGTTGGCTTCCAGCCGGTTCCGGGCCGCATCCAGCATCGACATCCCGTGCAGGCTGCTCACCTGGGTCTTCGGATCCATCTGCGACACGCCGGACGCATCCTTCATCGTTTGCCGCGGGAATACCGCGCCGGTCTGCCGGTTGAGGGCAGTGATCTGGCTGCTGTACGGCGCAATGGCTTCGACCACCGGCAGATCGAGTTCCGCAGGCAGCGTCAGGCCGGCGTTGGAGCCAAACCATGCTTTCAGGTCCATGCTGCCTTCCGGTTCGAAGTCGGGCTGCGCGCCGTTGGCCTGCATCACCGCGGTCAGCGCGGCCGGAATGTGGGCGATGTTGGTGACCAGCGCGCCTTTCTTCGAGAACACCGGCCGCTCCGGCGTGAATGCGTCATCGACGCCGAACTTGTCCAGGAACCAGCCTTCCTTCGATGTCGCATCGTCGGCTCCGCCCGCCATCGCTCCGGCATGGCCGACAGCGCGCGTGAGTTGCGACTTCCATCGCCCGACCACGCAGGCGATGACCGGCTTGGTGAAATCCGCATCCTGCTCGTAGAAACCGCCCGGCTCGACATACATGACCGCCGCCCTGGTCCTGGCGTCGTTCTTCATCGCGTGGGCAAACTCCGGCGCGGCGAAGTGGATGTAGACATCCTTCCCGCTCGACAGCAAGGTGGTCGTGCCCCAGCCCGCCATGCGCAGATAGGTAGCAATGGTGGTCGTGAAGTTGCCGGAGTTGGAAAGAATCGCGATCGATCCTTTTTTCAGCGCTTCCGCCGGCGCATCGCCGCCGAGCGCGCCGCCGATGCGCACCTGGTTCCAGGCGTCGGCGACGCCCAGGCAGTTGGCGCCGAAAATGTCGATCCCGTGCAGTTGTCCCATCGCGCGGATTTCCCTGGCATCGCGCACCGACACCTTTTCCGTCACGATGAAAATCTTGCGCAGTTCCGGGTTGACCCGGATCAGTTCGGCCACGCCATCGCGCGCAGCCGACGGCGGCAGGTACACCACGCCGCAATTGAAACGGTGGCCGTCCTTCAAGCCTTCAGCGACGTTGTTGTAGACAGGGATATCGCCCAGCTTCGTCTGCAGCACTTCGCCGCCGCGGCCGGGTGCGGTGCCGAACACCACGTTGCCGCCGGAGTACTCATGCCCCGCCGGCGTCACCAGGCTCGACTCGCCGCCGAGGATATTCAGCACACAGACGCGGTCGTCCCTGGTCGCGATGCGTTCCAGCGAATCGATGCCGACGTAATACTTGAATTGTTCCAGACCTTGCTTATACACACTCGCCTCCCGATGATTGAAGTCCTTGCGACGCCGGTACGCTTTTATCGAACCCTATTGCGAGCTGTTCCCTGCCGGCCGCCTTCATCCATGCATCGGCTTGACGCGCATAGTTCACCACTTCGCTCATGTCGGAATCGAAGCCGAATATCCGGTACGGAATGCCCAGCGCTTCGAAGGTGTCGCGCAATGCGCCCATTCCGCGCACCAGGTTGGGGCCGCCGCGGCCGACCACCGCGTACAGCGGCGTCGGGCCGTGGGTGCTGAAGTGCTCACGCAGCGCATCCGACATCGCCCTGAAGGTTTCGAAAATATCGGTGTTGTTCGACTTGCCGCCGATGATGAACAGCACGTTGGTTTGCCTGAGCCAGTGGCGGAAGCAGATGCTCGCCACTTCCTTCATCTTGGCATACGGCGGATTGCCGCCGAAGTCGGAGGAGATGATGGCGTCGTCGCCCAGCATTTGCGTGACGAGAGAGTTCGCGCCGCCACCGAAGGTGGGCGCGAGAATGGTTCCCGCCGGGTTGAGCACATAGACGTCGCTCTGCCCCTGATAGGTTCTGAGCTGGTTGATTTCCTGCTCGAAGTCCGAGTAATCGGTTGCAAAAAGATGCGCGGGCAGATCGAGTCGCTGCCAGCGCGGATCATCGCGGTCGAAGCCGCATTTGAAGTCGCAGGCAACCGGTGTGAGTTTGCCGTTGCGGCCTGGCTGCATGCGGATCGGGTTGAGTTCCAGCGTCGTCATGCCGAAGTTGTGATACAGCTCCCACAGCTTCGGCAGTTGCTGCACCAGCGGCGAGATGACTTCCTTCGGCGCTTTCAGGCCCGACAGTGCATTCGCCACGACGAAGGCCTTCAGTCCGGTGAGCGCTTCAAACGGAATCTGCGCGACCAGGCTCTTGTCGAGCTCTTCCACATCCATGCCGCCGCGGTGGCTGAGCGTCATGGTCGGTGCGCGAAAGCGGGTGGAATCGGTGATCGAAAAGTAGATCTCGTGCTCGGCCCGCACCGCGCCCTCGAAGGTGACGCCGTTGGCTTTCACCACATGATTGCCGTGCCGGTGCTCGGCGAAGTACAGGCGCTCCTTCTCGTTCAGCGCGCTCTTGAGATCGCGCGCGCGCCCGAGCAGTCCCGCCTTTCCTTTCTTGCCGACACCGCCCTTGAACACCGGTTTCACAAACACCGAACCGTGGCGCTCGATGAGTTGCGTTATCTCCGCCTCGCTGGCATCGGGCCCGATCACTTCGGCCGACGGAAAGCCGGCGAACTGCAGCAGCCTGGAGCCGTGCAACATACCTGTTATCTGCATGGGATTCCTTGTGGTTGAAAACGATGCAGACCATTATTCAGGTCGGTTGCTGTCACTTTGCTTTCACAAGGAGGTGCGGCTTTGCGGAAAATCAAACCCGCTGTGCGGATGGAGATGACGCGGCCAGCGTAGGCTCTCTTTCACTGACAGGAAAAACGCTCTAGAAAAACCACTGCAGTTGCATGTAGTACAGATTTTTCCCCCGGCCATAATCGCTATCGGCGCTGCCAGAAAAGAACTGCGCGCCGCCGGACGCCGTGAGATTGTCGGAGATGGAATACGTCAGGGTGGGAGACACGAAGCTGCCGTTATCCGACAGGTTGAACAGAAAATACGTCGCCGTCTTGAACAGCGGAGTGAACTCGTAGCTCAATGCTACGCCGGCATATCTGCTGCCGAACGGCGCCACCTGCATCAACTGCGGATTGCGCGCGAACTGCGTCAGCCGTTCCGACCTGCGCTGGCTGGAGACGTAAGCCTCGGCGGCAATGCCGAAGGTGTTGGGAAAGATGTAGTCGAAGCCAAGCAGCACCTTGCCGTAGGTCCGTCCTCCTTGGGGCGAAACATGTGCGGCCTCGCCATGCAGTCCCGCGTCGCCAAGCTGCGTGGCGAAGTCGACCGCCACGATACGGTCGCCCCAATAGTTGCCGTAACTGAATGCAAGATCGGTCTCGTCCAGGTTGGTCCGGTACTGGGACAACCAGCGCTTGCTCACGCGTGCCGGGTCGGGCGCATAGACGACACTGACCCGCGACAGCGGCCCGGTCTTGTACTCCAGCAGCGCGGCATCGACGCCGATATATTCGTCGCGCTCGACCTGCAACGGATTGATCGGGTTCAGCATGTCGAGCGTGCTCCACATGCGCCCGGTGCCGAGCGGAATGCGTTGCCGGCCAAGCGTGAGATCGGCCGCGCCCGCGGAGAACCTGGCGTAGGCCCGGAACAGGCGTTGCGTCGCCTGGTAGCCGGGTTTGTCGGCGAAGACGCTGCCGTCGCTCCAGTACTGCCGTGCCGGTGCGTTTTGGTCCTGGGCGAAAGCGGCGGTGTGCAGGTAGCTGCCGGCGCGCACTTCCGTGTCGTGTTCGACATGCAACTGCAAGCGCGACGGCATGTCGTAAGTCATTTTCAAGCGCAGGCGGTTGACGGACAAGGTGTAGCGCTCATCGGCAGGATCCGGCGTTGTCGAATCCATCAGGATGGTTTTCGCATAGCCGGCGAACTGCATCGTCCCCGCTGGCGCATCCTCGGTGTCCGCGGCCGCATGTGCCGCGACGAGGGCACATGCGAAAAGGCCCACGCCCAGCGAAGCTGAGCGGGCGCGCCGCAACAGTCGCCACAACAGTCGCCGCTCAACCATGACGGATCGCCTGTACCGGGTCCAGCCGCGATGCGCGCAGCGCCGGATAGAACGCCGCCAGCAGCGCAAGTAAAGGCAGCAGTACGCCCGGCACCGCGAGAGCGAGACCGGACAGTTCCGGATAGATCACGTTGGTCACGCCCGGAATCGCCGCGCCATGCGTTTTCATGTTCACGCCGTTGACATGCATCAGGGTGAGCAGCACGCCGAGGCCAAGACCGGCTACCGTTCCCAGCAGACCGAGGATGAGCGATTCGAGCTGGACCAGGCGGACAATCTGGCCGGGACGGCTCCCGAGAGCGAGCATCATCCCGAATTCACGGGTGCGTTCCATGACCGACATCAGGATGGTGTTCACGATGACCACCGACACCATGGTCAGCACGATAGCGAGGAGGATCGACAGGCTGCGTTTGAAAATGGTGTTCATCTGCGCCGCCTCCGGCACCAGTTCCTGCCAGCGCAGCAGGCGCATATCGCCGGGCGGAACCAGCGCCCGCACCTGCTCCAGCGCCGCGGCGGGATTCTCGTCGCGGTCCTTCATGCGCAGCACGATGTTGGTGATGCCGCCGTCCATCGCCAGCATCTTCTGGATGGCGGGGAGCGTGACATGCGCGATGACGTCATCGAAGCTATGGCTGCCCGTGTAGAACATGCCGGACACCAGGAAGGCTTCCGACGCCAGGTCGCCATGGACATCCTGCGCCATCACCACCACTTTTTCCCCGATGCCGACATGCAGCAATTCCGCCAGCTTCCTGCCGATGACGATTTCCCGGTTGTGGCCCGGCAGCAGGTAACTCCCCTCCTTTACCGACTTGTGCAGTATGGTCACTTCCGGCTCCGTGACCGGGTCGGCGCCGATCAGCATGATCGGCAGCGATTTTGTCGCGCTGGTGATCATCGCCGTGGTCTGGACGCGGGACGTGGCGCCGGCGACGGACGGCAGCTTGCGCACCTGTTCGAGCAGGCGCATGCCGCCGTCAAGCGTCAGCGTGGGCTTCATGTCGTTCTTGAAATCCTTGTGCTGGATCTGCGCGTCGCCACTGACCATGCCGGTCGCGTTTTCCACGATCTGCGTATAGAAGCCATTGGCAATGCTGCTCATGAAAACAAACAGGCCAAGCCCGAAAGCGACGGCAAGCAGCGTCAGCCAACTGCGCGCCGCATGCCGGCTCAGGTTGCGCAACGCCAGCGTCAGCAGCAGGAAGCGGTCGGCCGGCTGTACGTCCGCGGCGATGGGCACGGGAACGTCGGCCGCTTCCCCGGCCAGTCCGCGCATTGCCCGCAGCGGCAGCAGGCGCGCCACCTTCCACGCCGGATAGAGGCTGGCCGCGATGATCACGATCAGCACGGCGGTGGAAATGTACAGCATGCGCGCAACGCCGAGATGCGGATAAATGGTGCGCGTCACGCCTTTCATGCTCTGTATGGCCTGCGCCTGTTGCGTGAATTCAATCCCGGTCGAGCCGAAATGCGCCACCACGCCATAGCCGATGGCAAGGCCGATCGCGAAGCCGATCAGGCCGATCAGCAAGCCTTCGCAGATGATGAGACGGAACACATGCAAGGGCGCGGTGCCCAGCGCCAGCATGACGCCGAACTCGCGCAGCCGTTCCATCACGGACATCAGCACCGTGTTGGCGACGCCGATGGCCACGATGCCGAACAGCAGCATGGTCACCACCCGGCCGACCGACTCGTGAAAATCGACGGACTGCGCGACTTCCGGAAGCAATTGCCGCCAGCCCTCCACTTCAAACCTGTTGCCGAGTCTGAGCCTGATCTCCTGAACGATGTCGTCCGTCATGTCGCGGTCGTTCAACTTCAATGCGACGGTGGTCATCTTCCCGGCGGAGGACAGCAGCTCTCCCGCGTCGTCCCTGGTAATGAACGCCTGCAAGCCGTCGACCATATCGTTCTGCGTGTCATACAGTCCCTGCACCCGGTAGCGTTGCGCGCCGATCGATCCCTGCATGCCTTGGGTCAGCACCGCGACTTCGTCGCCGATGCCGACGCCCAGCACCTTGCCGAGCGCTTTGCCGATCAGGATGCCGCCGCGATCGCCGGGACGGAAATAGCGCCCAGCCGTCATCTTCCCGCCGAGCGCTGTCACCTTCGGTTCCATCGTGGGATCAACGCCGGTCAGGATCAGGCCGCGTGAATTGTCTGTCGAACTGACCAGCGCCATGGTATCCATGCGCGTCGACGCGGCGACCACCCCGGGTATCTCGTTCGCGCGCAGCGCGGCGATGTCGCCGGCATCGAAGGCCCGATCGACACTCGGATCATCCGTGTATCCGCGCGCATGCACCTGGATGTAACCCGTGTAGTTGCCGGTCATGTTGCCGATCATCTGCGCATTGCTGCCGTCGAAGACCGACCATGCGAACACCAGCGCCGCCACGCCGAGCGAGAACGCCGACAGCGTCAGGGCAGTACGCCGCGGATTGCGCAGGATGTTGCGCCAGGCAAGCTTAATGAATTGCATGTGCGCCGTCCTCCACGAGCTTGCCGTCCTTGAGCCGGACCAGGCGCGTTGCGTGACGCATGACCATGTCGTCATGGGTGGAAAACAGGAAAGTGATGCCTTTCGTGCGGTTCAATTCGAGCATGGTGTCGATGAGTGCGCCACCGGTTTCCGAATCCAGGTTGGCCGTCGGCTCGTCCGCCAGAACCAGCAAGGGCTCGGGTGCGATGGCACGGGCGATCGCCACACGCTGCTGCTGTCCGCCGGAGAGCTGGGACGGGCGCCGCTGCTGGCAGCCGTCGAGCCCGACCGACTTGAGCGCCGCGTCGGCGCGCTGGCGCCTTTCGTGCGCCGGCACACCCTGCAGCAGCAGGACATATTCGACGTTTTCCAGCGCCGACAGCACCGGGAACAGGTTGTAGTCCTGGAAGATGAAGCCGATCTTTCTCCTTCGGAGTTCGGCCAGTTGCGCGCGCGTCCGGCCGGCCAGGGTTTCGCCGCCGAGCACGATGCGCCCCGAGGTCGGCGTGTCGAGCGCGCCGATCAGGTTCAGCAGCGTGGTCTTGCCGGAACCGGAAGGTCCGACCAGGGCGGTGAATTCGCCATGGCCGAATTCGGTGCTGATCTCGTCCAGGGCATGCACCGGCATGTCGCCCTGCTTGTACACCTTGGCTACCTGTTCGATCTGTATCAGCGGAATGCCGGCGGGTGAGATGCGGTCCATGGTTTATCCTTTCTGCTTCAGGTTGCGTAGAGAGAAAACGTCGCCGCCGATCGGACGGTCATAGGAAATTTTTTTGACGGTGATCGTCGTTTTCTTGCCGGGCTTCGTCACCGGCACCATTTCCCACCGGGTCGGTATCGGCCGGCCGTCCAGGGTGCGCACGTCGGAATACGTCAATTCGCGAATGAGATTGCCGCGCTCGTCGTAATACTCCAGCTTGAGCGGGACGAAATCGCTCTTGCGGATCGAATAGACGATCTTGCCCCAGACCACGGCGGCTTCCGGCTTCGGCAAACCTTCGATCCGGTAGGCCTCGTTGCCGCCGACGTTCTGTTCGGCCAGCAGGCGGTGGGTGTAATCGGTGACGATGCTGCTTTCCTTGACCAGGTCGTCGTTGGTGAAGTCCGAGCCCAGCCAGGGCTGCAGCATCAGCGACGGCGGGATCTTGATGGTCCTTTCGATGGCCGGCAGGTAGTTCCACATCTCCGAACCGATGCGCAGCGAGGTGATCCCCGCATCTTTCGCCGGCGCGGCGATGCGCAGGAAGGATCTGGTCGGACGGTCCATCCACACAAGCAATGCCAGGGTCCGGGACCAGGTCGGCGTGGTGATCGTCATGTCGAACTCGCCGACAGCCGTTTTCCCCCATAACAATTGCTCCGCCTTCTCGACGATTTCCGTCGCCGGCAAGGCGGCACGCGCCGACAGCGGCAGAAACGCGGCCAATGCGACGATCAACGCGAGTCCTGCTCGTCCTGCTTGAATCCGGTACATGGTTCTCTCCAAAAAAACAGTGAATGTTCGTCCCCTCATGCCGCCTCCTGCGTCATCCAATCCGCCACGCGTTCGGCCAGCATGATGCAACTCAGATTGGTCGACGCAGCCGGGATAAACGGCATGACCGAGGCGTCCGCCACACGCAGGTTTTCCGCGCCGTGCAGCCGGCAGTACTGGTCGACCACCGCCATCGGATCGTCCGCCGGCCCCATGCGCGCGGTGCCGCATGCATGCCAGGTCGCACCGATGAATCGGGTGATTGCGCTCCTGAGGATGCTGTCGTTGCGGATGGCCGCTTCGCTCCACATGAAGACCGACTGCGTACGTTCCGCCACCGGCCGGGAACGGGCGATCTGCCATGCCAGCCGGACGCCGTGCATCAGGCGCTCCATGTCTTCCGGCGCGGCGGCCAGGTTCAGGTCGATGACCGGCTTGCCGCCCGGTGCGGCGTTGTCCAGGAATACTCTTCCGCGCGAAACCGGATTGGTCATGACGACGGAGATGCCGGAGGCCAGCGGCGTGCGCAGCAGATCGCCCAGCAGCGGCACCTTCGCGGTCACCACGTTGCTCAACATGAACAGGTTGATATCCGGCACCATGGTGCGGTCGCTGCAGGCGCGCGCCATCACCTGGTGGCAGGCCTGGCCCTCTTCGCAGATTCCCGCCTTGGGCGTCATCCACAGGATGACTGCCGGGTGATCGCACAGGTTTTCGCCCACTCCCGGCAAGTCGATGACCGGCGGTACGCCGAGCGAGCGGCATAGACTGCTGTTGCCGACTCCGGAGCGCAACAGGACGGCGACGCTATTGATCGCCCCGGCGCTGAGCGTAACCCGCTGGCCGCTGACCTGTTGCCGCCTGCCGTATTGATCGCGCAGTTCGACGCCGACGACGCGCCGGCCGTCGAACAGCAGTTTGTCCACAGTGCTGTCCGCAAGAATCGTGAGATTGGGCCGCGCTCTTGCCTGCGCCAGATACGCCGATGCAGTCGATATGCGAACGCCGTCGATGCTGTTGCTCGGCACCGCGCCGACGCCGGCAGCCGCGGGGCCGTTGAAATCATCCAGCGCCGGCAAGCCGAGCTCCGTGCAGGCTGTGTGGAAGGCCGTCTGCAACTCATGCCAGTGTTGCATGCGTGCTCTGCCGATCGGAATCGGGCCGTCGCTGCCATGCCGTTCATCGGAAAAATCGCGGTCGTCCTCGATCTTCCTGAAGTACGGCGCCACCTGCTCCCAGCTCCACTCCGGATTGCCCGCTGTGCACCACTTGTCGAAGTCTTCCTTGAACGCCCTGAGCGCAAGCGTGCCGTTGACCGCGGACGAGCCGCCCACCACCTTGCCGACCGCATACGGAAACTGCTGCAATGCGCTCGCCAGCGACTGGGGAGCGCGCATGAGCGCCCTGGCCGCTGTCAGCACCTCGCCGGGGCGAGCCGCCGCCAGTGCGCCGACCGACTGCAGCATGTTCTGGAACAGGCTGCTCGCGCGCAGGTTCGCCGCAAAATCCCAGTTGTAGCCGGACATGACCGGCGATGCTGCGTGCCGGAGCGGCGCCGGCATCTGGTCGGCCTGCGGAAAGTCCGGTCCGGCCTCGATCAGCAGCACCTGACGATCCCGCCGCTCCGACAGGCGGCTCGCGAGCACACAGCCGGAGGAACCGGCTCCGACGATAATATCGTCCCAAGTCCGGCGGGCGTTCATCGCATGCATCGATGGGATGGCATTGGTTGACATGGCGCGCGCCTCAGGCGCCCGTCTGAACCAGGAAATGGACACCGACCAGCGCGATCACGATGCCCATCGCACCCATCGGCAACCGGTTCCGCCAGTGCAGCCAGGGAATCATGCCGATGCCGACGCCGGCAAGGTGAATCGATGCGGTGCTGACGATGAAGCCGAGACTGTAGAACACCGGCACGGCGGACTGCGGCATTTCCACACCATGCGCGTTGCCGTGCAGGGAGCCGAAGAACGCGACAACGCACATCGTCAGCCATACCGGGAACAAGCGCGGCATGGCGATGCCGCCGCCCAGCAGCAGCACCGACAGCGCGATCCCCAGCTCGACATGCGGCAAGGCCACCCCCAGCACGCCGAGCGTGCCGCCGACCAGCATGAAAGCCACGAACGCACCCGGCACCCAGTAGATGGCGCGGCCGCCGATCAGCGCGCTGATGATCCCCACGCTCAACATCGCCAGCAGATGATCCGGCCCCAGCAAGGGATGCAGCAATCCGCCCATGAAGCTGGTTGCCTCATGTTCCGAATGCGCGTACGCCAGCGCCGGCGCCAGGATCGTCAGATAAAAAAACACGCGATAGACTGATTTATGCATCGTTCACCTCCTTTTTCATTTCCAAAACCCTGCGGTCCTGCACGCTTTGATTTTTCAGGTTTCCGAACATCCCAGCTCCGCAATCCACGCCGCGAGATGCCTGGTCAATACGCGCGGCTGCGAATGCAGATAAAAATGGTCTCCGTCAAACCGCTGCACATGGCATTTTCCGGAGACATATCCGCGCCACGCTTCGATGCCATTGCGTGACACTTCCCCATCGTTCTCGCCCGCACACACGAGCAGCGGGCAGGACAGCGGCAGCGCCGGCTGCGGCGCATAGGTTTCCAGTGCTTCGTAATCGGCACGCAGCATCGGCATCAGCGCACGCATCATTTGGCGATCCGCGAGAATTTCCGCCGGCGTGCCGCCGAGCCGGCGCAGGTTCTCGATGAATGCTTCTTCGCCGGCGATATGCCACCGCTGCTCGCGGTCACTCCTGCCTGCCGGCGCATCATGGCCGGAGACGATCAGCAGATGCGGCTCGCGTCCGATCCGCCCCCGCAATGCCAGCGCGGTTTCATAGGCGACCAGTGCGCCCATGCTGTGACCGAACAGGACCAATGTCCGGTCGCACAGCGGAAGCAGGTCTTCCATCATGTGCTCCACGATATGGGTCATACGGCGCAGTCTGGATTCGCCGAAGCGGTCTTCCCTGCCCGGCAATTGCACAGCGAGCAGTTCGATATGGTCCGGCAGTCCGGCGGCGAAGCGGCGATAGACCGAAGCGCCGGCGCCGCACCAGGGGAAACACACCAGCCGCACCGAAGGCTCTGGTCCGCCACCGAAACGCCGCAGACTTCCGCGCTCCTGCATGATCAATGCCCCTCCCGCAGCCCGGCTGCGATCTTTTCGGCGATCATGAGCACGGTCAGGTGCGTCGGCGCGCCGGGAATGCGCGGCATGATCGAGGCATCCGCTACCCACAGGTTGTCGGTTCCATGAACGCGGCCTTGCGCGTCGACCACCGCTCCCCTGTCGGGCGACGGTCCCATCCTGGCCGAGCCGCAGAAGTGCGCCGCCGGCCGGACAAAAGTCATGACGGCGCGTTCCAGCGCGACATCGGACGCGACCATGCCATCGGTCCATGCAAGGATCTGCTCGAAACGCGAACGCAAGCCGGCATGCTGCAGCAAGCGCCACGCCAGACGGATGCCCTCCATGAGCGGCGCAACGTCGCCTTTTTCTCCCAGGCAGTTGAGCGAGACATCGGGCCTGGCATGCGGATCGGCCGAGGAAATACGGACCGATCCGCGCGACGCCGATTTGTTGAAACACACCGTCAATCCAGCGATTGTCGACAAGCCGGAAGTCGATGCCCGTGCCGGGAACATATCGGCCACCTTCAACCCGGCCATCATGCAGACATGCATGTCGTCCCGATAACCGGAATCGCTGGAGGAATAGCGCAGCAGGGTCTGGCGCAAGGGTTCGCCCGGAACGCATGCATTCTGTTTCGGCACGCCCCAGATACCCACCACCGGGTGATCCATCAGGTTCTTGCCGACACCGCCCAACGGGAGTTTTACGGCGATGTCCAGCGGTTCAAGGAGCGCCGGACTTCCGATCCCGGAGCGCATCAGCAGCGACGGCGTATTGATCGCGCCCGCACAGACGACGATCTTGTCGCCGGAAAAATCGCATGACCGTCCTGCGATCTCGGCCTGCACGCCGTCGCATCGCCCCGCGCTTCCCCAGACGAGACGGGTCGCGTGCGCGCCAGTGACGATCGTCAGATTGGGTCGCCTGCGCGCCGGCGCCAGGTAAGCCGCCGCGGCGGAGATGCGCACACCGTCGAGCACGTTTTTTGGAATGATGCCGACGCCGGTCGTTGCAGGATCGTTGTGGTCTTCCGTTTCGGCGAAGCCGTGCGAAGTGCATGCGTCCATCAATCCTGCCTGCAAGGGCGTGAGCTGGTCCTTGCGTTCGCGCCGGATCGGTATCGGACCGCCGCGCCCGTGCAGGGTGTCCGAACCGATCCGATCGTCTTCGAGAGCGCGATAGTACGGCAGCACCGCCTGCCACCCCCATTGGCTGCCGCATTCGACGGCCCATTCGTCGAAGTCGTCCGGCGCGCCGCGCAATGCCTGGACCGCATTGATCGCCGAAGAACCTCCCAGTACCTTGCCGGCCTGGTAATCGAACATCCCCGCATCGCTGCGCGCATCATTTTTGATGCGGCTGGAAATTTTCCAGTTGAGACCGGGAACGACGGCAACCTGGTTGGCGTTCCGAACCGCGCAAAGCGCCTCTTCCGACGCAGCCTGTTCAGGCCCCGCCTCCAGCAACAGCACGCTCCGCTCCGTATCCTCGCTCAGCCGGCCGGCGACGACCGCTCCGGACGAGCCCCCGCCGACGACGATGAAGTCGTACTTGCGGGGATGATCATGCGCACCGTGATGCATGATCGTCTTCAGTCCGGCTGCCGGAACCACGCGACGGCAGCGACCAGCACCCAGATGCCGAGCAGATGGTGGGTGATGTCGAGCGCATGCAGCAGGCCGAACGGCTTGTCGGATGCCACCAGGTGCGAAACCTCGTGCGCGCCAACAAACAAGGTCATGAGCACAGTGACGCCTATCACCGCGCCCCTGAACCAGCGCGCCGATAGTGTTCTCACCAGAACCGGCATCACCGCATACACCGCCATCACCACCAGGATGAATTTCACCCCCTGCATTCCCATGTGTTCGGCCCATTGGACCTGGGTCCCGGTGATCAGGATCCGGACCAGGTCCATCACGATGTTAGCAAGAAAAACCATGAACATCGCAAGCCATCCCTGTGCCACGATGCTTCTCATGCGTTCGCTCTTGTTCATTTGCACTCCCCCTTTGATTGACGTTTGAAGATTTTTGTGATGCCGTGCCGTTCACCATCCCGCATTGCGCCTGACCATGCGCCAGTAGGCTGCGGGCGTCAGGTCGGACAGTTGCGATGCCCGCCCGAGACGCTCGACATACCCGGTATCGATCGGATGCGCACCGAACATGTTCTCCACCGCCGATCCGAAGGGACGCGGGGTGAACAGAAAATTCGCCAGGCCGGCGCTCTCTTGCGGCAATCTTGCTGCGGCTTCCAGGCAATGCGCCTTCCACTCTTCGATGCCGACGCATGCAACGTCACCGCGGATGCTTGCACTGTCCTCCAGCAGGATGCCGATCAGCGATTTGAGATCGAGCGGATGACGGTTTTCCAGATGCACGATGCCGCGGTGCCCGTCCTGCAGCAACGAGTTCTCCACCAGCAGGCGGGCAAAAATGTCGACAGGAATGCCGTTGAATGCGGAATCGCTCCAGTCGGGAATAACGCCGGCGGCGCACGCGGCCTGCAGCACGGTGGCGTAGGTGTCGTTCGGCTTTATCTGGCCGGTGCGAAGCGACGGCAAGGCATGCGAGGTCCGGTATATCCGGACCGGCAGTCCGCGCCCGGCCGCGGCAAGCAGCACCTGCTCGGCTACCCATTTGGATTGCGCGTACCCGGTCGGAATGCCGGCAGGATCGGCATGTGCGCGTTCTTCGTGCAATACGGTCATGCCGGTTTCGGTCCGGCGCCGCGACACGGCCATCGGCGAACAGAAGAACACAGGCTTCACGTGATGCTCGGCGGCGAGCTGCACCAGCGGCACGACCGGATCGACATTCACATTGCGGTGCGTCGCATAATCGACCATGACATTGAGCGACGCGCCCAGGTGGTAAATCGCGTCCACCAACTCGGCAAGGTCTTGCCAATCGGCTTGCTCCATGCCCAGTTGCGGCCTTGCCAGATCGCCGTAGACAAGCTCCACACGCTCGTGCCATGACGGCTCGACGCCAAGGCCGTGACGCTGCATCGCCTCGATCGGCGCAACAGCGCTTCCGGGCGTTCCACACCGGCGTACCAGGCAAAACACCTTCGCCCTGGTGAGCGACAACAGTTCGAACAGCACGTGCGCGCCGATCCAGCCCGTAGCGCCGGTCAGCAGCACGGCTTCCGGCGCAAACGCGGATACCGCATGATCCGGTTCCGGCCGATTGAAATCGATATCGGCGAAGCCTTCGATTGCAGCTTGAACGTCGGCCAGCATGGCATCCGCATCGGCCTCGTCCCGATGCGCTGTATCCGGGCACTGCGCATCCCCGCCCTCCTGCACGCGTGCCTGGTACAAGGCAGCCAGCGATTCGATCGTGAGCGATTCGAACAACTCGTGCATCTCCAGATTGAATGCAGGCAGCACCGCATTCAGTTCGCGCACCAGTTGCGTCGCCAGGATCGAGTCTCCGCCCAGATCGAAGAAATTGTCGGTGACGCCGATCTCGCAACCCGCGATCACGCGAGACCATGCATCGAAAATGGTCTGTTCCGTCGCGTTGCGCGGCAAGACGAGATCATGCCCTCCGGATTCCGGATCCATCGATATCTCGGGCAGTGCGCGATAGTCGATTTTTCCGTTGGCCGATACCGGCATGGCGTCCATCAGCATCAAATGGCGCGGCACCATGTAGTCCGGCAGGCGATCGGACAAATAATCCCGCAGCGTCTGTTCGGACAGTTCCCGGACGGCCGGCTCAATGTAGGCGGCGAGCCGGCGATGTTCCGCCGGGCCCGGCGTCGCCAGCACCACCGCCTGCCTGATGCCGGCATGCTGGTTCAGCACGGCTTCGATTTCACCCAGCTCCACGCGATGACCGCGGATTTTGACTTGCCCGTCGTCGCGCCCGAGTATGATCACGTTGCCGTCAGCCGCGTAGCGTCCCAGGTCGCCGGTGTCGTACAGGCGCTCGCCCGTTTCGGGATGGGTGATGAAACGTGCCACAGTTTTTTCCGCATCGCGCCAGTAGCCGGCGGCAAGACCGATCCCGCCGATGAAGATGCGGCCCTTGACATGATCCGGACAGGGCCGCAACGCGCTGTCGCAGACCCGGATGGTCTGGTTGGGCAAGGGCATGCCATATGGAATGCTCGCCCAGGTCGCATCGATCTCCTTCACCGGGTAATAAATCGACCAGATGGACGCTTCGGTCGCGCCGCCCAGGCTGACGACGGCGGCCTGCACATAGCGGCTGCGAATCCGCCCGGGCAGGTCGAGCGGAATGAAGTCGCCGGACAGCAGGACGGTGCGCAACGGCGCGGTCTCCGTTTCGCCGGAGTAGAAGCTGTCCATCAACATCTTCATCAACTGCGGCGCGGAATTCCACAGCGTGACGCGATGCTCCACGATCAGGTCGCGCCAATGGAGCGGGTCATGGCCCTTCGCATGATCGGGCAGCACGAGCGCCCCACCGGCCGCATGCAATCCGAAAATATCGTAGACCGACAGGTCGAAACTCAGCGACGACACGCCCAGCACCCTGTCCTGCGGGCCGACGCCAAACAGTCGGTTGACATGCGCGATCGTGTTCATCGCGCCGCGGTGATCGATCATCACGCCCTTGGGGACGCCGGTGGTGCCCGAGGTGAAGATGACATAGGCCAGGTCGGTGAGGCCGGCATCGAGCCGCTTCGCATGCGCGGCACTGTAGTCCGCGCTGGCGCCGGCACGGATCTCGTGCACCTTCCATCCGCCGCTGTCCGGTTCGATGCGATTGCTCGCCGGCTGTGTCAGGACATGACCGGCTTCGCCGATCCGCAGCAGTTCCAGTTGCCGCTTGAGCGGCAGGTCGGCATCGATCGGCATGTAGGCGCCGCCCGCGAGCAGCGTGCCGTATACCGCGACGATCTGCTCCCACCCTTTGCGCATCAGCACCGCCACCGGCTGTCCGGCATGCACGCCGTCGCCGATCAGCCAGTCGGCGACGGCGCAGCTTTCAGCCAGCAATTCGCCGTAGGTCATCGTGCGTTCCGGCGATATCAGTGCAACGGCATCGGGATGCTCGCGCGCATGCTCGACGAATCCGGCATGGATTTTTCGATGGGGTACATCGTGCGAGGTCAGGTTTGCCTGCTCGCGCCGCAACTGCATTTCCTTTGGCAACGCAACGATATCGACACTGTCCCACAACGACGCATCCTCGCACAGCCGGTCGAGGACATTGCAATACGCGGCAAACATGGCGTCGAGCACGCCGTCCTCGAATACCGCATCCGCGGCATCCCAGTTGAAGACGAGGTCGCCGTTCACTTCAACCACATGATGGTCAAGCCATACTTGAGAAGTCTGACTGACGCTGTAGACTTTCGGCCCGAATTGTTCCAGGTTGCCGACCTCCTGGTCGCCGCTTCCGGTCAACCCGCTGCTGAACACCACGGGCATGGTCGCCTGAAGGGCAATGCCGCGGCGCTTCGCCCATTCGCGCAGCACGGTCACGCCGCTCACCTGGCGATGATCGAGATCGGTCATGAACTGCTGCTGCAATGTGCGCGCGAAATCCAGAAAGCTGAGACGCCGGTCGCGCTGGTCAACTTCATGCATGACCAGCGAGGTAAAGTCGCCTATCAGGCGGCTGATGTCCTGGTGCAGCGGCGGACGGTTCGACACCGTGACATTCAGAGTGAAATGCGATGTCGCGCTCCAGCGTGCAAGCACCTGCGCATAGACCGCCAGCAGGAAGGTGGACGGTGTCAGTCCTTTGCTGCGAATGACCGCCTTCAGTCCGTCCCAGCGCACTCTTTCCAGCCTGGACTCGCGCCGGCTGAAGCGGGGGGCATGGCGAGCCGCCGGATCGGACCGCAGCGGCAGTGGCGGCGATGCCGGCAATGTGTCGACGCGCTCCATCCAGTATGCATGCGCACGGCGAGTCGCTTCGGACTGCCGGCGGGCTTGTTCCGCCAGCACGCAATCACGGAACGAAATGCCGAAGCACGGCAGTTCGATTTCCGGATGTTGATACAACTGATGCCACTCCTGGAAGAAAAAGAATATGCTGGCCGCATCGAGGATCAGCAGATCGAGACTGACGTGCAGGCGCAGGCGGGATGCAGGCAACAATGTTGCGCGGACCTCGAACAACGGCCATTGATCGGCCTTGCGCACCTCGTGCGACAAGGCATCGCGGTTCGCGGCGATCGCGCTTTCCGCCTGCTCCGGCGACGCCGCCGAGCAGTCGTCGACCGCAATCCGATAGCGCGGCACGTCCGACAGGATGCGTTGCATGCCGTCGTGTCCGACCACGGCGCGCAGCATGTCGTGACGGTCGATCATCCTGCACAGCGCGTCTTCGAGACGCGTGACGTCAAGATCGCGGCAATCGAATTCGACGTACAGATGCGTTGCGACATTGCCCATCTCCAGCGCGCTGTCGCGGCCGACCCAATAGGCATGCTGCATTTCGGTCAGGGGAAAAGGCTCGAAGCGCCGGGCCGGATCGGCTGCCGGCAAGGGGAACGCTGCACTGCCGGCCCCCTGCGTTTTCTGCAGAAGGTAGCGTAGTTGATCCTTTTGCGCGCGCAAGGTCTGCCGCAATTCCTCGGTCAGCACGCCTTGCGGGGCCGACACCCGCAACTCGTCGCCGTCGAGGCCGAGCTTGATCCCCAGTTTGCTCAAATCAAAGAGTAACTGCTCCATGCTTGTCTCCCTTGCCCCCTTGTCCGGGCTTTTTTATGCGCTCTGATTCAGTTGATGCCCGATTGCGGCGGATAGAACGGCCCCATGTTGCGGCGACAGGATCGTGTAGTGATTGCCGGGAATGACCGTGCTCGATACCGGGCCGCGCGTGAAGAGCGACCAACCCCAGTCGGGTGTGTGATCGGCCGGATGGCCGATGAATTCGCTGACCCTACCCTCCCCGGCGCGCAGCACGCTGATCGGCGCATGGACCTGCTCGGGACGATACCGGCGACATGCATCGATGATGCCCCGGAACACGCCGTAGACGGACTCCAACTGCTGAGGATCGACATCAACCGCGATCTCCTTGCGCTGCGCGAGCAGAGAAATGGCATCAGCGAGTCCGAGGCCGGAGAATTCGCCGGGCGCAATGCGGGATGCGCTGAAGCCGATGTCGAGGTCTTCCAGGAACCAGGCCAGCATCGTTGCGTCGTCCACATAATCGTGCTGCAAGGGTGCGGGTGTATCGAGCATGAGAACGCGCTCGACGGTTTCCCCCCGCCGTTCCAGCAAGTGCGCAATCGCAAACGCGATGATGCCGCCGGACGACCAGCCTCCCAGCAGATAGGGGCCGGACGGCTGCACTTGCCGGATCGCCTGCGCATACAGCTCTGCCATCCGCTCAATGTCCTGCAAAGGCGACTGCTCGCCATACAGGCCGGCTGCCTGCAAACCGTAGAACGGCCGGTCCAGTCTTTCCGCGAGATCGCGATAGCACAGGACATTGCCGCCGGCGGGATGGACGAAAAAGCAGGGACGGCCGCTGCCGCGCCGGGCGTTCACCGGTACCAGCGGCGACCAGGTGTCACCTTGCCGCAGGCGCTGCGCCAGGCTGGCGATGGTGCGGCCTTCCAGCAGGACCGACAGCGGCAGGCGGCGTCCGAAGTGCCGGGCAATGCGCGTCATCACCCTGACGGCGGCAAACGATTGGCCGCCGAGTTCGAAGAAGTCGTCATGCACGCCTACCGGCGACATCCCCAGCACTTCTTCCCAGATGGCGGCCAGCTCCTTTTCCGTCGCGCTGCCGGGAGCGACATGACCCTGCTTTTCCTGGCATGCACCAGCGCCCATGTTGAGCAAGGCCTGGCGGTCGACCTTGCCGTTGGCGGTCAACGGCAACTGCTGCAGAAAGCCGATCTGGCCGGGCACCATGTAGCGCGGCAAACGGTTGCGCAAGAATTCCTGCACCTCCGCGACGAGCGGAAGACGCCCGTCTTCCGGCACAACGAAAGCCAGCAGGCGCTTACCGGCTGCGCTACCGGCCGCGCTCCCTTCCGCGATCACCGTGGCGGTACGGATATCCGGATGGCACAGCAAGGCCTGCTCGATTTCGCCAAGCTCGACGCGGAATCCCTGGATCTTGACCTGGAAGTCGGAGCGCCCCAGGAATTCGATATTCCCGTCCGGCAGATAACGGCCGAGGTCGCCTGTCCGGTACAAGCGTTCCCCGGTTGCCGGATGGCGCACGAAGGCGGCATCGGTTTTCTCCCGATCCTCCCAGTAGCCGAGCGCGAGGCCGATACCGCCGATATGCAGATGGCCCGGCACCCATGTCGGACAGTCCGTCCCGGCATCGTTAAGTACATGCCAGCTCTGGTTGGCAAGCGGGCGGCCATACGGAATGCTGACCCAGTCGCTATCGTGGCGCTCGACCGGATAATGGATCGACCAGATCGAGGCTTCGGTCGCCCCGCCCAGGCTGATCACGCGCGCATTCGGCGCCACCTTGCGGATCTGCCGCGGCAGCGACACCGGAATCCAGTCGCCGCTCAGCATCACGGCGCGCAGCGACGGCAACACGATATCCGACGCCAGCGCCGCATCGACCAGCAGTTGCATCAGGGCCGGCACCGAGTTCCAGACCGTCACGCCATGCATGCGAACCGCTTCGATCCAGGCTTGCGGAGAGGTCGTGTCCGCCGCATCCGGCAACACCAGTGTCGCGCCGGCAGCGACCGTGCCGAACAGGTCGTAGACAGACAGGTCGAAATACAGGGACGAGATGCCGAAGACCACGTCCTGTCCGCCTATCCCGAAGCGCCGGTTGATGTCGATCACGGTGTTCAATGCGCCGCGATGGTCGATCATCACGCCCTTCGGCCTGCCGGTCGAACCGGAGGTAAAAATGACGTAGGCAAGGCCTCGCGGATCGGCGGCAATGGAAACCCGGTCGAGCGCTTCCTCCCCTGCATCGTCGTCGATATCGATGACCCGCACGCCGTCCGGCAGCGTCAGCCCTTTGCGCAATTCCCTGCGCGTGACGACCACCCTGGCGCGGGTATTGGCCAGCAGATATTCGATACGGTCATACGGCCATTCCGGGTCGAGCGGGACATAGGCCGCTCCCGCGCCGAGAATCCCGAATGCGGCTGCGGCCTGCGCATATCCCTTGTCCAGCATGACGGCGACCAGTTCATGCGGCTGCACACCGGCAGCAAGCAGGCGGCGGGCGAGCCGGTCGGCCTGCTCCCGCAGGTCCGCGTAGCTCAAGGTGCGGCCGGAGGCGATGATCGCCGTTTTTTCGGCATGCCGCGTCGCCTGCCGGGCCAGCGGCTCATGCAGCAAACCGTCCGGGACCGGAGTGACGGTATCGTTGGCCTGGGCGCGCTGTTGACCTTGAACCGGCGGCAACAAATCAAACGCCGTTTCGGACCAGGCATGCTCATCCTGGGCGAAGCGGGTCAGGAGCGCGCGGTAAGCCTCCCACATCGCATCGATCATCCCATCCGGGAAGAAGCTTTCGATCAGGTCCCAGACAAACCAGAGTCCGCCGTCGGTCAATTCCCAGAACTGATGATCGAGCAAGACCTGCGGCGTTTCCAGGCAGGCGACGCCGGGCCGGTCATACGGTTTCATGAACAAGCCGCTGCCGACGACGAATGGCACCGGCGCGCGTCCGGGCGTCTTCTGCGCCTGATTCAGCGCCTGCAATACCTTGACCCCGCTCCAGTGCACATGCCGCAGATCCGCCATGATGCGTTCCTGCAGCATCTGCGCGCGCCGGTGGAACGGCGCCGCATCGCGCCAGTCCACTTCCAGCGGATACAGAGATGCGAAGTTGCCGATGATCTCCTTCACTTCCGGATGCATCGGGAAGCGATGGGTGACCATGTTATTCAACAGGAAGTGACGCGAGCCGCTCCAGCAGCAGATCAGCTCCGCATACACCGCGTAGAGCGCATTGGTCGGTGTCAGCCCGAAGCGGCGGGCATGATGCTTGAAGGCCATCCATTCGCCGCCCGGGAGAATCGCTTCGCGCCGCTCAAGCAGGGAACGGGTGCGCGGATTCGTTCCTGCCTTGAGCGGCAATGGCGGCGGCCCCGGCAGTTGCGGCATCCGGTCCAGCCAGTAACGCTGCGACGCCTGCCCTTGCGGCGATTCCTCCAGCCTGGCCAACGCCAGCACGCAATCGCGAAAACTCAGCGACAGGGCCGGCAGCGGTTGTTCTGGAAAACGGTAATAGTGCAGCACATCGGCCAGCAGTTTCTGCGAACCGTAGCCGTCGCTGAAGACATTGTTGTTGTTGAAATGCAGCCGTGCCTTGCCTTCGCCATACAAGCTGATGCGGCAATCGAACCATGGCCAGCGGTCAATCGGCAGCATCTGGCGCGACATCGAAGCGCGCGTTTCCGACAATGCGGATTCTGCTTCGCCGGCGGACATGCCGCGCAAATCCTGCACCGCCACCGTCACCGGCGTGAACTCCCGCAGCGTCTGCAACTGCAGCTCGTCATTGACCACGACGAGATTGTCGCGCTGACGGTGCACGGCCGCATTGAGCGCCTGCTCGTAACGCACGGGATCGAGCGCATCGAAATCCTGCTCAAGATAATAGTGCGGGCGGACATGGAATTCCATGTCCTCGCTGTCGCCCATCAGGAAGGCGGTCTGCAGGTCCGCCGACGGAAACGGCCGATACAGGTTTTCCGGGTCCGGCTTGATCGGGGGCAGCGCGTCCCTGGCACTGCTCGCCCGCTCTCGCGCGAGCCACCCCAGCAGATCCGTCTTGTTCTTGCGCAGCCGATCCATCAGGTCCGGCGTCAGTCTGCCCTTGGGCGCCTTGATGGACAGTTGTTCATCCTCCAGCAGCCCGAGCTTGACGTCCAGCCGGGACAGTTCGGAGAGCAGGGATTCGAGGCTCATAATATGCATGCCTCCATCTCGTCATCATCCGGTGAAGCGTCATCGGCATTGGCAACGAGATTTTTCAGCATCAGTTGCGTGCGGATCAGATCCACCGCCTCGCCGGCCGTGGCACTGCCAAGAAAGTAATGAACCGGGACATCAACCCCCAACTCGCGTAGCGTCTTGCCGCACAACTCGATCGCCGTCAATGAATCCATGCCGAGCTGGTTCAGTCGAATTTCCAAGAATGACGGTTCCAGTTCAGCCTGCCGGTCCGCTCCGATCCGGAGTACTGCGCACGCGCTTTCCAACAGATACGCCTGAACCCACGCCTTGATCTGTTCCGGGCTCATTGCACCGAGGTTTTCCGATTCGCGCGCAGGCGATGTCAAGGATCCGGATGAAGTACCGCCTTCGGGATCAGCGGCTTGCGGACGATCCGGCACCATGCCGGCCATCGTTTCCGACCAGGAGTACAAGGCCTCGAAACGGTTCTCAAGGTAGTCTTTCCTGCAGGCCTGCCGCTGGATCTTTCCACTGGAAGTGATATGCACCGACGCCGGTTTCAGCAGCAACACCGCATGCACCGACACGCCGTGCTGTTCCGCCACCAGGCTGCGAATGGCCTGCACCACTTCATCGCCGTCGAAGCGCTTGCGCCACGCGCGGCGGATTTCCTGCACGATCACCAGCCTCTCGTCGCCCTCTGCTTCTATCGAAAACGCCGCACCGTGTCCGTCCTCCAGCGCGGCATGCGCAGGGCACACCGTCTGTTCAATGTCCTGCGGATAGTGATTGCGGCCTCGGATGATGATGAGGTCTTTGATGCGGCCGGTCACATACAGCATGCCTTGATGCAGGGCGCCCAGATCGCCTGTGCGCAGGAACGGACCGTCACCGTCGGGAAGGCGGGCGCGGAACGTCATTGCGGATTGTTCCGGCCGCTGCCAGTAGCCGTCCGCGACCGTCAGTCCATGCACCCATATCTCGCCTATCTCGCCTTCCCCGCAAACGCGGCCCGTGTCCGGGTCGACGATCGCGGTACGGATATCGAGCCAACTGCGGCCGGAGCCGACCAGCACGCGTGTTTTCCCCTGGCCGGACGCAGGAAGGAATTGTTTGTGCTCCAGCGCATCGGCATCCACCTCGCACATGGACGGCGCCGTCAACCTGGCGCCATAGGAAACGGTCAGCGTCGCTTCCGCCAGACCATAGGCGGGATTCATCGCTTCCGGCCGGAATCCGCAGGACGCGAAGCTTTCGCAAAACTTTTGTATCGTCGATGCGCGCACCGGCTCCGCGCCATTGAGCGCGATGCTCCAGCTCGACAGGTCCAGGCCTTTGCGCTGCTCTTCATCCAGCGTCGTCGCGCACAGTTCGTAGGCGAAATTGGGAGCGGAAGCGGAAGTGCCGCGATAGCGGCTGATCGCATCCAGCCATCGCACCGGACGCTGCAGGAACGCCATCGACGGCATCAGCACCGAGGTTGCGCCGAGATAGAGCGGCTGGAGGATTCCCGCGATCAGTCCGAGATCGTGAAACAGCGGCAGCCAGGTAACGTACACATCGTCATGGTCTTGCTGCAAGCCCTGCTGCAGATGCCGGCAATGTTCAAGCAGATTCCCATGTGTGACCATCACGCCGCGCGGCTGGCTGGTCGACCCGGATGTGTACTGCAGATACGCCAAGGTATCGTGAGTCAGGACCGGCTCTCTCCATTCGAGTTCCTGCTTCTCCAGCAATTCCTCCACCGGGAGAAACCCGCACTGTATCCCTTGCGGCAGAAATTCCGTCAGCCTGGTGCGGATATCGTCATGCCGGGACGCGTTGGAGAAAACGACGCCTTTCGCATCGCAGTCCTTGACGATCTGGGCCAGGCGCTCGGTGTGAATGCTGTTGGCCGGAGGATAGGCCGGAACCGGGATCGCTCCGGCATACAGGCTGCCGAGAAAGGCGACCACATAATGCATGCCGGACGGCAGCATCAGGAGCACGGCCTGCCCGCTCAACCCCTTGGCCTGCAGATGCGCGGCAAAGATGCGGGCGCAACGTTCCAGGCCTGCGTAGCTCAGCCTGCCGGTTTCCGTTTCTCCGTCCGCAAGAAAAACAAGCGCAGCGTGTTCCGGCCGCGTCTCTGCCTGATAGCGGATCAGGTCAACCAGCGACGTGAAATTTTGGCGTACAGCTACCCCTGGTACCGGTGTGATCGGTTCCATTGTCGTTTCTCCAATCCATGTTTCTCGCCTGGTCTATTGGCGGGCGATCTTTCTTGTTTTACTGATGCTGCGATACGTCTGTGCAGGTCTTCCGATCAGGCAAACATCGACCGGACTGCCTGATCATCGAAGCGGCATGCCAAAAATCTTCTCGTATTGTGTGTGACCCTATGTGACTGAAATAAGCGCATGCAAGAACAATCGCTGCAGCATTGCATCCGGCACGACACAAGAACCCATCGACTTGCCGCTATCGATGGCACTTCATTTATTGCAAAGGAATTGGTCGAAATGAAGACAGGCGAAAAAATACCGAGATGAAAGAATACCGAGGTATTCCTTTCAAATCTCTTTCACTGATGTCCGATCATGTTCGCGGTGTTCGACTGGACAGAAGCATGAGCATTCTGCATTTATCGATCTTGTGCGCGCGATAAAGAAAGCCTTTTAAGCTTGTCTTTCAACCCGTTCCGACGTCACTCTCGAAAGTGCATTGGAATCAAAGTTGCCAGAACCGGCATCTGTCCTCATTTCAAAGGTGGGGAACCGCCATCATACGTTTCGTGTGCGTGTCTGCCAAGCTTGATTTTCGGCAAGTGCCGCATCAACCGGCCTATGAGACTGGCGGACACGAACCTGCCATCGTTGTGTGCATGGCAGTACGCCGCGAAATCGATTCCATGGTGAAGACGGGTTGCGTCCGCTGGGGTCAGATCTCGACGCTGGACGAAAGGGAATTGGCGCAGCCCGTGCTGCGCGGGAACTGTATGGAAACTTTCAGGCCGCTGCCACCATCGGCATCCTCGAGGCGTAGCGACGCTCTATGAATCAATGCGATGTCGTGCACGATGGCCAGGCCGAGACCGCTGCCGCCGGCGTTTACTTCCTGCGCGGAGGCGACACGATAAAACGGTGCGAACACCCGCTCGCGTTCTGCTGCGGGGATGCCTGGTCCGTTGTCTTCCACTTCGAGCAAGGGGACGTCGACATCGCGCACGCGCAGCACAACCCGGCCTCCGGCCGGTGTGTAGCGGATCGCGTTGTCCACCAGGTTGGCAATCATCTCGTGCAGCAGCAATGCATTGCCATCCACGATCACATCGCGGTCTGATTCGAACGACAGATCGACCTGACGACGCACCGCCTCTTGTGCCAGCTCAAGTCCAACCTGACGTACGGTGTCCACGAGCGACATTGGCAGCAGTTCAGCTTCGGCAGCGCCGTGCTCGGTACGCGCCAGCGTCAGCAAGCGGTTGGCAAGGTGAACAGTGGCATCCGTGGTTTGCGCAATGCTCTCGACGATTTCGCGCATCGCCTGCGGATCATTGCTGCGCAGCGCCAGTTGCGCCTGTGTCTTCAGTACGGTGAGCGGCGTGCGCAATTGGTGCGAAGCGTCCGCGATGAAGCGGCGCTGGGCCGCAATCAGCATCTGCAGCCGGTCCATGTACCCGTTCATCGCCGTCACCAGCGGGCGGACTTCGCGGTGCACGTGCGCCGGATTGAAGTCGGACAGGTCGGTCGGCGCCCGCGCTTCGACATCAATGCGCAATTGCATCAGCGGCCTCAGCACGAAATTCACGGAAACGTGCGCCAGCACCGCGGCCGCGAGCACCAGCGCAGCCTGCCGCCATAACGTGTCGATCAGGATGTTGCGCGACAGGTCCCGCCGCCCTTCGAGCGATTCGCCGACCTGGATGAACGCGATGCCGCGCATGGTGTCGTCATACACCGGCTGGTACAAGCCGGCAATGCGCACCGGTTCGCCGTGATAGACCGCATGGTAGAAATACACCAGCGCCGGGTAGGCGTCGGAACGTTTTGCGTTCTTCGGCAGAGGCGGCAGGTCGTCGTAACCGGACACGAAGCTGCCGTCGATTCCGGTCACCTTGTAGTAGATGCGGCCACGCGTATCCGATTCGAAGCTGTCGAGCGCGACATAGGGTACGTCGACCACGACCCTGCCGTCGGCGACCGATACCCGTTCCGCCAATGCGCGGGTGGATGCCAGCAACGACCGGTCGTAGGCGATATCCGCTGCGTCCAGCGCGTTGTTGTAAGTGAAGACTGCATTGAGCGCGACCAGCGCCGTCAACGGCACCAGCAGCCAGCGCAGCAGTTGCCGCCGCAGGCTGCCGAGCGGCTTGGTCTCGCTCATTCCGCCTTTTCTTCGAGCAGGTAGCCGAGGCCGCGCAGCGTCGTGATGGCCACTCGCCCCGGCGCCGCCGAGTCCAGCTTCTTGCGCAGGCGGTGCACGTAGATTTCGATTGCGTCCAGATTGGCGTCGTCGTCGAGCGCAAACACTTCGTCGAACAGCTTTTCTTTCGATACCGCGCGTCCGGCGCGCGTGAGGAGGACTTCGAGAACAGAATGCTCGCGCGGCGTCAGCGCAAGCGGCGCGCCGTGATAGGTGAACACGCGGGAAACGGTATCGAAGGATAGCGCGCCGCAGGTGAGCGTGACCGCCTCGTTGCCCTGGGAGCGGCGCAACAGCGCCTTCACCCGCGCTTCGAGTTCCGCCAGTTCGAACGGCTTGGGCAGGTAATCGTCGGCGCCGAGGTTCAGCCCTTGCACCCGGTCGTTGAGGCCGCCGCGCGCGGTCAGCACCAGAACGGGCATCTTGCTGCCGCGCGCGCGCAGGCGCTTGAGCACTTCGAGACCATCCATCTTGGGGAGCGTCAGGTCGAGAATCACCAGCGCATACTCCTGGGTGTGCAGCAGCGCATCGGCGTCGGCGCCGTTCATCGCGCACTCGACCGTCAGCCGCGCGGCCTGCAACGCCTTGCTGATCCAGTGCGAGAGGTCGGCGTGATCTTCTACAAGGAGGATGCGCATGATTTTGCTGGACAAGAATGAAACCGGTTCAAGGGTGGCCGCTCGGCAGATCAGCCGGCCGATCTGTCTGGGTCAATATACCAATTGTTCTGTTGCATGCCAACGCCGTGATGCCTGCACGCCACGGCCATGGCTTTACTATTGATGCGGCACGATGAAATAAAGACTTCATCGTGCCGCATCAACAGGCCGCCTATCGCCTTTTGGCCTGCACGCTGTTGACCGCGGCGAACGCCAGCAGGTCCGAATCGGTCGGTTCCTGCCATTGTTCCCGCGCGAACCACATGCTGAATGCGCTCCGCGCGCTGGCACTGGCGAGACCGCGTCCGAGATTGATACCGCGGGACGCGTCACTTTGCTTGAACCTGGCGATCCAGTCATGTTGTTCGGCTTTGTCCAGCTCGTTGAACAGCGCATAGGCATCCTTCGCACGCTCGACGAAATAGCGTTCGCGTATGGCCTCGACCGATGCCTCGACATCGGGCTTCGGCGGGAATTTCAGCACGTTCTTTTTGGCGACTTCGGTATTGCTCGCGTAACCGTCGCGCAGCGCGAGCTTGAAGTAGCCGGCCGGCGAATCGATCCGCGTCGCCTTCGGATTGCGGATCCGGTTTTCGGTAAGGTCGAGCGTCGCGCGCAGCTTGCCGTCCTCGGTGGTCGCCAGGATATTGCAGGCATCGTCCTGCGATATCCCGAGCGCCATCATGCGTTGCACCAGGTCGCCATCGATGATGGGCGGCGCCGGAAACATCAGGCCGGTCTGTTGCGCCGGCGTCACCTTGAACTGCACGCCGGCCACCCTTCTGCCCTGCTTGTGTTCGACCAGTTCGACGTTGATGTCGGTGACCATGTTGATCTCGGCGACCGCCGTCTTGATTACGTCGCGCTTGAAGTACTTGTACTCGGGGATGCTGTCGGTGACCGGATTGCCGGTGAGCGCGCCGTACCACCATTGCCATTCGGCGCGGTTGGTGACACGCGACGGATTGGTCGCATAGCGGCGGCAGATTTCATAGAGCGCGAGACTGGCGCCGCTGCGCAGCATCGCCTGGTAGTACACCGACAGCTTGGTGTAGGAGCCGGGACTCATCACCATGCTTTCGACTTCCGGCGGGAAGGCAAAGCCGAACCACAGCATGCCGCCCTTCTTGTTCAGCCCTTTCGGGTTGACCAGCTTGACCGACGACACCAGCCGCTCGCTGGTCCACTGGATCGCGTCTTCGGAGTGGATGCGGATGTTCTGCAGCTCCTGCGCGTGTTCCTTCAGCAGTTCGGTGTCCTTGCTGTCGTACGCCGCGTCGCGCGCGACGTCGGCCATCGGAATCCAGAAGTAGTTCTTCGCGGCGTCGGTATCGATCGGCGCGTTTTCGCCTTTCACGCGGATGCGTTGCGCGTGATAGACCATCACGTTGAAGATCTTGCGCGACAGCAGCGACAGCCGTCCTTCGGACACGCGCAAGCCGATCGCCTCGTTCGTCTTGCGAAATTCCTTGAGATCGCCCTTGGCGGGCGGGTCGGATTTGCCCTTCGGTTTTCTGCTGGCCATGATCGGTGTTTGGTGAGGATTTGCGCGCGCCGCTGCTCACCTGCGGCATGGTGCCTTAAAAGTGAACTGTGTGCAATCACCTTTTCCGGTGGCCGCGACGGCCCTGCTTTGCGGGCGGTCCCTGTCGCATCTCACCTGTCGCTTTTTCCGGAAACCGTATCCACTCACCAACCACCCCGCCGAGCCTCACCGGCCGCGTGCAAGTTTCCCGAATACACTCACCATTTTCCCCGCAAAAGCTCACCTTCTTCCCCGTTGCGTCTCACCGAATCGGCCGCAATGGCACGGGCGTCGCGGGTTTGGCGAAATTCAAGGTTTACAAGCTTTCAAGGTGTTTACTTCTTCAATCTCTCAAACCGGGGAACGGATGGAGAAACCGTGCAACCGGTGCTGCACGCTGGCACATGATGGTCCCTGTTTGATCTCACCATGATCGGTCCCTGTGCAGCCTCACCTTTGAGGGAGCCTGTTTGCAGAGGGATCGGTAATCCGGGAGATAGGAGTTCGCATGCAGCAAAACAGCCTGGATCACGAAGCGCACGGAGAGCACCGGGACTTTCTTTGAGGGCTCTGTGTGCTTCGTGGGGAACACGCTTTTGTTGTCTTGATTTCGAGCTTCCCGATAAATATGCAGATATATGCAAATGCAACCGGGGGTGGTTGGTTGGAAGTGAAATATCTTTTGGTCGAGTCGCACCGTTGTTTGCACGCCGTGACAGCAAACGTGCAGCTTGCGCACGCAAAGGTGAATCGCTACAGGGAGCAAGACATCCCCCCTCCCCGTTCCATCTCACCATGGAAAGCTGCACTGCGTGCGAGCACCCGCTTTTGCGCGTCGCCCGCCGGGCAAGGGAGCGTGCTGTTCTCTTTCCAGCTTGAACTCCCTGTTCTCCATCACCTTTTCTGATATCGCCCCCGTCCAAGCAGCTTCGGTACCTGCACAGTCTCACCTTAACGGCAAAAGAGCGCGGCTCCACGCCGAAATTTGCGCATTGTCGGTGCTTGCATATGCGTCGCTGCCTCAAAACGGAAGGAATGCCCTTCAAGGCATCGCGCCATCGCGTTTTCAGACCGGACTTGCGATTACGGTACCTGTATTTCCTCACCTTTGATGCGGAAACAATTGGAAACCGGCCTCCTGGAACTGAGTGCTTACTTTGACGATGCTCGTCGAACTGCGGGAATGATCTTGCCCATGCGACGAGACAGGTGAGTATTTACAGGGACCACCGAGCTTACCTGTTGAATCTCACCTGTTGTGCCAAGCGCGGTCCCTGCCCGCCCTCACCAATAGCTTTTGCAGGATAGAAAATCCATCCAGGACAGCTTTCCCGAACTGGGCAAGGTGAGGAAATGCAGGGAGGTACGCGCTCCCTGCATTTCCTCACCTTGCCGGATAAATCCCGCTTCCGCTGCGCCGCCCTCCCTGTACACCCTCACCTTTGTGCGCTACAGGCAATCTGCGAGGAAACGCTTGCTGCGGATCCGGCATCCATGCAGCAGGCTCGCCTGCCCTGATGAACCGACTCTCCCTGCATTTCCTCACCTGTTTTGTCCGCATGCCGGGTGCGGCGAGCCGGCCGGGTAAATGGAGCACAGCGTGGAGCACAGCGCGCCCCGCTACCGCTTCCTCAACAGCGTCGACACTTGCGCCACCGTCTCTTCCTTCGCCTGGATCGCAATGTCGACCAGATCGGAATCGGTCGGCTTTTCCCAGCCTTCTTCCCATACCGCATTGCCGAGGAACTTCAGGAATGCCGGGCGCACGATCGGACTGGCGATGCCGCGCGTACGGAATGCTTTGCGCACCACTTCGCTCGACGGCAACGCTTCCGCCTCGAAGCGCGCGACCCACTGCTGCTGGTCCGCCTCCGGCATTTCCTGGTACATCTCGTTGAGTTCCGCACGCTTCATCGCCATGTAACGCTCGATCAGCTTCAGGCGCTCGGCCTTGGTGTCGAACACCTTGCGCGGCGCCGGGCCGGCCGGCTTTTCCTCGCCGAACTGGCCGGACTGCAGCAGCGTGGTCAGGTATTTGTCTGGGCTGCGCACCGGCTCCATGTTCGTGCGGTTCTTGCGTTCGTTCATCGTGCGCAATGCGTCTTCGAAGGCCTTCGCGCCGTATTTCAGCAGATGCTTTTCAGCGCGCTCCTGCGGGATGCCGGCCTTGATCGCGGCGCCGATGGTTTTCAGGTCGACCGGTTCGATCGGACGTTCGGCGGCAGGCAGCATCGGCGCCTTGCGCTTGACGCGGAATTGCAGATCCTGGATCGCGCGTCCTGCCCTGTGTTCGACCAGTTCGATCTCCAGGTCGGACACTTCGTTGACTTTCTTCACCGCTTTTTTCAGCACGTCGCGGTTGAAGATCTTGTATTCCTGGTAGGCGGAAGTCGGGCTGTCGGGTGCACCGGTCAGCACCGGCCGCCACCACGACCACGGCTGGCGCGCGGTCAGCCCGCCGGGATTGTCGGCATAGCGGCAGCAGATTTCGTACAGCACCAGCGACGCCATCGTGTTGAGCGATGCCTGCACCTGCAGCGACATCTTCGCGAAGCGCTGCGGATCGAGCAGTTCCTGCTTGATGTTGGGTGCGTAGCTCCATTCGAGGATCAGCTCGCCTTCGCGCTGGATCAGGTCGGCGTGCGCGATCAGTGCGGAAACGCTCCAGCGCGCGCCCTCCCCGGTCGTCGGCGATTGCCACTCGACGCCGGTGGTCGCCATCTGGCGGAAGTACTGCTTGATCAGTTCGGTGTTGTTGGAGTTGAAGTCGATGCCGGTCGCGATCTCGCCGAGGCGCACCTGGTAACGGTCCTGACCGACACCCTGGCGCTGCGCGTGGTGCAGCATCACGTTATAGATCTTGCGCGCGGTGACCGTGATCTTTTCCGACTTCGGCACGATGGCCAGCGTGTTCACCGGTTTGCGGAGAGGAAAGTCCAGTTCCGAGCGCGCCGGTTTTTTTTCAGCTTCTGCGCTGCGGGGGGATTTTTTCATGCTCCGGCGTCGCCCAAGAGAACCAATTGCCCGCAAGTCTACAGTGAGTTTTTTTCGAGCGCAATCTCACCTTCTTCAAACACCGGAAAGAATGCATGTCGCCGGCAAGGTGAGATGCACCCACTCCCAAAAGTACTCACCTTTCGCGCACAGGGGATGCCAAATGGATACGACCAGGCATCATCCGCCGCGTTCGGCGTGTCACGACCATCACAAGTTCCACCTCACTTCATGACCCATATCAACTCACGAAAGGCCCCAAGTCTGCTCACCTGTACGCCCAAATCCTCTCGCTTCTTACCCCAAAAAATCTCACCTTACGCCCCAAATGTTCTCACCGGGAAACATGCAAACCATTGATTTCATTGCGAAAACCCGACACCTTAGTTATTAAAGCACTTATAGGTTTTATATCTTTTTTAGCCGGCATGAAGAAAAACCACCGATAGCGCACTGAATAAAGCGTCCCTGTTTTACAGAATTTAGGAGATTTTTTAAAAAGCGTGGAATTTTCTGTTTTCGCTTATGCTTGCCTTGACGTAAAATGAATTCATTGTGTAAAACCGTCGAGGACCCGATGATTCATAACATAAACGCGTCGCAGAAAATCCATATCAGCGACATCGTCGAGCAGGCCGAGCGTGCGACCCAGATGGTGAACCAGATCCGTTCCCGGATGCTCGCCCCCACCTCGGAAAAGAATTCCCCTGTATTTACCCTCACCCAGTTGGCGAACCTATGTGGTATCGACAAAGGCCAGGTATCGTATCGCGTCGGCAAAGGCGACCTGCCTGCCGGGCAGTTGAACGACAAGGGCTCGCGCCGCGAATTTACCTTGCAGGAAGCGCGCACCTGGATACGCAACTACCGAGCCGAATCGCTGCGTCCGGAAGGCGGCCGCGCGGTGACGATTGCAATCGGTAATTTCAAGGGCGGCGTCAGCAAGACGACCACGGCAATGGTGATGGCCCAAGGCCTCAGCCTGCGCGGTCACCGGGTACTGGCGATCGATGCCGATCCGCAGGGTTCGTTGACCACACTGTTCGGCATCATGCCTGATACCGAAGTGACTGAACAGCAAACCATTGCGCCGCTGGTCTATGGAGACACGACTTCGATCCGCCCGTCGATTCAGTCGACTTATTGGGACGGTGTCGATCTGGTGGCGGCCTCATCCACGCTCTTTTCGGCGGAATTCGTATTACCGTCACGCCAAATGAAAGACCCGGAATTCCAGTTCTGGGATGTAATCAACCTCGGGCTGGAAGACGTGCGCGATGAATACGATGTGATCATTATCGATACGCCACCTTCGCTGTCATACGTGACGATCAATGCCTTCATGGCGGCCGACGCACTGATCGTGCCGTTGCCGCCGAATGCGCTCGATTTCGCCAGTTCCGCCCAATTCTGGAGCCTGTTCAGCGACCTTGCATCCAACCTGGTGGAGAACGCGGGCATCACGAAAACCTTTGACTTCATCCACGTGCTGCTGGCGCGCGTCGATTCGGCGGATGTCGCGAGCGACGTGGTGCGCTCCTGGATTTCCGCAACCTATGCGGAAAAGGTGCTGCCGGTCGAGATACCGAAAACGACGGTGACTTCATCGAGCTCGGCCGAATTCGGGACGGTCTACGACATCAACCGTTACGAAGGCAGTGCCAAGACCTATAGCAGGGCACGCGATGCCTACGACCGGGTAATCGACCTGGTCGAGGTATCGATCCGGAATTCATGGGCAGCGCAATTGAGCGAAGGAGCATGACATGTCGATCAAAGACCGTTTGAGCAAGAAGACCGAAGGCTTGTTTGTGCCATCCAAGACCGAGGGCGCGGCGCCCGGTGCGCTGCGTACCGGACCGGGGCAGATGTTGATGGTCAACAGCCTGATGAAGGAAAGCAACGAAAAGGTGGCGTTGCTGGAAGCGCGCCTGAAACAGTTTGAAGGCGTGTTGCCGGTGCGTCTGATCGATCCGGAAAAGATCCTGGCGTCGAAATGGGCGAACCGGGACACGCGGCATTTTTCTTCGGAAGAGTTTGCGCAACTCAAGGAAGAGATTTCGGCTGCGGAAGGCAATGTACAGCCGATCAAGGTGCGGCCGCTGCCCGGCGACGAAGAACGCTATGAAATCGTGTTCGGGCATCGGCGCCATCGCGCCTGCCTGGAACTCGGCAAGCCGGTGCTGGCGATGGTGGAAGAGGTCAGCGATGTCGACCTGTTCAAGGAAATGGACAGGGAAAACCGTACCCGCCTGGACTTGTCGCCGTGGGAGCAGGGCATGATGTACCGGCGCGCGCTCGACGAAAAACTGTTCGCGTCGCAGGAACAACTGGCCAAGGAATTGGGGGTCGATGCCGGCAACCTGAGCAAGGCACTGCGACTGGCGGGACTGGACCAGCGCGTCGTTTCCGCGTTTTCCTCACCGTTGGATCTGCAGTATCGCTGGGCGAAGCCCTTGATGGAAGCAGTCAAGGAAGATGAAGAAGGCGTGCTGGCGCGCGCTGCCGAGTTGTCGAAAGAGGGCGCTCAACGTTTGGCAAAAGAAGTGTTCGAAATCCTGGTGGGTTTCAAAGGCACTGACAAGGCGGTTCACACCATCGTCGTGGATGGCATCCCCAAGGCCACGCTTAGCCGGAAAGGCAATGACGTTACCCTGAAGTTTGAAAAGGGGGTGCTGAGTAAGGAGAGAGTGACTGAGTTGCAGGAAGTTCTGGCGGAGTGGTTGAAAAACTAGCGCCAGAAAATCGGAATAGAGAGGGGGAGTTGTACGGTACAACTCCCCTTTTTCTTTTTGTGCACTGTGTGGATAGGGCAGGGTAAGGTTGTACGGTACAACTTTGAGGCACCCGCATTACGGTTTGGCATTCATCTTTAGGTCCCAAAACTTCTCACCATTGCGCTTGCAAACGAAAATGCGCCACTTAAGATAGATGTTGCTCACTCCGCCGCGCGACAAGTGCCTCGGTTCAGAATGAGGAAGCTTCGGCGTCAGGCAGGTTAGGAATCAGTAATTCCTACGACTGGTATTCGAATTCGATGGAAGGCTTGAACCACGAGGCCCACGAAGAGCGGCGTCTTTCTTCGTGCTCTTCGTAATAAATGCTTTTGTCATTCTCATTCCCAACTTCTATATATCCTCGAGCAGAGGAATTTCCGTCTTTTCTTGTCCAAGCTCAGTTGGCTGCGCTATCACAGCGACAAAGAAGTCCGCAAGCACCCGGAAGACGGCGAAGGCTCGTGCCAAGAAGATTCACGTCGTTATCAATGGCGCCCATCCGACTACCTGTACAAAGCTGCGCCACGATCGGGTTTGCCATTCGCGCCTGCCACGCGACGATATGTATCGAGAACCTGCAGGTTGGAATGTGATCAGATCGACGGAAACCACTTCCGATGCTCAGCGCAAAGGCGTTTTGCGCCAAGTCCGGTCTGACAAAACCATCCTCGATTAGGGCTGGTTCGATTTCCGTCGACGGTTGAACTACAAGGGAGGCGAACGCGGGCCGAGTTTCAGACCATGGAATACGGCGTCGAGGAAAATGCCGACCTGCCCGCGTCGTTATTGTTTGGTGGGGCGGATATGCTCGGTTGGCCAATGAAGTGAGCGGCGTAGTAAAGTCGTCTGTAGCGGGACTCCTTCAAAGCGGCTCTGCGATGAATCAATCCAATGCTCGAGCATCACAGGAGTTCTTGTCGATCGACACGAGGCTGGTTGTACGGTACAACTAGTGGTCCAATACGCTCAAGTTTTCGCATTGTCCGTGAGTGCACCCCGTACAGTTTCATCCCCCTTGCAGGGAGATGAATGTGGCGCAACGCATGCTTTGCGCCACATTCATCCGAGTAGCTTGCAAGCTGCGAGGTGGACGGGTTAGGGAGGGGGTAGTGAGGTTGAGTCATCCGAGATGATTGTGCGACCTCACTACCCCTCGCCGGGCACCCCCATTCCAGCCTTCCTCCTACGCCGGGCGCCCCTGCAAAGAGGATGGAACCGTACGAAGCGCTTCTCAACTCAAACGCAATCCGAAAATCAAAGCGTGTCAGATCACTAGGTGACAATCGCGGCGTATGTATTCCTCAGGAGGACAATGACATTGTTCCTTGTAGTTCCCAAAACTTCTCACCATCGTTCAAGGCTGTGCAAGACCCTCCCAAATTTTCTCACCCTTCAAAGGTGCGATTTCTATCGCGGAAAAGATTTTCCTCAGCGGATATATCGAGTGAGCCTGCAAGCAACTTCGGACGGCTTTTTCTTCTTGCAGGGGGGAGGAGGGGACTGCTCATTGGTCGTGTTGAGTAAGGCTAACCGTCACAAACTTGAGAAAAAGTATCCAGGACACCAAGAGAGGATTTATCTCAAGTCCATGTTCATCCGATGGCGCCAAAAGCAATAACGTGTGCTTCCTTCCGCCTATAGGCACGGATGAATACGGAGCTGCGCGGCCAACGCGTCGGGGTGGCGGTAGGTGCAAGAGTCCAGGCTTATGCCTCGGGTAAACCATCCCGCAACCGCACGACGGAGCCGCTGGATACGCAAAGAGAAAAAGCGCTTTCCCTGAAGGAGTTTGTACCTTGAGAGGGGCTGAATGGGCGGCATCCGAGTTGCCAAAAACCGGCATGGAGCAGTCGGCATCACGTTTCTAAGCCAGATTGTCCTGATTAATTCCTAAACTATTGAAAAATATAAATACTTCACAAAGTCGATGTAAGATACGACATCAAAAAACATAAATTACACTTTATCTTTTTAAATGCCCGACGCACGCGCGATTACCCGTCTGACACCGGAACAGTTCAAGGCCCTGGCCAAGTACAAAGGCTGGAAATTCAAGATGCTGGCAGAGCGCTGGGGGCTGACGCCGGAGTGGGTAAGTAACATCAGCCGCGATCCGAATCGCGACCTGCGTTTCGACGATGCCTTGCACGGGCTGCCCAATCTGAACAAGCTGTCGCGGGAATTGAAGTGGCGCAGCCGCCAGGTCGACGCTGCAATGCAAGTGGTATCCGCGCAGGAGCCGAAGGTGCGTAATGTGCCGATACCACCCGGCTATCGCTACCGCGGCTATCTGATACCGGGCATGATTGTCACGGCGAGCGCGGAGGTGGGGAGCATGGCGGAGGAGGGGATGCGCGGCATCGTCTTCCAGGCACTCGACACCGGCAAGGAAGAAATCTACGGGATCATTTTCGAGACCGGATTGTGGGACTGGTTCCCGCCAGACCACGTCGACGACTGCCTGGCAACGACCGGTTTGCTGGCGCCCGGCATCGAAAATTATCGTTATCGCGACGAAGCCGCCTTGCAGACCGAGTTTGCGGTTGGCCTGTTTGAGTTTTGGCCTGTATTGGATTGAGCGGCACGGTTTCGATAAGGCGGCCGGAATTTCCGTCGCACGGCGCATTTGCCGCTCGCTTCGCATGCAGCAGCTTTCCCTTCTCGGTCCTGCTTCCCTTCGGTAGCATGACACCGGTTTTCACTGTCGTCATTTCCGTGCGAATCGAGATCGAGATTCGCTCTGGCAGCTTTGCTGCCGATGTAGATGCCTACTGGGTTATGCGACGATCGATCTGCATCTCGCGGCGCTTCTCGTTGTTCTTCCGCGATCTGACCGTAATGCTTCCATCACCGCCAGATCGAAACGATGCGCTTCGCCGGAAGGTTACGATCTCAGGTTTGGTGCGCATGATGTCGTGTCTACTTGATCGATCACGTCGTCTTCGATATGTCCACTATCGCAAAACGCAAGGGTTGCTCTTTCGGACCCCGGACTGGAACCCCAGGTACTGATGGCAGTGATATGTCTGCAAGTGTGGCTTTGTGCGAATCACGCTTTGCTGGTTTTTAAAACTTCTGGATCGATCTTGTCCATGCGTTTGGTTTGAATGCTGTTAGTTCGTTTCTCGGTGAGTGGAATCGACGTTGTTCGCATCTTCGTTTTGTCCATCCGGACCCAAATTGTTATGACCGGCTACAACGATCGATCACCGCTTCCACGATTCATCTCTTGCTTTTCAGCACGATGCGCGGTGAAATCACTTCATCGTTCAAAAGCTTCCCGGCGCCGGGGTGCATCGATTCGGACAGGAACGCAACTCCGAGTCCTGCGCCATTGGCGGCCGGGATTTGGTGGCCAAGGCCGAAGACGCGAGGATGATGCCAATCCAAGAATTGGCGGCGCCGGTCCGGCTTCAGGGGAATGTCATGTCTATCGAAAGTCATAGCCACTTGACCAGGTCGTTGGAAACCTGCGAGGCGCTGTGCAGCATTTCCGAACATATAGAGCCGGAAAAGATGTCCGCGGCACTTTTGCGCGCCGTAACCGGACACATCGGTGCGCGCCAATGCTGCCTGCTATTGCGCGACCGGGACCGGTTGTGGAAGGTCGCGGAGATGCAGTGGGAGGGGGCAGATCCCGGCGTGCGTGTTTATCCGGAATGCATGCGCTCGGCGGAGGGATTGCCGGCATCGATTCTTGAACAGGTGCTGGAGAGCCGCTCGCCGGTAGTGCTTGATGATGCCGCGCTGCCGAACCTCTTTTTCGCCGACGTTGGGCTGCGCAATCGAAACGCGCGGTCCGTGGCCTGCCTGCCCTTGGCCGGGCAGGGCGAGGTCATTGGCTTGCTCTACATGGAGCATGCGCTTGCGCCCGGTATCTTTACACCGGAAGCGCTCACGTTGGCGAGGCTGTTCGTGGCGCAATTCGTCCTCGTTTTCGGTCACGCGCAGCGCCAGCGTCAACTGCTGGAAGAGAATGAGCGCTTGCGCGCGGTCGACCGCAGCCTAGTGTTTCAACGTAATTTGCTGCGCACATTGGCCGACAGCATGCCGCACCGTATCTACGCCAAGGACACCGACAGCCGCTTCACATTCGGCAATATGGCGGTGGCGAAGGGCATGGGCGTTTCGCATCCGGACGAGCTTCTCGGAGAGACGGATTTCGGCTTCTATCCGGAAGAGTGCGCAGCGCAGTATATGGCGGAAGAGCGGCAGATCATGCATTCTGGCGAGCCCTTGGTCGATCATGAAGAAAGAGTGAATTATCTGTTGACCGACGATGAAGCATGGATGCTGACGAACAAGGTACCGTTGCGGGATGACGCCGGCCGCGTCATCGGGATCGTCGGCATCAATTACAACATCACCGAGCGCAAGCGGATGGAGCTGGAGCTGCTGCAGCGTAACAATGAACTGACCGCGCTTGCGACGAAGCTGGCGCAGGCGCAACAGCAACTGGTGCAGTCCGAGAAACTGGCGTCAATTGGTCAACTCGCCGCCGGCGTGGCACATGAGATCAACAATCCGATCGGCTATATCTTCTCCAATTTCCATACCTTGAGCCGCTATCTGGAAAACCTGTTCGAGATGCTGGCCGCGTATGAAGAGGCGGAGAAATCCATCGATGCGCCCCTCGTCAGGGACAAGCTGGATGCGCTGCGGAATCGGACCGATCTCGCCTTCCTGAAGGAAGACATCCCGGCATTAATGTGTGAATGCCGCGAGGGTATCGTCCGGGTGCAAAAGATTGTCCAGGACCTGAAGGACTTCTCGCATGCGGACCAGCAGCACGAATGGCATCCGTCGGACCTGCATCGGGGAATCGATGCGGCGGTCAACATTATTCAGAGTGAAGTCAGGGACAAGGCCGATATCGTCAAGGAGTATGGCGACATACCGGAAGTCGAATGCCTGTCATCGGAGATTTCCCAGGTGATCATGAACCTGGTCATCAATGCCGCCCATGCCGTCGAATCGGAGGCTCCGGGGCGGGGGACGATCACCATCCGGACCGGTGTTCGCGACGGCGGGGTGTGGATCGAGGTGGCCGACAACGGTTGCGGTATTCAGGAAGAAAACCGGTCGCGCATCTTCGATCCTTTCTTCACGACGAAACCCGTCGGTAAGGGAACCGGCCTGGGCTTGTCGCTGGCATACGGCATCGTACAAAAGCATCAAGGATGCATCGAGGTGGAAAGCGTTGTCGGCAAAGGCACGACTTTCAGGATAAGTTTGCCGCTCAGGCAGACGCCGGCGCAGGTAGTGGACAGCTCAGTGATTGAAGCATCCACTTGAAGTTGGCGCACACCTTTGTGTGCGGACATGTGCCAGCATTGCAGACATCGGCAAACGTTCGTTCGTCATCCATGCCGACTGATTGTAGTTAGTTCGCTTCCTTGTTGATGGCGCGCGTTGCAGACACTTGCTAGCGATAGGACAGGACCAGCCCGTGCATGAGCTCCGACCAGCCGTCCAGCATCACAAACAGCAGCAGCTTGAACGGCACCGAAATCGTGGTCGGCGCGATCATCGACATGCCGAGCGCCAGCAGTACGTTGGCGACGATCAGGTCGACGACGACGAAGACCAGGTAGATGACGAAGCCGATCTGGAATGCCTTGGTCAACTCGCTCAGCGTGAAACTCGGTACCAGTACCATCAGGTCGTCATTCTTCAGCTCGCGCGCGCGCTCGGCTGGCCAGAGATTTTCCGCGGATTTCAGGAAAAAGCGCCGCTCCCTGTCCTTGGTATGCTTCTCCAGGAACTGCTTGAGCGGCGTCTTGACCGCATCGAACACGAGCATCGTGTCGTCGAAGTCCAGCCTTTTGTCGGTTGAGAAATGATGGCGTTTGAGCGCGTCGGCGGCATCCATCGCGACCGGGGCCATGATATACACGGACAGGATCAATGCGAGACCGCTGAGCACCATGTTCGGCGGCACCTGCTGTATTCCCAGCGCCGCGCGCAGCAGGCCAAGCACTACCACCAGTTTGGTATAGCACGTCATCGTCAATGCGGCGAACGGCGCCAGGCCAACCGCGACGATGAGCGCGAGGAGTGCGATCGGGTCGGGCAGGCTAGACATGGTCGTGCTTCGCAAAATCGCTGACGCGGATACCCAGCTTGTCGCCGAGTGCGATCAGGTGTCCGCTGCCGACCGGGCGGCCGTTGGCCAGGATGCGGATGGCGCTGCGCTGCAACGGCTGGGCGAGTTCGATCGCAACTCCGGGCCGCAAGCTGCGCAGCTCGCCCAGGCTCACGGTATGAGTTCCGAGTTCGAACGTCAGCGTCACTTCGAGCGATTCGAGGTCGTTCAGCGATGCGTCCGGATGGCCTTGCTCAGTGAGAGCGTCCTTTGTCTTTGTCGTTTCCAATGTTTCCTCCTCAATGCGATCCACAATGATTTTCGTGTCGACGGCGTGCGCGGTGATCGCGTAACGTGTAGCGCCGGGCAATGACGACGAAAGGACGAGGCCCCTTCCCGCGGCACGCCAGGCATCGATGCGCACGATGTCGCCGCACGCAATCCGCTGCAGTTCGTCCAGCTTCAGCCGGGTCGTGCCGAGCCGGAAACCGAGTGGAACGGGTATCCAGCTCCAGTCCTCCTTTGCTGCCGTGGCTGCCGAATGAGGCATGGGCTCGTCCGGGCAGAGCAGCTCAAGAAAGCGTTCGTCATCAAACTCGATCGCGCAACGAAACGATTGCGCCGATTCCTGCCGCTGCACCAGCAGGGATAGTTGTACGCTCTGTTGCCGCTCCGGCCTGGCGTCTGATTCCTCGGCCATGGTGAACCGGAACGGCTGCTTCGCATGCCGTTCGATGAACGGGAAAACCGGTTCCAGCGCATCCGCGAGCAGCAGCGCACGAAGGTCCGGCGGCACCACGTCTGATGCGGCATCGCCGAGCAGCATGCGTTCGGCCAGCGGGTCGATACGCAGATGGCCGCAGGCTTCGCCGAGCTGGAACGGATAGCGGCGCGAAGCGGCCAACGGAACGGGATCCGGCTCCCATGCGGCATACCAGACGGCGCCGCCGGCTTCGAGCTCAAACGTAGTGCCCGAGGTGTAAATTCTGTTGAGCGATTTCGCCGCCGATGGACTCAAGTACGGCAGCAGCGCGGCATTGCCCAGTCCGATGTCCTCGATGTCCTCGATGTCCTCGATGTCCTCGATGTCCCCGTCGGCCTGCGACGTCTCCATTGGCGGGTGTATGTGGATGCGGGGTGCAAGCCCGGTTGCCGTAAGGGCTTGCCAGTTGGGAGGGTTCATGGTCATGGTGGTTCTACCCGATCAGCGACCGGCCGGCCGCGTAGGCAAGGTGAACCCGGTTCCGCGCGTCGAACTTTTTCCGAAGTTCGCGGATGTGGTAATCCACATTCTGCACGGACGTCGCCAGCGCCTCGCCGATTTCCCTGGAGCTCAAGCCGTTGACCATTAGCTTCAGGGTACGGCGCTGGATGTCGGAAAGCGCGACTGCAGGGACGGCATCCGGAGCGGAGTCGACCGCGCAATTCAGCAGCGAATGCAGTTTCAGGCCCTCCGCATAGCACTGCCCGACGACGCTGTCGGCGATCCAGCAGCAGCTTGCCTTGGCAGAGTAAAAACTCAGGATCGCATGATCGATGCCGTTGATATCCGCAATGCTGAACATGACGCCGCTGCGCACTCCGGCAGCGTCCGCCGCCTTCAGGAAATCCCTGGTCCGCCGGTTCGACGGATTGAGCAGTTCGGCGCTGACCAGGCGTTGCAAGTCCCACACCAGCGGCACTTCCTGCCGGCATGCCGCCTGCACTCGCGGGTCGACCTCGAAACAGCGCGTTTCGAAATAGCTCTTGGTCCATTGCGGCGACGCACAGGCCTGGAAGAAGCCCTTCATATGGAACTTGTCGCCTGCGCGTTGCAGCCGTCCGTAGTCGAACCACTCAAAGCCCATCGCCTTGACGGCAGCGTGAATCAGGCGGCCGGCTTGTTCGGCATCCTCGGCATTCTCTATGTGCCCGCCTGTCGGGCGCGCATGTGTATCCTCGTCTGCCGCGGAATTGCGTGGACATTCCTTGCCAGACAGCACGGTGCCGGCCGCACTGTCCGGCGCTGTTGAATTCATCTCGCCTGCAGCAGGATCGAAGCTCAGGACAATCATCTCGGTTCTTCCCCTTGCCTTGAATACCAGTTCAAAGACCAGGCCGCGGCGTGTAGTCTTCGAGCGGTCTGGCATGTCTGGATACCTTCCGGACATATTGTCTACAGATTAACAGTCCGGCTTTCAGGCGATAGCCGCATTCTCGTAGTCTGCGCTCGAAAAGTAATATCTTTTTGGCATGGAACTACGGGTTTTGGATCCGTTCGCCAGTAACAGCCTTCCTATAATTGTTCTCAGCGCTATTGCAAATAGTGCAACGGGCATTTACCGGGGGGAGTCATGTTCGGACAGCAAAATTCCACAAGTTTCGCCACTGTGCGCAGCGACAGGCTGGGAAGCATGCTGGGCCGGAACAACGATCTTGTGCTGGCAATGTTTGTGCTGGCGGTTGTCGCCCTGTTTATCCTGCCGCTGCCGCCGGCGCTGATCGACGTGATGATCGCCGCCAATCTCGCAGTGAGCATCGTGCTGCTCACGGTATCGATCTACATCCCGTCGTCGCTCAGTCTGTCGACGTTTCCGTCGCTGCTGCTGTTTACGACACTGCTGCGCCTGTCGCTGAATATCGCATCGAGCAAGCTCATCCTGCTCAACGCGAGCGCCGGACACGTTATCGAAACCTTCGGCAAACTGGTCGTCGGCAATAACGTCGTCGTGGGCGGCGTCGTCTTCCTGATCATTGCCATCGTGCAGTTCATCGTGATCGCCAAGGGCTCCGAACGCGTGGCGGAAGTCGGCGCCCGGTTTACGCTGGACGCGATGCCGGGCAAGCAGATGAGCATCGATGCGGATCTGCGTGCCGGCCTGATCACCGCGGATGAGGCGAAGCGCCGTCGCGAAATGCTGGGCCAGGAGTCCCAGTTGCATGGCGCGATGGACGGCGCGATGAAGTTCGTGAAGGGCGATGCGATTGCCAGCATCGTCATCGCACTCATCAATATCCTCGCCGGCATCGCCATCGGAACGCTCATGCACGACATGAGCGTCGCCGACGCGCTTCGGCGCTACGCGATCCTTACCGTGGGTGACGGCATGGCTTCGCAGATACCGTCGTTGCTGGTATCGATCGCGGCCGGCGTGGTGATCACGCGCGTGGCCTCGCCGGACGGCGCCGAAAAACATCTCGGACAGCAAATCAGCAGCCAGATCCTGGCGCATCCGCGCGCGTTGATGATCACCGCCGGGATACTCCTGTCTTTCGTGTTCGTTCCGGGATTTCCGAAATGGGTGTTCGGCATGCTCGCCGGCGTGATCGGCGGCGGCAGCCTGCTCCTGATGAAGCAGCGGAGAGCGCCCTTGTCCGCGGAGGTGCTATCGGTCGTCGGCGCCGGCGATAGTGTGCGTATGACGCCCGCGGGCACTGCCGGTGTCGGCATCCTGCTGATGGTGAGGATCGCCGACGACGCGCGTCCGCGCCTGAATCCGGAACGGCTGCATCTGGCGCTGTCCGCGACCAGGGAACGGATTCAGTCGGATATCGGGATGGTCTTCCCTTGCGTTAATCTTGCCTTCGATTCCCGCCTGAGCGCCGGCGAGTATGAAATCCTGGTGCAGGACATGACCGTCGCCCGCGCTCGCCTGGACGACACTGTTCAGGAACCGAAGAAACTCGACCGGAATCCGAGCACGGCTGGCGCGCTCGATACGTATCAGCGCGCCGGATGGAACGGCTTGCAGCAAGAAACAGTTTACGGAGTTCACGCGCAGGGCGATGCGCAACAAGGCCTTTCCCTCGAACAAGCCCTCGCCAGGCATGTGGCGACAGTGGCGATGGATCACGCCGGCTCCATGCTCGGCATCCAGGAGACGCAAAACCTGGTGTACCTGGTGCAGCGCGAGCTGCCGGACCTGGTTGCGGAGCTGACCCGCGCCGTGCCGCTGCAAAGGATTGCAGAAGTGTTGCGGCGGCTGCTGCAGGAACACATCCCGATCCGGAACCTGCGCGCGATTTTCGAGAGCCTCGTCGTCTGGGCGCCCAAAGAGCAGGACATCGTCGCCCTGGTCGAATCGGTCCGGATCGACCTCAAGCATTTCATCACCGATCGTTACTGCGGGCCCGGCCGCCAGTTGAGTGCCGTGCTGGTCGAGCAGGATATCGAAGCGCAAATCGCTTCATCCATACAGCGCACGCCGCATGGCAATTTCCTTGGCCTGGATCCGCAACTCGCGGATGACATTCGCAGCAAGGTAAAGCAGTTTGTCGACCAGGCCGGAACGGATCAGCCGCTGGTGGTCCTGGTATCGATGGAAATCCGCCGGTACGTGAAGACGCTCATCGACCCGGTGGCCAGGCATGTTCCCGTGTTGTCTTACCAGGAACTCGATGCCGACGTGGTCCTGAAAACGATAGGCCAAGTGAGCGCGGCACAAGCAGCCGGCGGCAGGCATGCAGGCGAATGAAGGAGACAGCATGAACGCGGTCACGATTATCGATCTCACCCGCTCCGGGTTGCTGGTGGTGCTGCTGGTGTCGCTGCCGGCGGTGCTGGTTGCATTGGGCACGTCGCTCCTGATTGCGATCGCGCAGACCGTCACGCAGGTGCAGGACCAGAGCATCGGACAATCGGTACGCACGATCGCGGTGATGCTCGCAATCGTGGTCTTTGCCGCCTGGGGCGGACGGCAGGTGTTCCAGTTTGCCGCCCAGGCGCTGCATGCCTTGCCGGGGATGCTGTGAGAGTGAAGAGTCGATCGTTGGATGTTTGCGAAGTATCGGGAGGTCACCAATCATGAGCGCTTCAGCCATCACCGGGAATCATGCGACATGGCGTTTGCTGTTTGTCGTCGGACCGCAGCGCGGCCGGGCGGTTCAGCTGCAGCGCGGCGAAAACTGGATCGGCTCATCGCCTGAATGCGCGATCGTCGTTGCCAGCGATGACATTGCGGCCAAGCAGATCCTGCTCTCGGTCGGTGACATCGCCGTGTCGATACGCAATGCCGGCGATGCCGAAGTCAGGCTCAACGGTGCGCCGCTGGATCGGCAGAGGCGCTCCATCAGTCCCGGCGACATCGTCACCCTGGCGAAAGTGAAGTTCGAGATCGACCGGGTATTGCCGGGAGAACTGCATAGCGGTCCGGGCACAAGCGAACGCGCAGCGGACTACGCATGGCAAAAGGCGATGACGCCAGCGACAGGCACATCCACGGCGAGGGCGGTATGGGGCCGGCTGCGCACGTCCTGGGGTGCCTGGGCGGTGCTCGCCGGACTGTGCCTGGTCAGTGTCGGGGTTTTCCCGGGCGTCGTCGATGGCGACAGCCCGGCGGACGATATGCGCGCCAGGGACGAGCGAACAGTAGCCCTGCAGCGCACGCTCGCCCCTTATCCGAACGTCGCCGTGCGCGACGACAAGGCAGGGCAGCTTGCCGTCGCCGGTTACGTGATCAATGCCGAAGAACGGCGCCGGGTGCAGGAACTGGTGCGCCAGTCCTCGCTGCCGGCATCCTTCGACGTCCATGTCGCAAGCGACGTGCTGAACCGCGCCCGCCAGTTCTTCAGCGGCACCGCACTATCGGTCGACTATGACGAAGCCAGGAATATCGTGATTTCCGGGACAGTCGGGCAAGCGGCTCTCGCACAGCGGATCAAGAACTTCATCGCCGACATGCACGGCACGGTGAGCGTGGTCGATAAGGTGCAATACAAGCTGGAGCGGCCGATAGCATCATCGCCGCGCACGCCGCTGCCTACCGTGGTCGGCGTGTTTGTCGAGCGCGCCGGCGGTACGCGCTGGATACAGACCGCCGATGGCGCGCGCTACCAGGAAGGCAGCCAGCTCAACGGCGGGTTGCAAGTCGTCAGGATCACCTTGGACCAGGTGGATTTCAAGCGGGACGGAGAGCAGTTCAGTTGGCGCGTCGGGCAACGCGACATCCGATAGCGCCTGCGTCCCCATGTTGAATTTTGCCCGGCGGGCGACCGCCAGGCGAAATAGCCCGATCGCGCAAGCGTTCGATTTTTGTTCTCTTCATAAGGAGTTAGAAAATGGCCGTGAAAGCAACCTCACCATCGGCGTCCTCCCCTGGCGCCAACCTCAACGGCGATCTGGAAGCGATTCGCAAGGAGCAGCAGAAAGACGCGGTATCGCTGGCAAGGTTTCACATGGAAACAGCGAAGACCGACGCCTGGCTCGACGCCGTAAAGGCACACGCGAATTCGATCAGAAGCGGTGCGCGAGCCTAGAGCGGCTTGCGGATCAGTATAAGGGGCCAATTTCAGGCCTACGGTGCTCGGCGTACTCACGTACGCGCGCGCTCCTCGACCCGACCTTGGCTCCCTTACACAGACCCGCAAACCGCTCTTGTAGCCTGAACGAAGAGGGAAACCATGCCCTCTTGACTTCGGAAGGCGGTTGCTTTGCCGACCGCCTTCCCCCAACAGATCAATATCTCGATGGAGGTTGGCATGATTGATCCAGTCAGTACCGCGTCGGCAAGCGTGCAGGCAGGCGCTTTGCCGTCTCTGCAGGAGCATGCGAAACCGGTTGCCGCGAACTTGCCCGAGCCAGCGCAGGCAAAGGATTTTGCGCGGCATATGCACAACAAGCCGGCGAATGGCGAAGCTGCGCAGGCTGACGGACACACGGTCCGCGACCGCCTTTCCGGGCTGAGCAAGGATATCGGTGTCCGCATTGCGCAGCACGAGAGGCTGGAAGAGGAATTGCGGCTGGCTGTCGATGCGGGGAATGTGCCGAAGAGCCTGGAAATGCTCACCAGGGTTGCGAAGGATGTCGCCGCCGCACAGGTCATCGCGAAAGTCGGCACCTCGGCTGCCGACGCCAGCGTCAGTCTTTTTCAGAGCATGTTGCGTGCCAATGACCGCTAGCTGAGCAGGCGGACAAGAGTCTTTGACAGTAGTGCAGGCTTTGGGAGGATGCGATGAAACGCGCTTTTTCGATGATCGGATTGATGCTCGCGCTGTGCGCATGCGAGCATGACCTGTACAGCAAGCTCAGCGAGAAGGAAGCGAATGAAATGATCGCGGTGCTGGCAGAGGAGAGTATTCCCGCGAGCAAGGCGCCCGGCGACGACAAGGACTGGAAAGTCCGCATCGACGAGAGCGATACCGCGCTGGCGCTCGAGGTGCTGCGCTCCCATGGCTTGCCGCGCGAACGCCTGAAAAACCTCGGCGACATGTTCCAGCGCCAGGGGCTGGTGGCGACGCCGGCGGAAGAGCGCATGCGCTACATCTATGCCATTTCCCAGGAACTGTCCGGCACGCTGCTCAACATCGACGGCGTGGTGGCGGCGGATGTGCATGTGGTCATTCCCGAAAACGATCCGCTGAGCGATACGATCCGGCCATCCTCGGCCGCGGTCTTCATCAAGCATCGCGCCGACGTCGATCTCAGCATACTGACGCCGATGGTCAAAGACCTGGTCGCCCACAGCATCGAGGGGCTCAGCCACGAACGCGTCTCTCTGTCGCTGACCGAGGCACGGCAGTCGGGCCGCGACCGCATTGAAGCCAAACGCAAGTTGCGGACCTATATGCAAAGTGCCGCGATGACATCGCGGGGATGGCTGTGGAGCGGGATAGCGGTGCTGGTAGTGGCGATCGCAGCCGTACTCGCCGGCCTGCGCGGCCGCGAAGGAGGCCTGCTGAAAGGGCTGTTCCGCAGTCGTGCCCGGCCGCAGGGAGGTTCCGGAAAATGAACGCGCGGTACGGCGAAAAGCATTCCGTTGCGCTGCGGCAGCTGGTGTGCGAATTCAACTTGCGGCCGGATACCTACATGGCGCCGGGCTGGCTGCCGGACCACTGGCCGGACCGCTATCGGCAGCAGCTCGCGCTGGGTCCCCGTGCAGGCAGGATGTTTGCGCATCATGCGCTGGCATCCAACGGCCTGGACAAACTGTATGACTTCGATTTCTCGGCGCAAGACAAGCGCATCGCATTGATCGCGCCGGACGCGCTGCGCCGGATCGCCGAGTATTGCGGTCTGTGCGCGCACAAGATGCTGTTGGCCGAATCGCGCTTGCGTCACGTGCGCGACGCGGCCCGCACGCAGTTCGGCAAGGATGCCGTGCAGTTCGTGATGGAGCGCACGCCGGAAATGGCAGCGCGCTACAAAGCATTGCCGCCCGATCCCGAACTGGCGGCCACGAAAATCAGGGCGCGCGGATATCGCCTGCTGCTGGGCCTGCTGTCGACGACCGGCGCCGCGGTATACGGCCGGGCGCGGCTCAAGCTGCCGCGCGAGGTGGTGCAGCGGGGGCCGCAGATGCTCGACGCGACCAAGTGCCAGCACCTGGCCGAACTCATCGTACTCAGCATCATTCCGGAAAGGATAAGCGAATGGGACTGGCTTTTCTGATCACGACAGGCAACCTTCAGCTTCTGAGCGAGCGCAAGGTGCTGAAGGCGGTCGAATACTCCGCACTGCTGAATGCCGAGGGCGTCATTGCCGCCGCACGGGAAGAAGCCGATAGCTTGCTGCAGCAGTCCAGGGAGACGTTCGAGAAAAACAATCGCGACGGCTATGAGCAGGGCGTGGCGCGCGCCCAGGCGGAGTACGGTGCGCGGCTGTGCCGGTCCGCGCTGGAATCTGCGGCCGCGTTGCAGGCAATGCGGTTCACCATGGCCGATATCGTCGTCAGGGCGGTGCGCGAAATGGTGGCTGCCATCGATCCGGCGCAACTGTACGACACCGCGCTGCGGAAGGTGTGTGCAATGGTCGACGACAAGGCGTTCATCACGGTGCGCGTGTCGCCGGCGCAGGAGGCTGTGCTATGGCAGGTCGTCGGAGCCATGTCGGCGGCGCAGGAGGATATGCCGACGATCAGGATCGTTGCCGACCCGGGCCTCGACGACGAACGCCTGGTGATCGAGACGCCTGCCGGAACGGTGGAAGCGGGCATGGATGTGCAACTGGAAGCGCTCGGCAAAGCGCTTGGCCATGGAGGCGGCAATGATGAATCGTGAATCTGCCGCAGGGAGCGGCACGCTGTCCGGCATGGCGTCCGAGCTGGGCCGCGAGCTGGCGCGCGCCGCCGAAAAATTCGTCCCGATCCGCATGCATGGGCGCGTCACCCAGGTCGTCGGCATGCTGATCAGCGCCTCGGGCATGCAGGCGCACCTGGGCGAAATCTGCGAACTGCGCACGCCCGGGGAAACGGCATTGCTGGCGGAGGTGGTCGGATTCGCGCAGCAGGTCACTTACCTTACGCCCCTGGGCAGCACGGCCGGCATCTCGGCATTGACGGAGGTCGTGCCGTCGGGGATGAGCCACCGGTTCCTGATGAGCGACGGCTTGCTGGGGCGGGTCGTCAACGGGCTCGGCGAGGTGATCGACGGCAAGGGGCCGATTGCCGGCGGCGCGCGCATACCGGCGCACCGGGAGCCGCCGAATCCGCTGGAACGGATGAGCATCGCGCGTCCGGTCGGCACCGGCATCCGGGTGATCGACAGCATGCTCACCATCGGCGAAGGGCAGCGCATGGGCATCTTTGCTCCGCCCGGCATCGGCAAGAGTACCTTGCTCGGCATGATCGCGCGCGGCGCGCAAAGCGATGTCAACGTGATTGCATTGATCGGCGAGCGCGGGCGCGAGGTGAGGGAGTTCCTGGAAAACAACCTGCCCGGCGAAGCGCGCGCGAAGACCGTGGTGGTCGTCGCGACCTCGGACCGGCCAGCCATGGAACGGGTCAAGTCCGCTTACGTGGCGACCGCGATTGCCGAATATTTCCGCGACCAGGGCCTCAAGGTCACGTTGATCGTGGACTCGCTGACCCGGCTGGCGCGCGCGCAGCGCGAAGTCGGGCTTGCCAGCGGCGAGCCGCCGACGCGGCGCAGTTACCCGCCGTCGATCTTCTCGATGCTGCCGCAGCTTCTCGAACGCGCCGGCCAGGGCAGTCGCGGTTCCATCACCGCGTTTTACTCGGTGCTGGTGGAAGGCGAGGAAGAAAACGACCCGATCGCCGAGGAAGTGCGCTCCATCCTCGACGGCCATATCGTCCTGTCGCGCAAGCTGGCGATGGCCAACCATTATCCGGCGATCGATGTACTGGCCAGCCTGAGCCGCGTGATGGCGCTGGTGACGACGGAGCCGCACCGGCGGGCGGCCAACACGATCCGCAGCCTGCTGGCCAAGTACCAGGAGATCGAACTGCTGGTCCAGATCGGCGAGTACCGGCCGGGTTCCGATCCGCTGGCCGACGAGGCGGTGCGCCTGCGCTCCGCAATCAATGCATTCTTTTCCCAATCCACCGCGCGGTCCGAATCCTATGACGAGACCATCGCGGAATTGATGAAACTGGCGGGCACAGATGAAAAAGATATTGGCGACGCTGCATAAGCTGCGCGAAACGCGAAGGCTGGCGGCGCTTTCGCGGGTCAATGCGCAAGAGGCGATCGTGGCGGCATCGGAAGCGGCGCTGTCCCATGTCGGGACGGAACTGCAGCATCGGGTGCAGCGGGAACACGAGCACCGGGCCGCCATGGGCCAGCATGCCGCGGGCGGCAAGGCATCCATCGCCGACCTGGAGCACGGGCGCTTATATGCGAGGACTTTGCGGCAGCAGACCATCGAGGCATGGGGAAAGTTTCTCGACAGGGAAGAAGCGCATCTTGCCGAGCAGGACACCGCCCGCAGCTTGCGCAACCAGTTCAACCGGACCGACGCCGAAGTGCAAAGCGTCGCACTGGCTGAAGAGCGCGTCATGAAAGAGGCGCGGCGTCATGCCGAACGACGGGACGAGGACACGATCGACGACGTTTCGCTGACGCGCTATGCCGCGCTGCGGCGGCAAACGGCGCCGCGATAACAAGCTCGGAAGGGGGGGACGCATGCCAGGCCTGGATTTTGCGGCGATCGAAGTTGCGGCACGCCCGGTGCTGATGGCGATGCCGCGCCTGATGCCGGTCTTTTTCATTCTGCCGGTCTTCAGCGGGCAGGCGATACTCGGCATGGTCCGCAACAGCCTGATCCTGCTGCTGGCGATGTTCGTCGCTCCCGCCGTCGCGGCGGGAAACCTGCTGCAGATGGCTCCCCTCGTCCTGATCGGCCTGATCCTGAAAGAGGTGCTGATCGGCTTCCTGCTGGCATTCGCATTCAGCCTGTTCCTGTGGGCGATACAGAGCGCGGGCCATTTGATCGATTTTCAGTCGGGTTCGGCGAACGCGGCCTTCTTCGATCCTGTGTCCGGTCATGACGGCGGCCCGACCGCCGCGTTCCTGATGTACCTGGCCAGTGCCTTATTCATGGTCGGCGGCGGATTCGAAGCGACGCTGGCCCTGATTTTCGAGTCCTACCGGATCTGGCCGCCGGACTCGTTCCTGCCCAACGTCGGCGTGGCGCTCGAGCATTTCGCGATGAAGGAAGGCGACGGCCTGATGACCCTGACCATCAAACTGGCCGCGCCGGTCGTGCTTGTCCTCGTGGTGGTCGAGCTCGGCCTCGGCCTGGTCAACCGGATCGCTCCGCACCTGAACGTGTTCTCGGTCGCGCCGCCGTTGAAGGGCGCGCTGGCGATGCTGATGCTGGTGCTGTTCCTCCACTTCATCTATGAAGCGCTGCGCAGCTCCTTCAGCCCGAACAGCGGCATGCTCGCTTTCCTGCGCTCCCTGATCGAGCGTTGACACCATCGCGGAGGCACTGTGAGCGAAAAGAACCAGCCGCCGACCGAAAAGAAACTGCGCGACGCGCGCAACAAGGGTGACGTCGTGCGCAGCGCCGATGTGGTGTCCGCGCTGGTGTTCGTCGGCGTGCTCGCCGGCATGTGGGCCGGCAGCACTTTTCTGCTGCGCCACCTCTACGGATTGATCAGTCATGCGTTGCGGATCGTCGGCTCGGCCGATCCCGGCGCGCAGTTGCACCTGTTCATCGGGCATCTGTTGTCGGAGTGGATCGTCATGGCGCTGCCGCTGCTGGTCCTTGCCGCCGTCTGCGGCATCGCCGGCGCCTTTTTCCAGGTCGGCGGATTGATGGCATGGTCGCGCCTGGTGCCCAAGCTGGACCGGCTCGACCCGGCGCAAGGATTCAAACGGATCATGTCCGGCCGCAGCCTGGTCAACCTGGTGAAGATGGTCTGCATGGCGGCTTGCCTGATGGGGGTGCTGTATTCCGTGATCCGCACGTCGCTCGACGTCCCTCTGAAAGCCGGATCGCTGGCGCCGGATGTGATCCTGATCGTCGCGGGCAACCTGATTCAAACAATCTTCGGCTGGGCCGCCGTGGTATTCGTGGCGGCGGCCGCGATCGACTACATGAACGAACACCACCAGTTCATGAAATCGCAACGCATGTCCGTCGAGGATATCCGGCGCGAGCATCGCGACATGGAAGGCGATCCGCATATCAATGCGCGCCGCAAGCAGATGGCGCAGGAGATGCAGTTCGACTTGCTGGTGGACCGCGTGCGCATCGCAGCCGTCGTCGTGCACTCGCAACGCGCCGTGGTGGCCTTGCAGTACGCAGGCGAAGGCGATGTCCCGCGTGTGGTCGCACGGGGAGAGGGGGCGGCCGGCATGAAGATTCGGCAGTATGCGGGGCAGTATCTGGTGCCGGTGTATGAGGATGCGGACCTGGCACTGCAACTCTACGAGCGTGTCGCGCTTGACCAGTTTGTCACCGAGGATTTGTACGAGACCGTGGCCGACGTGTTGCGCTGGGCGGAGGGGCAGCAGTTGTAAATCCGGTGTTCACGTCGCGCTGGTGTCACACGTCAATTTACGAGCACATTTCCGATCACATCGGCATGAGGGTGTTGGTTCAGGCTGACTTCCTCTCAACATGTCGCGCAGTCATCGCCTGCCTGAAAGAGCGCAGGCAGCGATCCGTCACCGGACGTTATATGCATGCGTATGCACGCGTGCTGCATTTTTATTATTTTCCGCAGACCTTGAAATCCGATGCAATTTTTTGGCGCTGAATCCAGCGCCAATTCCGGCGCAAAACTGCGTGAGTGGATTTCGCAACAACCTCCACAATCGTGTTGCTGAAAGGAAACGGCAAAGATATATTTCCATATGGAAAAAGTTCTTCCCCTCAACCTTTCGCATTGTCGAGGTTCCACCCGCCGGCGGTTGGCGAAACGAACATCCACTCCCTCTCCTCTGTTGTAACTGGTGTGCAACTCTCCCGTGCGCACAAGAAGATCTGCCGCAAAAAACAACCCAATCACACATGGATGTCTGCTATGAATCACACGTATCGCCTCGTCTGGAGCCAATTGTCGAACACCTGGATTGCCGTCGCGGAAAACGTCAACGGACGAGGGAAATCGATTTCCGGTCGCAAGCTCATCGCAGCAGCGCTGGCACTGGCAAGTCCGGTCGCACTCGCCGCGCCGCTCGGCGGCACCGTCAGTGCCGGTACGGGCGCGATAGCGCAATCCGGTGCGACGACCACCGTTACGCAGCAGAGCCAGAAGCTCGCAATTGACTGGCAGAGCTTCAGTGTCGGTACCAGTGAAACGGTGCGTTTCCTGCAGCCGAACGCTACATCAATCGCCTTGAACCGCGTGCTTGGCCAGGATCCGAGCCGGATACTGGGCCGGATCGACGCTAACGGACAGGTGTTCGTGCTCAATCCCAATGGCGTGCTGTTCGGCAGTACGGCACAGGTGAACGCCGGCGGACTGGTGGCGTCGACACTGAGCCTGAACAATGCTGATTTCATGGCCGGGAAAAATGTGTTTTCCAATGCCGGCGGCGCCGGCTCGGTTGTGAACCAGGGAACGCTGCGTGCGGCAAACCGCGGTTATGTCGCGCTGCTGGCGCCGGAAGTGCGCAATGAAGGCATTGTCGCGGCCACGCTTGGGGCCGCCTTGCTTGCGGCAGGCGACAAGGTCACGCTCAATCTCGACAATGGTTCGCTGTTGTCCTACAGCGTCGACCAGGGCTCGCTTCATGCGCTGGCAGAAAACCGGCAGCTCATTCAGGCCGACGGCGGGCAGGTGATTTTGTCGGCCCGGGCGGCCGACCAGCTGGCGAGCGCGGTGGTCAACAATACCGGCGTGATCGAGGCACGGACAATTGAGGATCAGGGCGGCCTGATCCGTCTGCTGGGAGATGCGCAGGCCGGGCTGGTCGAGGCTGGAGGCACGCTGGATGTGTCCTCGGCCGGCGGCAAGGGCGGTACTGTGGCAGTTACCGGTGACCGTGTGCGGCTGAACGACGGTGCACATATCAATGCCACCGGTGAATCGGGCGGCGGCACGGTACTGGTTGGCGGCGGCCTGCGGGGCCAGGATACGTCGGTCGGCAATGCTTCCGCCGTGGTCATGCACCAGGGCGCCGTGATCGACGTCAGCGCCACCGGCAAGGGTGACGGCGGAACAGCCGTACTGTGGTCGCAGGACTACACTGCGTTCAACGGAACCATCCGCGCAAAAGGCGGAGCGGTCGGCGGCAATGGCGGCATGGTCGAGACATCGAGCCACGACAGGCTGCAGGCGCTCGGCGTCGTCGACACCGGCGCGCCTGCGGGCGCGGCCGGCAACTGGCTGCTCGATCCCAGCAACGTGACGATCGCCGAATCCGGCGCAAGCGGTACCGCTTACAGCGACAGTTTCACACCGGCTGCCGACTCGGTCATCCTTGCGAGCAGCATCGTCTCGTCGCTGGATGCAGGAACCAATGTCACCATCACCACAGGCTCCACCGGTTCGTCGGCAGGCGATATCACGGTCGATGCCGCGATCAAGAAAACGGGTTCGTCGGCATCGACGCTGACCCTGTCGGCAGCCAATGACGTCAACGTGAATGCCGAGATTTCCAGTTCGTCGGGGCGCCTGAATGCCGTGCTGACCTCAGACGCGGACGGCAGTGGCGCCGGCAACGTCAACTTCGGTTCCGGCGGCCGGATCACCACCAAGGGAGGAAATTTCTACGCCGGCGAGATGAGCGGCAACAACGTCACCCGGAAGGGACAGGACCTCAACATGGCCTCCGGCAGCTTTGTCGATGTCGAAGGCGGCATGCTGGATATCCTGATGAACGGCACGGTCACGCTGGCGGACAACAGCCTGCGTGCCGGCTTTTCGACCTTTCCGAACTACAACGACGGCAGCACCAAGTACTACTACAACTATATCAATGTGAACGCCGATCGTATCCTGACCAGCAACGCGGATGCGTCCACGCCGGATATCGTCTCCACCGCGCCGTCGGTGACGCTCAGCGCCGGCACGATCGGCGGCTCGGGCGCGCCGATCAAGATTTCGGCCGGATCGAGCCCCGCGTCGAATACGTTGTACGTCAACAATACGGCCGGCGACTCCTACATCAGCGAGATCGGGCAACGGGCATTTTCGACCATCAGCGTCAATATCGGCAGCCAGGCCGACAGCACGCATAACGTCCAGATCATGGGCGACGCCGGCGGCGACGGCAGTACCGGTGACGGCCATGTGATTCTCAAGACCGACAGCGCGGGTGTCCTCAATATCGGCACCGACAATGTCAGAACAGGTGGCAGCGACAACGTCGAGGCGACCAATCTGGTCGTCAGCGCGGACAACATTACCTTCGCAGACCGATCCGTGGACGTCGGTGATGCGAGTTTCACTGCATCGGCATCGAGTACGCTGAGCAGCACACAGGTCAATGGCGTCGGCGATATCAGTGGCTCGTACGTGACCCTGAATGCATCCGAGATCGGCACTGCGACCAATCCGATCGAACTGGGCACCGGCTATTACCTGAGCCTGAACAATACGGGCGGGTCCTCGTACCTGAAATCGGTCGATAACCAGTTTTCGTCGGTCAGCCTGACCGATACCCATGCAGTCGGTACCCATTCCCTCCTGTACAGCAACGGCGACCGTATCAATTACAGTACCGACGGCAGCGGCATCTTTCTGCCGACGATTTCCGGCGGGGCGTCCGACGGCAGCACGTTCGGCGCCACGACCGGCATCGATGTATCGCACGGCAATCGCAGTGTCACGGTCGTCGCGAACAGCGGCGACATCATTCTGGGTGACAATTCGGTAAATGCCGGCGCAGGCAGTTTCTCGGCCGTGCTGGCGAACGGCAATTCGACAGGCGTCATCGCCGCCCAGAACGCCTACAATGCTGCCGCGCCCGTAGCGCAGATCACTGCGGGCGATGTCCAGTTCGCCATGTATAACAACTCGTCAAGCGCGGCGATCGGCGGCGGCGGCAAGGATATCCAGATCGCGCAAGGTGCGGGTGCGTCCAATAACACCCTGTCCCTCAACACGCGGAGCGGAGATGTCAACATTCACGAATTGAGCCCCGACCACTTCAAGTCGATCGATGTGACGCTGAATGGCGGGCATGCTGCGCAGAACGTCGCGATCGACCTGAACGGCCCGGATGACATCAACTTTTCCGACAACGGCAGCCTGATCACACTCGATGCCGCCTCGGTCAACCTTGCAGCCAATAACCGCGACTGGTCCTTCAACGCGCAGAGCCGTTCCGTCCAGATCGATGGCACTTCCGTCGGCGACGGATCGTACTCGGTTGCAAGCAGCCTCCTGAAGCTGAACGGGGATGTGATGAGCAATGGTGGATCGATCTTCCTGAGCGGCAGCAGCGGCATACAACTGCTCAAATCGGTCAGGGTCGACAGCAATGCCGACGACGCCGCCAATACCGCCAGCACAGGCTATTCCGGCAGCATCTATCTTAGCGGAACGATCTCGTCCAGCGCCGGCAGTCACGCCCTCACGGTCGACTCCGGTTCGACCGACAGCAATGGCGGACAGATCATGATGTACAGCGGCACCGCCAATGGCGGCGGCGACTACCTGTCCGGCCTCAATGTCAGCGCCAAGGGCATGGGCGACACCAGCGACGGCACCATTTACTATCTGGGTCAGAACTATTACCTGAACGGCGATTTCACCTCGACCGGCAACTCCTACCTGCTGTATCCGACCACGATCGACACCGAGCAGGGCAACGTAGCCAGCGCCGGCAACATCACCTTCGGCGGCCAGAACGTGTTCGGCAGTTCGTACTATGGCTATGTGTTCAATGCCTCGACCACGGCTGCCGGCATGAACGGAGGAAATGTCGACCTGTACGGTACCTACTCGCACAGTCCATTCTCGGGGTCGGGCATGACCGTCGATACCACCGGTGGTGCAGGCGGTACGTCGGGAAGCATCGACCTGCCGACCGTCGACACGACTTACTATTACGGTTCAAACACGCAGTCGTATGCCGGCGGGATCATCACGCTGCACGGTGACCTGCGTTCCGACCGGGGCGATATCACGCTCAACGGCGACGTCCGCATTGCCAATAATGTGACCATCGATACCTGGCAGTCGACGGGTTCGACCCAGAACGGCAGCGCCGGTTCGGTCACCATCGATGGTGCAGGCCTGTCAGCGGCCGCTGCCGGTCTTGCACTCAATATCGATACCGGGACCGACACCGGCGCAGACTATTACGGCGGGTCTTCGGACTGGTCGCATTCCGCAGGCAACGTCTCGTTTGCAGCGGGAAATTCGGGCGGTGCGTATATCGACACGCTGGCCGTCAATACATCGGTACGAGGCTCGCATGACACCGGTACCAGCGGTACCATCACGCTCAACTCGGTAAATACGGAAGGCGCGCAGAACTATGTTGGCGGCGCCACCACGATCAGCGATGGCCTCACGACCAACGGCGGCGGCATCAGCCTGGCCGGCGTCGCCAGCGTGACCTTGCAGGGAGCAACGGTTGCTTTCGATACCGATCGCAGCGGTGGCACCAACGACGCCGGCACGCTCAGCTTCGGCGACAATCACCTGAATGGCGCGTACGCGCTGATGATCGACACGACTGCCGACGGTGGCGGCGCTGGCGCCGATCTGACGCTTTCCGGCATCGGCGACACGACTGCGCTGACCTCGGTCACGGCCGTTGCGAAAAATCTCACGGTGGGCGCGGCCGGTATCGCTGCCGGCGGCGATATGACGCTCGAAGGCAGGGGCGCCTCGTCCGACGTGACGCTCGACGGTGTGGTGACCAGTACCGGCGGCAACATTGTAATTGCGGCGGGTCGCGATTTCGTCAACAACGTCTCCGGTACCAACACCGGCATCGTCGCCTCCAGCGGCCGTTATCTGGTTTACGCCGCCGATCCGGCCGGCAGTACGGAAGGCATGTCCGGTTACGGCAAGCATTACAACCAGTCCTACACGGCCGGTAGCACGCCGGCGTATGCGGCAAGCGGCGACTGGTTCCTGTACAGCATCGCGCCCACCATTACGGTTTCGCCGAGCAGTCCCTCGCCGATCACCTACGGTTCTGCAGATCCGACGCTTTCCGCCAGTTATTCCGGCCTGATCGACGGTGACACGACGGCGGCGCTGAGCGGGACACCGGTTCTGGCGCTGGAGGGATATACCGCATCCGGTGCCGGCCATCGTCCGGCCGGCACCTACGCCATCACCTTGTCGGGCACTCTGACCGATAGCCTCGGGTATCAGTACGAGTTCAACAACGGCAGCCTGACCGTCGATCCGGTCAGCTTGACGACGTCCGGTGTCAGCGCGGCCAACAAGGTTTATGACGGCACCGTTGCTGCGACCCTCGGCGGCACTGCCGCCATCAGCGCGCTGTCCGGCGATGCGGTCACCATCAGTGGAACGGCGAGCGGGGTGTTCGCAGACAAGAATGTGGGCGCCGGCAAGGACGTGACGGTCAGCGGCTATACGCTCGCCGGCGCGGACGCCGGCAACTACGTGCTGACGCAACCTGCCGGTGTGACAGCCGACATCACGGCGCGTGCGCTGACGGTGAGCGTGAGCGGTGTGGACAAGGTGTACGACGGCACTACGGCGGCGACCATCGGCTATGCGGACAATCGCGTTGCAGGCGACGTGCTCGTTGCCGCCGGCACGGCATCCTTCGCCGACAAGAACGCCGGCAGCGGCAAGACCGTCAGCGTGAGCGACATCGGCCTCAGCGGCACCGACGCCGGCAACTACACCGTCAACACGACGGCGACGACGACGGCCGACATCACGGCGCGTGCGCTGACAGTGAGCGTGAGCGGTGTGGACAAGGTGTACGACGGCACCACGGCGGCGACCATCGGCTATGCGGACAATCGCGTTGCAGGCGATGCTTTCGTTGCCGCCGGCACGGCATCCTTCGCCGACAAGAATGTCGGCAGCGGCAAGACCGTCAGCGTGAGCGACATCGGCCTCAGCGGCACCGACGCCGGCAACTACACCGTCAACACGACGGCGACGACGACGGCCGACATCACGGCGCGTGCGCTGACAGTGAGCGTGAACGGTGTGGACAAGGTGTACGACGGCACCACGGCGGCGACCGTCGGCTATGCGGACAATCGCGTTGCCGGCGACGCGCTCGTTGCCGCCGGCACGGCAGCCTTCGCCGACAAGAACGCCGGCAGCGGCAAGACCATCAGCGTGAGCGGCATCGGCCTCAGCGGCACCGACGCCGGCAACTACACCGTCAATACCACGGCGACGACGACGGCCGACATCACTCCCGCAGCGCTGACGATCACCGCCAGGGACAAGACCAAGATCTATGACGGCGTTCCGTTCAGCGGAGGAAACGGTGTCGACTACCTCGGATTCGTCGACAACGAGAGTGCGAGCGTTCTGAATGGCGTGCTGGCGTATGGCGGCACGTCGCAGGGAGCGCTCAATTTCGGCACCTATTCCATCGTGCCCGGCGGCTTGAGTTCCGGGAACTACACGATCAACTATGTCGACGGTGTGCTAACGCTGAATCCGCTGGTTCCGGTGCAGGCCGCGGCGGCATTCGGCGGAACCACCGTGCTGCCCAACTATAACGGTGCGGTAGTCGTCGCGAGCGAGTCGACACCGCCTGCCGGCACAAGTCCGAAGGTGCAGGTCGCCGATGTCGGTGCGCCGCAGGGCGGAACGGTATCGATCGAGAATGGCGGCATCAGGTTACCGGACGACGGAACAGCATCGCAGCAAGATGCGGGCGAACTCGAAATCAACGGTAAATAAACAGCAAATGGATCATCTTGTGAAAATTCATCAAGCAACGAAACAATTCCTCCTCCCGGCACTGACGCTAAGCCTGTTGGCCAGCCTGTCCCACGCGGCTCCGGCCGCACCGGATGCCGGCCAGACCATGCGCGAGCTGCAGAAGAAACCTGAACTGAAGGCGCCGACGGAAACCGTGCCACTGCGGATCGAAGGCGCACCCGTCGCCAAGCCGTCTGGCAACGACAGCGTACGCATTGCGGTCAAAGCGATTCGTATCGAGGGCAACGAGGTTTTTCCCGCAGCCGAGCTGGAATCCCTCGTCCACAATCTGGTCGGCGGCGCGCATACGCTGGCCGAACTGGATGCAGGCGCGGCGCAAATCACCCGTTACTACCGCGAGCGTGGATACGTCGTTGCGCGCGCGTTTTTGCCGGCACAGGACATCCGGGACGGTGCAGTCGCGATTCGGGTGCTGGAGGGACGACTCGGAAAGCGAGTGCTCAATAATCAGTCGCGGGTATCGGACAGCCGCGCCAATCCCTATCTCGACGCAATCCGTGGCGGTGATGCACTGCAGGGGGAACCCGTGGACCGCGCCTTGCTGCTGCTGGCCGACACGCCCGGTGTCGGCGGCGCGCGCGCTGCCCTGCAGCCAGGCGCCAGCGTCGGCACCTCGGACCTGGTGGTCGAACTGGCGCCGGCGGAACCGTATGCGGCGAGCATCGACCTGAGCAATTCCGGTAACCGCTACACCGGCGAATACCTGCTCGGTGCAGCGCTGGCCTTCAACAGCCCGTTCGGGATCGGCGACCAGTTCACGCTGCGCGCGCTGACCAGTGACCAGGATCTGACCTACGGCAGGGTGGCGTACCAGATCCCGCTGGGCGGCGACGGATTGCGCGTGGGCGTCGCCTACTCCGATACCCGATATCAGCTAGGCAGGGATTTCTCCGCGCTGCAGGCCCACGGCAAGGCACGCAGCGCCAGCGCATTTGCGATTTATCCGATCGTTCGCAGCCAGTCGGCCAGCCTGTTCGGCACGCTGACCCTGGAAGACAAGAAACTCAATGATCGCACCGATGCGCCGGTCACCGTCAGCGACAAGCACGTGCAGCTTGCCAACCTCGGGTTGGCCGGCAGCCGGCAGGATGGACTGGGCGGCGGCGGTATCAGTGCGATTGATGTGTCGCTGGTATTCGGGCACCTGGGGATGGATGCGCAATCGCTCGTGGTGGACAACCTGACCGCGAAAAGCAGCGGCTCCTTCAGCCGGATCACCTACCGCCTCAATCGCCTGCAGCGCCTGAGCGGCAAGGACACGCTGTCGCTGGCATTTTCGGGTCAGCAGACGAACAAGAACCTGAACTCGTCCGAGCAGTTTTCGGTCGGCGGCGTCAACGGCGTGCGCGCCTATCCTCAAGGCGAAGGAAACGGTGATGAGGGTTGGCTGGCGAACCTGGAATTGCGCCACGACTTCACGGCCAACCTGCAGGGCGTCGCCTTCTACGATGCAGGCTCGGTGAAGATCAGCCACGACCAGTTTGCCGCTGGCGCCAACAGCCGCAACATTGCCGGCGCCGGATTCGGGGTAAACACCCATGTCGCCGGACTGCAGATGAAAGCCTACGCGGCCTGGCGCACCAGCGGTGGCCCGGCGATCTCGGAACCGGTCTCGGCCGACCGCAATCCGAGATTGTGGCTGCAGGCAAGCAAGCAGTTTTGATGACAGGCGGCGTCGGGCAAAACCTGACGCCGCCCGCGATGACGCTTTCAAAACGGGCACGATGACTCGCGCCTTGCCGGACGAAAAAATCCATCGATTTCATCTGGCACGTTATAACGGAGGAGTGGCATAACAGCTGCGACAATCGATCAACTGCGACCGGATTTCAGGTAGTACTCGAAGTAGGGCTCAGCCTGATAGGCCTGGTAACCCATCACGGCGCGCCGGTCCCCGATGGCACGGGCAAAATCGTCGCCGCCCGATACCTTGTGAAGTCCAAGCTCCACATCGTAATTGCGATATCCGCCGGTGGTATCGGTGCCGGCGCGATAACCCCGGTAGATCGACGCCATTTGGGTGGAAGACAGATTCTTCAGGAAGGTTCCGAAATTGTCCGGTGTGTTTGACGCCGGTATTTTCTTTCCGGCGTCCCACATTTCATGGGCGAGCTTGAGCGTAATGATCGATGCATAGTTGATCTCCATCGGGCCGGGCTTCTCTTTGAATTTATCGAAAAGCGCGCCATTGGAGTCGTCATGGCGGACACCGGCAAGGAATTCCTTGACGGAGCTGCTGTCCAGGTAATCGATCGCCCCGTCGAGTTTCGCAGCCTGCAGATCGGCCTTTACCTTGTCGCTGCCCAGATAGGCGAGTGCTGTGGCGGCGGAATCCCTATGAGCACGAAATGCGGATTCATTGATAAAGTCGGCATGACCAGGATCCCTGATATCCAGAGGGGTATCAAAGTCCACTTCCGCTGCGAGCACGCCCGCAAGCAATGCATGAGGCATGCCGAATTGCCGGGAGTATTGATCGAGCTGCTTTTCTGCCTTGCCCACCAGCCATTTTGCATCGGAGACGTCGTTTTCTTCGGTGGAAAACTGTTCGGAGAAATACTCGGTCTTCCTTATCTTTTGCTGGCGGGTCGTGACATCCCCGAACAGCTTCATATCACGCGCGCCGTCCGTGTTTCCTTCCTCGGCGCCCATGTCGTTATAGACGAGCGAGGCGCTCCTCTGCGCTACCATTTTCATAGCAATATCCAGGCTGGCGGCCTTTACGGTGCTCTCCAGTTCCGGGTTGACAGGATGGTTGGAAATCCGCGTCATGTATTCCGTTTTCCTGGCGTCTATTATCTTTTGCGAGTCGGCTTTATTGGTCTTCAGGAGTGATTGAAAGAACAGATCGCCATTGGCCGACATGGGCGCATCCGGTACTTTTGCCTTGATCTGGGGGATGTGTGGAACGGTTTTCTTCGCCAGGGACTGCGCTTCCGACTCGAATACGGGCAACCATGAAAAATTCGACGGGTCGTTGGCTTCCCGTTCCAGGCTTTTCCTGTTGGTGTAGTTTTCAAGAACCTTGCCCAGTTCATCCGTCGAATTCATCGGCTGCCCCTGGCCGGTTTCCCTGCGCAGGCGAGCATTGGTATCCATCGCCCGTATGAAGTCATGTGCGGTCAATGCCGTCTGCATGTCGGCCAGTTGTTTTCCGGTCATGGATGCCGACATGAGGTCGAACAGCCTTTGCTTTTCCTTCCGGTTCAATCCGGCATCCTCATCGGGATTGCTGATGCGTTCCGCAAGTCTGTTCAGCCTCTTTGAAGAGAACAACATGCCGTCATCGAAAAACTGATAGGCGCGCTCATCGCGCGGAAAACAATCCAGGATATTGCTCAGTTCGACAAGTTGCCTGTGGCCCAGGTCGCCGTCGATGATGTCCGCTACTCTTTTTTGCAGTGCCCCTTCACCGGAAAGCACGGAATCCTGATCGAAAAATTCATCGCTGGAAAAATCCCCTGACAACAGTGCGTCTTGGTAAGCCTCTCTTGCCTTCGCTGTCGCCCCTCCGGCAACCGACAGGATGAATTCCTTGCGCGCGACATCGGCATCCGCGTCTGTCAGTTCCGTCCCCAGTCGCGTGAGATTGGCGCCATCCAGGGACGGCACCAGCGTGTTGAACAGATCGAATTTCTGGTCGCCATTCAGTCCCGTGCCTAACCAGGGCGAGCCGATCTCGTCCGCCCATTTATGCAACGTGTCATTACTCAGCTCGCCGATGGCCAGGTTGCGCTGCGCGGGCCGTAGCTCCTTGAGTTTGGCGGTTATCTGTTTCAGCTCCCCGGTGGAGACAGTATCGAACCAGCCGGAATCGTCGAGCTTCTTCTTGATGAAGGCGGCGGCATCCTCGGCCTTCTTCCGGTCCTTGGCGCCATCGGGTTTTTTCTTGCCGGACGACGCGGCTTGCCGGGCACGAGAAACAGGCGAAGCCATGGGCGGGTGCCAGGCGGAGTTTGCGGAAAAAAGGTTGGGTCCAATTCTTGTAATTCCCATAGCGCTTGTCTTTCTTGTCCAGGTTGCGATCATTGATGTGAGGCCGTTATTGCCGCAGCATGCGTCCGCGTTCGGGACGTGGACCGGCAATCGGGCGAGGGCGCTCCGGAATACTGAAAAAAGGGAGCCCAAAGTGTCATCATCGTCGATGCGAGTTCAGGTAATACTCGAAATACGGCTCCGATTGGTAAGCCTGGTATCCCATCACGGCACGCGGGTCTTTGACCGCACGCGCAAAATCCTCCCCGCCTTTTACTTTATGGACTCCCAGCTTCGCATCGTAATCGTTGTATCCACCGGTACGGTCGGTATCGGTTCCCGCACGATATCCCCGGTAAATCGACGCCATTTGCGATGCAGACAAGTTCTCCAGGAAGTCGCCGAAGTCGGCAGGCGTCTTGGTTGCGGGATCTTTCTTTCCGGCGTCCCACATTTGATGGGCGAGTGACATCGTAATGAGCGCGGCAAATTTGGCTCCCAGCGGCCCGGATTTATCTTTAAACCAGGGGGCATCATTGCCCTTGCTCCCGGCGGTCTTGACATATTCTTTGACGGAGTCGGTGTTCAGGTAATTGAGCAAACCATCGATATGTGCGTCCTGCAGGTCTTTTTTTACCTTGTTGCCGCTTAGGTAGATAACCGCGTCGGATGCTGCCGGACTATGGGCACGAAACGCCCCTTCACCATTGCCATTTCCGATGATTTCGTCCGTGTTGATCGGATCCGTTACATCCCATGACGTGTCGAACTTTACTTCCGCCGCGAGGATGCCTGCGAGCAAGGGACGAGGCGCGCCCAATTCCTTCGAATAGTGGTCGAGATGCTTCATGTGTTTGTCGACCAGCCAAATTGCATCCATTACGCCATTCTCCTCGGTCGAAAACTGGGTGGAGTGGTAGTTCGTATTTTTGATTCGTTCCAGACGGCCCGTGATGTCCTCGACCAGTTCCATGCCATTGCCGTATTTGGCTTTTTCTTCGACGGTAAAACTGTTGTAGGCTGTCGCAGCACTTCGCTCCGCGACCATGGTTTGAGCCAGGTCCAGGCTATAGGCCTTTACTTGCTTCTCCTGCGCCGGGTTGACCGGCGTTTTGGATATCCAGGTTATGTAGTCCATTTTCTTTCCCGGATCGGTTGCATTGTTCTTCAGGAGAGACTGAAGAAATAATTCGCCATTGGGTGAAACGGGAGCATCCGGCACTTTTGCCTTATGAGGGGGCAGCCAAGGGCCTATATATTTCGCGGCCCATCGCTTCACCGGATGGGTGTGCGGGTCTTTGGCCGCCCGTTGAAGGCTCTGTTTGTTCGTATAGTTTTCAAGGGCCTTGCCCAGTTCATCCGTTGAATTCATCGGCTGTGCGTGACCGGTCGTCTGATGGAGGCGAATATTGGCATCCATCGCCCGCATGAAATCATGCCCGCTCAATGCGGTCTGCATATCGGCCAATTGTTTCCCGCTCATTGAAGCGCTCAGCACATCGAACAAGCTTTTCTTTTCGGTATCACTCAATCCAATCGCCGGGTCCGGACTGGCGATCCTTTCTGCCAGCTTGTTTATTCCTTCATGAGAAAACGGCTCATGATCAAATTCATCTACTTTGGGCGTGAAAACAATAGCGCGGTCTTCGGGAGAAAGGCCTTCCAGCAAGGTTTTTAACTCTATAAGCTGATGATGATCCGGCTTTCCATTGATGATTTCAGCTACCTTTTCTCGCGGATTCCAGTCGTAGAGAAAATCCTGCTGCTTGCCGAAAGCCGCATCTTCCGGTTGCTCGTCAAGATCGTCATACATAAGCGAAGACAGTGCAGATATGTATGCTTCTTTCGCGTTGGGGGAGGCCTTCATGGCGACTGACAGAATGAATTCGTTAGTCGCTGTGTCCTCATCTGCTTTCGTCAACTCCTGCCCTACGCGCGCGAGATTGGACTCGCTCAGGGAAGGGACCAGCATGTTGAACAGTTCTTGCTTTTGTCCACCGTCAAGTCCGGTGCCAAGCCAGGGCGAGCCGATCTCGTCAGCCCATTTGTGCAATTCGCCATCGCTCAACTGACCGATCACCTGATTGCGCTGTGCGGGTTTCAGCTCCTTGAGTTTCGCGGTGATTTGTTTCAGGTCACCGGTGGATACCGTATCGAACCAGCCGGAGTCATCGAGCTTCTTTTTGATGAAGCCGGCAGCATCCTCGGTCTTCTTCTTGTTTTTGGAATCGTCAGGCTTTTTCTTGTCGGACGGCGCGCCTTGCCGGGAACGAGAAACAGGCGACGCCATGGGCGGGCGCCAGGCGGATTGGGTAGAAAAAAGGCTTGTTCCAATTTTCGTGATTGCCATCGTGTTTCCCTTTCTTGTCCAGGGTAATCCGATCGTTGATGCGAAGGCTGTGTCTGCCTGCACCTGAGGACACGGCCGGCAACAGAGTGAAGGTGATCGAGAAGCCTTCAGGAAGACATGAACGCATATGCTGCGGGCGGACGTTTTTCAATTGATAATGTAGCCGCTCTACGGACGACCTGAATTCGAAATATTCGTAGGATTTCAGCAAATTTTCCGGGAAAAACTCCGGATTTCATTCATTCGCCAATTGCCTGGCAGGAAGCCTGTCGAACAGGTTCATCAGTCCGGCGTCTGCAAGCCGGCCGGGACCGCGCCCCTATCAGCCAGCACGGCGGGCGGAATGTTTTTGTAGACCTTCTGCGCATAACGCAGGCGATACACAGGATCGCGCGCATTGTAGGCGCCCACCGCCTCCCAGGAATTGCCCAGCCGTTGCATGTTCTGCGCAAGAATCCATGCGCCGACGTGGATGCTGGTGCATGGGTCCAGGAGCTGTGCTTCACTCACGCCGTACTTGTGCAGCGTGGGAAACCAATGGCTGTTGATCTGCATGAGTCCGAGGTCGTAGCTGCCGTTCCTGTTGCGGTTGAGTGCGCGCGGATTGAGGCCGGATTCGGTCTTCGCGATGGCATAGAGCAGGTGCGCGTTCACGCCATAGCGCGCGGCGGCCTCATCCCAGCATGATGCCATCACAGGACGGGAAGCCAGCGCCATGGCAATCGCAACCATCATGCTATGCGCGCGCATGTTCCGTTCCTTTCACGGCTCGAACTGGCCGTTCTGGTAGGTCCATGCATAACCCGTCGACGGCGCCGGTATCCACGGATAGGCGGCCGCAAGCTCGGGCGTGTACTCCAGGCAGCTCAAGGTCAATCCGCGCCAATCCTTGACGATGATTCCTGAGTCCCACCAATATTCCAGGCCGTCGGGCGTCATCACCGGAATGCGGCATTCCTGCCCCGCATCCCGTTGTGTCTCAAGGAACATATGCGCCCCCGTTACGCCATTCTGGCCATACACCTGCATGCCGTTGACCCACCCGGAAAGTGCATTCACGTCTTTTCCGACGTTGACATTGTTTTCGATCGTCAGATTGCCGTCCTGGTCCACCGCCAGCGCGGCCCAGTTGGCGCCGTCGTACATGAAGGCGCGCTTCTGGTCGAGGATCATCCGCACGTCGCCCGCCGCCTTCTGGTCCGCGGGCAAATTGCCGAGCGCAGCGTAATCGGCGACCGGATTTTTCCAGGGCGTCAATTGCGTCCACAACCCGTTCGATCCGCAGCGAAGCAGGTTGCGCGCGTTGTCGGAGGCGATCGCCGCGTGGGTTCCGCAGGCCGCTCCTTCGGAGACGATCGCATCTTCCGTCATCTTGATCGGGGTATGCATCTTGTTCAGGTCCGGGCGTCCATCGACCGCATAGCGGTACAGGAAATCGGTGTAGCCGGGGCCGTCGTAGAACAGGTTTGATACGAGATGGCCGCTGTCGATCGCAGTGCCGGTCAATACCGGCACGCCTGGTGCATCGGCACAATCGACGTTCTGGTAGGCGGCGGTAGACACGCTCCACGAGGATCCCTGCGCAGTGGCCGGCGTCGCCGCCGCAATGTATCCACCGCCTTCCCCGGAGTGTGCGGCGATAACCCCAATGTTCCTGTCCGGAATCGGGTCTCCTCCTCCGGTCACGACCAGCGCCTCCAGCTTGCCACTCGATGGCACCGGTTGGCTTACCAGTATGCACGTCGTCTGGCCATACACATTGTTCAGGGAGAATCCGGCGGTCAGGAAGTTCTGATCGATGAGATCCGTGACGGAAACAGCCACGACGATTGCCGGGTCATACGCCGCATCCTTCAGCGCCTTGTAGTTGGCGCTGATGTACTTGCGTGCCGCCTCCGCGATCCGTGCCTGATGCAACGAGGCCTGTTGTCCTTTCGTGTCTTCCAGCGATGTGTCGATCATTTCCGACAGTCCGATCAACATCGTCGAGCCGATGGCGACGGCGGCCAGGATTTCGATAATGGTGGTGCCGCGTTGGTTGGTCATGATTGCCTTCCTCATCTATCGACAGCGATCCAGACCGGACTGCCGTCCGGGATCGCAACGCTGGCCGGCGGAAGCTTGCGTTTCGTATCGCCATGCACCGGTGAAAAAAGAGTGGTGTCGCCGGTCCTGAATACGCCGACGAGTACCGAGTTCTGCGTCAGCTTCATCACTTCCGTAAAAACATTCGTCTGCGGTAAAGGCGACGCGTAGACATAAATCATGCCGTCGCTATCCCGGTAGTTGGCCCACATGGGCGTGCCGGGCCGCGCATAGAGCGTGGACCATGCCGGCAACACGTTGGCCGCCTTCAGGGTATCCAGGTCGACGCTCTGGTACACCGTCGGGTTCTGGGCGAAATAGGCAATCACGGCTTCACGATAAATCGCCATGTCCCTGGCGAGGTTCACGGTGTCGACATTCTCATTGGTCAGCAGGCCTTTCTTGTCGATCGTCGAGTACAGGCCCGCGAGCGATACCATGAACAGCATGATCACGACGTTCCACATTTACTCCTCCGCGAATCTTCGCGCCGCGGCGTTGCCGCTGATCATCGACGCCATTTGCTGCTTGATGTCCGATGCCAGCATTTCGTACTTGCCGTTGCGCAGCACGGTCTTGATCACCGGTGCATCCTTGAGAAACAGGAACTCGGTTTCGATTTTCGGCTTTGGCCCGCGTGCGATCTTCTGGTGCAGCACGCCTGCCAGCCCATCCGCCATCAGCGATTGCGAACTGCCGGGCGCCAGCCTGCTGTCGGCTAGCGCGTGCAGCTTGGTGATGGTCTGGATCACGTTCTCGGCGAGCATGGTGGTGATGATCAGATGGCCGTTGACGCTCGCCTGCAGCACTTCCGCAGCGGTTTCCTGGTCCCGGATCTCGTCGATCAGGATGATCCTGGCCCCCCAGCGCGTCAGGTGCCGGAAGGCCTCGGCGAAACCGCGCTCGTCGCGCCGCATCGTCGTCTGGAAACAGACCCCCTGGCCGTAGCTTCCCTCAAGCGGTATCTCGATCGGGTTCTCGCCGGTGACGGCGACGCCGCCGTAGGCAGCGAGGCGGTCCTTGACCGTGGCGCATGCCGTCATGGTTTTTCCTGCCTTGTTGGCGCCGGAGATGACCAGGAGTCCGGAGAGGTCCCTCGTCATCATGTGCCGCACGTAGGCCTGCGGAATGCCGAGCTCGGCCAGCGAGTGGACCGCGGTCGCCATCTTGCGCAGCACGAAGACGTGGCCGGCCAGGCTCTGCATCACGGAGACGCGATAGGTGACGGCGTCGTAGCTCACCTTGAACTCTCTTGACGACGGCGCCGCCTCCAGCGCCTTGCGGCAGACCGAGATCAACTGATCGAGGTCGTCGCGCAGCGCCGCATCGGCCGGCAAGGGATTGGCGTCGGCGCCCGGCACATCGGAAAACCGGTCAGCCAGACCCGGATGGCCAAGATAGAGATCGGAAAAATCGAGCTGGCTGATTTTCGTGGTTGCAGTCATCATTGCCGATCGTCAGGAAGCCTCGAAATCGAGCGTATTGCCCGCCGACGACGTCACGGAACAGGCAGTCGCGGCAGCGGCCGGGGTGATCGGGAAAGCGGTAATGGCCGTGCCGCTGTTCGGCGTGACGGACAGCCATCCGGTTGCGCCGCTGAGTATGTTGATGCAGGCGTTTTGCGGCACGCCGCTATAGGTAATGGTGAACGTGGAACTGTCGCCGTCCACGTTGACGCTGCCGTTCCAGCTGTTGACCAGCGCGGTGCTGTCCGTATTCGACGTAAGCGTGGCCGGGTGTGCCTTCGCTGAAATGAGCGTTGCCGTCAGATCGCCGGAGCCATACCCTGCGGGCTGTCCGGTGTACAGCTTCTTCACGGTGGTGCGAAGCGCGGTCAGCTCTTCCACCACCCGATTCGTCTGCGCGCTGCTGAACGCATTCGTCAGCAATGACACCGCACCCAGGATCACGATGGCCGCGATGCCCAGATAGGCAATCCCCTCCAGAAGCGATGCGCCGCGTTGCAGGCCGAGTTGTTTCACGGGTGTGTTTTCCCTTGCAAATAGTTGTTTCATTTTGTTCTCCAGTTCCAGTTTCAGTTTCATCGACAAATTAGCGGACAGCACGGGTCATGGCCGCGATCTCATGCTGGATGCCGAAGAATCCGGTTACCAGCCACCCAATAACGATTGCCAGCGTGACAATCGCAAATCCGTTCAACACTTTCATCTGCACCGACACCTGCTCGACGCCTTCTTCCATCCATTCGTCGGCAAGCAGCTTGAGCGCTTCGGCAAAGCCCTTGTACTCGGCATATATGCACAGGTCGTCGACCAGTTCCCTGGACGGGAAGCCGTATCCCGCATTGCGCAGCGCCTCGCCGCAATTCAGGCCGGACTTGACGCCGAGCAGCGCGCCGTCAAGCCGTTCGCGCAACCAGGGCTGCGCCATGTCGGACAGGCGCATCAGGGATTTTTCAACCGTGATGCCGGCAAACTGCAGCGCGGAAAACGCCATCAGGAAGCTGCTGCCGACGAGAAGCCGGTAAATGGAATAGGGCGCGAAACGGTCGGCATGCACGCGCAGGTTGCCGCGCCATAAAGGCATCGATGCCAGCACGGCGGCGACGATGACGGCGAGCGCGGCGACGAGGTAAAGCATCCAGTCCTGCACCAGCAGCGACATGACATACAGCGACCTGGCCGCGCCTTGCCAGTTGGACGGGTCGACCATGCGCGCGAACTCCGGGATCACGCGCGTGCCGAACAGGTAGACATAGACCAGGATCAGCGAGAACACGGCAACCGGATAAATGAGGCCGCCGACGATCACCTTCTTCACCTTCTTTTCCGCCTGCACTACCTCGACCACCGTCTCCAGGATGGTTTCGAGGCGGCCCGACTGTTCGCCCGCCATCAGGATCATCCGCTCGGTCTTGGGCGCCCACCATTCCAGCCCCTCCGCCAGCAGCCGGCCGTTCTGCACGGCACGGCGGCAGTCGTCGAGCACAATCGCGAGCGATTCGCCCGGCTTGCGGCCATGATCCGACGCGCGATACTGCAACTCGTCCAGGATCTTCAGCAGCGGCAAGCCGTTCGAGAGCATCTTCGCGATCTTGCGGTAGAGGCGAAGGCGCGCGGTATCGGTGAACTGGAGCTTCGCCCACCAGCGATGGATATCAGACAGCACGCATGGCCTCCACGATGTTGGGCCGCCTCGGCACCGGCGCCGGCGGGCCGATGACCAGGTGGCCGACGATCTTTTCCGCCATGCGCGGGTCGACGGAGCCGGCGGCCACCTTGTCGATCGCATGCTCCAGGATGGTTTTCCCGCCCAGCTCCCGCAGCCAGTACTGGACTGCCTTGCGTTTTTCGCCGGCGCGAACGTATTCGAAAAGCTGCGCGTCGGGAAGAATCACTTCGGCAACGACGGTCCTGCCGACCGTGCCCTGGTGCCGGCATTGGTCGCAACCGGGCCCGGCAATGCATACGTTGGCAAAGTCCATGGCGACTGCCTGCTTGACGCGCAGCAGCACTGCTTCCGGCAATTCATGCTGATGCTGGACCAACCGTTTCTTGCAATGCGCGCAGAGCACCTTGACCAGGCGCTGACTGATCAGCCCGGTGACGACGGTATGGTCCGCGACCAGGCTGAGCGGCATCCCGAGATCCTCCAGCCGGTCGATGATCGCCAGCGCGCTGTTGGCGTGCACGGTGGTCCATACCTGGTGTCCGGTCATCGATGCGCGCATCGCGTTTTGCGCCGATGCGCGGTCGCGTATTTCGCCGATCATGATGGTGTCCGGGTCGAGCCGCATCGCGTTGGCGATCGCCGCCGAGAACAGGCGCGCGCGATCTTCTTCCGTGCCGGCGTTGGTGATCGCGGTCTGCACGGCGCCGTCTATCGGATACTCGACCGGGTCTTCGACGGTCAGCACATGCAGCTTGCCTTCCGCTTCCAGGATTTCGCCCGACAGGATGCGTTGCAGCGTGGTCGACTTGCCGGACCCGGTGGGCCCGCTGATGATGTTCATCCCGATCGGCTGTTCCTTCAGCTTTTGCAGAAGCGCGGCCTGCGCGTCGGTGAAGCCGAGCGGGCGCAGGTCGATGTTGTCGCCCGCGTCGTTGTACAGGAGGCGCAGCACCATGACGCTGCCTTCGCTGGTGGGGGCGGTGGCGATGCGCACGCCGTACAGCAGCGGCGGCAGCTTGTCGCGGTCGGCGATGCTGGCATCCTGCCGTTCCGTCGGCTTGTAGGAACTGTCCGCCACCGAAGCCATGGCGCCATACATCGTCGCCAGCAGGCGCTCGCCGTATTCCCGCGTCTGGCCGCTGGTCCGGACCAGGTCGTTATGGATGCGGAAGTAGATTTCCGTTCCGCTCTTCCTGACCCGGATATGGATGTCCGACGCTCTTGCGCGGCATGCCTTGTTCAACAGGTCCTTGGCGGCGACCTGCATCCTCGAATGTTCCTGGCGGCGGTCCGTCCGGTCGGGCGTTCCCGCCTGATGGTGGATGCTGTTGATGATGCCGATGCCGGCATGGACTATCCGGAAAGGGCGCCGCATTTTTTCCAGGCGAGCGCAATAGGAGAGCACATGCTGATTGAATTCCTGGCCGTGCGCGACCAGCAGCCTCCCGTCCGAGAGCAGGCACAGCAGTTTTTTTTCTTCGTCGCTTCCCTCGAACGGCCCGCTGCGGCTCAGTACCGTAGCGCCGGCCAGATCGACCGGTTCCATGTCCGTGTAAAACGCCGCCGCCGAAGCGCGATCATGCTGCCGGTTTTCGGGCGCGTTCATTTCACCACCCCTTTGGGAATGCCGATCGGGAGCATGGGCGGCGACGTGAAAGCAGGTCCATGATAGATGGCCTGATTCTGCGTTGTCGGGACCTGCGGTGCCGCGGCAAGGCGGACGCGCCGTTTCTTCGCGGTTTCGGCAATCACCTGGTTGGGCCGTATCGAAACGACCTTCATGCCATTCGGGAGGATATCGCCGACCTGGACATCGACACTATTGCCGCTGTCGAGCTGCAGCGTCGCATACATCGTGCGTCCGATACCCTCGATCGAGTGGACTACCGGATTGCCGGCGACAGGGGCTTGCGCGAGGCGATCGGTTGCCGCTTGTCGTGCGGCGATGTCGGCTTGCTTGGCAAGGATGCCCGACTGCACTTCAAGCTGCTTTTCGCGTGCCTTCAGCACCAGCGTTTCAGCCTCTATCCGTGTCAACTTGTCGGAGACGGATTCCGCATGTGCTGCGCCGGCACAACCGAGGCTGAAAAGAAGGGCGAGGTATCGGGGCTTATTTTGCATACATGACTCCTTCGATTGACCACGTACCGTGCTTGTAGGCGATCTTTTCCAAGCGGACGCCGGGGCGGTCCAGAATGGTTGCCACTTCGATCGGAGGCAGGCCACCGATCGGCAGGGAAAATGAAAAAGCCTGCCAGTCGGGAGGAGGGAGAGGGGTCCGCTTTGCCCCCAGGCCGTGTATTGCGATTCGCTTCGACGGTGCCGGCGCCGGTACCGGCATTTTTGCGATCTTCGGAACAAGCTTCAGCAACTGCAGTTGCGAGACGAGAGGGGCGAGCAGCTTCTTGTGCTCGAGCAGTGTGTCGTCCTTGCTCGGTTCCAGTTGCAAGGGTTCCGAGTAGGTCGCCTTGTCGCCGTTGAGATCGATGCTCGCGTGCGGTATCTGTGCGAGCAGGAAGTCGATCGTCGAGTCTTGCCGCGACCAGGTGAAGCTGGCGCGGCCGTTCGCGCATTCATACGCGTCGAGCTGCCAGCCGCCGGCCGCAAGGTGGGAAAACTTGTCGAAACAGGCGCGCGCCGCGGCCAGCGGTGCAGGCTTGTCCGGCCAGGGGTGCGGTATCGCGGAGGGCGCGTTGCGCATCATTTTCTGGCGGGCAGCCTCGATCGCACGTTCCCGTTGTTCGGCCTCTTTCTTTTGTTGATACTGGTGCCAGTACATGGCGCCGCCGATACCGACGAGGGCCGTCAGCGCGCCGGCGACGGCAAGCGTCCGTCGCGAAATTTTCCGCTCGACGGGGCGCAGCGCCCACCACCGTTGCACATTGATCTGTCCGTTCTTCTTGTGCGGGATCAGCTCTTCGATGCGCCGGGCATTGAAGTTATGGAAGCCGTATTCTTCAAGCTCCGCGTCGCCCACCACCATGTTCCAGCCGCCCAGCCCATAGTCGCCGTGCAGGCGGTCGAGCACTTCCTCCTTGGTGCCGGCAAAATCCCCGTTGGGAAGGAAGTTGGCGTCGCGGACCGCGAAGTAGGCCCACATGCCGTCGGGGAGCCTGAACGCGCCAAGCCAGTCGTGCACCGGCTGTACGCTCCCGTCGTAGTAGCCGCCCTCCTGCTTGAGCGTGTTGGACACGGCGGCGGCCAGCGAGTACGTCATCCGGCGCGCGCCGTCCCTGGTCTGCGCAAAGCCTGCCTGCGCCGTCGCGTGGTCCCGGATCAGCACCATCAGGTCGGAATCGATTTTCCTGGCGAGGCCTTTCGCTTCCTTGCGCAGCTCGCGCGGCCGCGACAGGGACTGCCAGAACAGGCCGCAGGTGAACTTGTGCTTGCCGATCTGTGTGATGTGGGTTGCCATGGTGGTCGCCGCCTGTTCAGGTTCCGGACATCGTGGCCGGCGTGATCAGGATCACGATCACTTCCTTGCTCGCCTGCGCCTTGTAGCCGCCGCCGAACAGGAAATTCCTGGCATGGCCCACGCCTTGCTGATCGAGATGGTCGTCCGTCTGTTCGAAGCCGCTGATGATCAGCGTCTCGTTCGACTTCATGGCGACGCGCTGCAGGAAGTTGCGCGTGTCCATTTCGGGCGTCTCGATCGCGCCGCCGTTGCTCGCCACGGTGCGGATCGAGCGCAACGCGGAGATGTCGGTCGAGAACTGGAGCATGACCGTGCCGTTGGCGAGAACGTGCGGCAGGATGCTCATGTTGAAACCGGAAGTGACGGTGCCGGGCGTGAGCGTCGTGGTGGTCCCGACCAATGCGGTGGTGGTGGTTTGCGACGACTTCAGATAGCTGGTCTGCTTGGCGACCTGCACCGGCACCGGCTGGTTGTTGAGCGTCACCACCGAGGCGGTCGTATGGCGCCGCACCTTGCCCTGCTCCGACAGCGCGCTGATGACAAGCGACGTGCCGGCCAGCTTGCTGGCTGAGGTGCCGAGGATGCCGGCCGAGAATCCGGTGCTGTTCGGGCTCGATGCAATCGTGTTCTGGATGCCGTATTTTTCGCGCAAATTGCTGTACACGAGGTTCCAGTTGATGCCGTACTCTTCGGCATCCGCCAGCGTCACCGCGAGGACGGTGACGTTGATGACGACCTGGCGCGAAAGCGCCTTGTTTTCCGCCTCGATGAAGGCGGCGATCCGATCCAGCCTGTCCGGCGTGTCGACCACGGTGATGGTGCCGGTCGCCGGCGACGCCACGACCTTGCCGTGCGACGACAGCATCGCCGCGATGGATTTCTCGATGCTGGAATAGACGGCGAGCTGCGAGCTCACTGCCGTGTTCTGGGTATTGTTCGCACTCAGGCCGCCGGCCGCGGCGCCCGTGCCTGCACCCGCACCATTTCCCTCCGGAGCGGACGTTGCGCCGCTGGTAACCGTCGCGGTGAACGAGGAGTCGCCCGGAATAGCATTCACCTGGAACGTGCGCGAATCCGTGTAATAGAACTGCACGGCGCCTTCGGCATATTTCCAGTAGACGCCGAAGCGGGCCGCAGCGGTATCGAGCAGTCCCTTGAAATCGCCGTTCGTGTAAGCGATATGCACAGGCGCGCTCTGCCCGTTCTGCCTGAACGCAGCGCCGGCCGGAACCGGGTTCCCCGGCGCCGCAGTGGCCGCTGCGGCTGCTACGATAGCGCCGCCGCGCAAGGCCGCATCGGCGGCGACGAGCGCATCCGGACTCACCTTTGCCGGAACGCCGGAACGCAAGGTGATCCTTTCCGCGAACTCCGGCAGCGACGATACCGTACGATCGAATGTGGCCGGCTCGTGAAAGATCGGCGGCAGCACGGGCGGACCCAGCTTGATGATGTTCTTTCCGATCCAGATGCCGTTTTCATGCACGACCGGCGGCGCTGTTTGCCCGACTTCGATGGACGGGGCGCGGCCGACATCCTTGACCAGCGTGGAGGCGTCCGAATTCGTCTTGTCGAATAACATCCCGATCTTTTCCGGCAAGCCGGAACAGCCGGCAAGAAGCATGAGGGCAGCCGCTGCTGCCATTGGTCGGACGCGCATCATTCACTCCCTTTGGCCACGATACGAAGCACCTTGTTGCCGTTGTAGAAGATCGCCTGCATCGGAATGTTTGCCGCATCCATGCTTTTTGCGACGGCTTCCACCGCTTGCTCGAATGTGCCGGAAACGGTGCTGCGGGTCTCGACCGCATAGTCGACCGGCAGCTCCCACAGTAACTGCCAGCCCGCCGCCTCGGCCCACCGCGCCATGGCTGTGTTCAGCGTTTTGTCGGTCGGGACGATTTCCCATGCCGCAGCGGGTTGTGACGGAACGGGTTGGGGCGGCGCCACTGCCGCGACAGTCTCGATGGCGGGCGCCGGCGTTGTGCGGCTTGCAATCGGCGCAGGCAAACTTTCGGCCGGTTCTTGCGGACGCGGAACAGCCGGCACCGGTTTCACCAGCGAGGCGGCATTCAGCGCGACGGGAAGAGGGCGCGCGGCGGGGCGCGCCTTGTTTTCCTCGACTGCAGCCGTCACGACCGGGACGGCATCCCCTTCTTCCACGCACTCCTCGAACAGGCCCGGGTCTTCGTCACCGGACGCTGCGTTCAGCGACCAGTCCAACTGCAGGCGCAGATCGCGGCTGCCGTATGGAGGCGCCGCATTGGCGATCGTCATTGCGCCGCACATGCACGCGCCAAGCAAGCGCAGGATGAACGTGGCGCGCGAACCATGCACATTGCTCGAATACATAACCGACCTCCCAGTGAGTGCAACCCGCTGCATGGCGTGTTGCCTGCCTCAAGCGCGATCAGCAGATCGGCTCGCGTTCGTCTTCATAGTGTTCCAGCCGGTAGCCTTTGTTATAGGCGGTGCGGATCATCACGCCGCGTTCCGGTCCGATTTGCAATTTCTTGCGAAGCTTGTAGACATGCTGTTCGATGGTGCGGCCGGCGATTTCTTCGTGCATGCCCCAGATGGCGTTGCCGATGGTTTGCCGCGATATGTAGATGCCGGGCGAGGAAAAGAACAGCCATGCAATCGTGAATTCGCGCGTCGTCACATTGATCGGTGCGCCGCGATAGGACAGGCTGCTGGCCTCATGGTCCAGCACGAAGCCGCCCAGCTCGATCACGCGGCGCGCATTGTGCTGGCTGCAGCGCCGCACCAGCGCATTGATGCGCGCAATCAGTTCGACGGCTTCGAACGGCCTCGCTATGAATTCGTCCGCGCCGGCGGCCAGCACCATGGCAAGCAGGTTGGCGCTGTAGACGGGAGAGAAGGCGACGACCGGCGTGCTGTCGTCGGAACGGCAGTTCAGCCAGGCGAATATGCTTTCCTGATCCTGCAGCCCGGTCCCGATATCGACCAGGATGGCATTGAAGCTGCGATGCTGGATCGCACGCAACAGCGCCGTGTCCGAGGCAAAGCGTTCGCACTTCAAGCCGGTCCGCGCGAGAATGCCCTGCACCTGTTCGAACAGGGCATCGTTGCGGATGTGGCATGCCATGTTCATTCGTTCCTCTACAGGGGCGGCCGGGCGCGGCGTGCCGTTACTCACCGGTTTCACCGGCGTGTTCGCTTTCCGCAAGCGCTGCGGCGCCACCGGGTCGTGTATCGGAACCGATGCGGTTTCGTATGTGGGACTGAGTTCGGTAAGGTACATAGCTTTGCATCCTGTCGATTGCAGGCGCTGTCGGCGCTGTTTTCAATATCAAGCCTGTCTTGTTCTGCCGGCTGCTCGTGGGCGTGACGCGGTCCGGCGGAGGAGAGTGCGGCGCTAGCGGATGGCGGCAATCATCGGCTTGTCCCCCTTGATGCGGGCTGGTGCCGGATCGTGATGTCCGGACTCTTTATCGTTCATGAAGTAGTAGCCCTGGCCGAAGCTGAAGCCGAGGGCGCTGATCTGCTGCAGGTCGTTAGCGGTTTCCACTCCCTCGCCGATCAGCGGAATCTTGTTGGTCCGCGCCAGATCCCGCAATGCGCGCCGTTCCCGCGATGGCATGCCGCGCCAACCGCCGCGCCCGCTTTTTGCCACCTTGATGAAATTCGGCCGCACCAGCATGAATCGGGACGCATCGCAAAACCCGCTGCCATAGTCGTCAAGAGCGATGCCGACGCCGGCGGCCTGCATGTTCATCGCGAAGTCGGCGACGTAGCGCGGCTCCAGGATGGGCGCGGTTTCGGTGATTTCGAACACCAGGCTGGAAGATTTCGCGCCGAAGTGCTCGATGATCGCGAGCAGTTCCCTGTAGCGTTTTTCTATGGTGAGCGGCGATATGTTGACTGCCAGGCGCCTCTCGCCGGCGGACCGTGCGATCGTCGATCCCGCTTCCCGCAGCATCCAGAGATCCAGTTCATGAATCGTGCGCTTGTTCTCCCATTGCAAGACCGTGTGTTGAACATTGCGGCCGTCTGCGAACCGCACCAGCATTTCGGTGTAGAGCAGCACACCGGATTGCACGTCGACAATCGGCTGTAGCGCGTATGACTGACCTTGGTGTTCGGACATATTCGTCTCACTCAGCAATCCACACGGCGGTCGGCAAGGGATGCGCGAAAACATATGCATACGGTCCCTCCCTGCTCCTGCTCTGTATAACCAGGGTTTTTTCCGATGCCTTGGCAATGCACCTTGGAAACGATTATCGGAACGCCCGATATCGCTGTAAAGAAGGCACAGCTCTGTGACCCGGGAACAATTTTTATACCTGGACGCAATCAAGAAGCGCGATGCGTGAATGGAATATGCGCCCCAAAAAGGTGCGGCACATCACCAAATCTGGTGAATTGATGGTGAATATGCTTGTGGTTTGTTGCTGCGGCGCACTACGGTTTTCGTGCGAGACGGTTGTCGGTTCCGGGGGGGGGCACGCACAGGAACCGGGGGTGAGTCTTGGGAGCGGATTGGTGGTTCGTCAACCTTTAATTTTTTAGTTACGTTCTGGCGACGCTCCGTAGGATTCCTTCCCCCTGCATACCGTAGCCCTGCAAGAGGGAGGGAACCGTGCGGAGTGCTGTCATAATCAATCCGAAAATTTTAGAGTGACGGACCAATAGTACTTCTTGTGCGCCTCCTGATTGCGGCGCGAACCCAGGGCGCCGACGTAGAACGCGGCCAGCTTGAGCGCTTCTGGCAACACTACGTCGTCGGGCATGCTTTGCGTTTTCTCACTGGCGCGCCGTCTTGCCGACAGAAAAAGGTATTTCCCAAAATCAGTTGAGCAATGCCTTGACCATCAGGTCGGCGACCTGGCCCGCCGATTGTGGGTTCTGTCCGGTCACCAGGTTGGCGTCTTTCACCGCGAAGCCGGTCCACATGCCGGCATGCTCGTAGCGGCCGCCCTGTTCGCGCAATGCGTCTTCCAGCAGCATGGGCACGATATCCGTCAGTTCGATGGCCGCCTCTTCCGCGTTGGTGAAGGCATTGACGCGCAATCCCTCGACGATCGGCCGTCCATCCGCCTTGCGCGCGCCCAGGAGGGCTGCAGGGCCGTGGCATACGGCGCCGACCAGCTTGCCGGTGTCGAAGAAGCGGCCGAGCTTCTCTGCCAGCACTGCGTCCTGCGGCAGGTCGAACACGGTCCCGTGGCCGCCGGGGAAAAACACCGCATCGAATTCCTCGAAGCTGGTGTCCGCAAGCTTCCGGGTATGCGTTAGAAGATGCATTGCCGCCTCATTGCCGCGGAACCAGGCCGCATCGTCCGGCAGTTGCTCGAGCAGTTCGAGGCTGGTCGGATCGTGCGGCGGCATTCCGCCCTTGGGGGACGCAATCTGGACCGCGAAGCCGGCGTCAACGAAGCGGCGGAACGGCGTCGCCAGTTCTTCGTAGTGAAAGCCGGTCTTGCGGCCCGTTTTGCCGAGCGTGTCGTGGGATGTGAGGACAATCAGGATACGTTTTGACATGGTTGATTCCTTTCTCGTGTTGGGTTGCGGTGACTTGACGGAGACATGATGCCTGCTTCGGCAGCCATGAAAAATAGCTGTTCGGTAGCAAGATTTCGCACTGTTAGTGGATAATCGAGGCGATCAAAGGAGTCGAGCAATGGACAAACTGGCCGCAATGCGTGTATTTGCCCGGGTGGCGGAAATGGGCAGCTTTTCCCGGGTCGCCGAAGAATCGGAGCTGTCCAGTTCCTACGTCAGCAAGCTGGTGCTGCAGCTCGAGAAAAGCCTGGGCGCCAAACTGCTGCAAAGGACGACCCGGCGCATTCAGCTGACCGAAGCCGGCTCAGCCTACCTGTCTCATTGCAGGCAGATTCTCGAGCACCTGGATCGCGCGGATTCCCTCGTGGGCGAGTGGGGAAAGCGTCCGAAGGGACGGTTGCGCATCAACCTGCCGCTCTCGTTTGCCCTTGCCGAACTCGGCCCGGTGATGAGCGCGTTCGCCAGGCGCTATCCGGAACTGGAACTGGACCTGAATCTCTCGGACCAGCAAGTGGATCTGCTCGAAGGCGGGTTCGACTGCGGACTGCGGCTGACGACGCAATTCAAGGACAGCAGCTATGTCGCCACCCGGTTGGCCGAATTCCGGATCATGGCGTGCGCATCGCCGAAATACCTGACGCTGCGCGGCACGCCGAAACATCCGAACGACCTGCTTCAGCATCGATGCTTCGTCTACGCCTATGCGGCCGCAAACAACCGCTGGCCGCTGCAGGCGAATGAGCAGCCGTACGTCGCAGTCGACGGCGTCCTGCGGGTCAACAGCACGCCGTTCATGAAATCCTTCATTCTGGACGGACAGGGTATCGGCATCCTGCCGGAATTCGTGGCGCGGCCGGAGATCGACGACGGCCGGCTGGTGGAAGTCCTCGGCGATGTTGAAAGACCGGCGCTGCAACTCTACGCGGTCTACCCGGAGCGCACCTTCGTCCCGGCCAAGGTGCGCGCATGGGTCGAGTTCATGAAGGCCGAGGTTGCCAACCGCCGCCGAGCGCCTTGAAGGCCGCGACCGCCGCGCGTGCGGATTCGGTTTGCGCTTGCGCTCGCATGTCGGAGGCGCGCAGCAGGTTCTCGTCGGCTTGCAGGACTTCGATCAGGCTGACGACCCCTTTCCGGTATGCCGCGAACGAGGCCCCTCTCGCTCGACCGAGCGAGTCCACGCCCTGAGCGAGCATGCTGGCCTGATCCTCGCGTTTTACCAGGGCCGAGAAGGCGTTTTCCACGTCTTCCGCAGCATGCAGCACGGCCAGCCGATAAGCGGCCAGCGCCTCGGCTTCCTGGCCCTTGGCCAGGTCAATCTGCGCATTGATGCGACCGAAGTCGAAAAGGCGCCAGCGCAGGCCCAGCACGCCGGCGGCCTGGCTTGCGCCGCTGGTGAACAGATTGCCGCCAGACACCGATGTCGCGCTGCCGATCAGTCCGCTCAAGGAGAGCTTGGGGTAATACTCGGCGATCGCCACACCGATACGGGCATTCGACGCAGCCAGGCGGCGTTCGGCCACGATCAGGTCTGGCCGGCGCCTGAGCAGATCACCCGGCGTTCCGGTGGATGCAATCCGCGGGGCGGCCGGAATAATGCCTGCATTAGCCAACTCTTCCCGGTGCGTACCGGGCGGTGTGCCCAGCATCACGTCCAGCGCGTTCATGGCCGTATCCAGACCCGCTTCGAGGACCGGTACGGATGCCCGCACCTGGGCGAGCGCGCCCTCGGCCTGCCGCACTTGAAGTTCGGCTGCCAGCCCCTTGCCATAAAGCAGATTGATCGTTGAGAGCAGCTCCTGTTGCGTCAGCACCTGCTTTCGGGCAACGTCAAGGCGGGTTTGCAGCCCGCGGATGCTGATGTAGATGTCGGCGGTCTGTGCCGCCACCGCCAGTCGTGTCGCCGCCGCACCAGCCTCCGAAGCCTGATACTCGGCAAATGCCGCTTCCCGTCCGCGACGCAGGCCACCGAATACGTCCAGTTCCCAACCTGCGCCGAGATTAGCTTCATAGGCATTGCCATAGCGATCGAACCCTGGTCTTGAATTCAAGACTTGTCCCAGCGGTGTTTCAACCGACTGGTAGGCTCGTGCACCTTGGGCGCTGATGTTGCCGGAAGGCAGCAGCGCGGCATTCGCTGCCCCAAGTCCCGCGCGCGCCTGGGCAACGCGAGCGGACGCCTGCGCGAGATCCAGATTCTGCTCCAGCGCAAGCCTTACGAGGCGGGTCAGTAGCGGGTCGCCAAAGCCCTCCCACCACACGATGAAGTCGGCGGTGGCGTTGGCATGCCGTTGCTCAACTGCCGTTTGACCCAGGTAGCGATCTGGCATGGGCGTGTCGGGCAGAATGTAATCCGGCCCGACAGCGCAACCTGCTGAAAGACTGGCGGCGACCAACATGAAGAGAGTGCGTTTTAACATAGGCATCTTCCGCGAAGTGAGGGAGGGATGCGAGTGACTATATCACAATATAGTCACTCGTTGTGCAAATTGAAGACAAGAGGTAAGCTGTCGAACATGAATAAAGTAACCATTTCCCCAGGCCCGGCCCGAGGCCCAATCGATCACGAGGTGCGGAACCAGATCGTCACCGCAGCCACCGAGCACTTCCGCTTGTACGGTTACGAGAAGACGACCGTCTCCGATCTTGCCAAGGCCATCGGCTTTTCCAAGGCTTACATCTACAAGTTCTTCGAGTCCAAGCAGGCCATCGGCGAACTGATTTGCGCAAATTGCCTGCACGAGATCGAAACGGATGTCAGAACGGCCATTGACGCGGTCGATCGCCCGCCCGAGAAGCTGCGGCGGATGTTCAAGACGGCCGTTGAGTCCAGTCTTCGTCTGTTCTTTGAAAATCGCAAGCTCCATGACATTGCAGCCTCGGCTGCTGCCGAGCATTGGGAGGCGGCGCGCGCCTTCGAGGAGCGCATCCAGGCAATGCTGCAGGACATCCTGCGCCAGGGTCGCGAGACGGAGGAGTTCGAGCGCAAGACGCCACTCGACGAGGCGGCGGCGGCAATCTTCCTGGTCATGCGCCCTTACCTCAATCCGCTGCTCTTGCAGTACAGCTTCGATTACACCGACGATGCGCCGGCTCAACTTTCCAGCCTGGTGCTCCGTAGCCTGTCGCCTTGAATACGGAATATCTCGCGCGCCACGATTGTGACTATTGACAAATGTAGTCACTGGTCTCAAAATGAAATCCTGTTTAGCCTTTTTACGGGATTTCCATGCTCCGCCGCCGCCTCGTTTTCTCTGCTCTCCTGTCTGCATTGCCGTTTGCGTTGGCCGCCTGCGGCGAGAAGACGCAATCCGATCCGCGCACCGAAGCCCCGCTGGTACGTGCGGCCGCCGTTCAGGGTGCAGTCTCTGCGTCACGTACGTTCACCGGGACCGTAGCTGCCCGGGTGCAAAGCGATCTGGGCTTCCGGGTCTCCGGCAAGGTGTTGGAACGGCTCGTGGATACGGGGCAAGCCGTCAAGCGCGGGCAAGCGCTCATGCGCATCGACCCGGTCGATCTGAAGCTCGCAGCGCATGCTCAGCAGGAAGCGGTCGCCGCCGCCCGGGCGCGGGCGCAGCAAACGGCGGAGGATGAAGCCCGTTACCGCGATCTGCGCGGAACCGGCGCGATATCGGCTGCGGCCTATGACCAGGTCAAGGCTGCCGCAGATGCCGCCCAAGCCCAGCTCAATGCGGCCGAAGCCCAGGCCGAAGTGGCGCGTAACGCGAGCCGCTATACGGAGCTGGTGGCGGATGCCGATGGCATCGTCATGGAAACACTGGCCGAACCCGGCCAGGTCGTCAACGCGGGACAGGTCGTGGTGCGCGTGGCGCATGCCGGACGCCGCGAAGCCGTCATCCAGTTGCCGGAAACCTTGCGCCCTGCGGTCGGTTCAGTCGGCCAGGCCACGCTTTTTGGCAGAGAAGGCGTGTCCGTTCCGGCCAGACTCAGGCAGCTCTCGGATGCCGCGGACCGCCTGACCCGCACCTTCGAGGCGCGGTATGTGCTGGACGGAGCGCTATCCAACGCCCCATTGGGCACGACAGTCGCCATCCAGATCCCGGAGGCGCATTCCGATGTGCAAGGCGGCTTGCGGGTACCGATTGGCTCCCTGTTCGACGCGGGCAAGGGGCCGGGCGTCTGGGTCATCGAAGGCGAGCCGGCAAAGGTTTCCTGGCGGCCGGTCGCGGTCCAGCGCCTGGACGACGATAGTGCACGCATCGCGGGTCAACTCAAGCAAGGTGACCGGATAGTCGCACTCGGCGCACACCTGCTGCGCGAAGGTGAGCAGGTGCGGGTGGCTGGTCAAGTTGCTGCTACTACTGCTGCCGTCGCAACCGTTGGGGTGCGGCCATGAGCGAAAGTCGTTTCAACCTGTCGGCGCTCGCCGTGCGCGAGCGCTCCGTCACCTTGTTTCTGATCTGCCTGATCTCGTTGGCCGGGGTCATTTCCTTCTTCAAGCTGGGGCGGGCGGAAGACCCCGCCTTCACGGTCAAGGTGATGACCATCGTTACCGCCTGGCCCGGCGCCACGGCACAGGAAATGCAGGACCAGGTCGCCGAGAAGATCGAAAAGCGCTTGCAGGAACTGCGCTGGTACGATCGGTCAGAGACCTACACCAGACCTGGCTTGGCCTTCACCACTTTGAGCTTGCTCGACAGCACGCCGCCGTCGGAAGTGCAGGAGGAGTTTTACCAGGCCCGCAAGAAAGTCAGCGATGAGGCAAACAAGCTTCCGTCCGGTGTGATCGGGCCGATGGTCAACGACGAATACGCGGACGTCACCTTTGCCCTGTTTGCCCTCAAGGCCAAGGGCGAACCGCAGCGCTTGCTGGTACGCGATGCCGAGACGCTGCGTCAGCGGCTGCTGCATGTGCCGGGCGTGAAGAAGGTCAACATCGTCGGCGAGCAGTCCGAGCGCATTTATGTCGAGTTCTCGCATGAGCGCCTGGCAACCCTGGGTGTCAGCCCACAGGAAGTGTTTGCCGCGCTCAATAGTCAGAACGCCCTCACGCCGGCCGGCTCCGTGGAAACCAAGGGACCGCAGGTGTTCATCCGCCTGGACGGCGCTTTCGATGAATTGCAGAAGATCCGCGATACGCCGATCGTGGCGCAAGGCCGCACATTGAAACTGTCGGACATCGCCACGATCAGGCGCGGCTATGAAGACCCGGCGACTTTCATGATCCGCAACGGCGGTGAACCCGCCCTGCTGCTGGGCATCATCATGCGCGACGGCTGGAACGGGCTCGACCTGGGCAAGGCGCTGGATAAAGAGGTTGGTGCGATCAACGCCGATCTGCCGCTGGGGATGGGCCTGACCAAGATCACGGACCAGGCGGTCAACATCAGCTCGGCGGTCGATGAGTTCATGGTCAAGTTCTTCGCCGCGCTGCTGGTGGTCATGGTGGTGTGCTTCGTGAGCATGGGCTGGCGTGTGGGTATCGTGGTCGCTGCGGCCGTGCCGCTGACGCTGGCGGCCGTCTTCGTGGTGATGGCCGCGACCGGCAAGAACTTCGACCGCATCACCCTGGGCTCCCTGATCCTGGGGCTGGGCCTGCTGGTGGACGACGCCATCATCGCCATTGAAATGATGGTGGTGAAGATGGAAGAGGGCTACAGCCGCGTCGCCGCCTCCGCCTATGCCTGGAGCCATACCGCGGCGCCCATGCTCTCGGGCACGCTGGTCACGGCCGTCGGCTTCATGCCCAATGGCTTCGCCCGTTCCACCGCGGGCGAATACACCAGCAATATGTTCTGGATTGTCGGCATCGCACTCATCGCGTCCTGGGTGGTCGCCGTGGTGTTTACCCCCTACCTTGGCGTCAAGCTGCTGCCCGACCTCAAAAAGGTCGAAGGCGGCCACCACGCGCTCTACGATACGCCGCGCTACAACCGCTTCCGCCAGGTGCTCAAGCGCGTCATCGCACGCAAATGGCTGGTCGCCGGCTCGGTGGTGGGCCTCTTCGTCGTGGCCGTGCTCGGTATGGCGGTGGTCAAGAAACAGTTCTTCCCGATCTCCGACCGCCCGGAAGTGCTGGTCGAAGTGCAGATGCCCTATGGCACCTCGATCGCGCAGACCAGCGCCGCCACGGCGAAGGTGGAAGCCTGGCTGGCCAAACAAGAAGAAGCAAAGATTGTCACGGCCTACGTCGGCCAGGGCGCGCCTCGCTTCTACCTGGCCATGGGACCAGAACTGCCGGACCCCTCGTTCGCCAAGATCGTGATCCGCACGGACAGCCAGGATCAGCGCGACGCGTTGAAACAGCGGTTGCGCCAGGCGATCTCCGAGGGCCTCGCCTCGGAGGCACGTGTGCGTGTCACGCAGCTCGTGTTCGGCCCGTATTCGCCGTTTCCGGTCGCCTACCGCGTCACTGGCCCGGACCAGGACAAGCTGCGCCAGATCGCGGCCGACGTGCAGCACGTCATGGAGACCAGTCCGATGATGCGTACGGTCAACACCGACTGGGGCACCCGCACGCCCACGCTGCACTTCACCTTGCAGCAGGACCGATTGCAGGCTGTTGGCTTGACCTCCAGCGCCGTGGCGCAACAACTGCAATTCTTCCTCACCGGTGTGCCTGTCACCGCCGTGCGTGAGGACATTCGCACGGTGCAAGTCGTGGCCCGCTCGGCCGGCAACATCCGGCTCGATCCGGCCAGGATTGCGGACTTCACCCTGACCGGCGCCAGCGGGCAACGCATCCCGCTGTCGCAGGTGGGCAAGGTCGAGGTGCGCATGGAAGAGCCGATCATGCGCCGGCGCGACCGCATGCCGACGATCACCGTGCGGGGCGACATCGCCGACGGCTTGCAGCCGCCGGACGTGTCCACTGCCATTAGCCAGCAGCTCCAGCCCATCATGGACAAGCTGCCGGGCGGTTACCGCATCGAACAGGCCGGCTCCATCGAGGAATCGGGCAAAGCGACGGTAGCCATGTTGCCCCTGTTCCCGATCATGCTGGCGATCACCCTGCTCATCATCATCTTCCAGGTGCGCTCGATCTCCGCGATGGTCATGGTCTTCCTGACCAGTCCGCTGGGTCTGATCGGTGTGGTACCGACGCTGATCTTGTTCCAGCAGCCGTTCGGCATCAATGCACTGGTCGGCCTGATTGCCCTGTCGGGGATCCTGATGCGCAACACGCTGATCCTGATTGGGCAAATTCATCACAACGAACAGGAGGGATTGGATCCGTTCAACGCGGTCGTCGAGGCAACCGTACAGCGTGCCCGACCGGTGATCCTGACCGCGTTGGCGGCGATATTAGCCTTCATCCCGCTGACCCATTCGGTGTTCTGGGGGACGCTCGCTTACACACTGATTGGCGGCACCTTCGCCGGGACGATTCTCACCCTGGTGTTCCTGCCGGCCATGTATTCCATCTGGTTCAAGATCAGGCCCGGCAACGACAGTCAGAAAGGAAATGAAATGGAAATGCAAGACAACGTGGCCCCAATCACCAGGGCAGGCAGGGGGTTGGCCAAAGCATTCGTCTCGACTCTTCGCGCAGCAGGTACAAGAAAAGTATCCCTGCAAGGCCCATCGCACCGCTGATCTGCTCTTTATCCCTATTCACCTGTTTCAAAAGGAACTGCCATGTCGAAATCGAAAGTTGTCGTTGTTACCGGCGTGTCATCGGGCATCGGACGTGCCGCCGCAGAGAAGTTTGCCAAGCAGGGGTGCCAGGTATTCGGCACCGTGCGCAGCATCGCGAAAGCGAGCCCATTACCCGGTGTCGAGCTTGTCGAGATGGATATTCGCGACGACGCTTCCGTTCAGCTTGGATTCCAATCCATCATCGCCCGTGCCAAGCGCATCGACGTGCTCGTCAATAACGCGGGAATGACCATAGTCGGCGCGGTGGAGGAAACTTCGACTGCCGAGGCCGCATCTCTGTTCGACACCAACCTGTTCGGCATCCTGCGCACGGCACAGGCAGTCCTCCCGCACATGCGAGCACAGGGTAGCGGAAGGATCGTCAATGTCAGTTCGGTACTCGGCTTTCTTCCAGCACCGTACATGGGACTCTATTCAGCGTCCAAGCATGCCGTGGAAGGGCTGTCCGAGACTCTGGATCATGAGGTACGCCAGTTCGGCATCCGCGTAACGCTGGTCGAACCGACTTTCACCAAGACCAATCTGGACGTCAATTCGCCGCATGCAAAGTCAACAATCGCGGCCTATGAGCGCGAACGTGGCCTCGCATCGCGCGCTGTTGCCGACAGTGTCAGCGGCGCGTCCGAACCCGACGGCGTGGCAAACACGATCGTCGAAGCGGCGCTTGGCACGTGGCGTATGCGCCGCACTCCGGCCGGACAGGCATCGCTGTTGAGTAAATTGCGCCGTTTCATGCCGGCTGGCCCCGTCGATGCAAGCCTGAGGAAAACATTCGGACTCGCCTGAAAACCTCGAAAAGAGAATCATGGCAAACCGGCACCAACTGCGAGTGATCGGCGCTGCGCGCGCCGGTGACCCTGCCGCCCAATTGGCCTTGGGCCGGCACTATCTTTTCGGCGGAGATGGCCTGCCGCAGAACTTTGCCACTGCGCTGCATTGGCTCGATCGTGCGGCGCGCCGGCACGTCGACGATGCGTGGGTGTTGATCGGCAAGCACATTCCATTTGCCATTGCACAGCAGGCAGCGAACATGCCGCAACTGGCAATCTGGTACGAGAAGGCTTTCGACGCCGGCGTGATGCAGGCAGGGCTGGTGTTTGCACAGATCGTGCAGGCGCTGGACGGTTCGGCAGTCACTCCCGACGTGCGGAACAAGGCCATGCATGCGCTGCGTACCGCGGCGCAAGCCGGTACCGCAGAGGCGCAGTGGATGCTGGCGCAGCAGCAGGAACACAGTGCGCCGGAGACAGTTGCGGCCTCGCAACCGCCCAAGGGCGAGGATGCCGTATCGATGGAATGGGCAAGCTCCGCAGCCGAGGCCGGCATTATCGCCGCGCGCTATGCGCTTGCGGAACGCGCTTGGGCCACTGCCGACTACAACGCCTTCCTGCGCTGGTCGCTGCCGCTGGCACGCGACCTCGCATGCAGGTCTGCTGCGGCCTCACACTGACCGCGTATGCAGGACAAGCTGTTCACCAGCGAAGAAATCCGGCTCCTGGCGCGTTGTGCCCGTGTGCTTATGCACTGTTCCGACGGCGACAAGCAGGAAGCACAGCGTTTCCTGCTGCTTGCCGCGGAAGCAGGCGACCGTGATTCGCAATTGCGTTGGGGCTTGTGTCTGGCCAGGATGGATGCATCGGGCAAGCGCAACAACATACTGCCCGGCGCGGCGAAATACAAGGAAGCGATCGCCTGGCTGAGCCGCGCCGGCGCACAGGGTTCGGCGCAAGCCTGGTACGCCATATCGCGGATCTACATGAAAGCCGAGTTCTCGCAACGCAGCCTGGAAGAAGCGTACCGCTATCTGGCCATGGCGGCGGAAGCCGGAGACAGCATGGCGCAACAGGCGCTTGGCAGCTGGATCTGGCGTACCCGCAAGGACGATCCGTCAAAAGATGTGCAGGCAGTCTACTGGCTGCAGAAAGCGGAGGCCCAAGGCTGCGTCACCGCCGCGCCGCTGCTGGAAAAGATCGCATCCCGCGCCGCTCCCGCAGTCTGGGCGCTGGCGGCACAGCGGCAACTGGCCAATGAAGCGTTCAAGGTTCCACAAGTGCTGATGGCGCGCGTCGCGTTGGCGGCACGATTCGGCTTGTCGATCCCGGAAGCGCTGCTGATCGACCCGGCGGGAGCCGATCGCGGCCACTGCATGGAGATCGACATCCGCGACGGCTATGCGCGCGGTAAGCGGCGGCTCATCCTGGTACAGACGCCGGAAGAACGCCAGGCGCTCGACGACACGATCCGGCTCCTCGGTGGTATCGATTGCAGCGCAAGTGGACCGGAAGGCAATTACCGGCAGCGGCTGTACCGGCTCAAGCGGCTTGTGCCTGACTGGAATGCGCTGATAGCGGACGATGCAGGCAACACTATTGCATCCACCGCCTGACTAAAAAAGCGGTGCGCAAAGCGCACCGCTCAAACACCCCTCTGTCATTGCAAGCGTAAGCTTGCAATGAACGATCAGAACGTGTGACGCATGCCGACGTTGAACTCGGTAGCGGTGTTGCCCGGCACCAGGACACGCAGGCTGGAGGCGCCGTCGTTGGTCAGACGGCCATAGCTGGTGTACAGGGTGGTGCGCTTGGACAGTGTGTGCAAGTAGCCCAGAGCCCACTGCTTGGCATCTGCGTTGGCGGTTGCACGGTTGTCCTTCGTCGCGAATGAAACCATCACGGTGCCTGCTGCGCCCACCGGCGCCCTCGCGCCTAGCAGCCAGTCACGCACGTCCGTCGTGCCGGGGCCCTTGACGCTTGCGTAGGCAATGTAAGGCTTGACCATGCCGAAGTCGTAGTTGCCGCCCAGCAGCCAGGTGCGGCGATCGTCGGTGCCTGCTGCATTGTTGACCTTGGTGTAGGTCAGCAATGCATCGACCGGACCGTTCTTGTAGCCGGCGAAGCCGCCGATGACGCGGTTGGCGCTATTGTTGCCAGCGACTTCACCGAAGCTGTACTGCAGTTCGCCGCGGAAACTGTTGGCCGCGTAGTGGTAAGTCAGGCTGTTGTCGAAACGGCTGCCTTCGTATTCGGTGTTGAAGATGCGCGCGGAGTCGCCGGCCAATGCGTTGCCGAACGGATCGAACGTGCCCGAGTTGGCAAACACCGGAGTGATCTGACGGCCAGCCTTGACCGTGCCGAAGCCGCCAGCCACACCAACCCATGCCTGACGATTGAACAGCGTGTTGGCTGTAGCCAGGCCGCCAGTGTCAACGCTGAAACCGTTTTCCAATTGGAAAACGGCGGACAGACCGCCGCCGAGGTCTTCCGACCCCTTGAAGCCGAAGCGACTGCCGTTCAGCTTGCCGCTGTCCAGGCTGGTGGTCTTGGTGGAACCGTTGTCGGTGCGGACCAGGCCGGCATCGACGACACCGTAAATCGTCACGTTGGTTTGGGCGGATGCAGCGCCTGCGAATGCACCCAGCATCGCTAGCGCGAGAATCGATTTTTTCATTGAATATCCCTTAGAGTTGACTTGATTGACCCGGTAATCCAATAGGACGGGTGGTGTGACGATAAATCTCCAGAGGGAAACGCATCTACCCGCTTGGTGGGATGCGGATTCGCTTGTGGTCAAAATACGGTGAGACGGAGGCAGTGCGTCGGGCTTTCACAACATGAATGTCGCGCAAATCAAAAATTGTTTGATTGAATCGCAAAACATCTCTCTCTGACCCGAAGAAACCACGCCATTGATCCGGAATGATTAAGTCTTGAATTGATGACAGGCTATATTTGCGTTAATTTATTTTGGCTCGAAGGAAAAACACAATGTCTCAATCGGTCGCTTCATATTATCTGCAAACGCTCGAGACTCTATTGGAGGACCGAGGTCGGAAAGTGCTTGGCTTGATCGGAGCTCCCGGCTCAGGCAAGTCGACGGTAGCCGCCGCATTGAAGGACCATTTTGGCCTCTGCGCCGTCATTGTCCCCATGGACGGCTACCACCTAGCCAACACCGAACTCGCCCGCCTCGACCGCGCCCATCGCAAAGGCGCCGAAGACACCTTCGACAGCGCCGGCTACGTCTCCCTGCTCCGCCGCATTCGCAACCAGCAACCCGGCGAAATCATTTACGCCCCCGAATACCGCCGTGAAATCGAAGAACCGATTGCAGGCGCGATCGCGATCCATCCCGAAACGCAGCTGATCATCACCGAGGGCAATTACCTGCTGCTCGACCGCGGGCCCTGGGCGGCAGTCCGCCCCTTGCTCGATCAAGCATGGGTTGTCGATGTGGACGATGATGTGCGCAGGGAACGCCTGGTGGAACGCCACATGCGTTTTGGCCGCAGTCGGCAGGAAGCGATCGACTGGGTGAACAACACGGATGAACCCAATGCGCACCTGATTGCGACGACGCGCGACAAAGCAGATGTGATGTTCCGGTGGGACTAGCAGCCAGCCCTATGCATAGGCCCGCAAACCCTCCACCAGCGCATCAAACACCACCTTGCACCGCGCACTCTGCCGCAAATCCTCGTGCATGGTGACCCATGTCTCCAGCTTGAACTGAAACACGCGCGGCAGCAGACGCACCAGCTTGCCGCCGCGCTTTGCAAGCGCCACCTGGCAGACGCCGATGCCAGCGCCGGCGCGGATCAAGGCGAGCTGCGCGAGGTCGCTGTCGGTGCGGATGTCGAAGCGGCTGCGGTCCATGCCGTGCAGCTGCGTGACGATGGGCGGCAACACTTCCACGCCGATCACTTCACTGGCCGTCACCCGCACCACGCCCTTGACACCTTCGCCGTGTCCGCTGGCGGCGCGTTCGAGCGCGGCGGCGGTACTTTCCATGGCGGCGGCGTGCGCTGGCTGAAGGGCGATGCGATGAAGCCGGATGATGTGGCGATGGCGGCCAAAGGCTGCGCGGCGATCGTGCATGCGGTGAATCCGCCGGGGTATCGCAACTGGGGCGGGCTGGTGCTGCCGATGCTTGCCAACACGATTGCCGCGGCCGGGCGTGAAGGCGCGACGGTGGTTTTGCCGGGCACGGTGTACAACTACCGCGAGGATGCGTTCCCGGTGCTCGGGGAAGGCTCGACGCAGAACCCGTCCACGCGCAAGGGCCGCATCCGGGTGGAGATGGAGCGCAGCCTGCGGGCCTTTACCGCGCGCGGCGGCCGCGCGGTCATCGTGCGGGCCGGCGATTTCTTCGGACCGTAGGCGCGCAACAATTGGTTCTCGCAGGGGCTGGTGAAGCCGGGGCGGCCGGTGTCGCGCATCAGCAATCCGGGTATCGGCGTCGGCCATCAGTGGGCTTACCTGCCGGGCGAGATGCTGGAGATGCGGTACCTGTGGCAGCGCCCGGTGCGGATGGATAACGGGAAGCTGAAGGCGGTGTTGGGTGATGAACCACATACGCCGCTGGAGCTTGCGGTGGAGGAGACGCTGGCAGCACTGGGTTGCCTGCCGGTGACGACGGCAGCGGTGCATGCGGGCTGACAACATATCAGCGAGAATTTGCGCTCGCCCTCCTGCCTGCAGATTGACAAAGCACCTGAAATTGGAAAGGCACGGCCGCTTCGCGCGCAAATACGCTCGTCTTACGTCTGCTAACGCGACAGAACCCGGCTAGCCCGGATATTTCACCAGGACGCGGAGTGATGGCGCGCGAGTTGTGAGCCGGTTTGCGTTTCCGCGCCAAGCCAATAGTTCACCTATTGGCGCGAAGCGGAGACGCAAAATGGCCGCAAATCGCACGCCAGCACCCGCGTAGGCCGGCGGTACAAATTGGATCTGGCCGTAGCAGGCCGCAAACCGTGTAAACACGCGCCTTCCGATCGAGTTGAGGGCCGGCCTGGTGAAATATCCGGGCTAGTCAGACAACCCAAGCTGACGCAAGCGCTCGATCGCTTGCAAACGGGTGTTCACGCCCAGTTTCGCGTAGATGTTCTTCATGTGCGAATTGAGCGTATTGACCGAAATGAAGAGCGCCTCCGCAATCTCCCGGTTGGCGACGCCCTTCACGATGTGGCTCGCGACCTGGAGTTCCTTCTTGCTGAACAGCTGGGAAAGAGAAGGGACTCCCTGTGGCCCATCCTGGCTCGCATCGGCGTCGAAATGGCTGAGCAATGCATGCACATGGGATTTGTAGTCGGCGCCGCGTGCGAGTTTCCTGAGCAAGGCGCTGAGTGCGCTTCCTTCGTTGATGAATAACCTCAGCAGATGGGTATTCTCCGCCAGGTCCACCGCCTGTTGCAGGACGGCCAAGGCTTCATCGGCGGCGCCGTTCCCTTGCAGCGCGAGCGCTTTGAGGATCGATATCTCGATCATCGCGGCCAAGTGCCTGCCTTGTTCGGCTTCAAGCCAGACGCGGTCCAGCAAATCCAGTGCTTTTGCTCGCTGCTCGGAGGCGATGAAAAAACGCGCCAGGACAATGTAGTCTGCTTCACATCCGATCGCTAACCGTTCGCCGATCGGCAATTGCATCGCCTCGCTCCACAGCAGGACGGCATCCATGCGGCCCTGGCTCAGCCAAAGCCGGCCGAGCGCGGCAGACAAAGGCGGAATATCGAAAACGTAGCGTCCCAGGTATTTCATCAAGGACGCTTCGCGCTGCGGCTCCAGCACGGCATCCGCTACACCTGACGCGAGCCTGGTTCGCACCAGCAGCACACGCCCCCACGCGTTGAAATACTGCATGCCCGCAGCCGTCAAATCTACGCCATGGGTCAAATGCTGCTCCGCAAGGGCGAGGTCGTTCATCTCGTATGCGACCTCTCCCAGGCCCATATGCAGCATGCCGCAGGCAGGAAAATCCTGCCAGCCCGCTTCCTTGCATTCTTGCAGCGCACGCTCGAAAACGCCTTTTGCCGTCAGCAATCGGCCACGCGCCAAATGCACGCGGCCCAGTCCCAGCGTGGCGGCAATCGGTGCCAGGACGTCGTACTTCACCTTGGAAATGGCGGAATTCTCTTCGAGCAGCGATTGTGCCTTGTCCAGGTCCCCAATGCAAAAATAGGCGACACCGAGACATGTTCCCGCGACGCGGTGCATGAATCGTCCCGGAGTAGTTGATGCATGCGCTTCCAGTTGATGAGATAAAGCGCTCTCGAGATCGCCGTTGTAGCCGGAATGGCAGCCGCGCAGCAGCGCCACTTGGGCACGCATCGCTCGCTCCTTGTCGCCCATGGAAGCATCCGCGGTCGCATCCGGGGAAGCAGCAAGAAAACGTTCGACGGCGCGAATATGGCGATCCAATTCGACCGAATTGTCCATATAGAAATTACCCCACGCACAGGTCAGCGACAGCGTGGGGCGCTTAGCCAGCAAGTCCTCCGGCAGCAGCTTGGCCCAGGCCAGGGCGGTATTGACCTGGCCATGCGAAAAAAGACTGGTGCGGTGCCGCTCCATCAAATCCAGCGCGAACTGATAATCCGTCGCCTTGATTGCCTGATCGATCGCTTCAGGGATGAGGTTGTTCTCGCTGAACCATTGGCTCGCGCGCCGATGCAGTACCTGGATCAGATCCGGATTGGCGTTGCGCAATCGGTTCTGCAGCAGGGATGCGAAGAGGTGATGGTAACGATACCAGGTACGTTGATGATCGAGCCCGACAATGAACATGTTCGCCCGCTCCATCTCGTCTATCCTGGCGCGGCTGTCACTGGTTTCCATGATTGCGTCGCACAAGGGCGCGTTGAAGCGTTCCAGTATGGAGGTTTGCAGCAGGAAGTTCTGGATATGGATGGACCGGCTGCGCAACACCTCGTCCAGCAAAAAATCCGTGATATGCCGATTGTCGCCGGCGAAACTCTGGATGAACGCGGCCCTGTCGGGATTGTTGCGCAGCGATACCGCCGCCAGCTGCAGGCCGACGATCCAGCCCTCGGTGCGGGCCGCCAGCGTTTCGACCTGGTCTTGCGGCAAGCTGAACTGCATCACATCGTTGCAGAACATCTCCGCCTCTTCCAGGGTGAACCGCAGGTCTTCCGTCCGATATTCCAGCAATTGGCGTTGTCCCCGCATGCGTGCGAGCGAAAACGGCGGGTCGTTGCGGCTGGCGAAAATGAGCTGTAGTTGCGGCGGCTGATGATCCACCAGGAATGCGATTGCTTCATGCACGGCGGTTTCGGTGACCGCATGCAGGTCATCCAGGATGATGCACAAGCGCTCCGGCAAGCCATACAATTGATTGACCAGCATGCGCATCAAGCCGGCAATGGGCGGTGGCGGACTGGCCGTCATCATGTCGAGCGCAACATTGCCGAAATCGGCAAACCGGATCTGGATCGCGTGGATGAAGTGCATCAGAAACCGGACCGGGTCATTGTCGCCCGCATCGAGCGACAGCCATGCGACCGGAGATTGATCGGCCTTGGCCCACGAAGCGATCAGCGTGGTTTTGCCATATCCCGCCGGCGCGCAAACCAACCTGATGCGAGGCGACTCCGACTCTTGCAGCTGAAGCAAACGCGGCCGTGGCACCATTTGCGCGGGACTGTTCGGAATGACAAATTTGGTAGCAAGAATATGATCGGGCGCAGTCGGGGAATTGGGCGAAGCTTGCGCCTCCCGGGCATTGGATAACTTGGTCGTTGGGCCACTTTCCTTGGTTGCGGTCATGATGTGCCTATTCTTCGCCAGTACCTTTCATTGTCGACAATGTCGGAAGCCGATGCGGGGCCGGTTTCTGCCATGGCGAGGTTTTGGAATAGGCGAGATTCACAGCACTTCACCCCGTCCATGAATATTTCATACTAACAACGAATGACATTTTTTGCTGATTCGACCCAAATGCGTGTGGTGTGACAGCCTCTCTCGGAGTGACGTAATTTCAAGAGGGAAATGGATTGAGCCTGTAAATGCTGTGTTTGATGCCATGCTGCTTTGCACCATTGCTGCAATCGTCATGGGGGGAAGATGTAGCGGCGCCGCTCGCCGTTTGCTTTTCGCGCAATCGGTAGTGAGCGGGCATCTCCGCAAGCGGGAGGAGGAGACCGGCAAGCAGTTGGAGCGATGATCGGTTCCCTCCTCCCGCAAGGAGGAGGGCTAGTCGACCATCCAGATCAATTCGGAGAATGCGTAGGGCGGGTCCCACCCCCCCTCAACCGCGGGAAGGCGGGGGGGCCCCGCCCCAACAATCTACAAATAGCCGGAATCTGTCCGGCTTGTGCTGAGGGGGGAGGCGACCATCGCGCATCCTGCCCGTTCAATAGTAACCATAGATCAGTTTGTAAGCCGCGTCCGGCACGAACGTTCCGGCCGGCGCCGCGCAGCCGTCTGCATCGCCGGGATCCTTGATCCACAACGTCATTTCGGGTTGGGCGCCGTCGGGCTTCTTCTGTTCGGACAGCGCGCCGAGCTTGCGGCCGGGAGGGTCGCACCATACCGATCCGTAGGGGCCGTTTCCATTCCGGCTGGTGTCGATCACGAACGGCTTGGTAAGGCCTTTTTGCCGCTGAAGTTCGGCATTCACCGCGTTGCCGTATTCGGTGCCGGCAGCCGTCGTATGGTAATTCGAGACGTTCAATGAAAAGCCGCGCGCATTCGCGATGCCCGCAGCGATGAGACGGTTCGCCGCCACCGATGGCGACAGCCATGTGCTGTTGCCGGCATCGAGATACAGCAAGGCATTGGGCGCCTTTTGCCGGAACTGCTTGACGGCATACTGAAACAGTTGCAGACGGGCTGTCTGCCCTTCGGCGGACAGGCAGTCGAGCTGAGGCAAGGCATCCGGCTCCAGGATGACGACCGCTTTGCGCTTTCCCACAGCGGCGGCAAAGGCACTGATCCAGGTGCGATACCCATCGATCGAGTTTGCGCCGCCGGCGCTGTACTGGCCGCAGTCCCGTGCCGGTATGTTGTACGCCACCAGGATCGGTATCCGATCGAGAGATGCTGCCGCACCGACGTACTTGCCGACCGCCGTGCCGATATCGCCGCTCCAGCCGCCGAACCACTTGCCCATCGGCCGGCTGGCGATGTTGTCATGTATCGCAGCCGCGCGGCTATCCCACCGGTTGTTCCTCACCCAGACCGCGGCATTCGAATCGGGATCGACGTAGAAAGCATTCTGCGTCTCGGCGACCGTGCAACCCTGGCCGCTCACCGACAAGCCGCCCGGCGTCGGCTTCGACTCCCCGGAAAAGGAGAGCGCCATCCCGAAAGAGACACTGCCGCCGGCCGCGATCGTCGGGCTGGAGCCATTGTCCGTCGATATCACGCTGTTGCCGTCGATCCTGACATCGGCGCCCCATGGCGGATTCGTGAACTGTACAGGGCTGTCGTACGTCCAGTCGACCTGCCAGCCGCTGACCGGTGCGGCGCCGTTGTTGTTGACGACGACATCGACGACGAATCCCGTCGGCCAGTCATTGCGCGTGCTGTAGCTCACGCTGCATGTCGGGGAGGCGCTCGATACCGGAGCGGCACCGGATACGCCGCCGCAAGCCATCAGGAACAGGGTAAGCAGAAACAGAATCGGAAAGCGCCACATAACAAGCTCCAATCAAAGTCCAATGACAATGCCATCTGGTCTTCAAGTTAGCCTTGCGGGAATACGGCCGCCACCGGTGGAACTCGTAGTCATAAACGAACGGATTGTGACGGCACTACGAAATGACGGATGGCGGGCGCCGGTAATGTTTCTTGAGAGATTCATGCGCAAGCCGCTTGTAGAATTCAAATCACTGAAAGCGGCACAACGAAAGCAAATGATGTCAGCGACACCTGCGACGGAAATGCATTCTGAGGTCTCCGGATTCTTCCTGGGCAGCGCATCCCTGCATGCACAAATGCTGGCGGCGCTGCGCTTGCTGGAAAAATTGAAAAGAAACGGCAAGGACATTCCTAACGCGTCCCAGGCGGTACGTTCGATCGATCTTCCCGCAGGCCACGTCCGCAAGCTGATACGCCTTCTTGCCGACGGTGGATTGTTGATCCGCCAGCCTGGCCGGGCGGATGCATGGGCTCTTTCCCGTGCAATCGACACCATGACGCTCGACGATGTCTATACGTGCCTGACGCGTGCATCGGCGGATGCAATGACCGCAACGGAACTGCTTTTCAACGACAACGCAGCAGCCGAATTGCTGCTGATGCAGGCAACGATGACCGTCAATCTCAACGTGGCGCAGCAGTTGCGACTCTTCGATCTCGGCCGGATCGTCGTTGCCGGCAGCGGCATGATTTCGATGGACAGATCGTTCGAACGGGCATCAGTCACACCGTTTTCCTGATCTCCCGGAGCCGTGTCCGCAGAGCCGGGGCGGCAGGGGAATGAGAGCACGATTGCGAGGGGAGAAGATGATAAAAGATCGTTCGGAACACATGGAGCCGCGAACAATTTCCCTGCACAGACGGATTGCGGCGATAGCGTTTCTGTTCGCGCTGGCAGGCGCAGCGCCGGCCTATGCACAGCGGCAAACCGAGTCGTCCAGCGCAGCCTCCCTCAATTTCGTCGATGTCGAAATCGAGACGGTCATCAAGGCGATCGGACACTATACCGGCATGGCTTTCATTATCGACCCGCGCGTCAAGGGGGTAATGAACCTGGTATCCGAAAAGCCGGTGACCAGATCGCAATCGTTCCGGTTGCTGACTTCCGCGTTGAGGATGCATGGCTATGCGGTCGTCGTCGGCGAAAACGGCCTGGCCAAGGTGGTGCCGGAGGCGGAAGCCAAGCTTCAGGCAGGCCCCACGGTTCCGGACGGCGTGCGCGGCGACCAGCTCGCAACGCAGATATTCCGGCTCAATCACGAATCCGCGGCCGGCATGGTGAATGTGCTGCGGCCGCTGATCTCCCCGCACAATACGATCAACGCCAATCCCGGCAACAACACGCTGGTCATCACCGACTATGCGGACAACCTGCGGCGCCTCGGCAAAATCATCGCAACGCTGGACATGCCGCCGAGCGGCGACCCGGATATCGTGCCGGTCCGGCATGCCATTGCCGGAGATATTGCGATGATGGTCAACCGTCTGCTGGAACCGGGCCCGGCCGCCGGCGACGGACCGCGTGTCATGCTGTTCGCCGACGCGCGCACCAATTCCGTCATCATTCGCGCGCCATCGGCCGCGCGCGCCAATCTGGCAAGGTCGCTGGTTGCCAGGCTCGATCAACCGACCGCGCAGCAAGGCAACATCCATGTCGTCTCGTTGCGCAACGCCGACGCGGAGAAGCTTGCGCAAACCTTGCGCGCCGTCGTGTCGTTCGACTCAGCGATGACGAACGCGGGAGGAACGCCGCAGCAAGCGCCGGCGCAGCCGGGAAATCCGGGCGGCGGTATGCAGCCGGCATCCTTGCCGTCGGCACCGCAAAGCCAGGCATCCGCCACACCCTCCGGCGGCCCGGCCGGTTTTATCCAGGCCGACCCGGCCACCAATACCTTGATCATTACCGCCAGCGAACCGATCTACCGCAACCTGCGCGCGGTGATTGACCGGCTGGATGCACGGCGCGCGCAGGTCTACGTGGAATCGCTCATTGTTGAAGTGACCGCAGGGACGGCAGCCGATTTCGGCGTCCAGTGGGTCGGCGCGGCGGGCGATGCAGCGAGCCGCTACCGCGCCGGCGCGGTCACGTCATTCGGCGATGGCGGCAACAGTCTCATCAATCTTGCGGCGGGGGCCGCCAGCGGTACCTTCGATGCGCTGCCGGGAGCCGGCCTGTCGCTCGGTATCGTCAGGCAGGTCAATGGGCGGGCCACGCTCGGCGCGCTGGCTCGCGCGCTGGAAACCGAGTCCGGTGTCAATATCCTGTCGATGCCGAACCTGATTACGCTGGACAATGAGGAAGCGCGCATCATCGTCGGCAAGAACGTGCCGCTCGTTACCGGGCAGTTTGCGACTTCCGCGTCCGGCGGTGCGGCCGGCGTCAATCCTTTCCAGACCATCGAGCGAAAAGACATCGGCCTGTCGCTTCATGTCCGCCCGCAAATCTCGGAAGGGGGCACGGTGAAGATGTCGATCTACCAGGAGACGTCGGACGTGCTGTCGGAAGGGCCATCCGGAATCACGACGAGCAAACGGGCGATCGACACCAACGTACTGGTCGACGACGGCCAGATCATTGTGCTGGGCGGTCTTATCGAAGATTCGCTGCAGGACGGGAAGGAGAAGGTGCCCGGGCTCGGCGACATCCCCATATTGGGCAACCTGTTCAAGTACCAGTCGCGCAAACACGGGAAAACCAATCTGCTCGTGTTCCTCAGGCCGACCGTCGTGCGCAGCAACGAGCAAAGCGCCAGTCTCACCGGCGACCGCTATGACTTCATGCGCAATGTCCAGATCGATGCGCAGCGACAGCCGGCATCGGTGCTGCCGAACGTCGATACGCCGGTGTTGCCGCCGCTGGAAAACGGACAGCCTGCCGGCGGCGCCATGGTCAAGCCGGTGCCGCCGGCAAAGGCTGCCGGTGCCCGGCATCGATGCCGCATTCCGCTGACAAAACGCAGGGACGAAAGCTGAGCAGGTATGCGAAGGTTTTTTGACAGGTAGTGCCGGCACTACCAGACGATCCGCTTGTCCCGGACAGCGTCAGCTCCCTTCTTTGGCTCCCATACATATCGGCACCCGGCTTCAATGGGCGATGCCCCCGTGAAGGTGGCGGCTCGTTCTTCATGATATCTCTACCAGGAAAAGCATGAAAACGAGGGGGAGCTATGGTTGTATGGACAGTGGGCATCACTTACTTTATCATTAGACAACATTTGCATTTTGATAATTGTGCATTGCCCGTGCTCCGGATACGCGAGCCCGACACAGCGGGGGACGAACACCGTTGGCGAACAACAACTAACTTGTAGACCAGGAAATTACACATGACGGACATTTTCGGTGCCGCTAGCGCATTACGCGCCCACCTCGCGCAATACACCCAGGACACCCGCCTGCTGCGCCTGCACACCCCGCTCGGCCCCAACACCCTGCTGGTCGAACGCGTCGACGGCCACGAAGGCTTGAGCGAAGGCTTCCG
>CBIHRJ010000009.1:0-121291 GCA_966212445.1 uncultured Noviherbaspirillum sp. | reverse complement strand
AGATTATGAAGCACTTTTCAAATCACGTCAAGCTTTGCTCGCAAAGTTTTGACGCTGAACTTCTTGCAAGCCACCGCAGAATCGTTTTGTCCTGCCGGCAGCAAAGAGGCGAGATTATGACGTCGCCTACGCAATCCGTCAATGCCACATTTCTAAGCTACCGAAGGCATACGCGCCCCATGGCAACCTGGGGCTTGCCGCTCCTACATGCGGCCATTGAGCAAAACACCGACGAAATCAACTGTTTTTGAAGCTTGGGGAGCGCTTGTCGAGGAACGCCCGCATTCCCTCTTTCTGATCTTCAGTCGCGAACGTGCTGTGAAACAGTCGTCGCTCGTACTGCACTCCTTCAGCCAGCGTGGTTTCGTATGCTCGATTTATCGACTCCTTTACCATCATTACGATAGGGAGAGACATCGAAGCAATCGTCGCGGCAGCCGTTAACGTCTCTTCCATAAGCTTGTCAGCAGGCACAATGCGGGATACCAAACCAGCCCGCTCAGCCTCGCTTGCGTCCATCATTCGAGCTGTCAAACAGAGGTCCATGGCCTTGGCCTTCGATACAGCTCGCGGCAAGCGCTGTGTGCCGCCGGCGCCGGGCATAGTGCCCAACTTGATTTCGGGCTGTCCGAACTTGGCAGTATCGGCTGCAATGATAAAGTCGCACATCATCGCCAGTTCACAACCACCACCCAACGCATAACCGGCAACAGCGGCGATTACCGGCTTGCGAATGTTCTTTATCTGCTCCCAGTTTCGAGATATGTAGTTGCCCTTATATACATCCATGAATGTATAAGAAGCCATCGCACCAATATCTGCTCCCGCAGCAAATGCCTTTTCGCTGCCGGTAATGACGATACAGCCGATGTTTTCGTCGTCATCGAATCTTGACAGCACATCGCCCAACTCATCCATCAACCTATCGTTAAGCGCATTCAGTGCCTTGGGACGATTTAGTTGAATCAAGCCAACCCTTTCGCGGGTTTCTACCACGATGTTTTCATAACTCATGCAAATGCTCCTGACCGGAATGAGATGTCTGCAATTGTACTGCCCCCTCGCTAGTACTGCGGTGCCGTGCATTCGAGGGTTTGCATTGCTGTGGCTGGATCAGTCCTATCGCTCGGTGAACGGGTCATACCAGAGCTCCTTGCGGGCAAGAGGTGTCTCCGCCGAAAGGTGAGGGTTGGGGATGTGGAACAGCTTGCGGCTCTTGAGATGGGCTCGCTCGATCAGCGGATCCTTATATTTTCGGAAGTGTGCGTCGAAACTGCCGTCCGCGATCATCAGGTTCAATCCGCGTTCGACCCGCTTTGCCAGTTTTCCCCCTTGCGGACTGCGCTGCACAAAAAAATAACGTGTTATCGGAAAGTGCAGCAATATCGTTTCCTCGACCTTCATCGTCGGCAACAGATTCTTGCGTTCGTCATATTCCCGATAGGCCTCATCGACACTACGTGAAAAGAAATCGAACCGGTTTGCCACCAGCATCCTGAACAAACCCTCGTAACTTTCACCTGTCACCACGGTAAATCCATTGTCCTGCAAGATTCTAGTGTCTGCCCACGTAGTGAACGATCCCACACTTAGCTTGCGCAAATCTTGGAGGGAACGAACGGCGGTAAAGCGCCACTGGTCCTCTTCGCGAATAAGGAAAACCCGGCAACTGATCAATCCTTTATCAAGCGGAATTCGAACCGGCAACATACGCTGCTCATGTTCGATCGCTGTCGAACGAGCGAAAATATTGATCGTCCCGGTACCGGCAAAAATCTCCTCCCCTGCCCTGGCTTGAGACATGCCGACCGAAGATTGGTGCAACTCATATGGGCCGAACTCGCTACGCGTTTTTTCCAGCGCGAGTCGCAGCAGCTCATAGTCATACATGTACTGACTGTCGATGCTGGACAAAGACGCCGGATAAATGAACACCATCGGCCTCGCAACTACACCCCCGGACAGCAGCATCGCCACTACGAAGGATAAAATGCGCACGGACCAGTTCATGGATTTCGCGTTAGTACCGCTCTTAAGCAGGGGGAAATTTCCGAAACGTCAATATATATTAAGCCCGCATTCAACAGGATGCCAGCAACATCATGCCGGACCGACGGATGCCCCCCCTTTAGCGGGTCGCAAGGTTAGCCGCAAGCTTGGGCAGAAGAACCCACATCATTCCGCGCTGTTTCGTCCTGCCGGCCTTCTCTCCGGCCTCCGGTCCAAAACCCCAAAAGTAGTCCGCGCGCACGGCTCCGCGGATGGCGCCACCGGTATCCTGCGCCATTACCAAGCGCTGCAACGGCGTCTCGGTGGCCGGAAACGTCGTGGCGACAAAGACTGGTACCCCCATGGGAATGAACTGCGGATCGATAGCGATTGATCTTTGCGGCGTAAGTGGCACACCGAATGCACCTTTTGGCCCCTTGAGCGGATCCGACAGTTTTTCCTCCTTGAAAAAAACATAACTTGGATTGACGTTCAGCAACTCCTGTCTACGTGCCGGATTCGCCAGGAACCATGCCTTGATACTTTGCGCCGACGCCTGATCAAGCGTCAGTTCGCCCTTGTCGACCAGATAGCGGCCGATCGACTTGTACGGATGTCCGTTCTGATCGGCATAGGCAACTCGCACGATTTCCTTGGTATCGGCCAGTTTTACCCTGCCCGAGCCCTGTACCTGAAGAAAAAAAGCTTCAATCGGATCGTCGACCCACAGAAGCTCCTTGCCAACCAGTACGCTGGATTGGTTAAGTTGCTCGCGGGACAGGTAGGGAACAACCTTGTTTCCGACCAAACGTCCGCGCAGGCGCATGTTTTTGAGTTCCGGATAAAGACTGGCGAGATCCACAGTCAGCATATCATCCGGAGGCCCATACAAGGGCGTTTGGAACGAGCCGCCGCGCTTGCGTGCACCACGCAACAAGGGTTCGTAGTAACCGGTAATCAAACCGGTGTCTGAGCCATCCGCGTTAAAAACTTGATGAGGCACGAAAAAGGCTTCGAAGAACATTCGGATCGCCTTTTCGCTGCCTTGATCGACGTCTCTAGCGATGGTGCAGGGTTCTTTCCAATCGAGCTTCCTGACCAGCACTTCGCAAGAACTCAGGAACGCCGGCCAAGCCTCGCGCAGTTGATCTTTTTCCCATCCTGGCAGTGCATCAAAAGTGGTGGGATTCAGGGTTCTCTTCGGCTCCTCAGCCGGCTTGGGAGGCGGAACGACGACCGGTGGCTTGACCGGCTTCTCAGGCGGAAGAGAAGTACAGGCAGCAAATGCAAAGACGACCGCAATGGCGGATACGAGTAAACTTGGACGGATAACTGACATTGAGGATGACAAATATGTGGCTGCTGTTGCTTGAGGCGGGTGTTGCACTTTTTCTGCTGGTATTTATTGTGTGGTGGACGATGTTTTACGGCAACAAGCCAAACCCACCCCAGGAAAACCCAGCGCGCCCCGAAGATGATCCACAACAATAATTCAGTGTAAGGTGCGTGGCAACGACAGGATGAATTCGGGGACCTTTGCCTCAAACTGCTCACCATCTTCCGCTACGCAGAAATAGGTGCCGACCATCGAGCCTTGCGGCGTCGCGAGTGCCGTACCGCTGGTGTACTCGAACTGCTGGCCTGGTTGGAGCAAAGGTTGATGACCGACTACACCGAGGCCGCGCACTTCTTCCACGTGATTGTTGCCATCGACAATCGTCCAGTGTCGTGAAATCAATTGAGCGGCGACTTGTCCTGTGTTCTTGATCGTTATCGTATAGGCGAATACGTAGTTGGAACGGTCGGGGTCCGACTGCTCCGCCAGGTACTGGGTTTTGACCGACACGGTGAATTCATAGGCTGCCATTGCGATTCCTTGTTGTTCTTGCCGCTGAGCGGCAGGCGATCGGCCCATTGCACACGAAAACTTGCATTTTTGCAATAGTTGCACGCTGGGGCGAAAGGGTAAAATAGCGGATCCTTTTCTTCTGCGCTTGTCATGCCCACCTATCGTATCGCCCCCAGCATTCTCTCTGCCGATTTCGCCCGCCTGGGTGAAGAGGTCCGCACTGTCGTTGCGGCCGGAGCCGACATCATCCATTTCGATGTAATGGACAACCATTACGTTCCCAACCTGACCATTGGCCCCTTGGTCTGCGAAGCGATCCGGCCGCATGTGCAGGTGCCGATCGACGTGCATTTGATGGTCAAGCCTGTCGATCGCATCATTCCGGATTTTGCCAAGGCCGGCGCAAACATCATTACCTTCCACCCGGAAGCTTCCGAACATATCGACCGCTCTCTCCAACTGATCCGGGACAACGGTTGCAAGGCAGGCTTGGTGTTCAATCCCGCCACGCCGCTGCATTACCTCGACCACGTGATGGACAAACTCGACATCATCCTGATCATGTCGGTCAACCCAGGCTTCGGAGGCCAGTCCTTCATCCCGGAGGCCCTGAAGAAAATCGCAGCGGTGCGCCAGCGCATCGACGTGTCCGGACGCGACATCATGCTGGAAGTCGACGGCGGCATCAAGGTGGAGAACATTGCCGAAGCGGCGCGGGCCGGCGCCGATACATTCGTTGCGGGTTCCGCGATTTTCGGCAAAGCGGATTACAAGGCGGTCATTGACGGGATGCGGGCCGAATTGGCACGCGTATGAATGCACCGGAACACGTCCCTCTGAACGGCATCCGCGCAGCTATCGTCGATCTCGACGGCACCATGCTGCATACCGCGCCGGATTTTCATGTCGCGGTCAATCGCATGCGTGCAGACCTGAGGCTGGCGCCGCTTGATATCGAGACGATTACGCGCTTTGTCGGCAAGGGCACGGAAAACCTGATGCGGCGCGTACTCGGTGTCGATTATGCGGAAGAAGACGTGGAACGGCATTTTCCGGCTGCGCTAGTGTCGTACCAAAAGCATTATCTTTCCATCAACGGCGACTACGCGAGTGTCTACCCGGGTGTGCGCGAAGGACTCCATGCATTGAAAGCGAAGGGATTGCGCCTTGCCTGCGTCACCAACAAGCCGATTGCATTCGCCACGCCTCTCCTTGTGAAAGCAGGTCTGCGGCACTACTTCGAGATCGTGTACGGCGGCGATTCACTGCCAAAGAAAAAACCCGATCCGTATCCGCTGCTGAAAGTATGCGAGGACTTCGACGTACAGCCACCGCAGGTGGTGGCGATCGGCGACTCGTCGAATGACGCGCAGGCCGCGCGTGCCGCAGGCTGCCGGGTACTGACAGTACCTTACGGCTACAACCATGGCGAATCTATACACGAAGTCGATTCGGATGGTATAGTTCCAACGCTGCTCGATGCAGCCCATCTTGTTTCTACATAGACCAAACAGATCGATGTTTCTCGGCAAAAAACGTAACGCAAGCTCAACAGGCCAGTTTGAGGCCTGGCTGTGGCGACGCTGGCAATCCTGGTCCAACTGACCCCGATCGCTGCTGACCGTCTTTGTCCGGTTAGCAAGTTTTTTGCACAACCACCCCCGCTGTTGCAGCTCGTTCTACAATAGCGCCCGGAGAGAAACATGACTGAACTCGAATTCAAATCGCTGGCCACGCAAGGCTACAACCGCATTCCGCTCATCGCCGAGGCTTTCGCCGATCTCGAAACCCCGCTCACGCTCTACCTGAAACTCGCTCAGACGCAGAACGCCGGCAAGAACACTTTCCTTCTCGAATCCGTGGTCGGCGGCGAACGCTTTGGCCGCTACTCCTTCATCGGCTTGCCGGCGACGACGCTAATGCGTTGTTTTGGCACGAAAACGGAAGTGGTAAAGAATGGCGCCGTGATCGAAACACACGAAGGCAACCCGCTTGAATTCATCGCTGAATTCCAGTCGCGCTACAAGGCGGCGATTCGCCCCGGCATGCCGCGGTTCTGCGGCGGCCTGGCCGGCTATTTTGGATACGATGCGGTGCGGCACATCGAAAAGCGGCTTGCGCATTCGGCGCCGAAGGACGATCTTGGCCTGCCCGATATCCAGCTGTTGGTAACGGAAGAGCTGGCGGTGATCGACAACCTGTCCGGCAAGCTCTACTTGATCGTGTACGCCGACCCAACTCAGCCGGAAGCGTATCCGAAGGCGCGCCAGCGGCTGAAAGATCTGCGGGCGATGTTGCGGCGCGCAGTCGATGTGCCGGTGACCTCGGCCTCGGTACGCACCGACACCGTGCGTGAGTTCGACAAGCAGGATTACCTCGCGGCGGTCGAAAAGGCGAAGGAGTACATCATGGCCGGCGATCTGATGCAGGTGCAGGTCGGCCAGCGCCTTAGGAAATCCTATGTCGACTCGCCGCTATCGCTGTACCGCGCATTGCGCTCGCTGAATCCGTCGCCGTACATGTATTTCTACAACTTTGGCGACATGCAGATTGTCGGCGCTTCGCCGGAGATTCTGGTTCGGAATGAACAAACCAGGGACGACAAGAGGAAGGTGACGATTCGTCCGCTTGCCGGCACCCGTCCTCGAGGTGCAACGCCCGAAAAAGATGCGCAACTCGCAAAAGAGCTGCTGGCCGATCCGAAGGAAATTGCCGAACACGTGATGCTGATCGACCTGGCGCGCAACGACATCGGACGCATCGTGGAAATCGGCAGCGTGCAGGTGACCGACAAGCTGGTGATCGAAAAGTACTCGCATGTGCAGCACATCGTGTCGAATGTCGAAGGCATCCTGAAGCCCGACCTGTCGAACCTGGACGTGCTGAAGGCGACCTTCCCGGCCGGCACGCTCTCCGGCGCCCCGAAAGTACGCGCTATGGAAATCATCGACGAACTGGAGCCGGTCAAGCGTGGTATTTATGGCGGCGCCTGCGGTTATCTGTCCTTCGGCGGCGAAATGGATCTGGCGATTGCCATCCGTACCGGCGTGATCAAGGATGGTACGCTGTACGTGCAGGCGGCGGCCGGCGTAGTCGCCGATTCGGTGCCCGAGATGGAATGGCAGGAAACCGAAAACAAGGCGCGCGCCGTGCTGCGCGCCGCCGAGCAGGTGCAAGACGGACTGGATGGGGAGATCTGACATGTTGCTGATGATTGACAACTACGACTCCTTCACCTACAACCTGGTCCAGTACTTCGGCGAACTCGGCGAAGACGTTCGTACCTTCCGCAATGACGAAATCACGCTCGAACAGATCGCGGTGTTGAAGCCGGACCGCATCTGCATTTCTCCCGGCCCTTGCACGCCTAACGAGGCTGGCGTGTCGGTTCCGGTTCTGAAGGAATTCGGCGGCAAACTGCCGATTCTCGGGGTTTGCCTCGGCCATCAGGGAATAGGCGCTGCATTCGGCGGCAAGGTGGTTCGCGCCAAGCAGGTAATGCATGGAAAAACCTCGGTCGTCCACCATACCGGCCTTGGCGTATTCAAGGACTTGCCTAGCCCGTACACGGTGATCCGTTACCATTCGCTCGCGATTGAGCGCGAGTCGCTGCCGGATTGCCTGGAAGTGACCGCATGGACAGACGATGGCGAGATCATGGGTGTGCGTCACAGGACGTTCCAGATCGAAGGCGTGCAATTCCATCCGGAGTCGATCCTGTCCGAACACGGGCATGCGCTGCTGAAAAATTTCCTTACCACCTGATCTTTAACACGGAGCTATTCATGCCGATCACCCCGCAAGAGGCCCTGTTACGCTGCATCGAACATCGTGAAATTTTCCACGACGAAATGCTGTCGCTGTTTCGCAAGATCATGAGCGGCGAAATGTCGCCGGTGATGATCGCAGCGTTGACCATGGGCCTGCGCGTCAAGAAGGAAACCATTGGCGAGATCGCTGCGGCTGCACAGGTAATGCGCGAGTTTGCAACGAAGGTGCCGCTGCAGGACACCGGCAATCTGCTGGATATTGTCGGTACCGGCGGCGACGGGGCGCACACCTTCAACATTTCGACGGCGTCGATGTTCGTCGCCGCAGCTGCCGGCGCGCGCATCGCCAAGCACGGCGGACGCAGCGTGTCCTCCTCTTCCGGGAGCGCCGACGTGCTGGAGTCGCTGGGCGTCAACATCAATCTGAAGCCCGAGCAAGTCGCGCAATCGATCGAAGAGGCCGGCATCGGTTTCATGTTCGCACCGAACCATCATGCGGCGATGAAGCATGCGGCGCCGGTGCGCAAGGAACTCGGCGTGCGCACCATCTTCAACATCCTCGGCCCGCTCACCAATCCGGCCGGCGCACCCAATATCCTGATGGGCGTGTTTCATCCTGATCTGGTCGGTATCCAGGTGCGTGTATTGCAGCGGCTGGGCGCACAGCACGCGCTCGTGGTCTGGGGACGGGACAACATGGACGAGGTATCGCTGGGTGCGGGAACCATGGTCGGCGAACTGGTCAATGGTGAGATCCGCGAATACGAAATCCATCCGGAAGATTTCGGCCTGCAGATGGTCGCCAGCCGCAACCTGAAGGTCGCGGGCGCCGATGAGTCGAAGCAGAAAATCATGGAAGCACTCGACAACACGCCTGGACCTGTACGCGACATCGTGGTACTGAATGCCGGGACGGCGCTGTACGCCGCGGGCGCGGTGGCGTCAATCGGCGACGGTCTGCTCAAGGCGCGCGAAGTGCTCGCATCGGGCGCCGCACGCGCCAAGCTCAATCAATTTGTAGAAGTGACGCAAAAGCTCGGCGCCACGAACTGACTCAACATGTCCGATATCCTGAACAAGATCCTTGACGTCAAGGCGGAAGAAGTCGCCGCGGCAAAAAAGCATCGTGACTTTGCCAGCCTGCGCCGTGATGTGGAAAGCAATGCGGAGGCACAACAGGCGCTGCGCGGTTTTGAAGCAAACCTGCGGACAAAGATTGCGGCTGGACATGCCGGCGTGATCGCCGAAGTCAAAAAAGCGTCGCCATCCAAAGGCATCTTGCGGGCAGATTTCCGCCCTGCCAATATCGCGCGCAGTTATGCCGAGCATGGTGCAGCGTGCCTGTCGGTACTGACCGATGCCCAGTTTTTCCAGGGTTCTCCCGCATACCTCCAGCAAGCGCGTGCCGCCTGTTCTGTTCCGGTATTGCGCAAGGATTTCATGGTCGACCTGTATCAGGTCTATGAGGCACGGTCATGGGGTGCCGACTGTATCCTGCTCATTGTCGCTGCGCTCGATCACGGCTTGATGGCAGAACTTGAAGTCTGCGCCCATGAACTCGGGATGGGGGTGCTGGTAGAGGTACACAACGCGGACGAACTAAACGCTGCGCTACGCCTGAAGACGGCAATGGTTGGCATCAACAACCGTAACCTGCGCACGTTCGAAACCTCGCTGCAAACTACGATCGACCTGCTGCCTCGCATCCCGTCGGACAAACTCGTCGTGACAGAATCGGGAATCCTCAAACCCGATGATGTCAAACGCATGCGCGACGCAAACGTACATGCCTTCCTGGTCGGCGAAGCGTTCATGCGGGCACCGGAGCCAGGTGTCGAGTTGCAGCGGCTGTTTGCCTGAACTCAGTAGCGGATTCTAACGACGGCGCTCCACCAGAGCGCGCGTTGCCATCGCAAGCGCCAGCACACCATAGATCATCGCCATCGATTTTCCGGATAGTCGCTTCTCAAAGCCCGGAGTGAAACGCCGCGGGACCAGGTAGTAATCAGTCACGTACGCGCCTGCGGTCACCATGGCGGCTCCAAGCAAGGGCCTCAAGGGAGATTTCTCGACATCTTCTCTCTTGGGCGGAAACAGCGTTTCATAAATCGCTGCCCAGAAAATCGCTGCTCCATGATTTAGCAAGAAGCCGGTCAATGTGTACTTGAGCGAGGGCCGGTTCTGCTTGCCGGCAATGTCGCCCCACAGCACGTGACTGGTCGCATTCAGCGGCGCGGAATACGATCCGGTTTCCTGCCTGCCCGCAAGGGACGCAACAATCGCAGTGGCGGCAGCCGCGATTGTTCCGGTTACCAATGAACGGCCGGCTGGGTTTGCAACAGACTGATTCATATGCATTCCTGTCTCCGATAGCGGTGTGGTTGTAAAAACCACACGACGTTGTACTGCATACAGCACAGGCAAGGCAGTTGTGTCGGGTTTGTGCCGCCTTGCGACATATCGAAACGGAATGGCAAGTTGCATGCCACGAAAACCATCGTGCCAATCCTAGGATGGGAACGGCCCCCCTGCGTCGCGGCTTTACCGTGCGTTGCCTGCCAGCCAGGCGCGACGCTTGCGCAATGCAGTCGCGGCTTTGGATTGCACTTCGAAAGCACACTGCGGTATGTCGGCGCGCGCAATCTCCACGGAGAAAGTCATCAACTCGTCGCGCCGGAACGCATGCGCCTGGACAATGTCGCCGGCCCTGTAGCGCGACAACAGCGTATCGAGGTTGGCTGCTGATACGCGCAGTCCATCAATCGCGATCAGGATATCGCCAGCCGACATACCGGCACGGTGAGCTGCACCATTTTCATAAACATTGGCAATTTTGCAGTCGTTTCCCTCACGCACCGTGCGAATGCCGAGTCCTGGCTTGGCATTCTTGTTCTTGTCGGTTTGCCCGACACCGAATGGCGCCAGCAATTTTTCGAGCGGCAAATCCTCAGTGCCGCGCACATAACGCTCGAAGAAACGTTTGAGCTTCAGTCCTGTTACCGCATCGAACAGCGCTTCTACTTCGGTTTCTTGAACTCCTTCTCCATGCACATGGAATTCGCGGCCGAAGCGTTGCCACAACGCGCGCATTACGTTGTCGAGCGACTTCTTGCCACTGGTCTGCTCGCGTATAGTCAGATCGAGTGCCAAGCCGATCAAGGAACCCTTCGTGTAATAACTGACGATCGCATTCGGGGCATTTTCATCCTGCCGGTAATACTTGACCCAGGCATCGAAGCTGGACTCGGCAACGCTTTGCTTGTTACGCCCGCTGCCGCGCAACACACCGTTGACGGTCTTGGCGATCAACTTCAAGTACTGATGTTCGTCAATGAGTCCGCAACGCACCAGCGTCAGATCATCGTAATAGCTGGTGAAACCTTCGAACAGCCACAGCAGCGATGTGTAGCCTTCGCTGCGCAGGTCATACGGAGAGAATGCGGCAGGCTTGATGCGTTTGACGTTCCATGTGTGGAAGTACTCGTGGCTGCATAAACCAAGATAGGTCCGGTAGCCATCGCTCATCTCTTGCTGCCCTTTGACCGGCAGGTCGGCACGCGAACAAATCAGTGCGGTCGATGCCCGGTGCTCCAGACCACCGTAGCCATCGCCTATCGCCAGCGTCATGAAAACATAACGGCCCATCGGCGCACGCTTGCTCTTTGGTTCGAACAAGGCAATCTGTGTCTCGCAGATTTTCTTCAGATCGGACTGCAGGCGCGCCATGTCCAGGTTCGGCACCTTGCCGGTAACCACGATGTCATGCGACACGCCGTGCGCCTTGAACGTTTCGGACTGGAATGTTCCCATTTCCACTGGGTGGTCGATCAGTTCGTCATAGTCGCCTGCAATGTAGGTCCCGAAACCGTAGCGCTTCGCCTTCAGTTCCGGCAGCGCAGTAGCAACCCGCCAATCCTTGCAGGAAGGATCGGCAGGACGCCGGATATCGACGATATGAGGCAAGGCCTCCTGCCCGTGCACGCTGAGAAACACGCTGGTGCCGTTGAAGAAACCGTGCGTCTGGTCAAGATGCGCAGCGCGCACCGACAGGTCCCATGCGTAGACCTCATAATGCAGCGTGAGCTTGCGTTCACAGGGCGCTGCTTGCCAGGTGTGCTTGTCGAGCTTTTTCAACACAACTGGTTTGCCTTTGCAGTCGGCGTGGATACGCACGATGTTGCGAGCGAATTCACGAATCATGTAACTGCCGGGGATCCATGCGGGCAGCGAAAAAACCTGGCCATCGGGATCAGGAGATTCGACGTCGAGCGTGACCTCAAAAAGATGAGCCGCGAGGTCCTTGGGAACAATGGTGTAGTTGATTGCGTACTTGTTTTTCATTTGAAGTGATTTCATTGAGGCTGCGGCACAAACAGGATTCCGAAGCACCGGCAACACGACATGCCACTATAGTGAGTGAAGGGCGCGCTCCGTCTGCAGATCGGCCAACGTATCGATATCGAGGCGAACGCCCGAATCGTCGACTGGGACTTCTGCTACCGGGAAGGTCTTGAGCAAGTGCCGACCGCCTTCATCGCCTCGCAAGCTCAACAGATCCGGCAGATAAGCGCGGCTGAATGCAACCGGATTACCTCGGTGTCCCTGGTAAACCGGTGCGGAAATCTGCGCCCCCTGCGCTATTGCGCGGGCCAGGGCCGTGATCGTCGCTGGCTGCACGAACGGCATGTCGGCCAACGCCATCACCCAACCGTGTGCCTGCCGCGACTGTGCCAGTCCGTGAATCAGCGAAGCAGCCATGCCGTCGTCGGCATTGGCACAGACCGAGACCAAACAGCCGCAAGCCTGCAGTTGCAGCGCCAGCTTTTCATCGTCGGCATGGACCACGGCAATGACGTGCGGCAGCGCTGCAAGAAGAGTCTTCGCGGATGCGACGGCAACGGGTGTGCCGTCGGAGAGCGCCTGCAGCAGTTTGCTCTGCACTCCGCTCGGATCGAAACGCCTGCCTCGTCCTGCCGCCAGCAGGATCCCGGTAAGCGCTGCACCGTCGGCATCACGCATTGACGTTCACCACCAACCGGCCGCGAACCTTGCCTGCGATGATGTCGTGCGCCTTCGTCAACGCGTCGGCCAATCCGATTTCCTGCGTGATCTGTTCCAGCTGCACCGGTTTGAGGTCGGTCGCCAACCTGGCCCAGGCAGCAAGCCGTTTCACCTTCGGCACCATGACACTGTCGATGCCGATCAATCTCACGCCGCGCAGGATAAATGGAGCGACCGATCCCGGCAAGTCCATGCCTTGCGCCAATCCGCAGGCGGCGACCACGCCCCCGTAGCGCGTCTGTGCGAGCGCGTTCACCAGCGTATGCGAACCGACAGAATCGATCACACCGGCCCAGCGTTCTTTTTGCAACGGCTTGCCGGGACCGGACAATTCTGCGCGATCGATGACGTCGGCGGCGCCCAGCGATTTCAGATAATCCATCTCGGCCGGTTTGCCGGTCGAAGCGATAACCCGGTAGCCCCATGCAGACAGGATAGAGATCGCAATGCTGCCCACCCCGCCCGATGCGCCAGTGACGAGAATCTCTCCGCTATCGCGCTGCACGCCCTGCTCCTGTAGCGCCAATGCGCACAGCATCGCGGTGTAGCCGGCGGTGCCGATCGCCATCGCGGTTCGCGCCGACATGCCTTGCGGCAGCGGAATCAGCCAGTCGCCCTTGAGTCTTGCACGCTGCGAGAGGCAACCCATATGCACTTCGCCGACGCCCCAACCGTTGAGGAGAAAGGCATCGCCGGGTTTCCATTCCGGATGTGTGGACGCAATGACCTCACCGGCGCCGTCGATACCCGGCACCATCGGCCATTTGCGCACCACGGGTGATTTGCCGGTGATCGCAAGGCCATCCTTGTAGTTGATCGTGGAATAGTCGACACGCACCGTCACATCGGCATCAGCCGGCAATTGTGCGTCGTCGAGTTGCGCCAGTTTCGCATCCGTGCTGCCGCCATCGTTCTTGTTAAGCAAAATCGCGTTGAACATAAGGCCTCCATCGATGGAGCTTCGATTATAGTTCGCAGCGAAAAAGACCGTTGTCGAGCCATAAATTGAAAACGAGCCCACGCAGGGCTCGTTTTCATGGATGTACTGCTGTGCGGCTTACTTGATCGACGCCAGCTTGCTCTCCAGCGCTTTGCCGTCCACTGCGCCCGGAATGCGGGTGCCGTCAGTAAAGAAAATCGTCGGCGTGCCGGTGATTTTCATCTTTTGACCGAGCGCCAGGATCCGTTCATGTGGCGCGGTGCAATTCGCCGGTGCGGTGGCAGCCGCCTTTCCGTCGATCATCCAATCGTCCCAAGCCTTCGCGCGATCCGCCGAGCACCAGATGTTGCGTGACTTCACGACCGAATCCTCTGACAGGATGTTGTACATGAACGTGTAGACGGTCACATTGTCCATCTCGGCAAGTGTATGACGCAGACGTTTGCAATAACCGCAATTCGGGTCTTCAAACACCGCCATCACGCGCTTGCCGTTGCCCTTGACCATCTTGATCGCGGAGTCAAACGGCAGATCGGCAAATTTGATCTTGTTGATCTCGTCGACACGCGCCTTCGTGTAGTCCTGAAACGTCTTGGTATCGACGATGCGGCCGATGAACAGGTAGTCGCCCTTCGCGTCGGTATAGAAAATGTCGCCGCCGACCCGCACCTCAAACAGCCCTCCGTACGGCGTCTTGGTGACTGAATCGACCTTGACGCCATCGCCTAGGCGCGGTTCGATCGCTTTCTTGATGGCGGTTTCCTGTGCGCTTTGTGCCAAAGCGGCACCAGCGGCAAGGGCGAACACTGCGGTCGCGGCAATTCTGATCAGTTTGTTCATGTTTTCCGTTTTCATCCTCAGACTGTTTCTAGCTTCCTTTTCCCATTGCATGGGAAATCAGTGCTCTCTTTAAGACAGGCAACTTGTTGACCAAGTTCAATCCTGCATTCCGTACCACGCGCAAAGGTTCGAAATCGACCGAGAAAAGGCGCTCCAAACCATCGGTCGCCAATTGCATCAGGAGGATGTCCTCCTTGCGGGCTCGCGCATAGCGCCCCAGGACCCGCTCGTCGCCACAGTCCCGGTACGGCTCGCGTTCCACCAGGATTTTGACCAGCGCTGCCACATCCGTGAAGCCGAGGTTCATGCCATGCCCGGCAAGCGGGTGCACAACGTGCGCCGCGTCGCCGATCAATGCAACGCGCGGCGCCACGATCGCGTGCGGGCGCAGCAAGCTGAGCGGAAACGCCTTGACGACTTCCGGCTGCAGCGGGCGCAGTCGCCCCAAGCGATGTTCCGACAGAACGGAAACACGCTCCGCCAGACTCGCCGGCGACTCGCTCAGCAAGCGTTGCGCCAGCGCTTCGGGCGCCGACCAGACCAGCGATACGCGCTCTCCCGGCAGCGGCAACAGCGCAACAATGCCTTCTGTCGACGTAAACCATTGAAAGGCCGCTCCATGATGCGGCTTTTCACATTCGAAGTTGGTGACGACCGCGCGTTGTCCGTATGACCGGTAATCGATGCCGATGTCGCACTGCCCGCGCACCCAGGATTGGGCACCATCGGCACCGATCAGCAGTGCAGAGCGTAATGCCTCTCCACTCTCAAGATGAATGCTGACGCCCTGCGCGTCCGTCTGCAACTGCGCGGCGATTCCGGTGACAACACGCACGCCGGGTGCGAACCCGAGTGCTGCATCGAGTGCGGTATTCAGGTTGCTATCCTCGACAATCCATGCGAGCGCGCCGGTACGAGCACCATAGGCATCAAATGCGAGATTGCCGGCATCCCGCCCGTCGCCTTTGACGATCATCGTGTCAACCGGTGCGATTCGCGTTGCATCCATTGCTTGCCATACCTTCAACGACGCGAGCAGATCGTGCGCAACGTGATTCAATGCATACACACGTACGTCCCAATCGATCTGCGCTGCCTTCCCGAAGGACGGCGCGGATAACGGCTTCAACATAGTGACGCTCAGCCCTGCCTGGGCCAAGCCTAGTGCGGCGGCCTTGCCGACCGCACCGTTACCGATGATACAAACGTTGCTTTGTAGCTGCATGGAGGCGTGAGCGTGTACTGGAAAGGGAGCAGATTTCTGAGCTCATTATAGCCGTTGCCACGCCGTCCGGTCGTACAAAGGCCTTGCATATTCCGACAGCTTTGCTATACTTGCGCGCCTTGGCCTGGTAGCTCAGTCGGTAGAGCAGAGGATTGAAAATCCTTGTGTCGGTGGTTCGATTCCGCCCCGGGCCACCAAGAAAATCAAGGGCTTAGCTTCGGCTAGGCCCTTTTTTCATTTTCCGGCACTTGTTTGCCGGATCCGACCGGTGTCGCATCATGCGAATTGCCATACTCGACAACGACCTCGATCAAATTGAACTGGCGCGTCAGATTTTGACGTCGGCGGGACACGCTTGCCAGATTCACCGGAGCCACACACACCTGCTTGAGGCTGCGCACGCCGGCGGCTTCGATTTGCTGATCATGGATGGAGGTGCCGTCAATAACTGCATCGAATTGTTGCACGCTCTACGTGCACAACCCGGACCGCGCACCCCGGTTCTCTTGCTCACCAAGCGATCCAGTGATGCCGATGTCGCGACGCTGCTTGAAGCCGGTGCAAGCGACTATATCGTCAAGCCAATCCGCCGCAACGAACTCGAAATTCGTGTCCGGGTCTTGCTCAGGCGGTCCTATCCGGAGATGGACACGGTTGCACCCGCCTGCTTTGGCATTTACACATTCGACACGACCGCAACGCGCCTGACCATCGGCAGTGCGACGGCGGCGGTGACGCAGAAGGAGTTCGAACTGGCGCTACTGTTTTTCCGCAATCTAGGCCGTCCGCTTTCTCGCGCCTACATCCGGGAGGCAGTATGGCCGCACGAACCGGATGTGCAGTCGCGCACCCTGGACACGCACGTGTCCAGGGTGCGCAGCAAACTCGGCTTGCATCCGGAGAACGGATTTCGCCTTGCGCCGGTCTATAGCTATGGCTATCGACTGGAGCAGTTGGCATCCTGAACACAGCCTCCCGTCATATCGCGACGGCACAGAACGATGCAACCTTGTCAACACATGCCGGGCATCTCGTACCGAAGTGCAACAAGCTATAATAACGAGTCGAGAATCCCCGTAACACCCTCAGGAATGCAGCTTCTAACCGTCGGCCTCAACCACACTACCGCGCCCGTTTCATTGCGCGAAAAGGTGGCCTTTCCTGCTGACCAGATCGGTCAGGCGGTTGCGGCGGCTCGTGCCTGGTTCGGGCGCAATGCATCGCCCGGTTCGACGGACGAAGCCGCGATTCTGTCGACCTGTAACCGCACGGAGTTATACGCAGCGAGCCATGTTTCTGGCGGCGTTGATGCGGCAATCGACGCCACGGCGCGCTTCCTCGCCGAATATCACAATCTTTCATACGCAGAACTGCGCCCCTACCTGTACACCCTTCCGCAGGATAACGCGGTGCGGCATGCATTCCGGGTTGCCTCCGGCCTCGATTCGATGGTGCTGGGCGAGGCGCAGATCCTCGGTCAGATGAAGGAAGCGGTGCGCTGTGCCGAAGCCGCAGGCGGCCTCGGCACCTATCTGCACCAGATGTTCCAGCGCACCTTTGCGGTGGCGAAGGAAGTCCGCACCACGACTGAAATCGGCGCGCACAGCGTTTCAATGGCGGCAGCCGCAGTGCGGATGTCGCAACGCATTTTCGAAAAAATCTCTGAACAGAATGTGTTGTTCATCGGCGCAGGCGAAATGATCGAGCTGTGCGCAACCCATTTTGCCGCGCAGAACCCGCGTTCCCTGACAATTGCCAACCGCACGCTGGAACGCGGCGAGTCGCTCGCGCATCGCTTCAACGGCCATGCGATCTGCCTTGCGGACTTGCCGGACCAGCTTGCGCAATTCGATATCGTCGTGTCGAGCACCGCATCGTCCCTGCCAATCATTGGCCTTGGAATGGTTGAGCGCGCGGTCAAAGCGCGCCGCCACAAACCGATCTTCATGGTCGACCTCGCCGTTCCGCGCGACATCGAATCCGAAGCCAGCCGTCTCGACGACGTATTCCTGTACACCGTCGACGACCTCGGTTCCGCAGTACAGGCGGGTATCGAAAACCGCCAGGCAGCGGTGGCACAGGCAGAAGCGATCATCGAGACGCGTGTACAGTCCTTCATGCACTGGATCGACAGCCGCGCGGTCGTACCGCTGATTCGTGACCTGCATGACACCAGCGAGGCAATGCGTCTGGCGGAGCTGGAGCGCGCAAAGAAACTGCTGGCGAGAGGCGAAGACGTCGACGCGGTGCTGGAAGCGTTGTCAAAGGGCCTTACCGCCAAATTCCTGCACGGCCCGCAACAGGCGTTGCACAATGCGCAAGGTGACGAGCGTGCGCGTATTGCCGCTCTGCTGCCGCAATTGTTCCGCACCAAGCGCTAGCGGCGCATATCTCTCCGGGAATCGTCTCCGATTCCACCTGCCGCGCCGAACCGTTTGCCTGTTCGCGCATCCCAACCGATTGAGGATGGACCACCCCAGATGAAACCTTCAATGCTTGCCAAACTCGACCAGCTCACCGAGCGGCTGGAAGAGCTGAACGACTTGCTGATGCAGGAAGGCATTACTTCCGATATGGACCAGTACCGCAAACTGACGCGCGAACATGCCGAGCTCGGACCACTGGTAGCGCTCTACAAGGACTATGTGAAGGCCGGTGAAGACATCAGGTCGGCACAGGAAATGTTGGCCGACCCTGACATGAAAGAGCTGGCGCAGGAGGAAATTGCCGACGCCAAGGCGCGCATCGAGCAGTTCGAAATCGACCTGCAGAAAATGTTGCTGCCGAAAGACCCGAACGACGAACGCAACATCTATCTGGAAATCCGTGCCGGTACCGGCGGTGATGAGGCCGCTCTGTTCGCCGGCGACCTGTTGCGCATGTACACCCGCTTCGCGGAACGCAACCGCTGGCAGGTGGAGATGGTGTCCGAATCGCCATCGGAGATCGGCGGCTACAAGGAAGTGATCGTACGTATCATTGGCCTCGGCGCCTATTCGAAGCTCAAGTTCGAATCGGGCGGTCACCGCGTGCAACGCGTGCCGGCGACCGAAACCCAGGGGCGCATCCATACTTCCGCTTGCACGGTCGCAGTGATGCCGGAAGTGGATGAGGTCGAGGACGTCAACATCAATCCGGCAGATATCCGTATCGATACCTTTCGCGCTTCCGGTGCCGGCGGCCAGCATATCAACAAGACCGACTCGGCTGTACGCATCACGCATATTCCGACCGGCATCGTGGTCGAATGCCAGGACGACCGCAGCCAGCACAAGAACAAGGCATCGGCATTGAAGGTGCTGGCTGCGCGTATCAAGGATGTGCAGATGCGCGAACAGCAGGCCAAGGAAGCAGCCACCCGCAAATCGCTGATCGGGTCCGGCGACCGTAGCGAGCGCATCCGGACGTACAATTTCCCGCAAGGGCGAATGACCGACCATCGCATCAACCTGACACTCTACAAGCTCGACTTCATCATGGACGGCGACCTCGAAGAACTGACCAATGCGCTGCTGGCGGAGCATCAGGCAGAACAATTGGCGGCACTCGCCGACGAGGCATAATGCAGGCTGCAACGGAGGAACCATTCCACGCGGAATTACTCTTATGAAATTACCCGTCAACAACAGAGACAAATGAAAACTTCAAAACCCGTGTTGCTTGCCGTCGGCATTACCGCCTTGACTCTTGTCGGATTCGCGCTGTATCTGCAGCACGTGAAGGACATGCTTCCCTGTCCGTTGTGCGTGCTGCAACGCTATGCGTTTGTGGCAATCGCACTGATTTGTTTTGTCTTTGCAGCGTTGCCGCGCGGCACAACCAAATTCGGTGCAAGCCTCGCCGCGCTCACCGCACTGACCGGCACCGGCATCGCCGGCTGGCATTTGTGGATCAAGGCGCATCCATCCGTATCCTGCGGCATCGATCCGCTGGAAACCTCTCTCAACAAGATCCCGACCGCCGAATTCCTGCCGTTCCTGTTCAAGGCGGACGGTTTCTGCACGACTGAATACGAGCCCATCCTGGGCCTGTCGACGCCGCAATGGTCAATGATCTGGTTTGTCATCTTCACCCTCATCCTCATCTGGGCGGCGCTGCGCCAGAACCGCTAAGCATCATGCCGGAAGCATTCGACATCCCCTCGTCACCGGTTTCGATTGCTGCCGGCACCACCATAGCGGCCGTACTGAAAAAGCCGCCACTGGATCCTTTTGAAGCGCGCATCCTTGTTTCGCATGCGCTGCGGTTGTCGCGAGTCCAGTTGATCACGCAATCCGAGCGGACGCTCGATGCGGACGAAGCGCGAATCGTCACTTCGCTATTCGTGCGCCGTATCGCCGGCGAACCGATCGCCTACCTCGTCGGAGAACGCGAATTTTTCGGTCTGATGTTGCATACCACGCCGGACGTCCTGATTCCGCGGCCGGAAACCGAATTGCTGGTCGAACTCGCCCTGGAGCGCCTGCCACAGGGCGGACGCGTCCTCGACATGGGCACCGGCTCAGGCGCGATTGCGATCGCCATTGCACACACTCGTCGCGATGCGTTGGTGACGGCATTGGACGTAAGCGAAGCAGCGCTCATCGTGGCAAAAAAAAACGCTTTGCGCCACGAGGTGGACGTTACTTTCCTGCACGGCGACTGGTATCGCCCGCTCGCAGACGAACAATTCGACCTTATCGTCGCCAATCCGCCGTATATCGTCGCGGGAGATCCTCACCTGTCCCAAGGCGACCTGCGGTTCGAACCTGTCAACGCGCTAACCGACCATGGAGACGGCTTGTCGGCGCTACGCGCGATCATCGATGGCGCCAGCGCTCATCTGGTCGCCAGCGGCTGGCTGCTGATGGAGCACGGCTACGACCAGGCTGCGGGGGTCCGCGGGTTATTGGCGGACCAAGGTTTCCGCAACGCGCAAAGCTGGACCGACCTCGCCGGCATCGAGCGCGTCAGCGGGGCACGGCGCTGACCACCTCGACGCGCCCTGATGTTTCCTTGCCCTGTCAAGACTGACGCGACCGCATAAATTGCGTATCATCACCCGCTTGATTTTCTTCATTCCGTTTTCACATGCTGCCATCGATCGAACAACGCCTCGCTCTTGAACTCGCCGCCAAGCCGGCACAAGTCGCCGCCGCCGTCGCCCTGCTCGACGAAGGTGCAACAGTGCCTTTTATCGCACGCTACCGCAAGGAAGCCACCGGCGGGCTGGATGACACGCAGTTGCGCCTGCTGGAGGAACGCCTGCGCTACCTGCGGGAACTGGAGGATAGACGTGCGGCAATCATTGCGTCGATCGAAGAGCAGGGCAAGATGACGCTGGAACTGCTCGACGCCATCGCACACGCAGAAGACAAGACACGCCTCGAAGACCTGTACCTGCCATACAAGCCGAAACGTCGTACCAAGGCGCAGATTGCCGCGGAAGCTGGCCTCACCGAACTCGCCGAAGTCCTGCTCGCCAACCCGGCATTGAATCCGGAAGAAGAAGCCGTGAAGTACCTGAAACCGGCTTTTACCACCGAAAACGGCGACAATCCGGGAGTGGCCGACGCAAAGGCTGCGCTGGATGGCGCGCGCCAGATCCTGATGGAACGCTTCGCGGAAGACGCAACCTTGCTGCAAACCTTGCGTGAATACCTGACCGAGCATGGCGTGGTCGAATCGAAAGTGGTCGGGGGCAAGGAAGATGCCGGCGCCAAGTTCGCCGATTATTTCGACTACTCTGAGACGATAGCGACCATTCCGTCGCATCGTGCTCTCGCCCTGTTCCGCGGCCGCCGCGAGGAAGTCTTGAACGTATCGCTGCGCCTTGACAGCGAAGAAGAAAAACCGAAATGGGATGCTCCGCACAATCCATGCGAAGGCCGCATCGCCGTCCGCTTCGGCATCAGCAACCAGGGAAGGCCGGCGGACAAATGGCTGTCCGACACCGTACGCTGGACCTGGCGCGTGAAAGTGTTCATGCACCTCGAAACCGAATTGATGACCGGCCTGCGCGAACGCGCGGAAGTGGAAGCAATCAATGTTTTTGCACGCAACCTGAAAGACCTGTTGCTTGCCGCGCCAGCGGGGCCGCGGGCGACGATGGGCCTCGACCCCGGCCTGCGCACCGGGGTGAAAGTCGCGGTGGTCGATGCCACCGGAAAGGTCGTCGACACGTCCACCATTTACCCCCACCAGCCGCGCAACGATTGGCACGGCTCCATCCATACGCTCGCGCAACTGGCCCAGAAACACAACGTCGCGCTGATTTCGATCGGCAACGGCACCGCCTCGCGTGAAACCGACAAGCTGGCGCAAGACCTGATCAAGCAGCACCCGGAATTGAAACTGACCAAGATCGTCGTGTCCGAAGCCGGCGCGTCCGTCTATTCCGCGTCCGAATTCGCATCGCGGGAACTTCCGGAACTTGACGTGTCGTTGCGCGGCGCGGTTTCCATTGCCCGCCGCCTGCAAGACCCGCTGGCCGAACTGGTCAAGATTGATCCGAAGTCGATCGGCGTCGGCCAGTACCAGCATGACGTCGGACAGACCCAACTGGCCCGCTCGCTCGACGCCGTCGTCGAAGACTGCGTGAATGCAGTAGGGGTCGATGTCAACACGGCTTCGGCACCATTGCTGGCGCGTGTGTCCGGCCTGAATAGCAGTGTGGCGCAAAGCATCGTGACCTACCGCGACATGAAGGGCATGTTTGCTTCGCGCGCGGATCTGCGCTCGGTGCCGCGCCTCGGAGAAAGGACATTCGAACAGGCGGCCGGCTTCCTGCGCATCATGAACGGGGAAAACCCGTTGGATGCATCCGCAGTGCACCCGGAATCCTACCCTGTAGTCGAGAAAATCCTGGCAGACATCAAGAAGGATATGAGAGGCGTAATCGGCGACGGCAAGCTGCTCAAGACCATCAATCCGGCGAAATATGCGGACGAAAAGTTCGGCGTACCGACCATTACTGACATCTTGAAGGAACTGGAGAAGCCGGGACGCGACCCGCGTCCGGAATTTACCACCGCAACCTTCAAGGAAGGCGTGGAAGACATCAAGGACTTGCGCCCGGACATGATCCTCGAAGGCGTCGTCACCAACGTCGCCGCGTTCGGCGCGTTTGTCGATATCGGCGTGCATCAGGATGGCCTGGTGCATATTTCCGCACTGTCGAACACGTTCGTGCGCGACCCGCACACGGTGGTCAAGGCCGGTCAAGTGGTCAAGGTCAAGGTTCTCGAAGTCGATGAGAAACGTCGCCGTATCGCACTGACGATGCGCCTGTCCGACTCACCGCAACCTGCTAGCGCACGCACCGAGCAACGCGGTGACCGCAATGATGCCAAGCGGCTGGCGCAACATCAGCAGCGCGCGCAACCGGCGGCCAACAGCGCGATGGCTGCGGCCTTCGCCAAGCTGAAAGACTGAACGAACGGCGCTACGCGTCCTGGAGGCGCGTGGAACAAGCGAGGAGAATGGAGCTTCGGCGCATTCTCCTTTTTTGTTTCCGTAGCAACTTTTGGATCAGCATCGCAACCTTTTGCCGATTCCCTGGCTGATTGAAGGTGTATGCAGTCCTCGCGTCGCCCTTTTCCATATAATGGCGGAATATTTCGTTTTTTTGAGGTCATGCCATGAGCGACGTACAAACCTGGATCAAAGATACAGTTACGCAGCACCCCGTGGTGCTGTTCATGAAAGGCACCGCACAGTTTCCGCAGTGCGGCTTTTCGGGGCGCGCGGTACAAATTCTCAACGCCTGCGGCGTCGAGAACATCGTTACCATCAACGTGCTGGAAGACGCAGAAGTCCGCCAGGGCATCAAGGAATTTTCCAACTGGCCGACCATTCCTCAGCTGTATGTAAAAGGCGAATTCGTCGGCGGATCGGACATCATGACCGAGATGTACGAGTCCGGCGAACTGCAAAGTCTGCTCAAGAGCTGAAACAGCGCATCCACAAGAAATGCGCCGTGATGCCCCGACGCCCGGAAAACGGCTGATTATTGCCATCACCGGCGCTACCGGCGCCGTGTACGGTGTTCGCCTGCTGCAAGTATTGCGCGAGACGCCGGGTATCGAAACTCATCTGCTGGTATCGGACGCCGGCGTACTGAATCTGCATCAGGAACTGGACATGGGGCGCAAGGAAGTCGAGGCGCTCGCTCACGTCGTGCACAATGTCCGCGATATCGGTGCTTCGATTGCAAGCGGGTCATTCGCATCGGACGGCATGGTGATTGCGCCCTGCTCCATGAAGACGCTGGCATCGATTGCGCACGGCCTGTCGGACAACCTGATTGCACGCGCGGCCGATGTCGTTTTGAAAGAGCGGCGACGGCTGGTTTTGATGGTCCGGGAAACACCGTTCAATCTTGCCCATCTGCGCAACATGACTGCCGTAACCGAGATGGGAGGTATCATCTTCCCGCCCTTGCCCGCACTGTATCATCGTCCCCAGAGCATTGCCGAGATGGTCGATCACACCGTCGGACGCGTGTTGGACCTGTTCGGCGTTTCGCACGCACTGGCACCGCGCTGGAACGGAATCCGATCCGACCATTGAGGTCGGGAAAGGCGTGAAAAAAGCCCATGATCATTGCTGGTCATGGGCTTTTTATTGGTGCCGGCTGCAGGACTCGAACCCGCCACCTGATGATTACAAATCAACTGCTCTACCAGATGAGCTAAGCCGGCGAAACTGGAAAGTCCCGTATTGTACTTTATTTGATCCGTGTGAGTGTAGGCCGGCCGCCTTTTTTCGGTGGTTCGTTGTTATCGTCCGGATCATCCGGCGGCGTCCGTTGATCTTCCGCGTCCTCACCTTGCGCAGACGGCACTGCCGATAACGATGGTGCGGAAGATTTGGGTGCGTCGTCGGAAGATGGACTGTCTGAACTGTCGTCGTCGCTGCCGGAAGCCAAGGTCGCCTCGAACGCCATGCCTTGTCCGTTCTCGCGCGCATAAATGGCAACGACATTTTCTACCGGAATAGAAATTTCGCGCGATACACCGCCGAAGCGTGCATTGAACTCGATAAAGTCGTTACCCATCTTCAAGCCGCTGGTCGCTGTGAAACTGATATTCAGCACGATTTCGCCATTCTTGACGAATTCGCGCGGAACACGAGTACGGCCATCAACTGCGGCAGCAAGATACGGCGTGTAGCCATTGTCGGTGCACCATTCGTAAATGGCGCGGAGCAAATAAGGCTTGGTAGAAATTTCTGGCATTGTTTTATGGCCGGAGCATGCGCGCACGGCACCAGGAAACGGCCGTGCGCCACATGATTAACGACGCATGACCTTCTCGGAAGGCGTCAGCGCTTCGATATAAGCCGGGCGCGAGAAGATGCGCTCTGCGTACTTCATCAGAGGAGCAGCCGTCTTCGATAGTTCGATGCCGTAGTGATCCAGGCGCCAGAGCAACGGCGCGATTGCCACGTCGAGCATGGAAAATTCTTCACCGAGCATATACTTGTTCTTCAGGAACAGCGGTGCAAGCGTGGTAAGACGATCGCGGATTTCGGCGCGCGCCTTGTCCTGGACCTTCTCTGCACCCTTCGCTTTTTCGTTTTCCAGCGTGTGCACGTGAATGAACAATTCCTTTTCGAAATTGAACAGCATCAGACGTGCACGCGCGCGCATCAGCGGGTCGGCCGGCATCAGCTGCGGGTGCGGAAAGCGCTCGTCGATATACTCGTTGATGATGTTCGATTCATACAGAATCAAGTCGCGCTCAACCAGGATCGGCACCTGGCCGTACGGGTTCATCACCGAGATGTCTTCCGGTTTGTTGAACAGGTCGACGTCACGAATCTCAAAGTCCATGCCCTTCTCGAACAATACGAGACGGCAGCGCTGCGAAAATGGGCAAGTTGTGCCCGAGTAGAGAACCATCATTTTGCAGTTCCTTAGAAACAAAGGGGTGAGACGTCATACGGCTCACCCCGAAACGAAAACCCGCTCCGCGACAGGCAAGCGGGCAAAAACCTTACTTGACGTCTTTCCAGTACGACGCGTTCAAGCGCCATGCCAGAACCAGGAAGACACCAAGGAACAACAGCACGATCACTCCGAGGCGCTTGCGCGTATTCTGTGCCGGCTCACCCATCCACTCCAGGTAAGCGACAAGATCGGCAACAGCATTGTCGTACTCGAGCGTACTCATCTTGCCCGGCTTGACCTGCTCAAAACCGACGAACTCGTGTACTGCCTTGCCCGGATCGTGCGGATCCTTCTTTTCCTCGAACTTCGCTGTCCGAACGCCTTGCAACTCCCACAGTGCATGCGGCATGCCGACATTGGGGAATACCAAGTTGTTCCAGCCTGTCGGGCGCGTCTCATCCTTGTAGAAAGTACGCAGATAGGTGTACAGCCAATCGGCACCCGAACCTGCGTCCGAGGCCTTCGCACGTGCAATCACGGAAAGATCGGGCGGTGCAGCGCCGAACCAGTTCTTGGCATCCTTTGCCGACATCGCACCTTTCATCAGGTCACCGACCTTGTCGCCGGTGAACAGGAGATTGTTCCGGATCTGGTCTTCCGTCAAGCCGATGTCCCTGAGCCTGTTATAACGCATTGCGGCTGCAGAATGGCAGTTCAGACAGTAATTGACGAACAACTTGGCGCCGTGCTGCAGGGCGGCCAGATCCTTGGTGCGGCCCGGTGCCTGGTCGAGAGGAAAGCCAGCCTCGTTTGCCAGCACCATTGCCGGCGCCAACGCCAGGACCGCAATCAGTTTTTTCAGCAATTTCATGATTCTCATATCCCTTTGCGGCTTAGTGCGGCTGGAACGTTACGCGATCAGGCACAGACTTGAATGTGCCCATCCTGCTCCACCATGGCATCAACAGGAAGAAGCCAAAGTAGATGAAGGTGCAAATCTGCGCGACGAGGGTGCGGCCCGCGGTCGGCGGCAGCACGCCAAGGTAACCAAGAATCAGGAAAGCGATGCCGAACACCAGATACACATAGCCGTGCCAGCTCGGACGATATCGGATCGATTTCACCGGCGAGAGGTCAATCCAGGGCAGTGCCGCAAGAATCATCACCGATACGCCCATCAGAACGACACCCCAGAACTTGGCGTCGAAAATGAACATGCCAGCCACCACGACCACGGCGCCGGCGGCAACGGCTGCCTTGATCGAACCGTTCAACTTCGTTTTAGCGAGGATCAATGCGGTATAGGCCACCACACCGGCTTCCAGCGCATACATGAACTGGGAAGTCGTGGCGCGCAGGATCGAGTAGAACGGCGTGAAGTACCAGACCGGTGCGATATGCGGTGGAGTCTTGAGCGGATTGGCCGGGATGAAGTTGTTGTACTCCAAGAAGTAGCCGCCCATTTCCGGCGCGAAGAATACGATTGCGCTGAACACGATCAGGAAGATCGCAGCGGCCAGCACATCGTGCACCGTGTAGTAAGGGTGGAACGGAATGCCATCGAGCGGAATACCGTTGGCATCCTTGTTCTTCTTGATCTCGACACCGTCCGGATTGTTGGAGCCGACTTCGTGCAGCGCGATGATGTGCGCGACGACCAAGCCGATCAGCACCAGCGGGATTGCGATCACGTGGAACGAGAAGAAACGGTTCAGCGTCGCGTCGGACACCACGTAGTCTCCACGAATCCACAACGACAGGTCGGGGCCGATGAACGGGATTGCGCCGAACAGGTTGACGATCACCTGAGCGCCCCAGTACGACATCTGCCCCCATGGGAGCAGGTAGCCGAAGAACGCTTCCGCCATCAGGCACAGGAAGATGCCGACACCGAACAGCCAGACGAGCTCACGGGGCTTGCGATAAGAGCCGTACAGCAGACCACGCAGCATGTGCAGGTAGACAACGATGAAAAATGCGGACGCGCCGGTGGAGTGCATATAGCGCACCAGCCAGCCCCAAGGCACGTCGCGCATGATGTATTCGACCGAAGCAAACGCCAGGTTGGCATCCGGTTTGTAATGCATCACCAGGAAAATGCCCGTGACGATCTGGATCACCAGAACCAACAGTGCGAGCGAACCGAACGCGTACCAGAAATTGAAGTTCTTGGGTGCGTAGTACTCCGAAACGTGCGCCTTCCAGGTTGCGGACAGCGGGAAACGCTGATCGATCCATTCCAGGGCCTTGCCGGAGAACGGCACAGGCGTGCCGGTGGGTTTTTGTTGTGTCGCCATGTCTTATGCCTCGCCTTTCTCATCTTTGCCGATGACCAGCCTGGTGTCGCTGAGGTACATGTGCGGAGGCACCTGCAGGTTATCCGGCGCCGGCTTGTTCTTGAACACGCGGCCGGCAAGATCAAAGGTGGAGCCATGGCACGGACAAAGGAAACCACCCTGCCAATCGTCCGGCAGCGAAGGCTGTGCGCCTGGTTGCAGCTTAGCGCTCGGAGAACAACCGAGGTGCGAGCAGATACCCACGGCGACCAGCAGATCCGGCTTGCGCGAACGGTACTCGTTGCGCGCGTACTCGGGCGTCAAATCCGCCTGGTTACGCTCGGAATTAGGGTCGGCGACTTGGTCGTCTGTCTTCTTGAGCGACTCGACCATTTCCGGCGAACGCTTCAGGATCCATACCGGCTTGCCGCGCCACTCGACGGTCTTCATCTCACCCGGCGCCAGGCCTGCGATGTCCACCTCTACCGGAGCGCCGGCGGCCTTGGCTCGCTCGGACGGCTGGAAGGTGGACACAAAAGCTCCCGCCGTGGCCAACCCGGCCACACCGCCCGCCGCACACGTGGCGACGAGCAAGCCACGTCGACCGGAGTCGACCTGCTTTTCGTTACTCATACCAACCCCAATCAGTGAAAAATGCGAAACTGTACGAAACTTCTAGCAACCTTAGATTATAACGGACGGAGGATTCGAATTAAAGCGAATAGCTGCTGCGCTGCGCAAATTTGGGGAACTTTTCGGACAAAGCGGCTGCATCCTCGAAGCGGGCACGCACATCGTCATCCGCTTTTCGGAGAAAATCAGGATCGACGGATATACATCGTTATTTTTTTAATAATTTCAAAGAAGGAGATGCCGTGAGCATGCTGAAGGAATTCAAGGCCTTTGCGATCAAAGGCAATGTGATCGAACTTGCGGTAGCCGTGATCATCGGCGGCGCCTTTTCCAAAATCGTCGACTCGCTGGTAAAGGACATCATCATGCCGGTGGCCGGCACGCTGTTCGGCGGACTCGATTTTTCCAACTACTACATCCCGCTCAACAATCAAGGTACGCAGTTGCCGCTGGCCGAGGCAAAACAGGCGGGAGCGGTTCTCGCATACGGCAGCTTCATCACGATTGTGCTGAACTTTCTGATTCTCGCATTCGTCATCTTTCAGATGATCCGCTTGATCAACAAGGCGAAGGGAAAGGAGCCGGAGGCTGCGCCGGCGCCTGTAGAAGTGCCGGAAGATGTTCTGTTGCTGCGAGAAATCCGCGACTCCCTGAAAAAAAAGGAAGGGAACTAACTCGCTTATTTTTTCCCGCGGGGCGGGCCAAGTTGCAGCAAGCCTCGCCTGTGAGCCTCGAACACGGCCTCACCTCGCGAATGCACGGCAAGCTTCCCGTATATGTTCTTGATATGGGTCTGCACTGTTCCGACCGAGACGGAAAGCAGCTTGGCGACTTCGCCGTAGCTGTCGCCCTGCGCAATAAGGTCGAGAATTGCAGCTTCGCGCTTGGTCAGCCCCGATGCAGCCGGCCGCTCGACCGTCGACGACGGCGCCAGCTTCTTCCCGTCACGAACCTTCGCCAGCACCATGCGGGCGATCGCGGGGCTCATAGGCGCGCCGCCCGCCCGCAAATCCAGTACGGCCCGCGCGATATCCATCTTGCCGGCATCCTTCAATACGTAGCCCGAAGCACCTGCTTCAATACACGCGAGCACGTTGGCCTCGTCGCTAGACATGGTGACGACCATGATGTCGGTGCGCGGGTGCCTGCGGGCGCAGGCACGGATGATTTCGATGCCTGATCCGTCCGGCAACCCGAGATCCGTCATCAGGACATCAGGAACCCCGCCATCAAGCCAGGCAAGCGCCGACGCAACATCCTCCAAGGCTGCAAGCAATTCCAGCTCGGGATCCGACTGGACGGCCAGGCACAACGCTTTGCGCGTTACAGCGTCGTCTTCGACGATCAGGACACCAACAGATTCACACGATGTTTCTTCCGACATAATTCATTCCTTGCCTGGCACCGGCATCATGATATAGGGAAACATGACTAACTGTCGGTGTTTGGCGTTTAGACGGGGTTCGCAATGTCGATGAAGCAATGCTCGATCTGAAACCGTTCCCCGAGATGGGCGCCGAGCGCCTGGACACCAAAGCGTTCGGTTGCGTGATGACCGCAAGCCAGGTAGGCAACGCCAGCTTCGCGTGCCAGATGCACGGTGGGCTCGGAAATTTCGCCGCTCAGGTACGCACTGGCGCCGGCAGCGATCGCATCACCCAACATGTTATGGGCAGCCCCCGTGCACCAGCCCACCCTGCCAAGTGGTTGCGCAAGATCGCCGACAACCAACGGCACGCGCTCCAGTTGCGCCTCGATGACGGCAGCAAGCGCACCTACTGTAGTCACACCGGAATCCTGGATTGTGCCCAGCCATCCCAAGCCGTCTTCACCAAAACGGCCATCCGGGAGCAACCCCAGGCGACGCGCCAACTGGGCATTATTTCCGTATTCCGGGTGCATGTCGAGCGGCAGGTGATACGCGAACAGGTTGATGTCGTTCGTCAACAGCAGCTTCAGACGCCGCTGCTTCGGCCCAATCACGCGCGCGTCTTCACCTCGCCAGAAATAGCCATGGTGCACCAATATGGCATCGGCGTTTGCTTCCGCCGCTGCTTCCAGCAATGCCAGGCTTGCCGTGACACCGGTGACGAGCTTTCCGATTTGCGGCCGCCCTTCGACCTGCAAGCCGTTTGGGCAATAGTCGCGAAAACGGGTAATATCGAGCGTTTGCTCTAGATATTTTGCAAAACAATCCCTACTTACTGATCCTCGATTCATTTCCTGCCTTCTTATGCGACGTCTCTGGTTATTGTTTGCGCAAACCGTAACGGTCGGTCTGGCCATCTGGTTCATTGTAGCGAGCTTGAAGCCGGAATGGACTGGCGCGGGCGGTTCCCGTCGCGCCATGCAGATCACCACTTCGTCGGTGCCGATGGTCGAGGCGCAGCCAAATGCAATGCCGGCGCAAACTTCATACCGCGAGGCAGCCAGGCGCGCAATGCCGGCAGTGGTGAACATCTTTACGACGAAGGGCACTCGCGAGCCGAAATCCCCGTTCATGGACGACCCCCTGTTTCGCCGCTTTTTCGGTGACCAGCAGGAAGATCAGCAGTTTAGCCTGGGTTCGGGCGTAGTCATCAGTCCTGACGGCTATGTCCTGACGAACAATCATGTGATCGAAACCGCGGACGAAATCGAGGTGGCTCTGGCGGATGGCCGCAAGTCAGTGGCCAAGGTGGTGGGCACCGATCCGGAAACCGATCTGGCAGTTATCAAGATGAGCTTGCGGAACCTGCCAGCGATCACGCTCGGCCATGCGGAAGAAGCAAAAGTAGGCGATGTCGTGCTGGCTATCGGCAATCCCTTCGGCGTCGGGCAAACCGTGACGATGGGCATCATTTCCGCACTCGGCCGCAATCATCTCGGCATCAACACTTTTGAAAACTTCATTCAGACCGACGCCGCAATCAATCCGGGAAATTCCGGCGGCGCGCTGATCGATGTCGAAGGCAATCTGCTTGGCATCAATACCGCAATCTATTCGCGCAGCGGCGGTTCGCTCGGCATCGGCTTTGCAATCCCGGTAACGACGGTCAAGACCGTGATGGAGTCGATCATCAGCACAGGACAAGTGGTGCGCGGCTGGATCGGTGTCGAACCGCAAGACATCACCCCCGAACTCGCCGAGAGTTTTGGCCTGACGCGCAAGTCCGGCGCCATCATTGCCGGCGTGCTGAAGAGCGGACCTGCGGACAAGGCCGGCATGCGCCCGGGCGATATCCTGATCGCCGTCGAAGGCAAGCCGGTAGCCGATACTACCGACATGCTGAACCTGATTGCACAGCTCACACCGGGTAGCAAGGCAAAGATGACCGTTCTGCGCAAAAGCCAGGAATCAACAATCGATGTCGTGGTCGGCAAGCGGCCAAAGCCGCGCCGCGAAGATCTGGAATGACAATCTCCTCCATGCAGGTTTCCCCATGCATACACGCGACCTGATCCAGTTTCTGGCAGAGCTTTCGGAAAACAATAATCGGGCGTGGTTCGTGATGAACAAGCCGCGCTATGACATTCTGCGCGCCGAGTTCCTCGAACTCGTGACGAAACTGATTGCCGACCTCAGCAAATTCGACCCCGCCGTCGCGGGCTGCAATCCGAAGAAGGCCTTGTTCCGCATCAACCGCGACATGCGCTTTTCACATGACAAGAGCCCGTATAAGACTACGTTTTCTGCAGCAATCACCGCAAGCGGGCTGAAGAAGCCGAGCCAGGGTGGCGGGCCGGCTTATTATTTTCATGTAGATGCGCAAGGCACGCTGCTGATCGCCGGCGGCGAGTACATGCCGCCGGCCGACCGTTTGCGCAGCATTCGCCAGCATGTCATTGACGATGCGGCGGGCTTCACCAAAGTGCTGAAAAACAAAAAGCTCAAGGAGGTCTACGGTGATTTGCAGAACGAAGGCAAGCTGGTACGTCCTCCGAAAGGTTTCGATGCCGACGTACCGCACATTGAATACATCAAGCTGAAGAGCTTTATCGTGTGGCGGGAAATGAGCCTGAAGAAAAAAATTCCGGCCGACCTCGGCAAGGAACTCGTGGCCGGCTTCAAGGATGCCTATCCGCTGGTTGCCTGGCTGCGGCAGGCAAAATAACCGTTAGAACGCGGCGCCGGCGAAAAACACTCCTACGCCACTTCCTCGGGTGCCTGCGTTGCACGCACAAACATCGGTGCGATCAGCAACCCGACTTCGAATAGCAGGCAGAGCGGGACGGCCAGCATCAACTGGCTCATGATGTCGGGCGGCGTAATGATCGCCGCAATAACAAACGCGCCGACGATCACGTACGGGCGGATTTCCTTGAGTTTGTCCACTGTCATCAAACCCATTCGGACCAGCACGATGACAACGATAGGCACTTCGAAAGTCACGCCGAACGCGATGAACAAAGTCATCACAAAGCTGAAGTAGCTTTCGATATCCGGAGCCACCGTGATCGACTTCGGCGCGAATTCGTTGATGAACTTGAAAATCACGCCGAACACGAAGAAGTAGCAGAACGCCACGCCGGCGATGAACAGGATCGAGGATGAAACAACGAGCGGCGCCACCAGCTTCTTTTCGTGGGTATACAACCCCGGCGCAATGAACGCCCACGCCTGGTACAGAACAATCGGCAGCGCAATCAGGAATGCGACCAGCAAGGTGACCTTGACCGGGATCAGGAAAGGCGTAATGACCCCGGTTGCAATCATCTTGCTGCCCGCCGGCAGCGCCAGCATCATCGGGATTGCCAGCATGTCGTAAATTTTTCCTGCCCATGGCATCAGGCAAAGAAAAACGATGACAATGGCGAGCGACGCCTTCATCACGCGGTTGCGGAGCTCCACCAGGTGCGAGATGAAGGTGTCTCCGGCACCGGTCGTGTTTTGGTCGTCGGTCATCAGTGAAACGAAACAGGGTTCTTGCGAGCGGTGGAGGCGGGACGGTATTTGGCGACGCGCGCAGCACCGGAAATCACGCGGGTCTTGCGGCCGCTCTGCTTTTTATACCAGGAAGGGATTGCCGAAGTGCGGGCCAGCTTCTTCTTGCGGAAATCCTTTGCCTTGACCGCTATCCGGTCCGGTGTTGCCTGCTCCAGCAAGGGATTGGACAAGGCGTCGTGAAAGTCGGTTTCGAGTTCGGACATGTTTTGCGCGATCGTCTGCTCGACGCTCGTGGCTGCTTCCCGCATGTCCTTTTGCATCTTGCGCAATTCGTCGAGCTCGATTTCGCGACTGACTTCCGATTTGACCTCGTTGATGTAACGCTGTGCGCGGCCAAACAAGGTACCAGCCATGCGGGCCACCTTGGGCAGGCGTTCCGGGCCGACGACGACCAGCGCGACAACGCCGATCAACGCTAATTTTGAAAGTCCGAGATCAATCATGGCGGGGAGGCGGCAATAACTGCAGGTGCCGCACCATCCGGCCGGTCACGTGCTTCGTCACCAAGGCTCTGTCAGCTCTTCTTTTCTTTTGCATCGACGTCGATCGTTGTTTTTTCGTTCGACGCGGATTTTTCTTCTTCTCCCTTGACCCCGTCCTTAAATCCCTTGACGGCCTTGCCAAGGTCGGAACCGATGTTGCCGAGCTTCTTGGTACCGAAAATCAACATGACAACCACCAGCACGATCAGCCAGTGCCAGATGCTAAATGAACCCATTACTTTCTCCTAGGCGGGCGCAAGCGCCCGAAAAATCAAATTACTTGAAACCCTGCCAATTTAACGCTGACCACGCCACGGGCGCGGTCCGCCGATGACGTGCAAATGCAGATGGTACACCTCTTGACCACCATTAGGCCCGGTATTGAACAGCGCCTTGAAACCGCCGCTGCCGCTGCCGTCATCGCTCGCCGAATAACCACAACCCTGCTCCTGTGCCAGCTTCGGTGCCAGCAGCATCATTTTACTCAACAACGCGGAATGGCTCTCATTGCAGTCCGTGAGGGTGGGGATGTGCTGCTTCGGGACAATGAGAAAGTGCACCGGCGCGGCCGGATTGATGTCGTGAAACGCAATGACGTCGTCATCTTCATACACTGTCTTGGACGGGATTTGCTTGGCGGCGATTTTGCAGAAGATGCAGTTGGTCATGAATGTCCCGATTCAGTTTCATTTTGAATACGATCAATCGCCGGCTTGCTCGCGCTCGATCAGCTTGCGATTGGCTTTTTCCTCAATTCCTGAAATACCTTCGCGCCGCGCGAGCTCGTCCAGCACATCCTGCGGCTTGAGATCGAACTGCGCCAGCATGATCATCGAGTGGAACCACAGGTCTGCGCACTCGTAGAGCACTTTCGACTTGTCACCGCTGGCACGTGCGTCTTTTGCAGCCATCACTGTCTCGGTCGCCTCTTCGCCGATTTTTTTCAGGATCGCATCGTCGCCCTTCGAAAACAGGCGCGCAACGTAAGATTTGTCGGGGTCGCCGCCGTTGGCGAGCTTGCGTGATTCAATGACGTCGGCCAGGCGTTTCAGGGTTTCGCTCATTACATTGCACAGCGGGTTCAACATCAGCCCGCCTTGTCCTTTCTTGATCTGGCGGCAATATCCGCCTTGTTCCTACTTGTAGATGCTTTCCGGATCTTTCAATACCGGCTCGACGGACTTCCAGTCTCCATTCGCCGCGCTTCCCTCGAACTGCTGGAAGAAGCAGGAGTGCCTTCCGGTATGACAGGCGATACCACCGGTCTGCTCGACCTTGAGCAATACCACGTCTTCATCGCAATCAAGGCGGATGTCGTGCACTTTCTGCATATGCCCGGACTCCTCGCCCTTGTGCCACAGCTTCTTGCGCGACCGGCTCCAGTACACTGCCTCACCGAGTTCGACCGTCTTCGCCAGCGCCTCCCGGTTCATCCAGGCAAACATCAGCACCTGGTTGCTGCCGACTTCCTGGGCAATCACCGGCACCAGGCCATGCTCGTCCCATTTGACCTTGTTCAGCCACTTGGCGCGGGTGTTGGCGGAACTCATGCCAGCCTCATCGGAATGCCCTGCTCCGCCATGAAATGCTTGGCTTCCTGCACGGTATGCTCGCCGTAATGAAAAATGCTGGCGGCAAGCACCGCGTCGGCCTTGCCGATCTTGATGCCGTCGGCCAGATCCTGCAGGCCGCCCACGCCGCCGGAAGCGATCACGGGAATGGATACCGCGTCGGATACCGCGCGCGTCAAATCGAGGTCGAACCCGCTCTTTGTACCGTCGCGATCCATGCTGGTCAACAACAACTCGCCGACGCCAATGCCTTCCATTTTCTTCGCCCATTCGACCACGTCGAGCCCGGTCGGCTTGCGGCCGCCATGCGTATAGACTTCCCATTTGCCGTCGCCGGACTTCTTGGCATCGATCGCGATCACGATACATTGCGATCCATACTTTTGCGCGGCGTCCTGCACCATCTGCGGATTGGCAATCGCACTGCTGTTGATGCTGATCTTGTCGGCGCCGGCGTTCAACAGGCGCCTCACGTCGTCGACACAGCGCACGCCACCGCCGACCGTCAGGGGAATGAAGACCTGTGACGCTACCGCTTCAATAATGTGCAGGATCAGGTCGCGGCCGTCTGAGGTTGCGGTGATGTCGAGAAAAGTCAGTTCGTCCGCGCCCTGCTCGTCATAGCGGCGCGCGATCTCCACCGGGTCGCCAGCGTCGCGCAGTTCGACAAAATTGACGCCCTTGACCACGCGGCCGGCGGTCACGTCGAGACAGGGAATGATGCGTTTGGCCAGGCTCATGCTTACTCTTCTTCCGCCTCTTCCAGGCCGCTCAGTTCGTCGGCGCGCTTCTGCGCCGAGCGCAGGTCGAGCGTACCTTCATAAATTGACCGGCCGCAGATCACGCCCTCGATGCCTTCATCCTGCACCGCGCACAGCGCTTCCACGTCCTTGACGTTGTGCACGCCACCGGATGCGATGACGGGGATCGTCATGCTCTGCGCCAGCTTGACGGTGGCGTCGATGTTCACGCCGGCCATCATGCCGTCACGGCCGATGTCGGTGTAGACGATCGCTTCGCAGCCGTAGTCTTCGAACTTCTTCGCGAGGTCGATCACTTCATGGCCGGACAGCTTGCTCCAGCCGTCGGTCGCCACCTTGCCATCCTTGGCATCGAGGCCGACGATGATCTGTCCGGGGAATGCGCTGCAGGCGTCATGCAGGAAACCCGGATTCTTCACCGCCGCGGTGCCGATGATGATGTACGACAGGCCATCGTCGAGATAGCGCTCGATGGTGTCGAGGTCGCGGATGCCGCCGCCCAACTGGATCGGAATTTCATCGGTATCGTTGTCGATCGCGAATTCGCGCACCGCTTCGATGATCGACTTGACCGCCGCTTCGTTCTTGGGCTTGCCGGCGAACGCACCGTTCAAATCCACCAGGTGCAAGCGTCGGGCTCCCTGCTCCAGCCAATGCCGCGCCATCTGCGCGGGATCTTCGGAGAATACGGTGGCTTGTTCCATATCGCCTTGTTTCAGGCGTACGCAGTGACCGTCCTTGAGGTCGATGGCAGGTATGAGCAGCATGGCTACAGTAAGTTGGATTGAGGTTGATTGAGGTTGTTATGCAACGACTTCCCGACTACGGATTCCAGTGGACGAAATTCTTGTACAACTGCAGTCCTGCAGTCGCGCTCTTTTCCGGATGAAACTGGGTAGCAAAGATATTGTCTTTTGCAACAGCGCACGCGAACGGCGCGCCATAGATGGTTTCTCCCGCCGTATGCTGTCGTTCGGCAGGCACTGCGTAATAGCTGTGCACGAAATAGAAATAACTATTGTCGGCAATGCCATTCCACAGCGGATGGGACAGTGTTTGCTGCACACGGTTCCAGCCCATCTGCGGCACCTTGAAGCGCGATCCGTCTTCCTGCAGCATGCCGTCGAGCCGGAAGCGCACGACCTTGCCTGGGATCAATCCGATGCCCGGCGTGTCGCCTTCTTCGCTCCAGTCGAACAGCAACTGCTCGCCGACGCAGACGCCAAGCAACGGCTTGGTGCGTGTCGATTCAACGACGGCCTCCTGCAACCCCGACTCGCGCAGGCAGCGCATGCAATCGGGGATGGCCCCTTGTCCCGGCAACACCAGGCGGTCGGCCGACTTGATATCGGCCAGTTCGCCGGAAATGCGCACGTCGGCTTCGGGCGCAACATGGCGCAGGGCTTGCGCTACCGAGCGCAAATTGCCCATGCCGTAATCCACTACAACAATCTTGTTCATGTCAGAAAATGGTCTCTCAACGCGATGCGTTGTTACAGACTGCCCTTCGTCGAAGGAATCGTGCCGGCGGCACGCTGATCCAGCTCGGCGGCCATGCGCAATGCGCGGCCAAATGCCTTGAATACCGTTTCGCACTGGTGGTGCGCGTTTTCGCCGCGCAGGTTATCGATGTGCAAAGTCACCAGCGCATGGTTCACGAAGCCCTGGAAGAATTCATGTGTGAGATCGACATCGAATGCGCCGATCATCGAGCGCTTGAACGGCACATGGAATTCGAGCCCCGGGCGGCCGGAGAAATCGACCACCACGCGCGACAATGCTTCATCCAACGGCACATAGGCATGGCCGTAGCGGCGGATGCCCTTCTTGTCGCCTATCGCTTTCGCAAATGCCTGACCGAGCGTGATGCCGACATCTTCGACCGTATGATGCGCGTCGATGTGCAAGTCGCCCTTGGCTTCGATATCGAGGTCGATCAGGCCGTGACGCGCGATCTGGTCGAGCATGTGGTCGAGGAAGGGGACTCCGGTGTTCAGCTTTTGCTGACCGGTACCGTCGAGGTTGATCGCGACGCGAATCTGCGTCTCGTTGGTATTGCGTGTGACCTCTGCAACGCGTGACGTGGGCATGTTAAGTGGGTGCGAGTGATGGCTAAGCGAGCGATGCCGTGATGGCATCGAGGAACAACATGTTCTCTTCCGGGGTGCTGACGGTCACCCGCAAGCAGTTTTCCAGCAATGGATACATTTTACCGACATTTTTGATCAAAACCTTACGGTCCAACAATGCAGAAAAGACATCATTTGCAGGAATTTTTGCGGAATTCACGCGAATCAGCAGGAAATTTGCTGCCGAAGGGAAAACTTCGATGCCGGGCAACGCCGCCAATGCCGCCGACAGCTTCGCGCGTTCGTCACGCAGGCTCGCTGCCTGCGCATCGAGCACGTCGACATGATCCAATACGAATTCCGCCGCTGCCTGGGTCAGCACGTTGACATTGTACGGCGGGCGCACCTTGTCGAATTCCTCCAGCAACTCCGTGGCGGCGGACATGTAGCCGAGGCGAATGCCGGCCAGTCCCAGCTTGGAAACGGTGCGCATCACGACCATGTTGGGGAACTCTGCCAGGCGCGGCATGAAACTGGTCTGTGCAAACGGCTGGTAAGCCTCGTCAACCACGACGATGCCCGAATCGCCTACGGCACGGATGATGTTTGCCATGTCGTCGGCGTCGAACAGATTGCCGGTCGGATTGTTCGGGTAAGCGAGATAAGTGATCGCTGGCTTGTGCTGTGCGATCGCCGCCAGCATCGCAGCCTTGTCGAGCGTAAAGTCCGCCTTGAGCGGCACGCCGACGAATTCCAGCCCGGCAAACTTCGCGGACATGGCATACATGACAAATCCGGGCAGCGGCGCCAGGACCTTGGCACCGGGCTTGGCACAGGCGACGGAAACCAGCGTGATCAGTTCGTCGGAGCCGTTGCCGAGGACAACGTCATAGCCCGAGGGCACGCCCAGCTTGTCGCAAATCTTGCGTTTCAGTTCGGTGTATGACGGTGCCGGATAGCGATTCATCGCGACGTCGGCGAGGCGGCGTCCGAGTTCCTCGCGCAGATTCTGCGGCAAGGTGTACGGATTTTCCATTGCATCGAGCTTCACGAAGCCGCTGGCGTCCGGCACGTGGTAAGCGCCGATCGCGCGCACTTCGGGACGGATGATGTTTTCGATCATGGACATAGGGGTCAATGGTGTCAATGGTTTGTTGCTATTCTTGTTGGATGGGTTCATGCTGCTGCCGGCTTGTCGAGTTCCGCCAAGCGGCTTTCTATCAATTCACAATAGTCCGGATTCAGCTCGAATCCCACAAAATTGCGCCCGCAGCGCTTTGCCGCGACGGCGGTCGTGCCGCTACCCATGAAGGGGTCGAGCACCACGCCGCCGGGTGGACAGGATGCCTTGAGCATGCGCTCGACGATTTCCAGCGGCTTTTGTGTCGGATGGTCGGCGCGTTCACGGTGTTCGCGATGCAGGCGCGACACGCTCCACACATCCTTCGGGTTGTAGCCCATTTCCAGCCACTTGGCGCCGACAAAAATCGAACGCGAGCGTGCTTTCTTGGTTTCGGCGTCGTACGGGATGCGCACCGCATCCAGGTCGAAATAGTAGTCCTTCGCCTTCACGAAAAAGCCGACGGTATCGTGCACTGATGAAAACTTGCGCGTGCTGCCGCCCATCGACGGGACCCTCCGGTCCCAGATGATTTCGTTGACCATGGTCATGCGCTTTTTCAGCATCACGAAAATTTCCGGTGAGTAGCGCCAGGTCAGGAAAATGTATAGGCTGCCATTCGGTTTCAGTTTGGACAGCGCGGCGTCGACCCATCGCTCGGTCCATTGCAGGTAGGCATCGGCGTCGAGCTTATCGGAATCGTTGCCGTAATCCTTGCCGAGGCCATAAGGCGGGTCGGCGATCAGCAGGTCGACGCTGGCGTCCGGAATGCGCGCGAAACCCTGCAGCGCGTCCTCGCAATGGATGCGGTTGAGCCAGGCGTTCACAGGCGTACCTGCGTCTGGCTTGCCATGTCCGAGTACTTGCGATTTTTCGCTGCGACGGTACCGTTCATTTCAACCGGTACTCCGCCGAGCCGGCGTGCGCCTGCAAACCTTCGCCGTACGCGAGTTCCGCAGCGACCTTGCCGAGTGTCTTCGCGCCCGCTTCACTCACATGGATGATGCTGGAGCGCTTCTGGAAATCGTACACGCCGAGCGGCGACGAGAAGCGCGCAGTACGCGAGGTCGGCAGCACGTGGTTCGGTCCCGCACAGTAATCGCCGAGCGATTCCGAGGAAAAGCGGCCGAGGAACATCGCACCGGCATGACGGATCTTGTCCGCCCATTGCTGCGGATTGTCGGTGGAGATTTCGAGATGCTCGGCCGCGATCAGGTTGGCAATCTCGCAAGCCTCGTCCATGTCGCGCACCTTGACCAGCGCACCGCGGTCGCTCAGCGAAGTGCGGATCACGTCTTTGCGCGGCATCGCATCGAGCTGGCGGTTGATGCTGTCTTCTACCCTGGCGATGTATTCGGCGTCAGGGCAGACGAGGATGGACTGGGCCAATTCGTCGTGCTCCGCCTGCGAAAACAGGTCCATTACGATCCAGTCGGGATCGGTGCTGCCATCGCAAACCACCAGGATTTCCGACGGACCGGCGATCATGTCAATGCCGACGACGCCGAACACACGGCGCTTGGCGGCGGCGACATACGCATTGCCGGGCCCGACGATCTTGTCGACCTGCGGTATGGTCACGGTGCCGAACGCGAGCGCGCCGACAGCTTGGGCGCCGCCGATGGTGAACACGCGGTCGACACCGGCAATCGCGGCGGCCGCGAGCACCAGTTCGTTCTTCACGCCGTTCGGCGTTGGCACCACCATGATCACTTCCTGTACTCCCGCCACCTTGGCCGGGATCGCATTCATCAGTACCGATGACGGGTAGGCAGCCTTGCCGCCGGGGACATAAATGCCGACGCGGTCAAGCGGGGTCACTTTCTGGCCGAGCACGGTGCCGTCAGCTTCGGTATAGGTGAAACCGTCGCCGCCGATTTCGGCCCTTTGGCGATCGTGGTATGCACGTACGCGATCCGCTGCGGTTTGCAATGCCGACCGGCGTTCCGGCGACAGGCTTTGCAATGCGGCGCGCAATTCGTCCTGACCGATTTCGAGATTTGCGACTGCAGTCGCGTCCAGTTTGTCGAAGCGGTTGGTGTAGTCGAGCACCGCGGCGTCGCCACGTGCTTTCACATCGGCGAGGATTTGCGCGGCTGCCCGATCGATCGCTTCATCCTCGCTGGCTTCGAAGGCGAGCACGGCGGACAGTTTGGCCTTGAAATCCGGCGCGGTGGAATCGAGTTTGCGGATCTGGATCGACATGATGGCTAACCGGCTTTCGTCGCTTTTTCGAAGGCTTCCAGAATGGGCTGCAAGCGTTCGCGCTTCAATTTCAAGGCCGCCTGGTTCACCACCAGGCGCGAGGAAATTTCCATGATGTGTTCGACTTCGACCAGGTTGTTCGCGCGCAGCGTGCTGCCGGTGCTGACGAGGTCAACGATGGCGTCCGACAGGCCGACCAGCGGACCCAGTTCCATCGAACCGTATAGCTTGATCAGGTCGACGTGCACGCCCTTGGCGGCGAAGTGCTCGCGCGCGCACTGCACATACTTGGTGACGACGCGCAGGCGCGCGCCCTGGCGCACCGCGCTGGTGTAGTCGAAGCCTGCCGGTACCGCGACCGACAGGCGGCATTTGGCGATGTTGAGATCGATCGGCTGGTACAGTCCTTCACCGCCATGCTCCAGCAACACGTCCTTGCCGGCCACGCCGAAATCGGCTGCGCCGTATTGCACATAGGTCGGCACGTCGGATGCGCGCACGATGATCACGCGCACATTCGGATCGTTGGTCGGCAGGATCAGCTTGCGCGACTTTTCCGGGTCTTCGGTGACGACAATACCGGCCGCCTGCAGCAGCGGCAGCGTCTCTTCGAAGATGCGGCCCTTGGAGAGGGCGAGGGTGAGTTGCTGGTTCATTATTTCACCCGCTGGATATCGGCGCCGACGGCGGAGAGTTTGACTTCCATGCGGTCGTAGCCGCGATCCAGGTGATAGATGCGGTCGACCAGTGTCTGTCCTTCGGCGGCCAGCGCGGCGATCACGAGCGACGCAGAAGCGCGCAGATCGGTTGCCATCACCGGCGCACCAACCAGCTTGTCGATGCCTTGCACGATCGCGGTGTGGCCATCGATATCGATCGACGCACCCAAGCGATTCAGTTCCTGCACGTGCATGAAGCGGTTTTCAAAGATCGTTTCCGTCACGCGACTGCTGCCGTCCGCGATGCAATTGAGCGCCATGAATTGCGCCTGCATGTCGGTCGGGAAACCAGGGTATTCGGTGGTGCGGAAGCTGACCGCTTTCGGGCGTGCCGCCATTTGCACGCGGATCCAGTCGGGGCCGGTAGTGAGGATGGCGCCCGCTTCGCGCAGCTTGTCGAGCGCGACGTCGAGGATATCGCCACGGGTGTTGGTCAGCGTGACGTCGCCGCCTGCCGCCGCGACTGCGCACAGGAAGGTGCCGGTCTCGATACGGTCTGCGATCACGGTGTGCGATGCGCCATGCAACTGCTCGACGCCCTGTACCACCAGGCGGTCGGTACCGATGCCGTCGATCTTCGCACCCATCGCTACCAGCAGGTTGGCGAGATCGGTCACTTCGGGTTCGCGCGCCGCGTTTTCGAGCACCGTTTCGCCGTCAGCCAGGACCGCCGCCATCAACAGGTTTTCAGTGCCGGTGACGGTGATCATGTCGGTGACGATACGCGTGCCTTTCAGCTTTTTCGCCTTGGCGTGGATGTAGCCGGCCTCGATCGCGATTTCCGCACCCATGGCCTGCAATCCCTTGATGTGCTGGTCGACCGGACGCGAACCGATCGCGCAACCTCCCGGCAAGGACACTTTCGCCTCGCCGAAACGCGCAACCAGCGGACCCAGCACGAGGATGGACGCGCGCATGGTTTTCACCATCTCGTACGGCGCTTCGCACTTGTCGATGGTCCTGCCGCTGAGCGTAAGACGGTCGCCGTCCTGCTCTGCACGCAAGCCCATCTGGCGCAGCAGCTTGAGCATGGTGTTCACGTCCTGCAGGTGCGGAACGTTGGACAACTGGATGCTGTCGGAAGTCAGCAGGCCGGCGCACAGGATGGGCAGCGCGGCGTTCTTGGCGCCCGAGACAGTGATTTCACCCGACAGGCGCTTGCCGCCGGTAATAAGCAGTTTGTCCATTATTGCTGGAACTCTTCAGGAGTAAGGGTTTTCATCGACAGCGCGTGGATTTCCTGGCGCATGCGATCGCCGAGCGCCGCATAGACGAGCTGGTGGCGCTGGATCAGGCGCTTGCCGGCAAAGGCCGGAGACACGATGACCGCATTGAAATGCTGGCCGTCGCCTTCCACTTCGAGGTGGGTGCATTCGAGGCCGGCGGCGATATAGCTTTTCACAAGCTCGGGTGTAGGTAACATGATTGTGCTTTGGTGTTAGTGACGCAGCTTGTAGCCGCTCTTCAGCAAGCTGATCGCAAAACCGGCGAGCAGCACGAAAAATACGCTGACAATCGAAAAACTGATCAATGGACTGACGTCGGACTGGCCGAAAAAGCCGTAACGGAAGCCGTCAATCATATAAAAAAACGGGTTGAAGCGCGATACCGCCTGCCAGAATGCCGGCAGGGAGTGGATCGAATAAAACACGCCAGACAGAAAAGTCGCCGGCATGATCAGGAAGTTCTGGAAGGCCGCCAACTGGTCGAATTTCTCTGCCCAGATGCCGGCGATCAGGCCCATGGTGCCGAGAATCGATGCGCCAAGCAAGGCAAAAATCGCGATCCACCATGGCGCGACGAAACTCAGGTGCGCAAACCAGGCGGTAATCAGGAAGACGCCGGCTCCCACCGCCAGCCCGCGTACTACAGCCGCCAGCACGTAGGCGCCGAACAGTTCCCAGTGCGACAAGGGGGGCAGCAGTACGAAGACCAGGTTGCCGGTGATCTTGGATTGGATCAGCGAGGACGAACTATTGGCGAACGCGTTCTGCAGCACGCTCATCATCACCAGTCCGGGAACCAGGAAAGCGGTGTATTTCACGTCCGGGTAGACCTGCACATGATCCTCCAGCACATGGCCGAAGATCAGCAGGTATAACATCGCGGTCAGGATGGGCGCGGTAACGGTCTGTGTCGCCACCTTCCAGAAGCGCAGCACTTCCTTGTAGAACAGGGTCTGGAAGCCGGTCATTTATTTTTCACCTTCCATGATCTGGATGAACACATCCTCCAGGTCGGCTTGTTGCAGCTGCATCTCCTCAATGACGCTACCCGCTTCACGCAGGGTAGCGAGAATAGGCTCGACGTCAGTGTATTCGTTGACCCGCAAGGTGTACTTGTTACCGGAAACCAGTTCGTCGGGGTGGGACACCAGCGGCTTGAGCACGTCCGGCAGTGTTCCGCGCGCCAGGCGCACGACGAGTTGCGAGCCGGAGATACGCCGGATCAGGGCCGATGTGGAGTCCAGCGCCACGACATTGCCGGCCTTCAGCATGGCGATACGGTTGCACAGCGCCTGCGCTTCCTCCAGATAGTGGGTGGTCAGCACGATGGTGTGTCCTTCGCGATTCAGGCGCGAGATGAACTTCCACAGTGTCTGGCGCAACTCTACATCGACGCCGGCGGTCGGCTCGTCGAGCACAATCACCGGTGGCTTGTGCACCAATGCCTGTGCCACCAGCACGCGCCGCTTCATGCCGCCCGACAGCGCACGCGTATTGGTGTCGGCCTTGCTGGTCAAGTCAAGGTTGGCCATCACCTCGTCGATCCACGCATCGTTGTTTTTCAGGCCGAAGTAGCCGGATTGCATGCGCAAGGTTTCACGCACGGTAAAAAACGGATCGAACACGAGCTCCTGCGGCACGACGCCGAGACGCTTGCGCGCTTCGCGATAGTCGCTGACGACGTCATGGCCGTGAATGGAAACATTACCGGAATCGGCACGATTGAGGCCGGCGATAATCGAAATCAGCGTGGTCTTGCCGGCGCCGTTCGGCCCAAGCAGGCCGAAAAACTCTCCCGGCTCGATGGACAGCGAAACACCGCCGAGCGCCCTCAGCGACTTGTAGCGTTTTTCGACATTGACAATTTGCAGGGCAGCCATGATGGCTTGATCACTTTACGGGGGGACGGGAACGGGACCGGCGCTCGCGCATCCGAAATGCGAAACCTTCGCGGAACCTTTGATTATATTGGATTTCCGGTGAGGAAGCCGGAGTGGACGGATTGGACCGAAAGGGTCAATGATGCGGCAGGTCGGTACGAGCGGAGTTCGGGGAGGCTGATTGCAGCAGCTCGGTCACGCCGTAAAGATCGACCAGGCTTTGAAGATTGGCAGGGAGATTGCTGAAGGCCAATGACACACCGCGCTTTTGTGCGGCGCGCTTCCATGCGAGCAGCGTCGCAACCGCGGCAGAATCCACTGCGGTCAGTTCAGAAAGGTCAATCTTCGTTTGCCCGTCCGCGATTGCACGCAAACCGGCGGCAAGCACGGTTTGCGCATTGTTGATCGTGAGCGTCTGAGAAGGCTGGTACATGCGATTAGGGATCAGGATTTGGCGGTTTTTGCCGCGCTGGCCGCGAGGCGCTTGTTTTTTTCCGACAACGTCCTGATCAGGCCGTCGACTCCCCCCTTGTTGATCTCGGCGGCAAAGTTGCCCTTGTAGGTTTCCACCAGCCATGCACCGAGCACGTTGACGTCATAAATCTTCCAGCCGGACGGCGTCTTTTCGAGGCGGTAGTTCAACTGGATCGGATCGCCGCCGCGCGGCTGCAGCACCTGCGAACGCACTTCAACCTCGGTATCGGAAGGATCCGCGCGCATCGGCTTGAAGTCCAGTTTCTGGTCCTTGACCTGGGAAATCGCGCCGGAATAGGTGTACACCAGCAGCGAACGAAATTCGTTGGTCAACTGCTTTTGCTGCTCGGGAGTCGCCTCGCGCCAGAAACGTCCGGCGGCGAGCGCGGTCATGCGCTGAAAATCGACGTAGGGAAGAATCTTGGCCTCAACCAGTTCCAGCACGCGCTTCTGATTGCCGCTCTGAATTTCCTTGTCGTTCCGGGCGATGTCAATCACCTCCTGGCTGATACGCTTGACGAGGGCATCAGCCGCTTCCTGCGCAGATGCAGCCGGCGCGAACGCCATGACACCGATAAGGAGACCAACTGCCGCAAACATTTTCTTGAATACGTTCATGGTTTTCTGAATAAATTAAGCCGCGCCAATACTATCGGAATCGGGCAGCGGATAGTTATTACTTTGTATTGGGCGCGCCCGATGTTGCATTCGCACCATCGTTCTCGAATTTGACGGGTACCATCGGCACGGGTTCCGCCCGCACCGCCGGCACTTGTTGCAAACCATCTCCGCCCTCGGTCAGGGTCGGCCCAACATCGTTTTCATACTTGGATGTCGGCACCTCGCCGTCGTACACCTTGCTCTCGCGCCGCTGCATGTACGCATCGCGCACGAATACATAGCGATCCAGCGCCGCCTCTTCCAGCAGGTTGGAAGCATCCAGTAGCGACGCACGCAAGTCGACTGCACGCACGACGGAGCCGATGTTGCGGGCGCTGACCGGACGCGTGTAATGCCACGGATCGCCTTGGTAATCGAGCGGCAGTACGACCGTGTCGCGCAAGGTTGACGGCCCCAAAAGCGGCAACACGACATAAGGACCGGACTTTACGCCCCATTTGCCGAGGGTCTGGCCAAAATCCTCCCGATGCTTGGGCAACCCCGCCTCGGAGCCGATGTCAAGCAGACCTCCCAGGCCCATGGTCGAATTGACCGCGACGCGCATGATATCGGACAAGCCATCGCCCGCCTTGCCTTGCAGGAAATTATTGATTGCAGTCCATACATCGCCGAGATTGCCGAAGAAGTTACCGACACCGGTCTGTACAAACATCGGCAAGTTGCTGTAGGCCTCGGCAGCCGGCTTGACTGCGGCTTTGTCAACCGTGTCGTTGAAGTTGAACATCGCACGGTTGAACGGTTCCAGCGGGTCTTTCGGATTGGCGGTGGCGCAGCCGCCGAGCGCAATCACAGCCGCCAAGGCGGCTATGCCTGAAGCGGGTTTCATTGTTTGTTCCCTTCCCTTCCCTCAGCCGCCTTGCTGAACAGGAACTGGCTGATCAGGTTTTCCAGCACGATCGCCGACTGCGTCATCGAAATACGGTCGCCTGCAGCGAGGTTATTGGTGTCGCCACCGGCTTCCAGGCCAATGTATTGTTCTCCAAGCAAGCCCGAGGTCAGAATTTTCGCGGACGTGTCCTTGGGAAACTTGTAATTGCTTTGCAGGTCGAGCGTGACCACGGCCTGGAAGGTCTTGTCGTCAAAACGGATGTTGCCGACACGTCCAACCACGACACCGGCGCTCTTGACCGGTGCACGCGGCTTCAATCCGCCGATATTGTCGAATTTCGTGATGACTGGATAAGTCTGCTGAAAAGACAGCGAACTCATGTTGCCGGCCTTCATTGCCAGAAAAAACAGCGCCGCCGCCCCAAGAAGGACGAACAGGCCGACCCACAGGTCTAAGGATTTACGTTGCATGTCCGAGTACTCTCATTACTATAGGATACGGAGCCGATTTGCGGCTCCCGTACGTGAAATTTGTTTCCTGAATGTGCATAGGAATCTGCCGCCTCATGCCCCGCCGCGTCAGTCGAACATGAGTGCCGTCAGCAGAAAATCCAGCCACAACACGGTGAGCGAGGCAATCACTACGGTGCGGGTCGTAGCGCGGGCAACGCCTTCCGGCGTCGCCTGTGCTTCATATCCCTGAAACAATGCGGTAAACGTTACCGCGAAACCGAATACGATGCTCTTGATGACTCCGTTGGCAATGTCATTCCAGACGTCGACACCAGCCTGCATTTGCGACCAGAACGCTCCTTCGTCGACACCGATCATCAGGACGCCGACGACATAGCCGCCGAACACGCCGACGGTACTGAAAATGGTCGCCAGTATCGGCATTGCCACCACGCCCGCCCAGAAACGCGGCGCAATCACGCGCTGCAGCGGATTCACTGCCATCATTTCCATTGCCGACAACTGCTCGCCGGCCTTCATCAGTCCGATTTCAGCGGTCAGCGACGTGCCTGCGCGGCCGGCAAACAGCAAGGCAGTCACCACCGGCCCCAGTTCTCGTGTCAATGACAGTGCAACGAGCAAACCCAGCGCCTGTTCCGAACCGTATTTGTTGAGCGTGTAATAGCCTTGCAGGCCCAGCACGAAACCGACAAACAGACCGGACACCGCGATGATCACCAGTGAATAATTGCCGATGAAGTGAATTTGATCGGTTACCAGACGCGGCCGTCGAAGAATGCCGGAGGATGCGCGCAGTAGGCCAAAAAAGGAACGCGTGGCAAACCCGACATTCTCCACCGACTCGCGTGTCCAGCGACCGAGCCCGCTCAGAAGTCCGACGATCATGGCTGTACCTCCACCTGCAGGTCTTCCGCCAGAGAGCGCCCCGGGTAATGGAACGGCACCGGGCCGTCGGCTTCGGCATGCACGAATTGCTTCACATACGGATCGCTCGATTCCTGCATCTGCTGCGGCGTGCCGTGCGCGACGATCTTCCCGTGCGACAGGAAATACACATAGTCGGCAATCAGGAAGGTCTCATGTACGTCGTGCGACACGATGATCGAGGTCGAGCCCAGCGCATCGTTGAGGCGGCGGATCAGATTGGCCGCCACCCCCATAGAAATCGGGTCCAGTCCCGCAAACGGTTCGTCATACAGGATGAGCTGCGGGTCCAGCGCCATAGCTCGTGCCAGCGCCACCCGTCGCGCCATGCCGCCGGAGATTTCGGAAGGCTTGAGCTGCGCAGCGTTGCGCAATCCGACCGCATGCAGCTTCATCAGCACCAGATCGCGAATCAGCTCTTCGGACAGCACAGTGTGTTCCCGCAACGGAAATGCGACGTTCTCGAACACCGACAGATCGGTGAATAGCGCACCGTGCTGGAACAACATGCCCATCTTGCGGCGCAATACATACAACGCCTTCGGATCACGCGCATTGACGACCTGTCCGTCGACAGTGACCCTGCCGCGCTGCGGCTCGACCTGGCCGCCGATCAGGCGCAGGATCGTGGTCTTGCCTGACCCCGACCCGCCCATGACTGCGACCACCTTGCCGCGAGCAAAATCCATCTGGAGCCCCGACAGGATCGGACGCGCACCATAGGAAAAATGCAGGTCACGGATTTCAACAAGATTCGGCACGAAAATATATTTGACTCAAAAGTTAGATTCTAGTGCATAACCGGCATTTGCCGCTCTGACCGTTAATAAGCATGGGTGTCAAAACAACAAAAAAGCCCGCCGAACCTCGCGGTTCGGCGGGCTTTTTACCACAAATACCGCTTATCGGGGGAGAACTGTGCTTCCCATCAGGAATTCGTCAACAGCGCGCGCGCACTGCCGGCCTTCCCGGATCGCCCAAACCACCAACGATTGACCGCGGCGCATGTCGCCGGCTGCGAACACCTTGTCGACCGAAGTCTGATAGCAGCCGTCGCCGTCGGTTGTGGCCTTGGCGTTGCCGCGTGCATCCTTGTTGACGCCGAATGCATCCAGCACCTGCTGCACCGGCGACACGAAGCCCATCGCCAGCAATACCAGATCGGCCTTCAGCTCGAATTCGGAATTCGGCACTTCGACCATCTTGCCGTCCTTCCATTCGACACGGGCGGCAATCAGCTTCTCGACCTTGCCGTTCTTGCCTTCCAGGCGCTTGGTGGCAACCGCCCAGTCGCGCTCGCAGCCCTCTTCATGTGATGACGAAGTACGCAGCTTGGTCGGCCAGTACGGCCACACCAGCGGCTTGTTTTCCTGTTCCGGCGGTTGCGGCAGCAGTTCAAATTGCACGACGGACGCGGCGCCATGACGGTTGGAAGTACCGACGCAATCGGAACCAGTATCGCCGCCGCCGATCACGATCACGTGCTTGCCGGTCGCCAGGATCTGGTCTTTCACCTTGTCGCCGGCATTGACCTTGTTTTGCAGCGGCAGGAACTCCATCGCGAAATGCACACCCTTCAGCTCGCGACCGGGAACCGGCAGATCGCGCGGCTGCTCAGCGCCGCCGGAAATGACGATGGCGTCGAAGTCCTTTTTCAACTGCTCGGGCGACACCGTTTCCTTGGCCCAGTTGTAGACATTGGACGGAAAATCCTTGCCGACGAAGACGCCGGTGCGGAAAGTTACGCCTTCAGCCTTCATCTGCTCGACGCGGCGGTCAATGTGCGACTTCTCCATCTTGAAGTCGGGAATGCCGTAACGCAGCAAGCCACCAACCCGGTCGTTCTTTTCGAACACCGTCACATCATGGCCGGCGCGCGCCAGTTGCTGCGCGGCGGCCATGCCTGCGGGGCCGGCGCCGACCACGGCAACCTTCTTGCCGGTTTTCTTCGCCGGCGTCTGCGGCAGTACCCAGCCGTTTTCCCAGCCCTTGTCGATGATGAAATGCTCGATCGATTTGATGCCGACCGGGTCGTTGTTGATACCCAGCGTGCAGGCCGATTCGCACGGTGCCGGGCAGATACGACCGGTAAATTCCGGGAAATTGTTGGTGGAATGCAGGTTATCCAGCGCTTCCTTGTAGTTGCCGTTGTAAACCAGGTCGTTCCAGTCGGGGATGATGTTATTGACCGGACAACCGTTGTTGCAGAAGGGGATGCCGCAATCCATGCAGCGCGCACCCTGCACCTTCGCTTCGGCGTCGCTCAGGTGGACGACGAACTCCTTGTAATGCTTTTTGCGCAGTTGCGGCGCTTCGCTCGCCTCTTGCAGGCGCTGGTATTCCAGAAAACCGGTGACTTTTCCCATGATGTTCCTTCAGTATTTTTATCGGTAGGGCGGGCACACAAAATGCCTGCGCTGTTTGCTTCAGCGTCCGCGCGGGTGCAATGCGCCCGCCCTACGTGTATCGATTTACGCTGCGATCTTTTCCCTGGCCTGCGCTGCGGCATGCAATTCGCCCAGCGCCCGCTTGTACTCGGTCGGGAATACCTTGACGAACTTGCTGCGCTCATTGGCCCAGTCGTCCAGCAGGTTGCGCGCGCGCGTGCTGCCAGTGTGCTTGAAATGACGCTCGATCAGGCCCTTGAGGATCGCTTCGTCGGTCTGTCCCTCGCCGCCACGGGCCGGACTGTGCCAGATGGCACGGTCGATCTTCGACTCCTGCTCGGCGGTAGAGAGCACCGGCTCGAGCGCGACCATCGCCATATTGCATTTCTGTGCAAACTCGCGATCCGGATCGTAGACGTAGGCAATACCTCCCGACATGCCGGCAGCAAAGTTCCGTCCCGTTGCGCCGAGTACGACGACGGTGCCGCCGGTCATGTACTCGCAACCATGGTCGCCGGTGCCCTCGACAACGGTAATCGCTCCGGAGTTACGCACTGCAAAGCGTTCGCCGGCAACGCCATTGAAGAAGGCTTCGCCGGCAATTGCACCGTACAGCACGGTGTTGCCGATGATGATGTTATCCACTGCGCGGCCGCGGAACTCGGTGTTCGGGCGCACGATGATGCGACCGCCCGACAAGCCCTTGCCGACGTAGTCGTTGCCTTCGCCGACCAGGTCCAGCGTGACGCCGTGTGCGAGGAACGCGCCCGCCGACTGGCCTGCGGTGCCCTGCAACTGGATGTGGATCGTGTCGTCCGGCAGACCTTCGTGGCCGTACTTCTTCGCAACTTCGCCCGATAGCATGGTGCCGACCGTACGATTGACGTTCTTCACCGGCGAAATGAAGGACACTTTCTCGCCCTTTTCCAGCGCGGCTTTCGCCTGTGCGATCAACTTGTGATCGAGTGCCTTTTCGAGGCCGTGCTCCTGCTCTTCGACCTGGTAGCGCGGCTCGGATGCCGGCACTTCCGGCTGATAGAAGATCTTGCCGAAGTCCAGTCCCTTGGCCTTCCAGTGCGCAATCGCCTTCGACTTGTCGAGCAGATCGGTGCGGCCGATCAGCTCGTTGAAGCTGCGGATACCGAGCTGTGCCATGATCTGGCGGGCTTCTTCCGCGACGAAAAAGAAGTAGTTGACGACGTGTTCCGGCTTGCCCTGGAACTTCGCCCGCAGCACCGGATCCTGAGTCGCAACACCGACCGGGCAGGTGTTGAGGTGGCACTTGCGCATCATGATGCAGCCTTCGACCACCAGCGGTGCAGTCGCGAAGCCAAGCTCGTCCGCGCCCAGCAATGCTGCGATCACGACGTCGCGGCCGGTCTTGATCTGACCGTCGGTCTGTACGCGGATGCGGCTGCGCAGACGGTTCAGCACCAGCGTCTGCTGCGTTTCGGCGAGCCCCAGTTCCCACGGCGAACCGGCATGCTTCACGGAAGACAGCGGCGATGCGCCAGTGCCGCCGTCATGGCCAGCGATCACGACGTGGTCTGCCTTCGCTTTCGCGACGCCTGCCGCAACCGTGCCGACACCGACTTCGGACACCAGTTTGACCGAGATGGATGCTTTCGGATTGGCGTTCTTCAGGTCGTGGATCAGTTGCGCCAGGTCTTCGATCGAGTAGATGTCGTGGTGCGGCGGCGGCGAAATCAGGCCAACGCCCGGCACCGAGAAGCGCAGCTTGGCGATGTACTCGGACACCTTGTGACCCGGTAGTTGGCCGCCTTCACCCGGCTTCGCGCCCTGTGCCATCTTGATCTGGATCTGGTCGGCAGAGGTCAGGTATTCGGCGGTGACGCCGAAACGGCCGGACGCGACCTGCTTGATCTTCGAGCGTAGCGAATCGCCCGCCAGCAACGGCAGGTCGACTTCGATGCGATCGCTGCCGATCACGGAGGCCAGCGTTTCACCTTGCTTGATCGGGATGCCCTTCAATTCCATGCGATAACGGTTTTCGTCCTCGCCGCCTTCGCCGGTGTTGGACTTGCCGCCGATGCGGTTCATCGCGATCGCCAGCGTGGCGTGCGCTTCGGTCGAGATCGAGCCGAGCGACATGGCACCGGTGGCGAAGCGCTTGACGATTTCCTTCGCTGGCTCGACTTCATCGAGAGGAATGGCCTTCGCAGGATCGATCTTGAACTCGAACAGACCGCGCAGCGTCATGTGCCGCTTGGACTGGTCGTTGATGATCTGCGCGTATTCCTTGTAGGTATTGAAGTTGTTGGAGCGGGTCGAATGCTGCAGTTTCGCAATGGCATCCGGTGTCCACATGTGGTCTTCGCCACGCACGCGGAACGCGTACTCGCCGCCGGCGTCAAGCGCGTTCGCCAGCACCGGATCGTCGCTGAATGCCAGGTTGTGCAGTCGCAGCGCTTCCTCGGCGACTTCGAAGACGCCGATACCTTCGACATTGGAAGCGGTACCCTTGAAGTACTTGTCGACCAGCGCCTTGTTCAAGCCGATCGCTTCGAAGATCTGCGCGCCGCAATAGGACATGTAGGTCGAGATACCCATCTTGGACATCACCTTCATCAAGCCCTTGCCGACAGCCTTCTGGAAGTTGTAGATCGCCTTTTCCGGCGACAGCTCGCCAGGCAGGCCCTTCGCCATTTCTGACAGCGTGTCCATCACGAGGTATGGATGGATGGCTTCCGCGCCGTAGCCGGCGAGCAGAGCGAAATGGTGCGTCTCGCGTGCAGAGCCGGTTTCCACCACCAGGCCGGTGGAGGTGCGCAGGCCCTTGCTCACCAGGTGCAGGTGGATCGCGGATGTGGCCAGCAATGCGGGGATCGCGACCTGGTCGGCGTCGACCTTGCGGTCGGAAATGATCAGGATATTGTGCCCGGATCTGACTGCATCCACCGCCTTCGCGCACAGCGACGCAAGGCGCGCTTCAATACCTTCCTTGCCCCATGCGGTCGGATAACAGATGTTCAGCTCGTGCGAACGGAATTTGCCCCCGGTGTGCTTGCTGATGTTGCGCAACTTGGCGATATCGGCGTAGTCGAGAATCGGCTGCGACACTTCCAGCCGCATCGGCGGATTGATATTGTTGGTATCGAGCAGGTTCGGACGCGGGCCGATGAAGGACACCAGCGACATCACCATCGCTTCGCGGATCGGGTCGATCGGCGGGTTGGTCACCTGCGCGAACAGCTGCTTGAAGTAGTTGTACAGCGGCTTGTTCTTGTTCGACATGACCGCCAGCGGCGAGTCGTTACCCATCGAGCCGACTGCCTCCTCGCCGCTGATTGCCATCGGCGCCATCAGGAACTTGATGTCTTCCTGCGTGTAGCCGAATACCTGCTGGCGATCCAGCAGCGGCACGGTCGACTTCGGTTCGGCCGGCTCGGCGTCAAGTTCGTCGAGCTTGATGCGCACCGACTCGATCCACTGCTTATACGGCTTGGCGTTGGCGTAAGTGTCCTTCAGTTCCTTGTCGTCGATGATGCGGCCGGCGTCGAGGTCGATCAGGAACATCTTCCCCGGCTGCAGGCGCCATTTCTTGATGATCTTCGACTCGGGGATCGGCAGCACGCCGGATTCGGAAGCCATCACGACTAGGTCGTCGTCGGTCTGGATGTAGCGTGCCGGACGCAGGCCATTGCGGTCGAGCGTGCCGCCGATGTGGCGGCCGTCGGTGAAAGCCATCGCAGCGGGGCCGTCCCACGGCTCCATCATGGCGGCATGGTATTCATAGAAGGCGCGGCGATTGTCATCCATCAGCGTATGGTTTTCCCACGCTTCCGGAATCATCATCATCATCGCCTGCGCGATCGGATAGCCGGCCATCACCAGCAATTCCAGCGCATTGTCGAAGCAGGCGGTGTCGGACTGGCCTTCGTAGATCAGCGGGAACAGTTTTTTCAGGTCATCGCCGAGCACGGCCGATTTCATCACGCCTTCGCGCGCGCGCATCCAGTTGAAGTTACCTTTGACAGTGTTGATTTCACCGTTATGCGCAATCAAGCGGTACGGGTGGGCCAACGGCCACTCGGGGAAGGTGTTGGTGGAGAAACGCTGGTGGACCAGAGCAAGTGCGGAAACGCAGCGCGCGTCCTGCAGGTCCTTGTAATAGACGCCGACCTGGTCTGCCAGCAGCAGGCCCTTGTAGACGATGGTGCGCGCCGACATCGATGGCACGAAGAACTCCTTGCCATGCAGGAGGTTGAGCGCTTGGATTGCATGACCGGAAGCCTTGCGAATGACGTACAGCTTACGCTCCAGCGCGTCGGTGACCATGATATCGGGACCGCGTCCGATGAAGATCTGACGAATCACCGGTTCCTTGCCGCGCACTGTGGGCGACATTGGCATGTCGGTGTCGATCGGCACGTCGCGCCAGCCGAGGACGACTTGACCTTCCGCCAGGGCCGAGCGCTCGATTTCCTGTTCGCAGGCGATACGCGAAGCGTTTTCCTTCGGCAGGAAAACCATGCCGACGCCATATTCGCCAGGCGGCGGCAGGGTCACGCCCTGCTTCGCCATTTCCTCCCTGTAGTACTGGTCCGGAATCTGGATCAAGATGCCCGCGCCGTCACCCATCAATTTGTCGGCGCCGACCGCACCCCGGTGATCGAGATTTTTCAGGATCAGCAAACCCTGCTCGACGATGGAATGGCTTTTCTTGCCTTTGATGTGGGCAATGAATCCGACGCCGCAGGCGTCATGTTCATTGGAAGGATCGTAAAGTCCTTGCGCGTGCATAAGCTTTCTCCGCAACTTTTGGTGGTATTGAAACTGAAGGATAGTGCAGCGCAACAGATAGTTCAACTAAAACAAATAGGGTCAGAGTAAAAATAAGTGCATTGCTGTTTTTGCACCATTATAAATAGGGACAGAGTAATTTGATGCGCAGAAATGCGGCATTGTTATGCGTAATGGCCTATTCGGAAGCAGCGGGCGTGGGAGCAGGCGTTTTGGCCGGCCGCCCGCGCCGGGCCGGTGCCACCCGCCGCTTTACCTGTTTGGCAAGCGTTGTGCGGAAGCTGTCCGAGCCGAGCGCCCAGCCCTTGAGCGTCGCCTCGTTCAGCGCTACCGTCTCTTGCTCGCCGAGACCGAGTTCTATCAGCTTGCGGTAGGCGATCTCACGGGCAAATGGCGTGTTGCCCAACGACCAGTAAATGGGATGGTCCGTAATCATCGGATCGGACTTCGTTCCGACGTGATGTGCAAGGCTCGACCAAGGATATTCGGTCGCGGTGGCAACCAGCCCGTCGCGTGCCGGTGCGAGCTCGATATACAAACTGCAAGCCAGGAAGTAGCGTTCCGCATCGATAACGGTTGCCTTGTAACGCCCCTGCCAAAGAGTACCTGTCCGGTGGTACTTTGCGTTGAAATACGGCACGTAATGACGCCCCACCCACTGCATCATCCGGCCAAGGCCTGTTTCGTCGCCGGGCGTGGCAAGCAGTTGCACATGCGCGGGCATCAGGACATACGCGTGAACCGCTACCTTGAACTGACGGGCCGCTTCGCGCAGCCAGCCGAGGAAAGCAATGAAATCGTCGGCATCACGAAATATCGGCTGGCGATCTATGCCGCTTTGACGCAGGTGATGAGGCTGATTGGGTACGACGAGTCGCGGAAGTCTGGCCATGTGGGAGCTGAGTCCGTAGTCGCGACAAACCGCGCTACTGTTTGACGCAATTCTAGCGTAGCGGCCGGCGTGAAACGCATACCCGAAAGGCAGAAATCAGATATGCACGTTCTTGGTATTGCGCCAAGGTGTTTTCGGCAGCTTGAATTCGATGTATTGCGCGGGCTGATCGGAGGACTCGAAATGCGGGCGTCGGGTGGAGGGAAATGCAGAACGGGAAAACAGCATGCTGCACAGCTTCGCCTCCGACGGCAGGCGTTTCGCCTGGAAGCGCAGGCTACGGATGCCGGCGCTCGCCAGGCACGCATCTTGCCGAACCGCCTTGCGACCGGGGCGCGAGCGATAGTCGAGTTCAATGACGGCAAGCAGTATCATGTCTTCATCGAAGACAGCATATCCGACGCGTTTTCCTAGGATGTCCGCATGGGCAGTCTGGCGCAACATTCCGACACCGCTCGGCTCGATCAACGCGGATAACGCAACGCGCGGACAAATGATGCAATCCGGCAGCGCCCGACGGAGAAGGCGGAAAAATTCAACATCCGGCCCTGTAAGCATGGCCTTTTCGCGAAAACGTGGCCGTCCTTTGTGCCTGGTTGCAAACCACAATAGAAGTCCACTGAAGACTACCGCAAAGAATACGATTGCGTCTTTCATGCCCCACCCATCGCCGTTAATGTAATTGCAATTAATTTATTAATTAATAATACATTTTGTCACAATAAACGACAACTTTCGACACCTTCGCTTGAAAAAATGTTATCGAAAATCAAATTTGATTGCGCAGACGCGCAGGGATGGGGGCGAAATGGAATGCCGTACCGAAAGGGTGGCGGGAGGCTAGAGGATTGTGCGAGCCCAGGATGGCTCAGCGCTGCGACGCTGCTCCAGGGCACGTGTGACCAAAGTACGGAGTTCGTTCAACGCTGGAATTTCCGCTTGCTCGATCCTGGAATGCGGTTTGACCATATCCCAGTCGCCATAGATGAAGCCAACAGGATGGCGGTTCACCGTCAGCGGCAACACCATGAAACTGCGCACCGCTGGCAGCGCTTCCTTCCACCATCGCGGCACCTTGTTCACAAACGCCGGATCCTGGGCATTCTCGACAAAGATCATCTTGTCATTCGCCAGTGCGGCGTGAAAGACGTCCGGTTGATAGGCGTCGGAAAATGCCAGCCGCGGCATCAGTTCCTGCGCCCCCTCTCCCAGGCACATGGTCGCAACGTACTGCGATTGCTCCTGGTTGCGCAGGAATGCCAGCGTGCGGCTGAACTGCAGCCCCTGGTAGACGGTTTCCAGCGCCATTGACATTAGCTGGCTGAAGTTCGCGCTGGCCAACGCGCCGCGCATGTCCGATACCCCTCGTGCCAGTATCGCGGCAGCATCGGCAGGTTTACCGAGCAACGGCGACGCCTTTTCCGGAGAAGTGCGCTTGACCGGCCGCACCACTACCGAATCCTCGTCGGCTGCAGTCCGCTGCGCGGAATCGACCGCAGCCAGCACTTGCGATACTTCGAGGCCCAGCATATCAGCGTAACTATCAGCCAGCCGCGAAAGTTCCTGCTCCGCGTCGACGTTATGGGCACTCAGCGCCTCGGCGCAACGCGAGGACAAGGTCGATACCGCAGCCAGCCAGTCCTTATGGTCCAGTGGCTCACCCACCGGCTTGGGCGGCATGTCCTGCAAGGTCTCGACCAGGCCCGCCGGCAAACCCCACTGTTGCGCCGCCTGACGACCGATATCGTCAAGCCCAAGCCCGAGTATTTCGCATGCCGCCTGGTTTTCATCGACGCCGATTGCAGCGGCATGGGCCTGCACCGCCTGCCAGCGGTCGGACAAATAAAACGCCGTCATCATGCGGCCAAGCGAGTGCAACATCGAGCACACCACTGCCTCTTCCGCATCGCGCGTGCTCGCCGTCGATGCAACTTGACGCGCGATGTGACCGGCGAGTACGGCTTTCTCCATTTCGGCACGTGCATTGGCGGATTCCGCCGATGCAGCAGACAAACCGTCGACAAGCTTCAATCCGAGTGCAAGATGGCCGATCGCTTCCGTACCGAGCACAATCACCGCCTTCGAGACAGTATTGATGCCTTGCCCGAATACCGAATACATTGCACTGTTGGCGAGCCGCAAAACTTTCTGGGTCAGCGCCGGATCCTGCAGAACCGTCTTGGTCATGCTGAACTCGCGGTCGTCATCGCCCCGCATTGCGCCGATGATCGCGCTCACCACCTTCGAAAACCCCGGCAGGTCGCCGCGCTGGCGCACTCGCGACCAGAGCAGTTCCATAGTCTTCTCTGGGCTGGATGGCACGGCTTTCAGGGCAGGATTCATCTGATATGCCTCTCGCTATTGGGTCGCCAAGGGCTGCGCCGGCAATGTGGTGCCGGCCTTCAACAGCTCGATGACCTCAGCCGGAAGCAGCGGTCGGCCAGTCAGGTAGCCTTGTATCAGGCCGCACCCATGGGCTGCAAGGAATTCAAGCTGCTCTTCGTTCTCCACACCTTCGGCAACCGTGCTGAGATTGAGGTGGCTGGCAAGGCTAAGGACGACATTGCAGATTGCCACATCCTTGACCGAGCCGGGCAGGTCCTTGATGAAGGTGCGATCGATCTTCAGCGTCGCAATCGGAAAGCGTTTGAGGTAGGCGAGCGAAGAATAGCCAGTACCGAAATCGTCAATCGCGATGCGGACCTTGCGTGCAGCCATCGCGGTCAACAGGGCCTCGGCGTGTTCGGGATCGGACATCAGGATCCCTTCGGTAATTTCCAGCAATAGCTGCTGTCCATCAAGCCCGGACAACTTCATCGCTTCATCCATGATATCGAGGAACTGGTCGTTGCGGAACTGGCGCGGGCTGACGTTGACCGATACATATAGCGGACGGCCGGCGACTTCCTGAAAACGCTTGATCTGTACGCAGGCGGCTTTCAATGCCCATGCGCCGAGCAGGTTGATCAGGCCGTTGCTTTCGGCCATCGGGATGAACTGTGCCGGCGATACCATTCCCAAGCCCGGCCGGCCCCAGCGCATCAACGCTTCGAATCCCATGATCTGGCGAGTGCGCGCGTCGACGATGGGCTGATAGTTCAACAGAAACTCACCGTCGCGTACCGCCTGGAACATCGCTGCCTCCATCGACACGTCGTGTTCGGCCTGCGTGAACTTTTCGTGGTTATAAATGACGCAACGCGCTTTCCCGGTTTCCTTGGCGCGGTACATTGCCGTATCGGCATGTGCCAGCAGCTTCACTTCACTGTCGCCGTGTTCCGGAAAAACCGCAGCACCGATCGAGGTGCCGACGTACAGCGTATGCCCCTGGATCTCGAACGGCAGTTGCATGGTGGAGATCATGCGGCGCGCGATGATCTGAATTTCCGCCTCCGATATCGCTCCGGGCAGCACCGCGACAAACTCGTCACCGCCTACGCGCGCCAACGTGTCGACATCGCGCAGCGTATCCGATAAACGCATCGCCGCCACACGCAGCAGCGCATCACCGACCGGATGGCCAAGCGCATCGTTGACCTTCTTGAATCCGTCGAGATCCAGCGCCACAACACAGAATCCCCGACCGGTCCGTCGCGCCTGGGCAATGGCCATCCGAATACGGTCCGACAACAGCGAACGGTTCGGAAGACCTGTAAGCGCATCGTGGGTCGCCATGTGGCGCAAGCGCTCTTCCGTCGCTTGCTGACCAGAAATGTCCCGGCCGACCGCCAGCAGTTCAAGGCTGCCGTCGGCGATTGAATAGGGTGTGACCTGCAATTCGATCCAGAGTGCACTGGTCGTTGTCCTTATGCGCACATTGGCTTTGCTGGGCTGGCTCGATTCCGCCGCCTGCGCCACGATCGAATCCACCGCGGGATGGTCTGCGGCAAGGACGAGGCCGCCCAATGGCTGCCCTACAAGCTCGATTTCCGGGCCGATCAGTTCGGACGCACGCTTGCTTGCATACTGGATGATGCCTGTTCCGTCCAGCCGGAATACCGCATCGCCAGCAGCCTCCATGAGGCTGTCGATCTGATTCTTGCCCACGATGTCGGTCCGGCCGCGACGGATGGAAAACATTATTGAGTACTAAATCTTGGATTGGCCGCTCAGGCCGCAGGCCGGATGCGCTCAATATGTGCGGTCCGCGCGGTTCTGGCAAGCAATGATCTTAGCAAATTGTAGACAGGAAATTTGTGTCCATCGGAAATCTTGTTGCATAAAATTGGCAAAAAGCGGTGCAAGACACGTTTTCCAAAGAAAAAGCCCCGTTTGACGGGGCTTTTTTCACGCATCCATGGATATCAGAACGGAATATCGTCGTCCATGTCGCTGAAATTGGGAGCTGGTCGCGATGCACCACCGCGCGCTGCGCCACCGCCTCCGCCACCTCCGCCGCTGCTCTGGCGCGGAGCCGGGGCGCTGCCGTAATCGTCGTCCATCGGCGCACCACCGCCCATGCCCTGGCGGCTGCCCAGCATCTGCATCGTGTCAGCGATAATTTCAGTGGTGTAACGCTCGACACCATCCTTGTCGGTCCACTTGCGCGTCTGCAGACGTCCTTCCACGTAGACCTGCGATCCCTTCTTCAGATACTGGCCGGCGATCTCGGCAAGCTTGCGGTAGAAAGTAATGCGATGCCACTCCGTCAACTCCTTCTTTTCACCGCTGTTCTTGTCTTTCCAGCTTTCGGTCGTCGCAACAGCGACGTTGGTGACCGCGTCGCCATTCGGCATGTACCGCGTTTCCGGGTCACGCCCTAGGTTGCCGACGATGATGACTTTGTTAACCGATGCCATAAATTTCTCCTAAAGCTGACTCAATAGTAACCGTGCTGCGAATGATGTAAAGCGTGTTCCGATCAGGCAGCCGCCTGGACGGCGGCGCGGCGCGGCAGGTTCTTCATGTTCGCCGCAATTATAATCCAGACAACAGTAAGCGCCGCACCCAGCACGAAAACTGCGGGCACACCTGCATGTTGCTTCAGCCATCCGCCAAGGACACCGCCGCAGAACAGCCCGAGCGCCTGCAGGGTGTTATATACGCCTAGCGCGGCTCCCTTCGCTGCCGGCGGCGCGATCCGCGATACAAGCGACGGCTGCGACGCCTCCAGGATGTTGAAAGCGACAAAAAACATCAACAGCAGTCCGACCAGTACCGACCAGTGCGAATTCGGCCACCCGAGGAACAGGAACAGCCCGACCTGCACCACCAGCATCAACGCAATGGCGCCGATAAACACCTGCTTCATCTTTCCGCGCCTTTCGCCGGCAAACACGGGCGGCAACATGAGCACAAACGACGTCAGGACCACCGGGAGATAGATTTTCCAGTGATCCGCGACCGGCAGTCCGGCATATTGCACAAGCGCAGCCGGCATGATGACGAACATCGCCATCTGCGTCAGATGCAATGCGAACACGCCGAAGTTCAGGCGCATCAGTTCGCCGTTGGCCAGCACTTCGGAGAACTGCACCCGTTTGGCTGCAAACATGGGCGTCGGCGGCACAATATAGATCACGACAAGGATTGCAATCGCCGAGAGGGTGCCGGTCAACGCGAAGATTCCGCCCATTCCGATTAGGCTGTACATCACCGGTGCGGCAATCAGCGACACCGCGAACGTCACGCCGATCGACCCTCCAACCATTGCCATCGCCTTGGTGCGATGCTCTTCACGCGTAGCATCGGCAATGAATGCGGTGACCGCAGCCGAAATCGCGCCCGAGCCCTGAATCGCGCGGCCGACCGCCACCCAGGCAAGTGTGCCGGCTGCCGCGGCGATGAAGGAACCGAGGGCAAACAGGATCAGGCCGGCCACGATCACGGGCTTGCGGCCGTATTTGTCGGAAGCGATACCGAACGGAATCTGGCAGAAGGACTGGGTCAAGCCATAAATCCCCATTGTCAGGCCGACCATGGTCGCGCTATCGCCCCCGGGCAATGTTCTTGCATGTACGGCGAACACCGGCAGGATCAGGAACATGCCTAGCATGCGCAGCGCAAAAATGGATGCCAAAGTGCCACTGGCGCGGATTTCTGCGCGAGTCATGCTGCTGCCCGGTTCGGCGAAAGAAGTGGAAGACATGAAGGGAGACTGCTGGAGACGACGAGCTTCAAAACCCGTTATAGTATCAGGTTGACCCGTATTAAGCCCTGGTTGTATCCAAGTTAAAGGCAGTTCATGGAAGAAATAAGAATTCGCGGCGCACGTACCCACAATCTGAAGAACATCAATCTCGAGTTGCCACGCAACCAGTTGATCGTCATCACAGGATTGTCCGGTTCCGGCAAGTCCTCGCTCGCATTCGATACGCTGTATGCGGAAGGCCAGCGCCGCTATGTGGAATCACTGTCGGCCTACGCGCGCCAGTTTCTCCAGTTGATGGAAAAACCCGACGTCGACCTGATTGAAGGCTTGTCGCCGGCAATTTCGATTGAGCAAAAAGCGACTTCGCATAATCCGCGTTCGACGGTCGGCACCGTCACCGAAATCCACGATTACCTGCGCCTGCTGTACGCGCGCGTTGGCACGCCCTACTGCCCCGACCATCCGGAAAGCCCGCTGGCGGCGCAATCGGTATCGCAAATGGTCGATGCCGTGCTCGCCATGCCGGAAGACACCAAGCTGATGATCCTGGCGCCGGTCGTCGCCAATCGCAAGGGTGAGCACGCCGACCTGTTCGAGGCGATGCAAGCGCAGGGCTTTGTACGCTTCCGGATTCAAAGCGGCACCCATGCGGCGAAGACCTATGAAGTCGACGATCTGCCGAAACTGAAGAAAACCGAAAAGCACACGATCGACGTCGTCATCGACCGCCTGAAGGTCAAGGCGGACGTGAAACAGCGCTTGGCGGAGAGTTTCGAAACAGCACTGCGCCTGGCCGAAGGCCGCGCAATCGCACTGGAGATGGACGGCGGAAAAGAGCATTTGTTTTCCAACAAATTCGCCTGCCCGACCTGCGGCTATTCGCTGCAGGAACTCGAACCCCGCCTGTTCTCTTTCAACAATCCGATGGGCGCCTGTCCGGAATGCGATGGCCTGGGCCACATCGAATTCTTCGACCCCAAGCGCATCGTCGCCTTCCCCAACCTGTCGCTCGCCAGTGGCGCGGTGAAGGGCTGGGACCGGCGCAATCAGTTCTATTTCCAGATGCTGTCGAACCTGGCCGAACATTACGGCTTCGACGTCGACACGCCCTTCGAAAAGCTGCCGGAATCGGCGCAGCACGTGGTGCTGTACGGATCAGGCCGACAGACCGTGCCGTTCACCTACATCAACGAGCGTGGCCGCGCCGTGGTGCGCGAACACACCTTCGAAGGCGTCGTGAACAACCTGCAACGCCGTTATCGCGAAACCGACTCGATGGCGGTGAAGGAAGAACTGGCGAAGTTCATCAACCAGAAAGAATGCCCGTCGTGCAAAGGTGCCCGCCTGCGCATCGAGGCGCGCTACGTGAAAGTCGGCACCGGCAAACAGGAACGCTCCATCTATGAAGTGGCGGCGACGCCGCTGCGCGACACGCTCCAATTTTTCGAGAAGCTGAAACTGACCGGCGCCAAGAAGGAAATCGCTGACCGCATCATCAAGGAAATCGTGTCGCGCCTGAAGTTCCTGAACAACGTCGGCCTCGATTACCTGTCGCTGGAACGCAGCGCCGACACGCTGTCCGGCGGTGAAGCGCAACGCATCCGTCTCGCATCGCAAATCGGTTCCGGCCTGACCGGCGTGATGTATGTGCTGGACGAACCCTCGATCGGTTTGCATCAGCGCGACAACGACCGCCTGATTGCCACGCTCAAGCATTTGCGCGACATCGGCAATAGCGTGCTGGTGGTCGAACATGACGAGGACGCAATCCGCTGCGCCGACTACGTGGTCGACATGGGTATCGGCGCCGGCGTGCACGGCGGCGAAGTGATTGCAAAGGGACCGCTCCCCGACATCCTGAAGAGCAAGAAATCGCTGACGGCGAAGTACCTGAATGGCACGCTGGCAATCCACGTACCGAAGAAACGTACTGCCGCCGATCCGGAGCGGCAACTGATGATCAGTGGCGCTGCCGGCAACAACCTGAAAAACGTGACGCTGGAGTTGCCGGTCGGCCTGCTGACTTGCGTCACCGGCGTATCGGGATCGGGCAAATCGACACTGGTCAACGACACGCTGTACCACGCAGCCGCGCGCCATTTGTACGGTTCTCAAACAGAACCCGCCCGCTACGAAACAATCAGCGGCCTCGAACATTTCGACAAGGTCATCTCGGTCGACCAGGCACCGATCGGCCGCACGCCTCGCTCCAATCCCGCCACCTATACCGGCGTGTTTACACCGATCCGCGACCTGTTTTCGACGGTGCCTGCAGCGAAGGAACGCGGCTACTCCGCCGGCCGTTTCTCATTCAACGTCAAGGGTGGCCGTTGCGAAGCCTGCCAGGGCGACGGCGTACTCAAGGTGGAGATGCATTTCCTGCCGGACGTCTATGTGCCATGCGACGTCTGCCACGGCAAGCGCTACAACCGCGAAACACTGGAAGTGCAGTACAAGGGCAAGAACATCCATGAAGTGCTGGAGATGACGGTCGAGGAAGCGTACGAGTTCTTCAAACCGGTGCCGATCGTCGCCCGCAAACTGCAGACGCTGCTCGATGTCGGCCTCGGCTATATCCGACTCGGCCAGAGCGCGACCACCCTGTCGGGCGGCGAAGCGCAACGTGTGAAGCTATCGCTGGAACTCTCGAAGCGCGACACCGGCCGCACCCTGTACATCCTGGACGAGCCCACCACCGGCCTGCACTTCCACGACATCGACTTGCTGCTGAAAGTGATCCATCGACTGCGCGACCAAGGCAACACCGTCGTGATCATCGAGCACAATCTCGACGTGATCAAGACCGCCGACTGGATCATCGACCTCGGCCCGGAAGGCGGCGCCGGCGGCGGGCAGATCATTGCCAAAGGGACGCCGGAAGACGTTGCCAGGAATCCGGCCAGCTTCACCGGCAAGTACCTTGCGCCGATGTTGAAGGTGAAGTAAGAGAGGGAACCGGGATGGCCAGACATCTTCGCATCGCCGGCCAAGTTCAGGGCGTCGGCTACCGCGCGTCCTTTCATGAGCAGGCGTGTGCGCTAGGTCTGGCCGGCTGGGTACGCAATCGCAGCGATGGGTCTGTCGAGGCTGTAGTAAGCGGCGCGCCGGAAGCGATAGAGAGCATTACCGGCTGGGCAAGGCAAGGTCCGCGCACAGCAAGAGTCAGCGATGTGGCGGTGTCGGAGATCGAGGATGCGTCAGTGCGGCAAAACGACTTCGTCGTGCTGCCGACACTGTAGTGTGTGTCAATAAAGCGAATGCATCTCGCTTGACGCAGCAGGGTTACGGACGCAAACCCATCCACAGTCCCAGCGGCACAAAGGCAAGCGCCGCTAGGTTTCCAAGCAGCACGATGGACGCGACTTTGTCCGGTTCCTGTTTGTACTGCTCGGCCACCATGAAGCAGAACACGGCCGGCGGCAATGCAGCGAACAGATACATCTGCCCGCGTTGCATCGCTGTCAAGTCCAGTACGCCGTCAAGCAGCCACGCAACGAGCAGACCGCCGACCGGACACACCACCGCGCCGATCAGGCCGATGTGCCAGCTCTTGAAATTGACGTCTAGCATGCGCACACCCAATGCGAACAGCATGATCGGGATGCAGGCATCTCCAAGCATTTTCAGTGCGATCATCAACGGCGCCGGCAAGGTGATATGAAAGATGGCGAACACCATGCCGATCACCATCGCCAGCATCATCGGGCTCATCAGGAATTTCCAGAACGGCGTGTGATAGGAACGTCCGCTCTCGATGATCTTGATTCCAACCGAAAAGTAGATCAGGTTGCACGCCATGAACAGCGCGACCGCTGCCGGCAATGCATCCATGCCGAATGCCAGCACGGCAAGCGGCAAGCCCATGTTGCCGCAGTTGTTGTACATCATCGGTGGAATGAAGCTGCGCACGTCGTAGCCGAACAGGCGCGCAACCGGCCATGCCACCAACCCGGAGCCGAGGGAAATCAGTACGCCCGCCAGGATCAAAGAAACATTGTGAACCAGGTCAAAGTCCTTTGCGGCCAGTGCGGTGAACACCAACAGCGGGCAAAGTATGCCCATACTGACACGGTTGACCGAGCCCATATCGGATTTGACGCTGTCGCCGCGTAGACGCGCATACCCGTACCCTACCGCGATGATGATGAAAACCGGCAGGATGATGCCAAGGATGCGTTCAAACACTTGCATTGTCGCTTCTTTCGATGAAGGGCGGTACTACCCCGGCATTGTAGCGACATCTGCGCAAGTACGTTTTCTAGTTGGAAAACGGCTTTCACACTCGGGAACGCAACCAGGCGCCCCCTACTTCCGCACCTTGCGGCCATCACTTCAGCAAGCGCTCTTCCGCACGTGCTACAGCTTCGGTAGCCCCGCGCAGAACGACAATATCCCCTTCCTGCAGCACCGTGTCCGGCGTCAATTCGATGCGACTCTTGCCGCGTCGGACGATCGTCACCTCGGCTCCGACTTCGGAAAGCCGCAGCGAGGATATTGGTTTGCCAATCGCCTTGGCACCCTCGTTCAGACGCACCGAGTGCAGGCGCACGTGCAAGTGCTCGGCATCGTCGGGTGCGTCGCTGGCGCCATGGAAATAGCCTCGCAGCGACGCATAGCGCTCGTCGCGCGCCGCCTGCACGCGATGCACGACGCGCCGCAGCGGTACGCCCAGCATCACCAGCGCGTGGGAAGCCAGCATCAGGCTGCCTTCGATCGCTTCCGGCACGACTTCCGCCGCTCCGGCTTCACGCAATTTGTCCAGGTCGGTGTCGTCATGACTACGCACGATGACGGGCAACTCGGGCGCCAATTCGTGCGCGAAGTGCAAGACCTTGAGCGCCGACGGCGTGCTCGCATAGGTGACCACCAGCGCTGCAGCACGATGGATGCCGGAAGCAACCAGGCTTTCGCGTCTTGAAGCATCGCCGAACGAAACGTTGGCGCCGGCCGCCTGCGCTTCGCGCACCCGGTCCGGGTCGAGGTCGAGCGCATGATAGGGAATGTTTTCCTCTTCCAGCAACTTGGCGAGGCTCTGGCCGCTCCGCCCGAAACCGGCAATCAGCACATGTTTCTGCGTCGTCATGGTGCGCGCGGCAATCTGCGTCAACGCCAGCGACTGCATCATCCACTCATTGGCGGAGAGCTTCATCACGATGGCATCGGACTTGGCGATGATGAAAGGCGCGACCAGCATCGACAGCACCATCGATGCCAGAATCAACTGGATGATGAGCGGGTCCATCAATTGCAGGCCGCCGGCCTGGTTGAGCAGCACGAAACCGAATTCTCCCGCTTGCGCCAGCGCCAGGCCAGTGCGCAGAGAGACGCCGGTGGCAGCGCCGCTCAACCTGGTCAGCAATGCAATCAGCGCGAACTTCACCAGTACCGGCCCGGTCAGCAGCAACAACACCAGCCACCAGTTCTCCAACACCAGACGGACGTTGAGCAACATCCCGACGGTAATGAAGAACAGGCCGAGCAGCACATCGCGGAAGGGTTTGATGTCCTCTTCCACCTGGTGCTTGTATTCCGTTTCCGAAATCAGCATACCGGCGACAAAGGCGCCAAGCGCCAGCGACAATCCCGCCTTTTCGGTAATCCACGCCGCTCCCAGCGTGATCAGCAAAAGGTTCAGCATGAACAACTCTTGTGAGCGGCGCTTGACGACAATATGGAACCAGCTGCGCATCAAGCGCTGGCCGATCACCAGCAGCAGCACCAGTACGACCGCAGCTTTCATGGTGGCCAGCGCCAGCGTTGCTACGAGATCGCTGGAGTTTCTTGCCAGTGCCGGCACCAGGATCAGCAGTGGCACCACGGCAAGGTCCTGGAACAGCAAAATGCCAAAGATCTGCCGGCCATGCGGCGTTTCCAGCTCCAGGCGCTCCGTCAACAGCTTGGAAACAATCGCGGTGGACGACATCGCCAGTGCACCGCCCAACGCAAAGGCCGCACGCCAGCTGATGTCGACGAGTTGCGGCAGAAAATGCGCCATCATCCAGCCGAACAGCATGGTTGCCAGGATGGTCAACAGCACTTGGGCCATGCCCAGCCCGAATACCGTATGCCGCATTGCCGACAGCTTGGGCAACGAGAACTCGAGACCGATCGAAAACATCAGGAACACGACGCCGAACTCCGCCAGCGTATGCGTCGTCTGGTTTTCGCTCGCCATGCCGAACCCATGCGGCCCGATCACGATCCCTACGATCAGGTATCCGAGCATAGGCGGCAAGTGCAGCATGCGAAACGCAACCACGCCAAGCACTGCAGCAGCCAGCAGGACAAGGGTTAGTTCAAGTGCCGAAAACATGTGTTGTCAAAATAGCCAAACAAAATGAAAAAATGTCCTGCATGGAACGGTCGCCACCTCGCCCAACCGAACCACGGTTTGTCCGGCGTCATGCCAGCACGAACGGATAAGGCCTGTTGCGGATTTACTTTCAGAATGAATTACTTAGGACACGAAGCACACACGAAAACGCCTTCATGTCATCACTTTTTTGTTGTGACTGGCAGATTTTTTGCTTTCGTAATTCGTTTATACTTCCCGCATGAGTGTAACCGATGCAAAAACCCTGTCGGAAGCCTTCGACGCAAAAACTGCACGGCGCGCGGTCGACCTCGCGCGCGACACGCTGCAGATCGAAGCCGACGCCATACTCGCACTGAAAAACCGTTTATCGGATCAGGGCGACAATAGCTTTGTCCAGGCAGTTTCCGTGCTGATGCATTGCAGCGGCCGCGTGGTTGTTTCCGGTATCGGCAAGTCCGGCCATATCGCACGCAAAATCGCTGCGACCCTGGCGTCGACCGGCACCCCGGCGCTGTTCGTTCATGCAGCCGAGGCCTTGCATGGCGATCTCGGGATGATTACCGAGAAAGACGCCGTGATCGCCATTTCCTATTCCGGTGAAGCGGCGGAATTCATTTCCATCATTCCCATCATTAAGCGTATGGGCGCAACACTGATTGCCATCACTGGGAACGACGATTCGCGTCTGGCGCAACTCGCTGACATCCACCTGAATGTCAGAGTGGACAAGGAAGCCTGCCCGCTCAACCTCGCACCGACCGCCAGCACGACTGCGACGCTGGCACTCGGCGATGCGCTGGCCGTCGCTTTGCTCGACGCCCGCGGCTTCCGTGAGGAAGACTTTGCGCGATCGCATCCGGGCGGCGCGTTGGGCAGACGGTTATTGACCCATGTCCGCGACGTGATGCGCAGCGGCGATGCCGTTCCGGCCGTGCACGCAGATGTCGCATTGCAGACTGCCTTGCTCGAGATCACCAGAAAAGGCATGGCGATGACCGCTGTGGTGGACGACTCATCCAGCGTTATCGGTATTTTTACCGATGGCGACCTGCGCCGTCTGATCGAGAATGCGCAGGATTTCGGCAAATTGACGATGGCCGAAGTAATGCATGCCAATCCGCTCACCATCGGCCCGGATCAACTCGCCGTCGAAGCGGTCGAGCTGATGGAGCAATTCCGCATCAACCAGTTGCTGGTGGCGGATACCGAAGGCAGGCTTGTCGGTGCGTTGCATATCCATGACCTGACTCGCGCCAAGGTGATCTGATGCAAGATGACGCAGTCGTCAGGGCCGCGCGTGTGCGGCTGATGATTTTTGATGTCGACGGCATTCTCACCGACGGCAGCCTTCATTACGGCCCGCATGGCGAAATGATCAAGACGTTCAACGTGCTTGACGGCCACGGCATGAAATTGCTGCAACGATCGGGTGTTGCAACCGCCATCATCAGTGCGCGCAAGTCCGACCTCGTGGCGCGCCGTGCCGCCGACCTCGGCATCACGCATCTGTTTCAGGGCGTACACGACAAGCGCGCCGCATTCGAACAGTTGCTGGCACAAACCGGCATCACCGCCGAAGCAAGCGGCTTTGTTGGCGATGATGTGATCGACCTGCCGGTTCTGACAAGGGCGGGCTTCGCTGCCAGCGTGCCCAACGCCCATCCTGAAGTCCGCTCTCGTGTGCACTACGTAACGCAGGCACAGGGCGGGCGTGGTGCTGCGCGCGAGCTCTGCGATTTCATTCTGCGCGCACAGGGTAACTACGAGGCTGCTCTGGCGCCGTATCTGACATGAATCCGGTACCGTCTCAGCGATTCCGCCTGATGGCCATTCTGGCGCCGCTGATCGCTGTGGCGCTCGGGAGTTTCTGGCTGCTTGAGGTCATGCGCCGAGCCAGCAGCGACCAGTTTCCGAGTCCAGAAAGAAAGGAACCGGATTTTTACGTCGACAATTTCAGCTATGTGAATCTATCGAAATCCACTGGCAACGCGCAATACCAGTTTGCCGGCGAGAAGCTGATCCACCATCCACAGGATGATTCGTACGAGATCCTGCAGCCCGTGCTCCACAACCTGGGCAACGGACGCGTGCCGACAACGATGCGTGCGGAACGTGCAACCGTGAACAGCGACAACAGCGAAGTACGGTTATACGACAACGTGCGTGTGGACCGCCCGGCTTCCGGTGATAAAGAGGCGATGCATATGCGATCCGAGTATCTACTGGTGTTGCCGGACGACGATGTGATGAAAACGCCAAAGCCGGTGGAAATCGTTGTCGGCAACACGACACTAACCGGCACCGGCATGTTTGCGAACAATGCGACACGCGAATTCAGCCTGTCAAACAGCGTTCATGGCACGTATCAACCCCCTCAGCGTTAATCCGGTATAACGTGATGCATCCTATTCGAGACCTTTCATGAAACGTATCCTCCTGCTGCTGACGATCTTCGCCGCCGTTGCGAGCTACAGCGCACGTGCTGAAAAGGCGGATTCCGAAAAGCCGACCAACGTCGAAGCCGACCAGATGGCCTACGACGATGTGAAACAGATCAACACCTTCACCGGCAATGTGATCCTGACCCGCGGCACCCTGATCATGCGCGCAAACAAGCTGATCGTCTCGCAAGATCCGGAGGGCTATCAATACGCCACGCTAATCAACGGACCGAGCGGCTTGGCAACATTTCGCCAGAAGCGCGATAGCGGCCCCGATCAGTGGGTCGAAGGACAAGCCGAGCGCATCGAGTACAACGGCAAGACCGAGATCGTGAAGCTGTTTTCGAATGCAAAAATAAAACGGCTTGAAGGCAACAAGCCCACCGATGAAGTCCAGGGTGAGTTCATTTCCTACGACAGCCGTGCAGAATTTTTCACCGTGAACAATACCCGCTCCGGCGAAAGCAAACCTGGCGAAGGCCGCATCAAAGCGGTGATTCAGCCACGTAACGACACGAAGGGCAAATAGCATGACAAGTACGCTTGCTGTCCGCGGCTTACAGAAAAGTTATGGCGCACGCCAAGTGGTGCGCGATGTTTCGCTGCAGGTAGAAAGCGGCGAAGTAGTGGGACTGCTTGGCCCTAACGGCGCCGGAAAAACCACATCGTTCTACATGATCGTCGGTCTGGTCCCCTCGGACGCTGGGGAAATCGACCTGAACGGGGCCGCGATTTCACGCCTGCCCATCCACCGCCGTGCGAACCTGGGACTGTCGTATCTGCCGCAGGAAGCATCGGTGTTTCGCAAGCTCACAGTGGAAGACAACATCCGCGCAGTGCTGGAGTTGCAGCGCGTCGACGGCAAGCCCTTGCCGAGGGCGGAAATCGAGAAGCGACTCAATACCTTGCTTGCGGATTTGCAGATCGAACGTTTGCGCGAAAGCCAGGCCCTCTCACTATCGGGCGGCGAACGGCGACGCGTGGAAATTGCCCGCGCACTTGCAACCAATCCCAGGTTTGTCTTGCTCGACGAGCCTTTTGCCGGCGTCGACCCGATCGCGGTGATCGAGATCCAACGCATCGTGCGTTTCCTGAAGGAGCGCGGCATCGGTGTGCTGATTACCGATCACAACGTGCGCGAAACCCTTGGTATTTGCGACCGCGCCTACATCATCAATCAGGGATCGGTGCTTGCCAGCGGCCGCCCCGACGACATCATCGCCAACGAGTCGGTACGCCGTGTGTATCTGGGCGAACACTTCCGGATGTAAGGACGAAACCAGACCGTATGAAACAGACTCTCCAACTTCGAATCTCGCAACATCTGGCGCTGACACCGCAGCTGCAGCAATCGATCCGATTGCTGCAGCTGTCGACGCTCGAGCTGCATCAGGAGTTGGAACAAATCCTGTCGGACAACCCGATGCTGGAACGCGTTGACGATCCGCTCGACCACTCGGTACGCCTGCTTGCGGACGGCGCGATCAGCGCCCCTGCGTCCGCCAGTGCCTCCGAAGCGCCCGCAACCGAAGCAGCTCCGGCCGGTGCGGAGGAGTCGGGCAGCGGCGCCGATGGCAGCGAGTTCTCTGACAATCCCTCCTCAAGCGAGAGCGAATGGAGTTTCGACGACGTTGCGCGCACTTCGAAGGCGCCCGAAGACGATGATGCTCGGCCGCAACTCGAGGCGCATGAAACCACCTTGCGCGAACACTTGCTGGAGCAGATGCGCGTCACGGTGCACGAACCGCGCGACAGAGCTTTGGTCGAGTTGATGATCGATGCATTGAACGATAATGGCTACCTCGACGAATCGCTGGAAGAAATTCATGCGCGCCTGCCGGAAGAGCTGGAGATAGACCTGGACGAGTTGATGGTCGCGCTCAAGCTGCTGCAAAGCTTCGAACCGGCCGGCGTCGGCGCACGCAACGCCTCAGAGTGTCTGGCAATCCAGATCCGCCGCTTTCCCAAGGTGCCGCTGGTCACCCGCCGTCGTGCATTGCAGATCGTTGAAAACCATCTTGCCCTGTTCGCACAACGCGATTTCAACAAACTCAAGAAGGCGCTCGACTGCGACGACGAAGACTTGCGCGAAGCACAACAAGTCATCAAGCAATGCAACCCGCACCCCGGATCGCTGTTTGCATCCGATGCATCCGATTACGTCGTGCCGGATGTGATTGTAAAAAAGGCAAAGAACGGCTGGCAAGTCACCCTGAACCATGACGTCATGCCGAGGCTGCGCGTCAACGCGTTGTACGCGAACATCCTGAAGCAGAGCAAGGGTGAGGGCTCGCTTACCTCACAGCTGCAAGAAGCGAAGTGGCTGATCAAGAACATGCGGCAGCGTTTCGACACAATCTTGCGAGTCGCACAAGCAATTGTCGATCGTCAACGAAATTTCTTCTCGCATGGCGAGGTTGCCATGCGACCCCTTGTCTTGCGCGAAATTGCTGATACACTGGGTTTACACGAGAGTACTATTTCACGTGTGACAACTCAAAAATACATGCTTACCCCTCATGGCATGTTCGAGTTGAAGTACTTTTTCGGCAGCCACGTCGCTACAGAGACAGGGGGAGAAGCTTCCTCTACGGCGATCCGTGCGCTGATCAAACAATTGATAGGAGCCGAAGACCCCAAGAATCCATTTTCTGACAGCAAAATCGCGGATATGTTGGGGGAACAGGGCATGGTAGTCGCGCGGCGGACCGTCGCGAAGTACCGCGAGGCCTTGAAGATCCCTCCAGTCAATCTCCGCAAATCCCTGTAGTTTTCCGTTGTACCGTATGTTGCTGTGTTCCGGCGGAGCCCTGTCTGCGCGGGCACGCTCAGAACCGCCAGCGACGCCATCCATAGGAGCGCTGTATGAATCTCATGATCAGTGGACATCACCTCGAACTGACACCTGCCATCCGGGAATACGTTCAAACGAAACTGGAACGGATCACACGCCATTTCGACCATGTCATTGATATCGCAGTCATCCTGGGGGTAGAAAAGCCCTCTGAAAAAGACAAACGACAGAGAGCTGAAGTCAATTTGCGCCTGAGGGGAAATGTCATACACGTGGAAAGCTTTGCCGAGGACCTGTACGCGGCAATTGATACACTGATGGACAAACTGGATCGCCAGGTACTGAAATACAAGACCAAGATTCAGGACCATCAACACGACACGATCAAGCGAATGCAAGACGTACAGAACGCTGCCTGACAGACAGCGGTTACCGTTCAGGTCAGCAAGTCACAAGGGCGCACCAGAGGCGCCCTTTTCAATTGGCGCACGCATCACTAACTGTCGCGATGACGACTGATGCAATGCTGCGAGGTCGATAAAATACTGTTTTCAATTGCTGCTTCACGCCATGACCGCATTCGTCCAAACTCGCACCATTAATCGCATCGGCATTATTACCCTCGACCGTCCGAAGGCCCTCAATTCACTTTCTCTCGACATGGTGCGCACGATCACCACAGCTTTGCGGCAGTGGCGCGCCGATGACACGATCGATGCGGTGGTAGTCCGCAGCAGCAGTGAACGGGCGTTCTGCGCGGGCGGAGATATCCGCTTCTTTCATGATGCCGGTCATGCAACACCGCGAAATGGAAGCGCGCTGCTGGAGGACTTCTTTACCGAGGAATATGCACTGAATCACCTCATCCATTTTTATCCCAAGCCCTATGTCGCGCTGATGGACGGCATCGTGATGGGCGGCGGCATGGGGGTCGCTCAGGGCGGAGAGTCGAATCGGCTTCGCATCGTCACCGAGCGTACAAAGATGGCAATGCCGGAAGTGAATATCGGCTTGTTTCCCGACGTCGGCGGCAGTTACTTTTTATCGCGCACACCCGGCGAACTCGGCACTTATCTCGGCGTAACCGGTGAGGTCATCGGCGCTGCCGACGCGATGTATGCAGGCCTTGCAGACGTTTTCGTGCCGACGTCGCAATTGGCAACGCTTCAGGAATTGCTTGCTGCACCAAGGCAGTCCGACATCCGCGAGACGATCCGGGAATTCACGGCACCGTTCCGCTTGCAGGTAGAACCGGAGGCGAGTACGCTTGCGACGGAGCGCTCCGCGATCGATCGCCACTTCGCGCACAACAATGTTACCGCGATTGCCGACTCGCTGACTGCTGACGCCAGCGTCTTCGCGCAACAGACGCTGGCGGTAATGAAAAAACGCTCGCCCATCATGATGTGCGTAACACTGGCGCAGCTTCGGCGCGGAAGGTCGATGGGAGTCGCCGACTGTCTCCGCATGGAACGCACCATGGTGCGTCGCAGCTTCGAACATGGCGAAGTTCTTGAAGGCATCCGCGCGGTGGTTATCGACAAGGACAACGCGCCCCGCTGGAATCCGGTGAGGCTGAGTGAAGTGAACGACAAAATGATTGAGCGCTTTTTCGTTCCGGCGTGGCCGCAACACGCCCATCCATTGCAAAGCCTCGACTGAGCAAGCTACCCGCAAATGAAGCACCGCTGCAATGGCAGGTTCTAGATTTCGCCGACCATGAACAGCCGGCGGTGTTCGCGCATCGCGTAACGGTCGGTCATACCGGCAATATAATCCGCCACTTTGCGTGCCTGCGCCTTCTCTGCATTTTGCATAGCGACCTGATAATCCGGCGGCAACAGACGAGGTTCCTGCATGAATGCCTCGAACAACTCTCGGATGATGCGCCGCGCCTTGCTGGTCATCCGGTTGACACGGTAGTGGTGATACAGATTCGTGCGCAGGAAACGTTTCAAGACCACGGCCTCACTGCTCATTTTTTCGGAGAATGTAATCAACTGCGGCGCATTGCGCACATCATCGACGGATTGCAATGAAGCCTCCGTGATGCGTGCTCGCGAAGCATCGATGAGGTCGACAATCAGTGCATTGATCATCCGTCGTATGGTTTCATGAATGGCACGACGTCCGCCGATGCCCGGATATGCACGCTCGACTTCCTGCCGATGCCTGGCATAGAAGTCGACTTCATTAAGCTGAGCCGTCGTCAAGAGTCCCGACCGCAAGCCATCGTCGATATCGTGGTTGTTATATGCAATTTCATCGGCCAGGTTTGCGAGCTGCGCTTCCAGCGTAGGCTGCTTCTTCATGATGAAACGCTCACCGATCGCACCCAGCTTTTGCGCATTCGACAGCGAGCAATGCTTGAGGACCCCCTCGCGCGTTTCAAACATCAGGTTCAATCCATCGAAAGCGCCGTAGTGCTCTTCCAGTTCGTCGACCACACGCAGGCTTTGCAGATTATGCTCGAAGCCTCCGAAATCTTTCATGCAATCGTTGAGCGCTTCCTGACCGGCATGGCCGAACGGCGTGTGTCCGAGATCGTGTGCCAGCGAGATAGCCTCGACCAGGTCTTCATTCAAACGGAGGTTGCGCGCGATAGAACGCGCGATTTGCGCAACTTCGATGCTATGCGTCAAACGGGTGCGAAACAGGTCTCCTTCATGATTGACGAAAACCTGGGTCTTGTACTCCAGCCGGCGAAACGCCGTCGAATGGATGATGCGGTCGCGATCTCGCTGGAACTCGGTGCGCGATGCGGGGGTCGGCTCCGGGAAACGCCTGCCTCGCGATGCTGCAGAATACGCAGCATAAGGTGCGAGGTGGGTTTCGAAGTCCATTTACCCGACGCAGGCCCGGATGGTAGCCAGCAATGCATCCTGCGGTGCCGGCATGATGATCGAGGCACCAAGAGGTTTGAGGAGAATAAACTTGATCTCTCCTCCTTCATTTTTCTTGTCGACCTGCATCAGCTCGAGCCAGCGCGCCTCGCCCAAGTCCGGAGCAACAGTGGGCAATCCCGCCGCCTTGACCAATGCCGTCACACGCTCTTTTGCCGCGCGATCAATAAAGCCGAGGCGTTCCGAGAGATCTGCTGCCATCACCATCCCGCAGCCGACCGCTTCGCCATGCAGCCATTCACCGTAGCCGAGCCCGGCTTCAATGGCATGACCGAAGGTGTGGCCGAAATTGAGTATTGCGCGTAGCCCCCCCTCTCGCTCATCCTGCCGCACGACGTCGGCCTTGATCTCACAGGAGCGCTGGATCGCATAGGAAAGTGCCGAAGAATCTCGATCGACCAGTTTCGTGATATTGGTTTCGATCCAGTCGAAAAAGCGAGCATCGATGATCGCACCATGCTTGATCACCTCTGCCAATCCAGCCGATAGTTCTCGCGCCGGGAGGGTATCCAGTGTTGAAGTATCGGCGATCACGCCCTGCGGCTGGTAGAACGCACCGATCATGTTCTTCCCGAGCGGATGGTTGATCCCGGTTTTCCCGCCGACAGAGGAATCCACCTGCGAGAGCAAAGTCGTCGGCACCTGGACGAAAGGCACACCGCGCATGTAGCTGGCTGCTGCGAATCCCGTCAGGTCACCGATTACGCCGCCGCCAAGCGCCACCAGCGTGGTCTTGCGGTCGCATTTCTCGGCCAGCAAAACATCAAAGACACGCATCAGACTGGCCCAGTTTTTTTCTTCCTCGCCGTCGGGCAGTATGATCGTCGTCACCTGCTTGCCCGCGCCCTCGAGCGCGCCCACCAGCCTGTCCAGATAGAGCGGTCCCACAGTCGTGTTGGTCACGACCGCCACACGCTTGCCGGCGACATAACGGCTAACGAGACTTTGATCCGTGAGCAGGGATTGACCAATGACAATCGGATAGCTGCGCTCACCCAAATCGACTTGCAAGGTGATCGGGAATTTCTGCTGCGTCATGATGAATTAAGTATGTTGATCCGGCTTGTCTTCGCTAACGCAACCGCTTTCGTTCGCATTTTGAGCCAATTCCAGTTGGGCAAGTATATTCTGCACCAACGATTGTACGTTAGGGCGGCCGGTTTCCACTACGAAGTCGGCCACTTCAAGGTAGTAGGGCTCGCGCTCCTTGGCAAGCTGCTCGATGCGCTCGCGCGGATTCGCCGTCTGCAGCAGGGGACGATTCTTGTCGTGACTGGTACGTTGCAGGATGCTGTTGACGCTGGCCCGCAGGTAAATCACGGTACCGCGTGTTTTCAGATATTCGCGATTTTCAGGCTTCAGGATCGCTCCGCCGCCAGTCGCCAACACAATATCGCTCTGCGCCGTCAAATCGCGAATGACCTCCGCTTCGCGATGGCGGAAACTGGCCTCGCCCTCGATCTCGAAAATCAATGGAATCGAGGCGCCGGTGCGCGCCTCGATTTCATGATCGGAGTCGATGAACCTCTTGTCGAGCTTCTTGGCGAGCGCCCGGCCGACTGTCGTCTTGCCGGCGCCCATCAGACCAACGAGAAAAATATTCGTAGTTAGTTTGCCTGGTTGCAAGGATTAACTCCGAACGGACTGGTTTGCCCCGGCGGCGCCACCGTTAGATCGCTGGTATCGTCGGCCAAAATCGGCAGCACATATGCCGGAGGCTGATATACGGATTCTGTACCTGCCACTTCTCCACGTATCGTCATTTGGACTTCCAGCCAATTTGCCCGATCACGCGCATATAGAACCGATACTGTTGCCGTTCCTGATGCATCCGTCGTACCAGTCGAACTGATGTTGACACCACTGATGCCCGGATCCAGATGAGTACTATTGTTATCATCTTCACCCGCATCCAGGATGCCATCATTGTTGTCATCTTCATTCGGGCAAGTACCAACTACATTCTGAGCCCAGACATTAGATGTCGAAGGATCATTATCATGGTCCTGGACGGACCAGGATCCTTTTTTGTACCTCGTCGGAATAATAGTCGCTGTTACGGTCGCGCCTGAAACCGGATTACCACCCGCATCCGTTACGAAAACCGTATAGTCCTGGCGATATGTGGAAGTGCTCGGCGTAGCGAGCGTATTGCCTGTGCCCGCGCTGATAAACAAGGACTTTTTGGCCACCGTCAGGGTTGCTGTAGCCGTAGTACTCGTTCCCTGGATTTTTGCCTGTATCGTGACCCCGTCTGTCGAGGTCACGGCAGTTCCTGCAGTAAACACCACTGATGCACTTCCGCTTTCGTCTGTTGTTACCACTGATGGGTTGGACAATGCTCCTCCACTTTGATCGGTAACGAGAGAAAACTCAACTACAGCACCCTTTACAAAGTTATTCTGTGTGGTCCCATCGCGCACCACCGCCGTCACGGTAGCTTTTTCACTCTGACCGGTTCCTGAATTTGCCCCGATTACCGCCGGATCCACTTGCAGATTAAGAGTGGCGCTTGCTGTCAGCGGAGCAATAAACTCCACATCGGTTTGTGCAGAAGGTCCGCTGGGAACAGTAGCTATGACCGTTGCCACCCCAGCAGTCTCAGACTTCAGGTAAACATCCTGAGAATCGCCGTTCAGAAGGGACACGCTGCTTGAGACCAAGGCGGCAGCACAGGTGCTGTTCGAATAAAGGTTTCCACGTGACGTAGAGATATTGATCGTTCCGGACTGTCCTACTCCGCCAACTTCATAGCGTGCGGCAACACGCTGACAGGATGTGCTGGTACTTGCGGTTGACACCTCATTATTGCTGCTATCGAAAACCCGGACGGTGAGCGTCGATGAATTCACGCCAACATCCAGTTTGTTGCTCGCTCCCTGCCCCGAGACTGAAATGACGTCATCGCCAGACTGTGTCGCAGTCAATGTAAGAACTACTTGCCCTTGAGAGTTTGTCAGCGGAGCACTGGCCGAGCCGCCGTTGGAAGTCTTGACCGCGATCGAGTTTCCTTTTTGGGAACTGAAAAGAACTGGCACATTCGCCACCCCGGCATTAGCCGAATCCTTCACGGTAATCGTGAAATCCCCAGTACCACCGGCACTGATCGTACTCGGTCCGACTACTGTAATACTGGTACCGACCACGTCGACGGTGCCCGTGACAGTTTTCCCGCCCGCTTGCGCTGTCACCGTAATCGTTCTATTGGTATGATCGCCCGAAGTACCAAGTAAAGCCGTCGCCCGTCCATTCTGGTCTGTTGCAGTATCCTGTACAGCCAAGGCACCCGAATCTGCGGAAAAAGTCACAGGGATCGCAGTAAGTACCGTATTGGTCGAGCTTTTGACCAACGCAGTCACGGTCACTTCACCTCCGACCGTACCTGCAGATTTCAATTCAGAGCTGCTGAACAACAAAGATACTGACCCTACAGTGCTACCGGTGTCGGTGCTTCCACTTCCACTGCCGCCGGATACAACCCCGGGAGATCCACCACCACCTCCACAGGATAGAAGGGTAGATACAATGAATATGCTTGCAAGGTACCGCAGGGCGTTTCCAAATGAGTTGGAGGATCCACTGTTTCTCATAAATTTGCCTTCTCTTCTTTTTCGAATAATTTGTTGATTAATTATCGGCTCGAAACGCGATCAGCGACAATTTTGGGTGTAATGAAAATCAACAGCTCCGTCTTGTCAGCCGTACGCCCCGTGCTCTTGAACAGATGTCCCACCACCGGAATATCCCCGAACAGCGGCACTTTGGTTTCCTGCGTGCGTTCTACTTGCTGAAAAATACCGCCAAGCACCACAGTTCCGCCATTCTCAACCAGTACCTGCGTTTTCACATGTTTGGTATCGATGGCAAATCCTGAACGTGTTTCCACCCCGACACTATCCTTGTTAACGTCTACATCCAGGATCACGTTGCCGTCGGGAGTGATTTGAGGCGTTACTTCGAGCTTGAGGTTGGCCTTGCGGAAGGCAATAGATGTTGCGCCGCTTGATGTGGCTACTTGGTACGGCAGTTCGGTACCCTGCTCGATCAACGCCTTCAACTGATCGGCTGTAACAACGCGTGGACTGGAGATGATCTTTCCTTTTCCGTCAGCTTCAAGCGCGGACAGTTCAAGATTGAGGAAGCGGTTGGCTGCCGCGGAAAACAGGCTGATTGCGAGGCTTCCCGGACTTGCCCCGTTAATGCCCGCCGCCGGCAAGTTAATGAACTGTGTGTTGGGGATATAGCTTTCCTCAGTGATCGTCGCCTGACCAGTCTGCTCGCCAACACCAAGATAATTACCAGTCACGGCGGCCCGTGTATTGCCGGATACCTGGTACCCTGCATCCCCGCCGCGTATGCCGCGCATGTCTGCAAACCCGAGCTTCGCACCAAGATTCCGGCTGAACTTGTCATCCGCCTCGACAATACGCGCTTCAATCAACACCTGCTTGGAAGCAATGTCTGTCTTCTGCACCAGTTTACGTATTTCCTCCAGCTTCGAGGCAATGTCGGTCACGAATAACTGGTTGGTTCGTGGGTCGATTACGGCGCTACCGCGTTTCGACAAAATGCTTTTCTTGTCGCTGCTCGCATTATCGATACCGAATACCTGCTTGAAGGATTCCGCCTTCTGATAATTCAACTGGAAGGTTTCCGTTTTCAGAGGTTCCAGTTCTGCAATCTGCGCCTTCTGCTCCAACTCGAGCTTTTCCTTGGTCAGCAATTCGTCTTTGGGTGCGATCCACAACACGGTGCCGTTCTTGCGCATGTCCAGGCCCTTGGCCTGCATGACGATGTCAAGAGCCTGATCCCACGGCACGTCCTTCAGGCGCAACGTCAGGTTGCCGCTGACCGTATCACTGGTAATGATGTTCAGGCCGGTGAAGTCGGCAATTACCTGCAGCACCGCTCGGACTTCGACGTTCTGGAAATTCAGGGACAGTCGCTCTCCGCGGTAGCCCTGGGTGCCTTGCACAAGCTTGTTCGGGTCTTCCTTGATCGGCTTGACATCGATCACGAGCTGTGTGTCGCTCTGGTAGGCGCTGTGCTCCCACAGACCTTCCGCGTTGATCACCATGCGGACGTTTTCACCCTGCGGAGTGGTCGTTACGGTTTGGACCGGCGTACCAAAATCGGAGACGTCAAGGCGCCGGCGCAGGACTTCAGGCAAGGCGGCCTTCAAAAAGTCGACCACAATGGTCTTGCCCTGCTGACGCACATCCACACCAATTTCATTTCCTGGCAAGTCAATAACAACGCGGCCTTCGCCATTGGCACCACGCCGAAAATCGATATCTTTCAGAACCTGCTTGCCGACAGCCGCAGTCCGGACGGCCGGAACACCTGCGGCATTGACTGGGGTTGCAATCCCCCCGGAGCCGTCAATGGTAACGACGACCACATTGCCCTCGACCGCCGTGGCATAGTTGAGCGGGCGCAGAAGATTGAAAACCAGGCGCGAGCGCTGGCCTGCCTGTACAACGTTGACATTGCGGACGTCGCCCAAGCCGATCTCCTGCGCGGACTTCCCCGTTTCATTTTCTGTTCCAGCGAAATCCAGCGCGATACGCGCAGGATTGGTGATCGAAAAACCGATCGGAGGTTTGGTAACGGGCTTCTTCATCGTCACCTTGACAATAACATTCGCCCCCTGCTGGTTGGCGCTGATCGATTCAATCGCGTTTTCTTGCGCGATCGCCGTCTGGCTGCCGACGGCTGCCAGGGCCACGAATGCCCAATGCCGCAAGGGCCGGCGCACAAGGACGGCCCAGCCTCCATAGAGTTTCTTTGCTGCGTTCATTTTTTATTCTCCTGCAACTCTAACGTGGCTCTACGCTCGGTCCACTCACCTGCTGCGTCGGGAACGATTTCTCTCACCTCAACCTCCGAATCGGTGATTTTCGTGACCATACCGAAATTCTGGCCGACGTAGTTACCTACTTTGACCTGAAAAACCGTTTTATCGACCTGCAACAGCGCGTAACTCAATCCGGGCTTTTCCAGCGTACCGACCATCTTGACGGTGTCGAGCGGATAATTCTCCAACGGCTCGCGACGCCGCTCCAGGTCCGGCTTGATTGTGCCAGAGGATTTTGCTTTCAACTTGGCCAAGGCAACTGCCAGTTTGGCTGGGTTATAAGGATCGGGATCGTCAGTCGCACTGTAAACAAAAGGCGTAAACTTCTTCGGCTCCTGAAGCTTTTGTACGGCAACCGGGGTCTGCCGTCGCACATCCTCCATCCACTGTTTTACTTCCTGTACCCCGGCATCACCGCAACCTGATAGTAAAAGCATCAGCGCTACGCCGATAACGTTAATAATGCTGCAAAGAGGTTTCATTTCTTCCCCTTCCCTTTGCCGTTTGCTTTTGCAGCCTTGCGCTGTGCGTCGACCTCATCCTTGTCGAGATAGCGGAATGTCTTGGCAATCGCTTCCAACGTCAGGACGCCGTCCTTGCCGGCGGCCAGGCTCATGTTGTTCAATGTAACAATCCGCGGCAAGTTGGCGATATCACTGGTAAACGCACCTACATCATGGTATGAACCGGTCACCTTGATGTCGATCGGCAACTCTGCGTAATAATCTTTTACGAGTACTTGACCGGGTTTGAATAGTTCGAACTGCAGGCCGCGGCCCAAACCCGCCTGGTTGATATCGGAAAGCAGCGCATCCATTTCAGCCTTGCTGGGCAGCTGCTTTTCAAGCGTTGAAACATACTCGCTCACCTGGTCCTTTTGCTTGCGCAGACCGTCGAGATTGACCGCCTGCTTTATTTTCGAGCTGTATTCGTCTCTCAGCCTTTGCTCTTCCCGCTGGCCTTGATCGAGTTCCTCTTGCTGACTGTTCAGGTATAGAAACCATCCAAGGATTACCATGCCAATCGCAGCACCGATACCGCACAGCAATCGCGGAATCAAAGGCCACTGGCCGGGGTGCCGCCCGCTCAGGCCGCGAAACTGCGCCGCGACTGAATCTCCGATTTGTTTAAGGTCTGCCATAGTCGGTTATTCCTGTCAGGGGCGTTTTGCCGTTGCAGCGGTTGCGGATTTTTCCCTCGGTGAGCCTGCTGCGGCTTGTTCCTTGTCGCGCGGACGCTTGATGCCGACGTTGACGGTAAAGCTGAACACCCTCTTGATATCCTTGCCCTGCCCGATATTGGTCGAGCGGATTTCGACGAGGTCCGGTCTCTCAAGCCATGGCGAGTGGTTGCCGAAATTGCGGAGCAGTTCCGACACCCTTTCGTTGGACTGTGCGTAGCCGGTAATGGCTACGCGCTGGTTGTCCTGTTTGAAAGAACGCAGGTAAATCCCTTCAGGTACTTGCTTGACCAATTCGTCCATCAGGTATACAGGCTGATTGCGATCGCTTTGCAAGTCTTCCACCGCCTGCTGGCGCGCCTTGAGAGCCTCGATCTCTTGCTTGAGCGTGGCAATTTCCTTGATTTGCCCGTCGAGCTTGGCATTTTCCGCCTTGATGAAACTGTTGCGCTGTTCCTGGTTTGAAATTTGGGCGGCAAAGAAACCGGCAGCCGCAATTACCAAGGTCAGACCAACGACAGCCGACAGCGCCATCATGCGAATGAAGGCAGCCTTGCGCTGCTTGCGCTTCTCTTCGCGGTGGGGAAGGAGGTTAATTCGTATCATCAGTCAAACCTCCGCATCGCCAGCCCGCACGCAACCAGATACGATGGCGCTTCGGCGCGCAACTGCTTTTCGCGTACGGTTGGCGCAATCTGCATAGCCTTGAAAGGGCTGACGACGGATGTGGAAATCTTGGTACGCTCAGCAACCTGCTCGACCAGCCCGGGTATCACGGCACACCCGCCTGCGAGGAAAATCTGATCGATGTGCGTATAGGGCGTGGAGGTGAAAAAGAACTGGATCGCCCGCGTAACTTCCAGCGACGCGCTCTCCAGAAACGGCTCCAGCAATTCGCGCTCATACCCCTCGGGCAGGTCACCGGCCCTCTTCTTGGATTCCGCCTCCTCGAACGACAATCCGTATGCGCGAACGATGTCCTGCGTCAACTGGTTGCCGCCAAAAGGCTGCTCCCGCTCGTATATGGTCTGGCCGTCCAGCAGCACGGATACGTGGGTTACCTGAGCGCCGATCTGAAACAGCGACACGATCTGCCCTTGGCCACCTTTGGGCAGCAGGGCGGTCACACGATCGATCGCGGCCCGTGCGGCATAGGACTCGATGTCCATGACCAAAGGCTTCAGCCCGGCCGCCTCCACAACCGCAACGCGATCCTCGACTTTTTCCTTGCGGGTTGCGGCAATCAGGACTTCTACGTCTTCCGGCGCGTTTTGGGCTGGACCAATCACATCGAAATCGAGGCTGACCTCATCCAGTGCGAAAGGAATGTATTGGTTGGCCTCACTCTCGACCTGCACTTCCAGTTCGTCCTCCGACAGCCCCGCCGGCAGGATAATCTTCTTGGTGATGACGGATGCGGGCGGCATTCCCAATGCCACATGCCTGGCTCGGGTGCCGCTCTTCTTCAATACGCGACGGATCGTTTCAGACACCTGTTCAATATTTTCGATGTTGCCGTCGACAACGGCACCTCGCGGTAACGGTTCAATGGCGAACCGCTCCAATCGGAAATCATTCTTGCCTGCATCCGACAATTCGACGAGCTTCACGCTCGAGGTGCTGATATCCAGGCCAATCAACGGCGGATTCTTGTTTCCGAGCAACGTTCCGAGATCTATGGCCAAGGGTCTTTCTCCCCGAAAATGTGGTTTATTGCGCGAACGCACCACTTATTTAATTGTCGAATCTGCGAGGCTTGACTGCAATTCGCAAAAAATCCGTTTAAAAACCAATATTTAGGTGACATATATCCAAGGTTACATTAAATCCTAGCAATAAGTTTTGCATGATGTAAAGCAATTTCCCCTAGGTAATTTGTAACTGCGTTGCCAATTGTCCACGTTATAGCCGCAAGAGTAATTGAAATTTTACCAATATGGAATAATGTTGCTCGCCGTTATAATTCAGCGGGTCACCGTTCCCCAGCCAATTTCTACGCATGACCCGACCTAACACCGCAGGCGACTCTCCCATGGCCGCACCCGAGCGCCAAAAATCCGTTTTCCTCCGTATCGTGCTCGCCCTGATCGGAGGCGCCTTCGGCTTGGTCGTTGCCGGCGTCTTGATCGTGGGTTTTGCCTTGGCAATGGCCTATCCGAACCTGCCGCCGCTCGACGCGATCACCGACTACCGGCCGAAAATTCCGCTCCGCATTTTCTCTGCGGACAACGTGCTGATCGGTGAATTCGGCGAAGAGCGGCGCACACTGGTGCGCATCAAGGATGTGCCGGACATCATGAAGAAGGCCGTGCTTGCTATTGAGGACGATCGTTTCTACGATCACGGTGGTGTCGACTATGTCGGTGTTGTGCGCGCCGCGTTGCACAATCTGACCAGCAGATCGAAGCAAGGCGCATCGACGATTACGCAACAGGTTGCGCGCAACTTCTTCCTTTCCAGTGAACAGACCTTGAAGCGCAAGGTGTACGAAGCGCTGCTTGCCTGGAAGATCGAGCAGAACCTGTCCAAGGATCAGATCCTGGAGGTGTACATGAACCAGATCTACCTGGGACAGCGTGCCTACGGCTTCTCGTCCGCGGCACAAATCTACTTCGGGAAGAAACTGTCCGATATCACAATCGCCGAAGCGGCAATGCTGGCCGGCTTGCCGAAAGCGCCGTCCGCCTACAACCCGGTCGCCAACCCGCGCCGCGCGCGCGCGCGCCAGCAGTACATCCTGCAGCGCATGTTCCAGTTGGGATACATCAGCCAGGCGGACTACGAGGAAGCGAAGAACCAGGTGCTGAAAGTCAAGACCGACAGCAGCGAGTTCGGCATTCATGCGGAATATGTAGCGGAGATGGCGCGCCAACTGGTCTATGAACAGTTCAAGGAAGAGACGTATACGCGCGGGCTGAACGTCTACACCACCATTTCCAAGATGGACCAGGATGCTGCCTACCTGGCGTTGCGCCGCGGGGTGATGGACTACGAGAAGCGCCACGGCTATCGCGGCCCGGAAAGTTATATGGAAATTCCGGAAAAGAAGGAAGACGCCGACGATGCGATCGAAGTAGAGCTGAGCGAGCACCCGGACAGCGACGATATCGTGGCAGCTGTAGTCACGGAAGCGTCGCCCAAGCTGGTCAAGGCAGTCCTGTCTTCCGGCGAAGAAATCGAAATCTCGGGCTCCGGTCTGAGCTTCGCTTCGCATCTATTAAGCGACAAAGCCCCGCCCAACAAACGCGTGAAACGTGGTGCGATCATCCGGGTGATGTTGGAAAACAAAGCCTGGACCATTACCCAGATGCCGGAAGTCCAGTCGGCGTTCGTCGCCGCCAATACTGACGATGGCGCCATTCGCGCGCTGGTGGGCGGCTTTGACTTCAACCGCAACAAGTTCAATCATGTGACGCAAGCCTGGCGCCAGCCGGGCTCCTCGTTCAAACCATTCCTCTACTCCGCATCGCTGGAGAAGGGGCTGTCTCCGGCGACTATCGTCAATGACGGTCCGATCAGTTTCGATGCAGGGCAGACCGGTGGCCAGGCGTGGGAGCCAAAGAACTACGATGGCAAGTACGAAGGCCCGATGACGATGCGCAAGGGTTTGACCAAGTCGAAAAACATGGTTTCGATCCGTGTCCTGCACAAGATCGGTGCCAAATACGGGCAGGAATACGCAACCCGTTTCGGCTTCGACCCGGACAAAAACCCGCCTTATCTGACGCTGGCGCTGGGCGCCGGAGCGGCAACGCCGCTGCAGATGGCCGGCGCCTACGCGGTATTCGCCAACGGCGGCTACAAAGTAAGCCCGTATCTCATTTCAAAAGTGACGGACTCGGACGGCAATGTACTTTCCGAAGCGACACCCGACAAGGCGGGCGACGAAGCGATCCGCGTGATCGACGAACGCAACGCATTCTTGATGGACAGCATGCTCAAGGATGTGGTTCGCTACGGTACGGCAACACGCGCCCTGGTGCTCAAGCGACCGGATATTGCCGGCAAGACCGGCACCACCAACGATTCGTTTGATGCCTGGTTTGCCGGTTATGCGCCAAAGATTGTCGGTATAGCCTGGATCGGCTTTGATCAGCCGAAGAACCTGGGCAATCATGAAACCGGCGGCGGCCTGGCGCTGCCCATCTGGATCAGCTATATGCAACAGGCGCTGAAGGACGCGCCGATCGAGGAGCGCCCGGTTCCGGAAGGCGTCATCCAGGTCGGATCGGAATACTATTATGCGGAAAACCCGCCGGGCACCGGCGTGCGCAGTCTTGGTGTGAACGACGAGCCGGCAGCTGGGGAAGAAAAGGCAAAAGACGAGGTAAAGAACGAACTGTTCTGACGTTTCCGGAAACTCCAGAACGACAAAGCCCGCTCTTGCGGGCTTTGTCGTTTTACGTGCGTTCGCTCAGTGTCAGCGCGATGCCGCCCTGCTCACTCACCATCTTCGAGAGAGCGGTGAACAGTTCCGACTTGTCACGCGTGTTGATCCATTGGCCGTTTTCACGCCTGTAGTGGAATCCGCCCGAACGGGCAGCCACCCACATTTCCTGCATGGGTGCCTGGCTGTTGACGATGATTTTCGATCCATTGTCGACGAACTCGATCTCCAGCACATTACCGCTGCGACTGCACTCGACGTCAAGATCGCACTCGTTGGACGCCTGCTCCAGCGCGGCCTCGATGGTGGTCAGCGTCTGTTCAGCCAGCGCCAGGAATTCCGATTCAGTCATGCTACACTCCGGTCAGTTCGTCAAACCGTGATTCTAATCGTGAAGTCCGCTTTCCTCCCGTCGCACATTCGCGTGATCGCAATTCTTGCCGTATTGATATCGGCATTGAGTGGCTGCGGACAAAAAGGGCCGCTTTATCTTCCTGCGAAACCGGCGCCGGTTCCCGCGTCGACTCCGGCTCCGGCACCCGCCGATGACGCCAAGCCTGCTGCAAAATAATCAGACCATGTCGCACTTTTCTTACAAGAACGGCGTTCTGCACGCCGAAAACATGCCCCTGTCCGAAATCGCGAAAGAGTTCGGCAGCCCTACCTATGTCTATTCCAAAGCGGCGCTGGTCGAGAATTTTTCGGCCTACGCGAGTGCCTGCAAGGAAAATGGCCGCGACGAAAAATCGGCCTTGGTCTGCTACTCGGTCAAGTCCAATTCCAATCTCGCCGTGTTGAACCAGTTGAGCCGTCTCGGCTCCGGATTCGACATCGTGTCGGGTGGCGAATTGCTGCGCGTGATCGCTGCCGGTGGCGACCCACGCAAGGTGATTTTCTCCGGTGTCGGCAAGACGCACGAGGAAATGCGCCTGGCGCTGTCGCACGATATCCTCTGCTTTAACGTGGAATCGACTGCCGAATTGCAGCGCCTGAATGAAGTGGCTGCCGAGATGGGCAAGCAAGCGCCGGTGTCACTGCGCGTCAACCCCAATGTCGATGCCAAAACCCATCCCTACATCTCGACCGGGCTGAAGGAAAACAAGTTCGGTATTGCTTATGACGAAGCGCTCACCGCCTACCGGATCGCCGCTACGCTTCCGCATATCCACGTGGTGGGCATCGACAGTCACATCGGCTCGCAACTGCTGGATGACGCACCGCTGCTCGAAGCACTGGACCGCCTGATTGAGCTGGTCGACCAGCTGGCGCACGAGGGCATACACCTGCACCATATCGACATCGGCGGTGGCATCGGTATCGTTTACGACAAGGATGAACCGGTTGCCGTCGGCGCTTACCTCGGACGCCTGTTCGCCAAAATCGACAAGTGGCGCCTGCTTCATCACAAAGGCGCACCGATCCAGGTGATGTTCGAACCCGGTCGTTCGATTGTTGGCAATGCAGGCGTGCTGCTGACCGAAGTCGAGTATCTAAAACATGGTGCGGAGAAAAATTTCGCAATCGTCGATGCTGCCATGAACGACCTGATGCGCCCGGCCATGTACGAAGCCTGGCATAACGTGCAACCGGTCAGCCAGCGCAACTCTTCCGCAAAGATTTACGACGTGGTCGGCCCGGTATGCGAATCCGGCGACTGGCTGGCGCGTGAACGCTCGCTGGCGATTGCGCAAGGGGATTTACTGGCAATCATGTCCGCGGGTGCTTACGGCATGACCATGTCATCGAACTACAATACGCGTGGCCGTGCGGCGGAAGTGATGGTCGACGGCGACAAGCTGCACCTGATCCGCAAACGCGAGTCGGCAGCAGACTTGTTCGCACTCGAATCGATGCTACCCTGAAGCGGAAGATGCTCAACCCGGCGCCGGCTCAGTCCGGCGCTTTTGCATTCTGGGCAGCAGTACATTCCAGTACAGCCGCACCAGCAACAGCAGCGCAACGATGCCGCCGAACAGGATAGGCTGAGCAAAATCGTGTTTGCCAGCCTTCATCCACCAGAAGTGCAAGATCCCCAATGCCGCAATCAGGTAAACCAGCCGGTGCAGCCACTGCCAGCGCTTGCCGCCGAGCCGTCTGACCATACCGTTGGTGCTGGTGACGGCCAGCGGAATCAACAGCAGGAAGGCCGTGAAGCCGACGGTGATAAAAGGTCGCTTCACGACATCTTTCAGCATTTCATCGATGTCGAAGAAGTGATCGAACCAGAGAAAGGTCGTGAAATGCAGCGCCGCGTAAAAGAACGCGAACAGGCCCAGCATGCGGCGCAGCTTGATCAACCAGTTCCACTTGCTCAGCCGTCGCAAAGGCGTGACCGCCAGCGTGATGCACAGGAAGTAAAGCGTCCAATCCCCGGTATTGCGGGTGATGAACTCGATCGGATTGGCGCCCAGGCGGTCGGTGAAAGCAAACACCACCAGCCGGACAAAGGGCATCAAGGCGGCGGTGAACAGTACCGCCTTGATAGTGGCCATTTGTTTCGATGACGGATTGAACATCGAGATACTGCGCATGGTTTGTCGGCGTTAAAAAAACTTCTTCAGGTCCATCCCGGAATACAGTGAAGCGACGTCGCTATACCCGTTGAACATCAGCGTCTTGCGCTTGCGCGAGAAGAATCCGTCTTCGCCGATGCGCCTCTCGGTCGCCTGCGACCAACGCGGGTGGTCGACTTCGGGATTGACGTTGGAGTAGAAGCCGTACTCCTGCGGCGCGGCGATATTCCACGCGGTCCTGGGCTGATCCTTCGTGAAGCGGATCTTGACGATCGACTTCGCCGATTTGAAGCCATACTTCCAAGGCACCACCACACGTACCGGCGCCCCGTTCTGGTTTGGCAGCACTTCGCCGTACATGCCGAGCGTTAGCAGTGTCAGCGGGTGGTTGGCTTCGTCCAGGCGCAAACCTTCGACATACGGCCACTCCAGCACCGGACTACTCAGGCCGGGCATCTGCTTCTTGTCGGCAAGGGAAATGAATTCCACGTACTTTGCATTACCGGTGGGCTCGACTTTTCTGATCAACTCGGCAAGCGAATACCCCACCCACGGAATCACCATCGACCAGCCTTCAACGCAACGCAACCGGTAGATGCGGTCTTCCAACGGCGCCAGCTTTTGCAGGGCGTCAAGGTCGAGCGTCATCGGTTTCTTGACTTCGCCCTCGATCGAGACGGTCCAAGGGCGCGGACGCAGCGAACCCGCGTAATGCACCGGGTCCGACTTGTCGGTACCGAATTCATAGAAATTGTTGTAAGTGGTGGCGTCCTGATAGGAGGTCACCTTGTCCATCACGACGTAGGCAGTATTGGGTTTGCCAACCAGTTTTTGTGCGCCTGGCGTCTGTGCAAAGGCTTCGCGCGCCGCCATTTCGATCAATGCACTGCCTGCAATGGACCCGACGGCAAGCTGCTTGATGAACGACCGGCGTGATTCGAAGACCTCGCGCGGCGTGATTTCGGAAGAAAACGGAATATCGATCCCGTTCGGTTTGCGTTTGATTAACATGACGGCCCCGGTAGTTGCGTTTGATAACTGCGCTCGCTGTATGGCTTGGTCTGAATCGTTGCGGACAACCTTACATCAATTTTCATGATGACGCCGCGAACCGAACCGTTACCGGTGCAACTGACGTTCGACTGCGTGCGCTACTTCCAGGAGCCGGTTGCGGCCAATGCTGCCGGACAGGGCATAGCCGTAATCGCGATCTATCCAGTAAAAAACACTGCTGCCGCCCTGCTCCATCACCTTGAAACCGGTTTCATTGTTATTTTGCAATGCTCGCTTCACGGTCAGGGTCAGTCGTTCACCGTTTTGCGCCTGATACATCAACTGCGCCAAAGGTGCATCGTCCCCTGGCAACAGGCGGCCGCCAAGCAGAGAAAAACCCTCCGCCTGCAGGTCCGGTGCCTGTATCGGCGCGTCCAGCCGCTTCGACAGCCAAGCCACCAGATGTGCTTCCTGCTCCGCCGGCACTTCGACCGGATGCCTTTTCTCCACGGTATACAGCACATGCGCGGCCAATGCGTTACGCGCAAATGCATTGGTGGAGGAAGTGTCCGGCATTAACGTAGCGTGAGAAAACCAGCCCGCCGCCAAACCACAGGCGAGCCATGCAACACCGGCAGCAATGCCGCGCGGCCAGTCTGATGCACGCATGACGCCGTTCAGACGAAGCGGAATCGGTTCGTTGAGTACCTGGTCATATGTTTCGTGCAATGCCTGCATTTGCAGACGCAATAACTGTACCTTTTCCGCAGCCTCCGGATGAGCGGCAAGATAGGCCTCCACATCCGCGCGGCGCGACGGGTCGAGTTGACCGTCGACATAGGCATGCAAGTCGGTTTCGCTGATCGAGGAAGTCGTCATGTCACTTTATCCGCGTGAGATGGGAAGCCTGTATTTGCCCGGCACTTGCATTGCCTTGCCCCGATAACAACAAGCGCAGTTGTTCCCGCGCGCGCGCCAGCCGCGACATGACTGTTCCGAGCGGAATGTCGAGGATGTCCGCTGCCTCCTTGTAACTCACTTGTTCTAGCCCGATCAGGACAATGACAGCGCGATGTTCCGGACTCAGGCGCTCAAGGGCGCGCCGCATGTCGAGCTGCAGCCCGACGTCCTGGGATGCTGCCGGCTCCGGCGCATCGGCCTCATCGACATGGATGGGCTGCCGCGTAACGCTGTTCAGATACAAGCGATACAGGATTGTGAACAGCCATGCAGTCAGGTTACTGTTGATGCGAAACATCCAGGAGCGTCGGAGTGCTCGCTCCAGCGTATCCTGGACGAGATCATCGGCCAAGGCGACATCGTGTGTCAGCGCACGAGCGTAGCGCCGCAAACGCGGGATCTGCAGCGCCAGCGCATCGGCGAAGTCGGACATGCGCGCCTGCCTTACGGCTTGGCCACGTGCCAGACGTTATTGACGCCGTCACCGGTCTTGTCACCCGGCTTCTGGTCCTTCACCCAAAGGTAAAGCGGCTTGCCTTTATAGGCCCACTGTTTCTTGCCGTCATCACGCGTGATGATGCTGTAGTCGCCGCTGGCACTTTCGCCTTCATGCACGTACAACGGAGGCCAGTTGGCCGCGCATTGTCCGTTGCAGACGCTCTTGCCACTACCGGTTGCGTCTTTATCGAAGGTGTACAGCGTCATGCCGGCATCATTGGTCAGTACGCCGTCGGCTGCCTTGACCGGCGCCGCGCCAGCCATGCCGGATGCGACAAGGCTGGCTGCAAAAAGAATGGAGGCAACAGCGGAAGAAATTTTCATGGGATCCTCGCAGAATCGATTAGTCGGGTGTGCCGTTGAATCAGCACACCCGGTAAACACACGGGACCAGCTCTTTATTCCGCAGGCGGGGAAAAAAACCTACAGCTCGCCGTACGAGTGCAGGCCGGAAAGGAACATATTGACACCAAGGAAGGCAAACGTAGTGACCAGCAAACCGACCAGCGCCCACCATGCCGCCATCTGTCCGCGCAACCCCTTCATCAGACGCATGTGCAACCAGGCCGCATAGTTCAGCCAGACGATCAGCGCCCAGGTTTCTTTCGGGTCCCAGGACCAATACCCCCCCCAGGCTTCAGCCGCCCACAGGGCGCCGAGGATGGTGGCGATGGTGAAGAATGCAAAGCCAACTGCAATCGCTTTGTACATGACGTCATCCAGCAGTTCCAGCGATGGCAGGCGGTCTGCCAGCAATCCTTTCGACTTGAGCAGATAAGCGACCGACACCATGGCTGCCAGCGAGAAGGTGCCGTAGCCGATGAAGTTGGCGGGTACATGGATCTTCATCCACCAGCTTTGCAACGCGGGGACCAGCGGCTGGATCTCCGATGCCTGGCGGCTGATGGTGTACCACAGTAGAAAGCCGACCGCCGCGGAAATGACGAGCATGACAAACGGGCCGAGCTGACGCGTTGCGTAGTGTTCTTCGTAGTACAGATAGAACAGTGCCGTGATCATGCAGAACAGGATGAATACTTCGTACAGGTTCGAAATGGGAATGTGCCCGATATCCGCGCCGACCAGATACGACTCGTACCAACGCACCAGCATGCCGGTAAACCCGAGCACCACAGCGGCCCAGCACAGCTTGCTGCCGATGGATGCGCCAAAGTCCGACCGTGTCACCAGTCCGCCCCAGTAAAACAACGTGGACAGGAAGAACAGCACGCTCATCCACAGGATTGCGGATTGGCTCGACAGCGCATATTTAAGGAAAAACCGGCTGTTGGCCGCCTCCAGCGAACCGCCGTACATGGCAACCGCGGATAACGCCAGCACTGCCAGCAAGGCCATCAGCCAGCGCACCTGTTTCCACTGCCAGCCCAGCCATGCAAAGGTCGGAGCCGCAAGAAGCAGGACACCCTTTTCATAAGCGTCCATATGCGCGCCATAGCGGTTGAACGCAAACAGCGACCCTGCCGCCAATGCAGCGGCGAACAGCCAGTCGACAAGACTGAGTCGACGAAAATAACCGGGAGGCGGCGAGTAAATTTGTGCTTGCGTCAGATCCATGATTTTCTCCGTATTGTCGCGGCCAGCTCGATCTCCTGCCTGCAACTTCCATCATCGAAGCAGGAATCGAACCACCGCGCGAACCACCGCGCCTGAAGGCCGCAGATTAAACCTTTTACGCCAATCGCGCTTTCAACGTGTCGAATTCCTTGTCGAAATCAAGCGTCTTGCGTTGCGTGCTCAGTGCCATCAGCGCATGTGCGCGACCATCCGCATCGGGTTTCAACCAGATCCACAGCCGGCGCTCGCGGATGTAGAACATCGAAAATACGCCGATCGTCAGCAGCAGGCAACCAAGGTAGACGACATTCTTGCCGGGCGAACGCGTGACCTGCAGGACAGACGCCTGGATTTGCTCGAAGTCCCTCAATTGCAAATAGACAGGTGCACCATAGAATGAAGCATCGGAGATCGCATTCGTTGCAAGCTGCAGAAAACGTGCGTGTTTTTCATCAAGTGCAAGCGGCTTCAAGCCATCTTTCTCGCGGGCGGCTTGCCAGAGTTCCCACATGCTGCCATTGAGAATCTTCATGAAGATTTCGGCGGCTTTTTCCTGTTCCGCCGGCGGCACCTTTTCCAGGAACTTCGACACGGCAAGGAAACCAGCATCCTTTTCATCACCCGCAAAAATTTCCAGCCCCCGCTCTGCCGAACGCTGCAACTGATCACGCAAGCTCTCCGCATTGCCGCGCGAATCCGGCATCGCCTGCAACGCATACCGCCTGGCAGCTGCGGTGCGCAACTCCGGATTGAATATCGCGGCGCGCAGACGCATCCATTCCTGCACGCCGTCGCTGTCGTCTGCAGGTATGCGCAAATACCGGAACGGCTCGCCCGGAGAATCGCGCATACCGGTCAGGAACACATAGGAGCCGTCGAGTTCAACCGGCTGCATGTAGTTGTGGTACTCGCGCGCCTGCCCGGTCTTGTCGCGCACCTTATATTGCACGCTGGGACCGACGTTCTTCAAGACCTTGCTGTCGGGATCCCTGGCTGCGGAGCCCAACTGCTTGTTGAGACCAGCGGCAAATCTTTCATTGAAACTCTTGTTCTGGTTCACGGCACGCGCGTCCTGGCCATTTTGCGCCATGTTCTCAACATTGAACAGCTTGAAGCCGGTCCACTCGATCGTATACTCGCCACCCTTGTTACTCCCTAGTTGCGTAGAGTTGCCGACCTCACCGGCGATCGGGAAAGTCTTTTCCTCCGACCCCGTCATGGGATAGCCGGTCAACTTCAGCTTGCTGCCACCGTCATCGAAACTCGACTGATAGACAGCCACGCCTTTGTAGATCAGAGGTTCGTTCACCTTGATGGTTGCCGGGAAAGTCTTGCCGGTTTCGTTATCGCGAACCACAACTTCGCTGGCAAACAACTTGGGCATGCCGGTCGAATAATGTTCGACGGTGAACTTTTTCAACTGGATCGAGAAAGGCAGTTCCTGCACCAGAATGCCGTTTTTCCTGGCGAGAACTGCCGTACTGGTCGTTGCACCTTCCGGGATAAAAGTATTGCCGCGGAAGGTAGGATTCCCCACACCGAGGCGATGCTGCGCCGGGATATCGGAAATCAAGCCGTTGCCGGTAAACGGCGTCTTGTCGCCGATCCACTCCTGGAAACGGATCGGCAGGTCGGAATCCAGCAAGCCGCCAACGCAAATGATCACGATTGCGCTATGCGCAAAGATATAACCCCATTTGTTCGCAGCCCCCTGCTTGGCAGCGATCAGGATGCCTCCGTCCTTTTCCACCAGCTTGAGCTTGTAGCCGCTCACCGCGACACGCTGCGCCATCTCCTGTGCGAACTCGGGCAGCGGCAGGGCACTGGACCACTCCGCCTTGTGATGAAAATTGCGCAAGGATTGCTCACGCACATTTTCGCGCCAGCTCCGCATGTCCTTCAGCATCTTCGGCGCGTTGCGCACAATGCATAACGAAGTCGACAACACAAGGAAACCCATGATCAACAGGAACCACCACGCGGAATACACCGCGTAGAGTCCAAGCTTGTCGAAAATCTCGAACCAGAACGGTCCGAACTGATTCACGTAATTCGGCATCGGCTCGTTCTGCTTCAGAACCGTACCGATGACCGATGCAATGGCGATCAGCGTCAGCAGGCTGATCGCAAAGCGCATCGATGAAACCAGCTCCACTGCATCGGCGAGCCAGCGCCGATTCGTTTTCAGTTGCAAGCCCGAAGTGCTGACGCTCATGTGTCTATCTTCTAAAAAAACAAAATGCCGTTCTAGTGCCGGCCGATATGTACTGCAACACAGTAGTCATTGCCAAAATAAAAAGGGGGTAGCATTCGCCACCCCCTCCATTCATTCAAGTACGGTTTATTCCGCTTATTTCAGGCCGGGATTCAGGCCAGCGATATAGTCTGCCACAGCCTGGATTTCGTCGTCGGACATGCGTTTTGCAATCGTCTGCATCTGCGGGCTGTTCTTGCGCGTACCGGCACGGAAAGCGATCAGCTGAGCCGCCGTGTAATCCTGATGCTGACCGGCCAGCCGCGGGAACTGCACCGGAATACCGGCACCGTCAGGGCTATGGCAGCCTGCGCACGCGGGCACGCTCTTTTCGGCGATGCCAGCGCGGTAAATGTTCTTGCCGAAGTCGAGCGTGTCCTTGTTCTTCGCCGCACCCGGTTTCGGCGCCTGCTTTTCGAGGAAGGCGGCGACATTACGGATATCATTCTCGTTCAGCGCCTTGGCGATGCCTGACATAACCGGATTGGGACGCTGCGGGGTCTTGAAGTCACCAAGCTGCTTGGCGAGATATTCGGAAAACTGGCCCGCCAGCTTGGGATTTTGCGTGATGGTGGAATTGCCGGCAGCGCCATGGCAGGCAACGCAAGCCACGATATTGCGCGATGCATCGCCGCTGCTATACAAGACTTCGCCTTTTGCGGGATCCGCTTTCGGAGCGTTTTTCTCTTCGGCTGCATGAGAAGCAATCGAGGAAACCGCCAGCATTGCGACAAACAAGGACTTCACAAAAGGTAGAAACGCACGGTTCATTCAAACACCCTGAGACTTGATATTAAAATTCTTGCCTGTGGCGGCGGCCTGGTTTTACGTGAGTTGCGCCGCTTTTGCGGCGCAACATACATAACCTCTTATTGTACAATAGGTCGCAGGCATTTTCGCCCCTACTCCAGCATTTTCTCCCTCTATGTCCCTACTTTGGCAAGCCCGCTTTTTCACCACGGTGAACCATCTCCGCGATTTGCCAAAAATGCAAGTGCCGGAGATCGCGTTCGCCGGCCGCTCGAATGCCGGCAAGTCAAGTGCCATCAACATTCTCTGCAACCAGAAGAAGCTGGCCTTCGCCTCCAAGACACCGGGCCGCACCCAACACATCAACTACTTTTCCATCGGTGGCGCGCACGTCGGACAGCACCGCAAGGATCCGACCAAGGTTGAGGAAATCCGTGCTCTGCTGGTCGACCTGCCCGGCTACGGTTACGCGGAAGTGCCGGGCGAAGCCAAATCACATTGGAACGCGTTGCTGGGAACGTACATCCAGTCGCGCGAACAGCTTGCCGCGCTTGTCTTGATCATGGATTCGCGCCGGCCGTTTACCGATCTGGATACACAGATGCTCGAATGGTTTGCACCGACCGGCAAACCGGTGCACTGTCTGCTGACCAAGGCCGACAAGCTCAATCGCAATGAAGCGACCAACGCGTTGCGGCTTGCGCACACGGTATTGAGTAGCTATGTTGATGAGCAGGGCCAGCGCTTCCCTTTCACTGTTCAACTTTTTTCGGCACTGAAGCGCACCGGACTCGAAGAGGCAACAGAACGCATTCTCGATTTGGTCGGATTGTCCGGCGATGAAAAGGCCGATGCCGTATCGTAGGCAGCAAAAGCAAAGGACAAAAAAAACCCTGGAGAAAGGGGAAGATCTCCAGGGCAGTAACGCCTTATCGCTAATGCCACGATAGGCCCCGCTCAGGGAGGAGAAGCGGGAGGTGAGTGATCACCTATTGCTATAGATAGGGCTGAGCCTGAAAAGTTTCAGCGATCCGTACAAACTTTTTTACAACGTTCATACACCGCCAATCCATCATGTCCCATTCCCTGCCTCCCTTGCAGTTTCCCGCGATCCGGATGCGCCGCATGCGCAAGGACGCCTTCTCACGCGCAATGATGCGCGAACATGTGCTCACCCCGGCGGACCTGATCTTCCCGGTCTTCATTCTGGATGGAAAAAATCAGCGAGAGAAGGTCGCCTCCATGCCAGGTGTCGAACGTCTGTCGGTGGATTTGTTGCTCGGCGTTGCGGAAGAGTGCGTAGCACTGGGCATCCCGGTGATGGCGTTGTTCCCGGTAATCAACCCCGCACTCAAGACGCCGGATGGCATCGAGGCGACCAATCCGGAGGGACTGATTCCACGCGCCGTGCGTGAACTGAAGCAACGCTTTCCGGAACTCGGCATTCTGACCGACGTCGCGCTCGACCCTTACACGAACCACGGACAGGATGGAGTCATCAATGCGGAAGGCTATGTACTCAACGACGAAACGAGCGCCATCCTGATCAAGCAGGCGCTGACGCAAGCCGAAGCCGGCGTCGACATCGCGGCCCCGTCGGACATGATGGACGGCCGCATCGGCGCAATTCGAACCGCGCTGGAGGCGCACCGCCACATCCACACGCGCATCATGGCTTACTCGGCAAAATATGCGTCTGCATTTTACGGCCCCTTCCGCGATGCGGTCGGCTCGGCCGCCAATCTCGGCAAAGGCGACAAGAGCACGTACCAAATGGATCCGGCAAACAGCGATGAGGCGTTGCGGGAAGTCGCGCTCGACATCGCCGAAGGCGCGGACATGGTGATGGTCAAGCCAGGCATGCCCTATCTGGACATCGTCCGCCGCGTCAAGGACGAGTTCAAAGTGCCGACCTTCGCCTATCAGGTCAGCGGCGAATACGCGATGATCAAGGCCGCTGCGCAGCAAGGCTGGCTCGACCATGACAAGACCATGATGGAAGCCATGCTTTCCTTCAAGCGCGCCGGCGCCGACGGCGTACTCACCTATTTCGCGCGCGACATTGCACGACGACTGAAGCTCGGCTGATCAGCTTCCTTGCACGTTTCCTCGCATATCGGCCACCCGTTCGTGGCCGATATGCCGCTCTTCCCTTTATGCAATCCGATCAAACCTACTAATTTCAGGGCTCTGCACCACACCGTCTTTCGGCTACCATTTCCAGAAAAATCACAATCTCTGCGCCGCGCCTGGCGCATGCATGGAGACATATCAATGCAGGAAAAAGTGATCACCCTGGCGACGCCGATTTTCTTCGTCCTGATCTTCATCGAACTCATCGTCGGCCTGAAACGGCGCCGCAACACCTATCGCCTCAACGACGCCATCAACAGCCTCAGTCTCGGCGTACTGAGTCAGGTCAGCGGTGTTTTCATGCGTCTGCTGCGCATCGGCATCTACGCCTGGTTGCTCAAGCACTTCACGCTGTTCAGCCTGCCAGCGAACAGCATCTGGGTCTGGGCATCAGGCCTGCTGCTCTATGACTTCTGTTACTACTGGCTGCACCGCATGGGCCACGAAGTCAACATCCTGTGGGCTGCACATGTCGTGCATCATCAGAGCGAAGAGTACAATCTGTCCACGGCGTTGCGGCAAACCAGCAGCGGTGCGTTGTTTGGCTGGATTTTCTATACGCCGATGGCCATCCTCGGCTATCCGCTGGAGGTCTTTGTGGCCGTTTCCCTGATCGATCTGCTGTACCAGTTCTGGATACATACGCAGCAAATCGGCAAGCTCGGCTGGTTCGACCGGGCCTTTGTTTCCCCCTCCAATCATCGTGTACACCATGCGGTCAACGACATCTATCTCGACAAGAACTACGGCGGCATCCTGATCCTGTGGGACCGATTGTTCGGTACCTTTATCGACGAGCGTGACGACGAACCGATTGTGTACGGCACACGCAGCCCCCTGCGCAGTTGGAATCCACTGTGGGCGAACCTTGAAGTGTACAAGGCGATCTGGCTCGATGCCTGGCGCGCGCGACGCTTGCGCGACAAGCTGGGTGTCTGGATTGCGCGTCCGGGCTGGCATCCCGCCGATGTCGCGGCAAAATGGCCGGCCGCACCATTCGATATCCGGCGACCGCAGTACGATCCGTCCCTGTCACGCGGCATACAGATCTACTGCACAGTTCAGTTTTCCATTCTGCTGCTGATCACGACGCATTTCCTCGAAGCGTACGGAACGATGTCATCAGCGCAGTTGGCGATATATACATTGTGGCTCGCCTCCGGTTTATGGATCCTGGGCGGCTTGATGGAGCGGCGAAAAGCATTTGTTGCAGCGGAGACATTCCGGCTACTGGCGACAGCGGCCGGCATTGCCTTGAGCGGAGCCTGGTTTGGTATCGCCGCACTACCCTCGTTCGCTGCTATCGCCGTGTCGATGCTTGCGGCCGGGTCACTACTCGCGCTATGGTTCGTGTTCAGACATTCGGACGACGCCTATGGATATCTTTCACGTCACGAACACCCAGGTCACTCAACTGAATGAAGTAACGACGTCTCAGCCAGTGCAAGGCTTCCTTTGGATCGATGCCACGCACGATGAAGTGGCATCCGATACTGGTGCATGGCGCGACGCAATCGAGCGCGCGACTGGCGTACACATCTACGATCCACATCTGATCGACGCCACCAACCTGGCGCATCCCTCGTACTTCGATTCGACCCAGGACTATGCGATGGTGGTCTTCCGCAAGCTCGCGCTCGACGGAAACGAGGAGGAACAGGATCCGACGCAAGCGGGCAAGAAGCGCAAGATCCCGCCTGCACTGACGAAATTATCAACCAGGCCGGTCACTTTTCTCTTGATGGAACGCGCTCTGGTAACGGTACATGCAACACGCAGTCGCACGATAGAGTCAGCCCGGAATCGGCTGACCGAACAGAAGGCGAGGCGCGATGGCAACACATATACACCTCGCCCGCCGACCTCGCCCGAAGAACTGATGCTGCGTCTGCTGAACGCAATGGTGGACCAGTATCTGGCGTTGCGTCAGCCGCTGACGGCTCAGATCGACCGCTGGCAACGCGCGTTGCTCAATCCGCGCCACCCCTTCAACGACTGGATTGCACTGCTTGATGCACGTACCGAACTGCGCAAACTCGACCATCTGTGCGAAGGCCAGCGCGACGCGATGCAAGAGCTGCGCGATTATCTGGTGGATGGCGACGATGACCGTACCAATGGCCGAGCCAGGGACTTGCTGCTGGTGCGAATCAACGATGTGATGGAACACATTACCCGCGTGCTGAATCATGCGCAGCGTCTCGAGGCAACCATCGAGTCGGCGGTGCAAATCCATTTCTCGGCGATGGCGCACCGGACCAGTGAAATCATGCGAACACTTACCGTCATCACCGCATTGTTCATGCCCTTGACGCTGATCACCGGCATTTTCGGCATGAACTTCACCGATATGCCGCTGCTGAAGGACAAGGAAGGTTTCTGGATCACCATGGGCATGATGGCAATGATCATTGTCGCCTTGATGCTGTTCTTCCGCCGCAAGCGCTATCTGGACGACCAATCCCTCGATGGCGAACGTTAGCGGATGCGATGGGCGCGGTAAACGCCTGCCACCGCCCCTCCTTGAATATGCCAACTTCGCCCACCAGGGATGCTTGCGAAAAGGATGCCGCCGGTTAAGCGTCAGAAACCACTAACCAGTTCAAGCGATCGCAGAAACTTTTCAGCATCCTGATAGCCGATCACGCGGCCGCCCTGAATTTCGTAACCCGACTTGCCGAAAAAAATGATGCCTGGAGGACCAAACAGCTTGAATCGTTTCAGCAATGCCTTGTCGTGCTCATCATTCGCAGTCACGTCCGCTTGCAGCAGCACCATATCGTCGAACTTTGCCTGGACGCGTGGATCGCTGAACGTCAGCTTTTCCATTTCCTTGCATGACACGCACCAGTCTGCATAGAAGTCGAGCATGACCGTCTTGCCGCCGTTCTTGGCAAGGATGGCGTCGAGATCGTCGACGGACTTGACGCGCCTGAATTCGGTCCGATGAGTCTTGCCAGTGAGATGTGCAAGCGGCGCCAAGGGATCGCTCCCACCAGTGGCAACGCCGACAATGAACACCAAACCGAAGGCGGCAAACAGCAAGCCGATACCCTTCGACATCCAACTCCAACGCTTGAGTGCCAACAGATAGCCACCGTAAGCGAGGCCAAGAAGAGCCCAACCCAGCATTGGTATCCAGCCAGGAATTACCGGCGAAACAATCCATAGCGCCAGCCCTAGCATAAGCACGCCGAAGAAGATTTTGACCGACTCCATCCACGCGCCGGCACGAGGCAGAAGCGTTCCTGCGGATAGCCCGAGGAGGAGTAGCGGAACGCTCATCCCGGCCGCCATCGCGAACAATGCACTGCCTCCGATCAACACATCACGAGTCTGGCTGATGTACAGCAAGGCACCGGCCAGCGGCGCAGCAACGCATGGCCCGACGATCAACGCCGAAATCGCCCCCATGGCGAATACGCCAAGCAGCTTCCCGGACGCCTGCTGCGATGACGCCTGTGCCAGTCGCGCCTGTATCGCGGCCGGAACCTGCAACTGGTAGACGCCGAACATCGAAAGCGACAACATCGCCATCAAGAGTGCAAATGCGCCAAGGGCCCACGGGTTTTGCAATGCTGCCGACAGGCCCTCGCCGACCAGGCCGGCCGTGACACCGAGCGCCGTGTAGACCAGCGCCATGCCCAGCGAATAAGCCGCTGAAAGCGTAAAGCCGCGGGCCCGTCGCACATGCTCGCCTTCACCCACAATAATGGAGGAAAGGATCGGCAGCATTGGCAACACGCAGGGCGTGAATGACAGGCCGAGACCGAGCAACAAAAACAGGGGAAGGATTGCCAGCAACTGGCCGCTTCGAAGCGATGCCTCGATTCGTCCCATTTCGGACTCGAGCGCCTCAGACATCACGGATGCGTTCCCCGTTGCGACAGCGTTGGCCGCGCTCATGCCTGCGTTCGCAGATAAATTCGCCTGCGACTCCATCGGTGGGTAACACAGCCCCTTGTCGGCGCACCCCTGCCCCGTTGCCTTCAGCACGAAGTTCCCGTCTGCATTGACCGGGATCCGGACGGCAACATGTTTACGATAAGTTTCCACATCTTTCTGGAAGGTCTCGTCAAACTTCACTTTCCCAGGCGGAATTACCGGCGTGCCGATTTCTGCACCTTCAGCCTTGAACGCGAAACGGTCGCGGTACATGTAATACCCGTCCGCGATCTCGTATGAAATTTCTGCTGTCCCGGAGTCGATCATCCGGGCAGAAAATTTGAAAGCCTGCGCGGGTTCTAGAAAGTCATCCCCGGCATAGGCAAACTGTGCAAACAGCGATATCCACGCGACAACGAGTGCCGACACGACCGACAGCAATACTGAGCTTCGGCTGCGACAACTTGAAAGCTTAAACATCCACATCCCTTCTTGTTTCCGATACAACCCAGTCGAGATATGCCGGCAAGCCGGTCGACATCGGAAGCGCTACGATCTCCGGCACGTCATATGGATGCTCAGTGCGGATCGCCGCTTCAAGCTCGGCGTAGCGATCTGCCGTCGTCTTGATCAGAAGTGGCACTTCAATCGCATCTTCGACTACGCCTTGCCACCGGTACACGGATCGTACCGCACCTAGAATGTTGACGCACGCGGCGAGCCGCTGTCCTACTACCAGACGCGCGATGCGATCGGCGGTGTCTCCGTCCGGTACGTTCGTAAGGACCAGAAGTATCTGTTGCATAGTCGAATTCATCGTCGTGACCTGACAATTATTTCAGCGCTTGCAGGGAAAGGTTAGCTGCGCAAAACATCCGCGCGTGCCGCTGACTGCGAGCGGAACCGTCAGCTCCCTGATACGAGGCACGGTATGAAAAACCTTGCCGCAGATGACATGATGCCACTTTGACCCTGCTTCAAAGTAAAAAAGCCAGGCATTGCCTGGCTTTTTAATCTCGACGTTCTTCAGCGAACTTACTCTGCGTTCGGCACTTCTGCCGCATCGCTGATTTCCGGGCGGTCGACCAGTTCAACAAATGCCATCGGCGCGTTGTCGCCCTGACGGAAACCCATTTTCAGGATACGCAGATAACCGCCGTTGCGATTTGCGTAACGCGGGCCCAGTTCGGAGAACAGCTTGACAACGATTTCGCGGTCACGCAGGCGGCTGAATGCCAGACGCTTGTTCGACAGGTTGTCGGTCTTGCCGAGAGTCAGAATCGGTTCGACGACGCGACGCAGTTCTTTCGCTTTCGGCAACGTAGTCTTGATCGCTTCGTGGCGCAGCAAAGAAACGGTCATGTTGCGCAGCATCGCCAGACGATGTGACGAAGTACGATTCAGTTTACGGAGGCCGTGACGGTGACGCATGGTATTTCCTTTCGGTTTTTGAGTTTGGATCCAGCTCTTCTATCGATCAGGCGTCAACCTGGCGCGGGCCGGTAAGTTTTGTTATTACGATTTCGTTATTATGGTGCTGCTGTTGCAAAGGCGGGAGCGGCATTATAACCGCCCCCGATCAAATTACTTCTCCAGACCTGCCGGCGGCCAGTTTTCGAGCTTCATGCCCAAGGTCAAGCCACGGGAAGCAAGAACTTCCTTGATCTCGTTCAGCGACTTGCGGCCGAGATTCGGCGTCTTGAGCAGTTCGTTTTCGCTGCGCTGAATCAGGTCGCCGATGTAGTAAATGTTCTCGGCCTTCAGGCAATTTGCAGAACGAACCGTGAGTTCGAGGTCATCGACCGGACGCAACAGGATCGGATCGACCGAAGGGGCGCGCGACGGTGCCTCAGCGGCAGCTTCCGTGCCTTCCAGAGCCGCAAACACATTCAGTTGATCGACCAGCACGCGGGCCGATTGACGGATCGCTTCTTCCGGCGAAATCACCCCGTTGGTCTCGATGTTCATGACCAGCTTGTCGAGGTCGGTGCGCTGTTCCACGCGAGCAGATTCAACGGCATAGGACACGCGACGTACCGGCGAAAACGAGGCATCGAGAATGATGCGTCCGATGGTCTTGTTCGCGTCTTCCGACAGACGACGCACGTTGCCCGGCACGTAACCGCGGCCCTTTTCAACCTTGATCTGCATGTCCAGCTTGCCGCCTGCAGTCAGATGCGCGATCATGTGATCCGGGTTGATCAGTTCGACGTCGTGCGGCAGATCGATGTCAGAAGCCAGTACGGCGCCTTCACCTTCCTTCTTCAGGGTCAGCGTGACTTCATCTCGATTGTGCAGCTTGAAGACCACACCTTTCAGGTTCAGCAGCATATCGACCACGTCTTCCTGGACGCCATCCAGCGACGAGTATTCGTGCACGACACCAGCGATCGTCACTTCGGTCGGCGCATAACCCACCATCGAAGAAAGCAGCACGCGGCGCAACGCGTTGCCAAGCGTATGGCCATAGCCACGCTCGAACGGTTCCATCACGACTTTGGCGTGACCGGCACCCAGTGCCTCAACTTCAATAATGCGGGGTTTCAACAGATTGTTTTGCATGAAATGTCCTTTTCAATACCCTCGGCTCGTTACACCGATAAGGCTGATGGCATTACAGAGAAACCCGCCTCATACTGTGATTGAGCATGAGACGGGTGAGAATCAGAATTAACGGGAATACAATTCGACGATCAGCGACTCATTGACGTCATTGGCGATCTCGGCGCGGTCCGGCATTGCCTTGAACGTGCCTTCCATCTTCTTCGCGTCGACCGCCACCCACGACGGCATGCCGCTTTGTTCGGCCAGCGACAGCGCTTCGAGGATACGCGCCTGCTTCTTGGCCTTTTCACGCACGGCAACGATGTCACCGGACTTCACCTGGAACGAAGCGATATTGACCACTTCGCCATTCACGGTAAACGCCTTGTGGCTGACCAACTGACGTGCTTCGGCACGAGTCGAACCAAAACCCATACGATATGCAACGTTATCCAGACGGGATTCGAGCAGCTTCAGCAAGTTTTCACCCGTGTTGCCCTTGCGGCGATCCGCCTCCGCAAAATAGCGACGGAACTGGCGCTCGAGAATACCGTACATGCGCTTGACCTTCTGCTTTTCGCGCAACTGATTGCCGTAGTCGGATGTACGGGCACCCGATGTGCGGCCATGTTGACCCGGCTTGGAGTCCAGCTTGCACTTCGAATCCAGCGAACGACGTGCGCTCTTCAGGAACAGGTCGGTGCCTTCACGGCGAGAAAGTTTTGCTTTCGGTCCAATATAACGTGCCACGTTGATTTCCTTTATTAAATGACGCCCCGGTTGGATCAACTGCTGTCTGATCCATCAGGCGCTAGTCTGATCCGCTTACAATCAGACGGTGGTCTTAAGAACAAAACCCGCCAAGGTCTTTGGCGGGCAGATTACTGCAACTACAACCGACGATTGAACGTACTGTCAATCAGATGCGACGACGCTTCGGCGGACGGCAACCGTTGTGGGGTACCGGGGTCACGTCCTGAATCTGGGTGATCTTGATACCGAGGTTGTTCAGCGCACGAACTGCGGATTCACGACCCGGTCCCGGGCCCTTGATACGCACTTCGAGATTCTTCACACCGAACTCAACTGCAACCTTGCCCGCTGCCTCAGCAGCAACCTGCGCTGCAAACGGGGTCGACTTGCGCGATCCCTTGAAGCCAGCACCGCCGGACGTCGCCCAAGACAGCGCATTGCCTTGGCGATCGGTAATGGTGATGATGGTGTTGTTGAAGGACGCGTGGATATGCGCGATGCCTTCAGCAACATTCTTTTTAACTTTCTTGCGCGCGCGTGCTGCTGCGGCGTTATTCGGGGCTTTTGCCATGACTATTTCCTTGAATCCGATTTAATCTGGATTATTTCTTCAGCGACTGTGCTGCCTTGCGCGGGCCCTTGCGGGTACGTGCATTGGTACGCGTACGCTGACCACGGCAGGGCAAACCCTTGCGATGACGCAAGCCACGGTAGCAACCCAGATCCATCAGACGCTTGATATTCATCGAGACTTCACGACGCAGATCACCTTCCACGACGAACTTGCCGATCGCGTCGCGGAGCTTTTCAAGCTCGTTATCGTCCAGATCCTTGACCTTTTTCGTGGTCGGAACACCCGTCTGCTCGCAGATCTCCTGCGCGCGCGGACGGCCAATACCATAAATCGCTGTCAGGCCGATAACGGTGTGTTGATGATTGGGGATGTTTACCCCTGAAATACGTGCCATTCGTTATTCCTCGATCAATAACGTTAATTAACCCTGGCGCTGCTTGTGACGCGGTTCCGTGCAGATGACACGAACAACGCCCTTGCGCTTGATGATCTTACAGTTGCGGCAGATCCGCTTGACTGATGCGAGCACTTTCATTTTTGCCCTCTTTCTTCCAGTTCTAGTTACTCTTACTTCGTACGGAACACGATGCGTGCCCGGCTCAAATCATAGGGTGTCAATTCAACCGTTACCTTATCGCCAGGCAGGATGCGAATATAGTTCATACGCATCTTGCCGGAGATATGTCCGAGAACCACGTGCCCGTTTTCCAGCTTGACTCGGAATGTTGCATTCGGAAGATTCTCGAGAACCTCGCCCTGCATCTGAATTACGTCGTCTTTTGCCATTCGTATCTGCTCGTTCTTCTGGGTCACTCGGCGCGTCAACGCGACGGAATGCCACCCTTGAAATTCGCTTTACGAAGCAGTGATTCGTACTGCTGCGACATCACGTAATTCTGTACCTGCGCCATGAAATCCATTGTCACGACAACGATAATCAACAACGAGGTGCCACCGAAATAGAACGGCACCTTCCAGCGCGCTATCAGAAACTCCGGCAACAAGCACACCAATGTGATGTACACAGCACCAACCAGCGTCAGACGCATCAAAATCTTGTCGATGTATCGCGCTGTCTGGTCACCCGGGCGAATACCCGGAACAAACGCACCGCTCTTTTTCAAATTGTCTGCAGTTTCTTTGCTGTTGAATACCAGCGCGGTATAGAAGAAGCAAAAAAACACGATCGCAATCGCATACAACAGCGCATGGATCGGCTCGCCCGGCGCCATCGATGCCGCCAGATCCTTCAAGAAGCGCACAAACGGATTACTTGTATCGCCCGATGTAAACCAGCTCGTAATCGTCGCCGGAAACAGGATGATTGATGACGCAAAGATCGGCGGAATTACGCCGGCCATATTCAACTTCAACGGCAGATGACTGCTCTGCCCGCCATAAATCTTGTTGCCTACCTGACGCTTCGCATAGTTGACGAGAATCTTACGCTGGCCGCGTTCGATGAACACCACCAGAAAAGTCACAGCCGCCACAATGACGCAGATCAGGATCGCCGACAAGGCGTTCATCGATCCGGTACGCACCAATTCGAACAATCCACCAACTGCATTCGGCAAACCCGCCGCAATACCGGCAAAAATAATGATCGAAATGCCGTTGCCCAGCCCTCGCTCGGTAATCTGTTCGCCGAGCCACATCAGGAACATCGTTCCCGTCACCAAGGTCACGACCGTGGTAAAACGAAATGCGAGCCCCGGGTCGATCACCAGTCCAGCTTGCGACTCCAGCGCGACAGCAATACCGAGCCCCTGGAACGTTGCCAGCACGAGCGTGCCGTAGCGCGTGTACTGCGTGATTTTGCGACGCCCAGCTTCGCCTTCCTTCTTCAACGCTTCCAGCTGCGGCGACACGATCGACATCAACTGCATGATGATCGATGCCGAAATGTACGGCATGATGCCGAGCGCGAAAATCGTGAAGCGGGATAGCGCACCGCCGGAAAACATGTTGAACATGCCCAGGATACCGCCCTGGTTCTGCTTGAACAGTTCCGCCAGTTGGCCCGGGTCGATACCAGGCACAGGAATATGCGCTCCGATACGATAAACCACTAACGCAGCAAGCAAGAACCACAGGCGCCCCCATGGGAAACCACTTGCTGCACTCTTAGCGAGTTGCGGTGTCGTCGCCAATTATTGCTCCGAACAAACAGGTTGTTTACGCAACCGAACCACCAGCGGCTTCAATGGCAGTCTTAGCACCCTTGGTCGCGATCAGACCTTTGATCGTCACCTTCTTGCTGATATCACCAGCCTTGATTACACGCACGACGCGTGCCAGCTCGGACACCAAGCCGGCCTGCTTGAGTGCCAGCATATCGATTTCAGCAACCGGCAACTTTTCCAGGTCGGACAAACGCACTTCCGCCTTAAACGGCGTTGCCAGCGACTTGAAACCACGCTTCGGCAGTCGACGCTGCAGCGGCATTTGACCGCCTTCGAAACCGACTTTGTGGAAACCGCCCGAACGGGATTTCTGACCTTTATGTCCGCGGCCGGCGGTCTTGCCCAGGCCGGAACCGATACCGCGTCCGACGCGGCGCTTGGCGTGCTTGGCACCGTCGGCCGGTTGAATGTTATTCAATTCCATGATTTGCTCCGTTCGCAAGCGCTACGCTTACGACACCACTTTCACGAGATACGAAACCTTGTTGATCATGCCGCGCACTGCCGGCGTATCCTGAAGTTCCGACACCGAATTCACACGGCGCAGACCGAGACCACGCACCGTGGCGCGATGGTCCTGACGCGTGCCGATGAGGCCCTTGACCAGCTTCACTTTGATTGTGTTTGCCATTCGGATCACCTCAGCCCAGGATTTCTTCGACAGACTTGCCGCGCTTGGCAGCAATTTCCGACGGCGTGTTCATGCTGGCCAAACCATTCAACGTGGCGCGAACCATGTTGTAAGGATTGGTCGAGCCGTTGGACTTCGCCACGACGTTCGTCACACCCATCACTTCGAAAATTGCGCGCATCGGGCCGCCGGCGATCACGCCAGTACCGTCTTTGGCGGGCGAAATCATGACCGAAGACGCGCCGTGCTTGCCGGTTACCGTGTGCTGCAAGGTACCGTTCTTCAACGTCACCTTGATCATCTTGCGACGTGCTTCTTCCATTGCCTTTTGCACGGCTACCGGAACTTCTTTCGACTTTCCCTTGCCCATGCCGATGCGGCCATCGCCATCACCAACCACTGCCAGCGCTGCGAAACCCATGATGCGACCACCCTTGACCACCTTGGTCACACGGTTCACCGCAATCATTTTCTCGCGCATGCCGTCGTCGCGCTCTTCGCCCTGAGGCGTCTTTGCTTGCATTTTTGCCATGACGATTATTCCTTAGAACTTCAGACCGGCTTCGCGTGCCGCTTCTGCTACTGCCTTGACACGGCCGTGATAGCGGAAACCGGAACGGTCGAAGGCGACTTCTGCGATACCTGCCTTCAATGCCTTCTCCGCAACACGCTTGCCCACGAGAGCTGCAGCAGCGGTGTTTCCGCCCTTGCCCGACTTGCCCGCCAGTTCCTGACGCACTTCCGGCTCCACCGTCGAAGCAGAGGCCAGCACCGTGGCGTCCGGACCAATAATGTTTGCGTAAATATGCAAGTTGGTGCGATGCACGGCAAGGCGGTTTACCTTCAACTCCGCGATCTTCGCGCGAGTCTGGCGTGCACGACGCAGACGTGATTGTTTCTTGTCCATCGTCAACCCCTCACTTCTTCTTGGTTTCTTTGAGCAATACCACTTCATCCGCATAGCGGACGCCCTTGCCTTTATAAGGCTCGGGGCTGCGGTAAGCACGAACTTCGGCGGCAGTCTGGCCGACCTTTTGCTTGTCGACACCCTTAATCAGGATCTCGGTCTGCGACGGCGTTTCACACTTGACGCCGACCGGCATCTGGTGCACTACCGGATGCGAAAAACCGAGGGACAGGTTCAACTTGTCGCCCTGAGCTTGCGCGCGATATCCGACGCCAACCAGCGAAAGCTTCTTCTCGAAACCCTTGGTAACGCCGTTGACCATATTGTTGACCAACGCACGCAACGTGCCGGACATCGCGTTTGCCTCGCGACTTTCGTCTGCAGGCACGAACGTCAACGTTCCATTGTCGTTCTGAATCTTTACCAGGCCAGTAAGAGCCTGGGTCAGTGTACCCAGCGGGCCTTTAACTATAATTTGCTCTGCGCTGATGGTCGCTTCCGCGCCCGTCGGCAGTGCAATCGGCATTTTACCTACACGAGACATCTTGCACTCCTTAGGCCACGTAGCAAATGACTTCGCCACCGACACCGGTTGCGCGCGCTTTGCGGTCTGTCATCACACCCTTCGGCGTGGATACGATTGCCACACCAAGGCCGTTCATCACGCTCGGAATTTCGTCCTTGCCCTTGTAAATACGCAGTCCGGGGCGAGACACGCGCTCGAGGCGCTCGATAACAGGACGGCCGGCGTAATACTTGAGGCCGATCTTCAGCTCCGCCTTCCCCTCTGCTTCGGATACGGCGAAATCTTCAATGTAACCCTCATCCCTCAGGACGTTGGCGATTGCCACTTTCACCTTGGAAGACGGCATTGCCACCGTAGTCTTCTGCACACCCTGGGCGTTGCGGATACGGGTCAGCATATCGGCGATAGGATCGCTCATACTCATTGCTTGTTCTCCTATTACCAGCTAGCTTTTGTAATACCCGGAATCTCGCCGCGCATGGCGATTTCACGGATCTTCGTACGTGCCAAACCAAACTTGCGGAAGGTGCCACGCGGACGACCAGTAAGCGCACAACGATTGCGCTGACGGGTCGGATTTGCGTTGCGCGGCAGCGCTTGCAGCTTCAGACGCGCTTCGTAGCGCTCCTCTTCCGACTTCGATTGATCTTCGATGATTGCCTTCAACTCGGCACGCTTACCGGCATACTTCTTTACCAGGTCGGCGCGCTTTTGTTCACGGTTAATCAGTGCCAGTTTTGCCATGGCAACCTCAGTTTCTGAACGGAAATTTAAATGCGGCGAGGAGTGCTTTCGCCTCATCGTCGGTCTTCGCAGTCGTGGTGATGCTGATATTCATGCCACGCAGCGCGTCGATCTTGTCGTACTCAATCTCGGGGAAAATGATCTGCTCTTTTACACCGATGTTGTAGTTGCCACGACCGTCAAACGCACGACCGGAGACACCACGGAAGTCGCGAACACGCGGCAGCGCCACGGTGATCAGACGATCCAGGAACTCATACATGCGAGTACCGCGCAGCGTCACCATGCAACCGATCGGATAACCTTCACGAATCTTGAAACCGGCAATTGCCTTGCGCGCCTTGGTCACCACCGGCTTCTGGCCGGCGATCTTCGTCAGATCGCCAACAGCGTGCTCAATGATCTTCTTGTCCGCAACCGCTTCCGACAAACCCATGTTAAGGGTGATCTTGGTCAGGCGCGGAACCTCCATTACCGACTTGTAACCAAACTTGGTGGTCAGGTCGGCAATGACTTTTTCTTTATAAAATTCTTGGAGACGGGCCATGATGTCTTACACCTTAACGACTTCGCCGCTGGACTTGTAAACGCGGACTTTCTTGCCATCCACATCCTTGAAGCCGACGCGATCTGCCTTGCCAGTCGCCGCATTGAACAATGCAACGTTGGACACGTGAATCGGCATCAGCTTGTCGACGATGCCACCAGTTGTACCGATCATCGGGTTGGGCTTGACCGCCTTCTTGGCGACATTTACACCCTCGACCACGACGTAGTTTGCATTGACGCGCTGCTTGATGACGCCGCGCTTGCCCTTATCCTTGCCGGCCAGGACGATGACCTCGTCGTTTTTCCGAATCTTATCCATGACGACTCCTTACAGAACTTCGGGGGCGAGCGACACGATCTTCATGAATCGCTCGGTACGCAATTCGCGCGTTACCGGCCCGAAGATACGCGTACCGATCGGCTCAAGCTTGGCATTCAACAGTACGGCGGCATTCCCATCGAACTTCACCAGCGAACCATCCTGGCGACGCACACCCTTGGCGGTACGAACGACCACGGCGTTGTAGATCTCGCCTTTTTTCACGCGACCACGCGGTGCGGCAACCTTGACCGTCACCTTGATGATGTCACCGATGCTGGCGTAGCGACGCTTGGAACCGCCGAGCACCTTAATGCACAGGACTTCACGCGCGCCCGTGTTGTCGGCTACTTCGAGCCGGCTTTCAGTTTGAATCATAATATTTTCTTTCCCAACTTAATCCGCATATCCGCCCATGCGGGTTCGCGGTCAGTCTTGGTCCTGTCAGCCGACTTAGCGAAGCCGCGCCGATTAGGTGGACGGTTACAAAAACTACTGCCTATTACGAATCGCCAATTGCGCGAATATTTCGAACTGCAGGGTACTGCAACGAGTCTCGCAAAATGACTTTGCGAGAACCAAGCCCGGCATTATGACGCCAAAACGCCGGGCTTGCAACAACTAATTACTACAAACTTAGACAATCTGTGCGACCTGCACAACGCGGGTCACGGACCATGCCTTCGTCTTGGAAATCGGGCGGCCTTCTTGGATCTCGACGGTATCGCCTTCCTTCGCCTGGTTTGCTTCGTCGTGCGCATGATACTTGTTCGAACGCACAACAATCTTTCCGTAGAGCGGATGCTTGACACGGCGCTCGACCAGAACGGTTACGGTCTTGTCCATCTTGTCAGAGACAACCTTGCCAACCAAGGTGCGCTTGAGCGACTGTTTCACTTGATCGTTCATTACTTGGCGTCCTTCTGATTCATGACCGTTTTCACGCGCGCGATATCGCGGCGCACCTTCTTGAGTTGAGCGGTGTTGTTCAGTTGCTGCGTCGCGATTTGCATGCGCAGACCGAATTGCGCCTTGAGCAACTCGTTGAGCTCTTTCGTCAGAGCTGCCTGATCTTTGCCGCGGAGTTCAGATGCTTTCATGTTTCACTCCTGTTATTGGCCGACTTGACGGACAACGAAAGTGGTCAACAGGGGCAGTTTGGCAGCAGCCAGGCGAAATGCCTCGCGAGCCAGCGCCTCGTCAACACCGTCCATCTCGTACAGCACCTTACCCGGCTGGATCTCAGCCACGTAGTACTCCGGATTGCCTTTACCGTTACCCATACGAACTTCTGCGGGTTTCTGGGAAATCGGCTTGTCCGGGAAAATGCGGATCCAGATACGGCCGCCGCGCTTGATGTGGCGCGTCATTGCACGGCGTGCCGCCTCAATCTGGCGAGCCGTGATACGGCCGCGACCGACCGCCTTCAGGCCGAATTCGCCGAACGACACTGCGGTGCCGCGCTCGTGCGAAATGCCCTTGTTGCGGCCCTTTTGCTCTTTACGATATTTTCTGCGTGCTGGTTGCAGCATGATTATTCTCCTGCTTTCTCAGCCGGTGCGGCGCCGTCAGCCTTCTTCGGGGCACGAACGCGCTTGGCAGCCGGAGTGGTCGCCGAAGTTCCTTCGGAACCATCAGCCTTCTTGGCGCGCGGACGTCCGCCCGGCTTTCCGTCGTCGCGACGCGGTCCGCGACGCTTCTTGTCGTCGTCAGCCGGCGTTTCGATGGTCGGCGCTTCACCACTGGCCAGACGATCACCCTTGTAAACCCAGACCTTGATACCGATAATGCCGTAGGTCGTTTCCGCTTCGCCGAAGCCGTAGTCGATATCGGCGCGCAGGGTGTGCAGAGGCACGCGGCCTTCGCGATACCACTCGCGGCGCGCAATTTCGATGCCGTTCAGACGACCGGACGACATGATCTTGATACCTTGTGCGCCCAGGCGCATTGCATTTTGCATTGCGCGCTTCATCGCGCGACGGAACATGATGCGCTTTTCGAGCTGTTGCGCAATCGAGTCGGCAATCAGTTGCGCGTCCACTTCCGGCTTGCGAATTTCTTCGATGTTGACGTGCACCGGCACGCCCATACGCTTGGTCAGCTCGGTCTTGAGAACTTCAATGTCCTCACCCTTTTTGCCGATCACAACGCCCGGACGGGAACTATAAATCGTGATACGGGCGTTCTTCGCCGGACGCTCGATGACGATACGGCCAACGGAAGCGTTCTTCAGTTTCTTCTTCAGGTAGGCGCGAACGTCGAGGTCTTCGTTGAGCATGGAGGCAAAGTTGCTATTGCCTGCATACCAGCGGGAACCCCAGTTGCGCGTCACGGAAAGACGGAAACCGGTCGGATGAATTTTCTGTCCCATCGTGACTCCTTAGTTACCGACAGTCACGTAGATGTGACAGGTCTGCTTCGAGATACGATCACCGCGGCCTTTGGCACGCGCGATGAAGCGCTTGAGGACCGCACCTTTTTCGACATAGATCGTCTTGACCTTCAGTTCGTCGATATCCGCACCGTCGTTGTGCTCTGCGTTCGCGATCGCGGACTCCAGCACCTGCTTGATGAGGACAGCGCCCTTTTTCGGGCTGAAAGCCAGGATGTTCAGCGCCTGATCGACTTTCTTGCCGCGAATCAGGTCAGCAACCAGACGGCCCTTCTGTTCCGACAGGCGTGCGCCGCGGAGAATAGCTTTAGTTTCCATCATCGCACCTTATTTCTTGGCTTTCTTGTCGGCGGCGTGACCCTTGAACGTCCGGGTCAGCGCGAATTCGCCGAGCTTGTGGCCAACCATGTTCTCGGACACATACACCGGCACGTGCTGCTTGCCGTTGTGTACCGCGATTGTCAAACCGATGAAATCCGGCATGATCGTCGAACGACGGGACCAGGTCTTGATCGGCTTCTTGTCTTTCGTCGCTTGCGCGGCTTCGACCTTCTTGATCAGGTGGGCGTCACAGAACGGCCCTTTTTTCAATGAACGTGTCATGTGTTACCCCTTATTTCTTGCCACGGCGCGAGACGATCATCGAAGTCGTGCGCTTGTTGCGACGCGTCTTCTTGCCTTTGGTCTGCTGGCCCCACGGCGACACCGGATGACGGCCTGCAGCGGTACGGCCCTCACCACCACCGTGCGGGTGGTCGATCGGGTTCATGACAACACCGCGAACGGTCGGGCGGACACCGCGCCAACGCATCGCACCGGCCTTGCCGATCTTGCGCAGGTTGTGCTCACCATTGCCGACTTCACCGACGGTTGCGCGGCATTCGATATGCACGCGGCGAACTTCGCCGGAACGCAGGCGCACCTGGGCGTAAGTGCCTTCACGGGCCATCAGCACAACGCCGGCACCAGCGGTACGCGCCATTTGCGCGCCCTTGCCAGGCAGCATTTCGACGCAGTGCATCGTGGTACCGACCGGGATGTTGCGGATCGGCAGGCAGTTACCGGCCTTGATCGGCGCTTCGGAGCCATTCATCAACTGGTCGCCGATTGCCACGCCCTTCGGGGCAATGATGTACTGGCGCTCGCCATCGGCATAGCACAGCAGTGCGATGTGCGCGCTGCGGTTCGGGTCGTATTCGATACGCTCGACCTTGGCCGGAATGCCATCCTTGTTACGACGGAAGTCGATCACGCGATAATGGTGCTTGTGACCACCGCCGATATGACGGGTAGTGATGTGGCCGTTATTGTTGCGACCTGCGGATTTCGATTTCTTTTCGACGAGGGCGGCGAGCGGACGGCCTTTGTACAGGTCGGGATTGACGACCTTGACCATGCCGCGGCGACCGGCCGACGTCGGTTTCATTTTCACGAGTGCCATTATTTAGCCTCCTCGGTGAAGTTGATTTCCTGACCTGGCTTCAAGCAGACATAAGCCTGACGCGTATGGTTGCGGCGGCCGGTGAAACGGCCAGCACGCTTTTGCTTGCCCTGGCGGTTCAACACTTGCACCGACTCCACTTCCACCTTGAACAGCAACTCGACAGCCGCTTTGATTTCCGGCTTGGTTGCGTCCGGGGCGACGCGGAAAACAACTTGTTCATTTCTCTCGGCGACGAAAGTAGCCTTCTCCGAAATCACCGGAGCCAGCAACACTTTCATCAGGCGCTCTTCGCTGTGCTTCACGATCGCGTTCATGCCAGCATCTCCTCAATCTTGGCCAACGCCGGCTTGGTGATCAGGACCTTCTTGTAGAACACCAGCGAAACGGGATCGGCATGACGCGGCTCGACCACCAGCACGTTCGGCAGATTGCGCGAAGCGAGCAACAGGTTTTCGTCGAGGTTGTCGGTAATGACCAGCACGGAATCCAGACCCATGCCTTTCAGCTTTTGCGCCAGCAGCTTGGTCTTCGGCGCATCAACGGACAGGCCCTCGACTACCGACAGGCGGCCTTCGCGCGCCAACTGGGAGAGGATCGAGCAGACACCTGCGCGATACATCTTCTTGTTGACCTTGTGCGAGAAGTTTTCGTCGGGCGAATTCGGGAAGATGCGACCACCACCACGCCACAGCGGCGAGGACGACATACCGGCACGAGCACGGCCCGTACCTTTTTGGCGCCACGGCTTCTTGGTCGTGTGACTGACTTCTTCACGGTCTTTCTGCTTGCGGTTGCCGCTGCGAGCGTTTGCCTGGTAAGCAACCACGACTTGGTGAATCAGCGCTTCGTTGTAGTCGCGACCGAAAATCGTATCCGGCGCAGCAACGTTCGAAGCAGCTTGACCTTGATCATTCAGGAGCTTGAGTTCCATCGATTAGGCTCCCTTCTTGGCTTTGACTTTGACGGCGGGAACAACGATCACTTGACCATTCTTCGCACCCGGAACCGCGCCCTTGACCAGCAGAAGCTGGCGCTCGGCATCAACGCGAGCGATTTCGAGGTTTTGCACGGTGGTGGTGACATCACCCAGATGACCGGTCATCCGCTTACCCGGGAACACACGGCCCGGATCCTGCGCCATACCGATGGAACCCGGCACATTGTGCGAACGGGAGTTGCCGTGGGTTGCGCGACCGGAGCTGAAGTTGTAGCGCTTGATCGTACCGGCATAGCCCTTACCGATGGACACGCCCTGCACGTCCACCTTCTGACCAGCCTCAAACAGGCTGACGGCGATCGTATCTCCGGCCTTCAGTTCGGCAGCCTTTGTTGCATCGATGCGGAATTCCTTGAGGACGGTACCAGCTTCAACACCTGCTTTTGCGAGGTGACCGGCCGCGGCTTTATTTACACGCGAGGCACGGCGCTGACCATAAGTGACCTGAACAGCGGTATAGCCGTCTGTTTCGGCAGTTTTGATTTGCGTCACGCGGTTGTTCGACACGTCCAGCACGGTAACAGGAATCGTATCCCCGTCATCCGTGAAGATGCGCATCATACCAACCTTGCGACCAACAAGGCCTAGGCTCATTGTTTTCTCCATTCCCACCTACGATTGGGCGGGGCTGATGTTTGTACAACTAAAACGTATTGGCACGGAGTACCGTGCCAATACCGAAGCCGAGCATTATAACCCGCGATTTTTTATTCCACAACCATCGAACTGCGAAATTGTGGTATGTCGGGTTACAACAACAATTACTGCAGTTTGATTTCGACGTCCACGCCGGCCGGCAGGTCCAGCTTCATCAGCGCGTCGACTGTCTTGTCGGTCGGATCGACGATGTCCATCAGGCGTTGGTGGGTGCGGATTTCGAACTGGTCACGCGAGGTCTTGTTGACGTGCGGCGAACGCAGGATGTCGAAGCGCTGGATGCGGGTCGGCAGCGGAACCGGACCTTTGACCACGGCACCGGTACGCTTTGCGGTATCGACGATTTCCAGTGCGGACTGGTCGATCAGGCGATAGTCGAATGCTTTCAGGCGGATGCGGATTTTCTGGTTTTGCATGGTTTTTCCTTAAAAGAGCGAGCCGCGAACGATTCATCGTCCGCGGCAGTGTTTAATCAAAGAGCGAAGAACAATCCTGCAACCAAATTACTCGATGATCTTGGCAACGACGCCGGCGCCGACGGTACGGCCGCCTTCGCGGATCGCGAAGCGCAGACCTTCTTCCATCGCGATCGGGTTGATCAGTTGCACCGTGATCGACACGTTGTCGCCCGGCATCACCATCTCCTTGTCCTTCGGCAGCTCGATCGCGCCGGTCACGTCCGTGGTCCGGAAGTAGAACTGCGGACGGTAGTTGTTGAAGAACGGGGTGTGACGGCCACCTTCGTCTTTCGACAGCACGTAGATCTCGCCGGTGAAATGCTTGTGCGGCTTGATCGAACCCGGCTTGGCCAGCACCTGGCCACGCTCGACGTCTTCCCGCTTGGTGCCGCGCAGCAGCACGCCGACGTTGTCGCCCGCCTGGCCCTGGTCCAGCAGCTTGCGGAACATTTCCACGCCGGTGCAGGTGGTCTTTTGCGTGTCGCGGATACCCACGATTTCGATTTCTTCGCCGACCTTGATGATGCCGCGCTCGACGCGACCGGTCACCACGGTGCCGCGGCCGGAGATCGAGAACACGTCTTCGACCGGCATCAGGAAGGCGCCGTCGATCGCGCGCTCCGGCGTCGGGATGTAGCTGTCCAGCGCTTCGGCCAGCGCCAGGATCGCCTGCTCGCCCAGCTCGCCCTTGTCGCCTTCGAGCGCCAGCTTCGCGGAGCCGCGCACGATCGGCAGGTCGTCACCCGGGAATTCGTACTTCGACAGCAGTTCGCGCACTTCCATTTCGACCAGCTCGAGCAGCTCGGCGTCGTCGACCATGTCGCACTTGTTCAGGAACACGATGATGTACGGCACGCCGACCTGGCGCGCCAGCAGGATGTGTTCGCGGGTTTGCGGCATCGGGCCGTCGGCCGCGGAGCACACCAGGATCGCGCCGTCCATCTGCGCGGCGCCGGTGATCATGTTTTTCACGTAGTCGGCGTGGCCGGGGCAGTCAACGTGCGCGTAGTGGCGGTTGGCGGTTTCGTATTCGACGTGGGCGGTGTTGATGGTGATGCCGCGCGCCTTTTCTTCCGGGGCTGCGTCGATCTCGTCGTATTTCTTCGCTTCGCCGCCGAACTTGGCCGACAGCACCGTCGCAATCGCTGCAGTCAGCGTGGTCTTGCCGTGGTCAACGTGCCCAATCGTGCCCACATTCACGTGCGGCTTGGTCCGCTCAAACTTGCCTTTTGCCATTTTAGA
>CBIHRJ010000008.1:0-121437 GCA_966212445.1 uncultured Noviherbaspirillum sp. | reverse complement strand
AGACGCTGGAATTCAACTGCCGCATGGGCGACCCGGAAACGCAGCCGATCATGGCACGCCTGAAGACCGACCTCGTGAGCGTGATGGAGCACGCGGTCAACGGCACGCTGGACCAGGTCGAACTTGAATGGGACCGCCGCACTGCGCTGGGCGTGGTGATGGCGGCGGCCGGCTATCCGGATGCGCCGCGCAAGGGCGACGTGATCAGCGGGATTCCGGAAGCAAGCGCGGATTGCGTGACCTTCCACGCCGGCACCGCACTCGCCGGCGGCAAGCTGACAAGCTCCGGCGGCCGGGTGCTGTGCGTGGTCGGCCTGGGCGACAGCGTGCGCATGGCGCAGAAGCATGCGTATGATGTTGTCGATGCCATCCATTTCGACGGCGCGCAGTTCCGCAGGGATATCGGCTGGCGCGCGCTGAAGCGACCGGCGTAAACCGACGGGCTTCGCAGAACAAGTCGTCCCGAACAAGGTGAGGGACCTCCACCGTCGGCACAATCGCCACGGCCGGAGGTCCCTCGCTCCGTTCGGCACGACAGCAGTCAATCATTGTCAAAACCTATCGTGACCACCACCTCCGACACCGTAAAGACCTACCTCCTCGACCTGCAGTCACACATCGTCGCGGCGCTCGAACAGGTAGACGGCAAGTCCTTCCTGACCGACCGGTGGCAGCGCCCGCAAGGCAGCGGCCCGATCGCCGGCGGCGGCATCTCGCGCATCCTCGAAGAAGGCGATGTGCTGGAACGCGGCGGCGTCGGCTTCTCGCACGTCAGCGGCAGCAGCCTGCCGCCGACTGCGGCCGCCAATCGCCCGGAAATTGCCGGCCGCAGCTGGGAAGCGATGGGCGTATCGCTGGTGCTGCATCCGCGCAACCCGTATGCGCCGACCGCGCACATGAACGTGCGCTTTTTCATGGCAACGGCGGAAGGCCAGGAGCCGGTCTGGTGGTTCGGCGGCGGCATGGACCTGACCCCGTATTACGGCTACGAAGAAGACGCGAAGCATTTTCACCAGACCTGCCGCGACGCGCTCGCCCCCTTCGGCGACGACCTGCACCCGCGTTTCAAGAAGTGGTGCGACGATTACTTCTACCTGAAGCACCGCAAGGAAGCACGCGGCGTCGGCGGCATCTTCTTCGACGACTTCCATGAACTCGGCTTCGACCGCAGCTTCGCGATGACGAAGAGTGTCGGCGACCACTTCATCGATGCCTACGTGCCGCTGCTGGCGCGCCGCAAGGATACGCCCTACGGAGAACACGAACGTGACTTCCAGGCCTACCGGCGCGGCCGCTATGTGGAGTTCAACCTGGTGTTCGACCGCGGCACGCTGTTCGGCCTGCAATCCGGCGGCCGTACCGAATCGATCCTGATGTCGATGCCGCCAGTCGTGAAATGGCGCTACGACTGGGCGCCGCAGCCGGGTACGCCCGAGGCGAAACTGTATTCCGATTTCCTGGTGCCGCGCGAATGGTTGTGAAACGCTTCATCGGCCTGCTTGGAGGCAGTTTCGACCCGGTACACAACGGCCATGTCGCGCTAGCCACCTATTTCGCTACCTTGCTGGTGCCGGACGAGTTGCGCATCCTCCCGGCCGGCAATCCCTGGCAAAAGTCCGGCCTGCGCGCGACGCCGCAACAGCGTGTCGACATGGTTCGCCTGGGGTTCAGCCGGCTGGCGGTGCCGGTGGTCATCGACGAGCAGGAAATCCGGCGTGCCGCCACGACCTACACCATCGACACCCTGCGTGCGATCCGTGCCGAAGTGGGGCCTGACGTGTCGCTGGCCTTCCTGATCGGCGCCGACCAGCTGCAAAAGTTGCATACATGGAAAGACTGGCAACAATTGTTCGATTACGCCCATGTCTGCGCCGCGTCCCGCCCGGGATTCCTCACCGACAGCGCCCATGTCGCACCGGAAGTCGCCCGGGAATTCTCGCGCCGCGCCGCCACACCCGAGCAGATTCGCACTACCCCGCACGGTTTGACCTGCCTTGCAGGCAACCTGGCAGTCGATGTATCCGCCACACAAATACGAAACGCGCTGGAACAGGGACAGCTCCCCGAATCGCTGATCCCGGCCGGGGTGCTAGACTATCTGAAACAACATCACCTCTATCAAAGCTAATGGACATCAAAAAACTGCAAGCCACCGTCATCGACGCCCTCGAAGACGTCAAAGCACACGACATCCGCGTGTACGACACCGTCCATCTGACCAGCATGTTCGACCGCTTGGCCATCGCCTCCGGCACCTCCAACCGCCAGACCAAGGCGCTGGCCGCGTCGGTGCGCGACAAGGTCAAGGCCAAGGGCGGCGACATCGTCAGCATCGAGGGCGAGGACACCGGCGAATGGGTGCTGGTCGACTTGGGCGACATGGTGGTGCACATCATGCAGCCGGCCATTCGCGACTACTACCGCCTCGAAGAAATCTGGGGCGACAAGGAAGTCAAGTTCGGCGCCGCCAAGCGCATATCCAAGCGTACTGCGTCGGAAGAGATCGAAGAAGCACCGAAAAAGCGTTCGCGGCATATTTCCGCAAGCCAGACCACGCTGGACGACGACGAGAAGAAACCAGTGCGCAAGACGCCTGTCCGCAAGACTGCCGCAACCAAGACGCCAAGGGTCCCTGCCGGTAAAACCGTGAAGGTCCCTTCCGCCAAGACCGCCGCGCCGAAAAAGGCAGCCGCCAAGCGCGCGCCGAGAAAAGCGGCCGAATGATCCGCAATGTAGGGTGGGCACCCCGTGCCCACGCTGCCCTGTCTCTCCGGATGCCCCCGCCATGCAGCTCGTAATCGCCGCCGTCGGCCACAAGATGCCCGCCTGGATCGAAGACGGCTTCGGCGAGTATGCGAAGCGCATGCCGCCTGAATGCCGCATCCACCTCAAGGAAATCAAGCCGGTCGACCGCTCCGGCAGCAAGACCGCCGACACCGTGATGGCGCAGGAACGCGCCCGGATCGAGGCGGCCATCCCGAAAGGCGCGCGCGTCATCGCGCTGGATGAGCGCGGCAAGGACCTGACCACGGCACAGCTGTCGCAACTGCTGACGCAGTGGCAACAAGACGGCCGGGATGTTACATTCGTCATCGGCGGCGCGGACGGACTCGATGCCGGCTTCAAGGCATCCGCCGATATGCTGGTCCGGATCTCCAGTCTGACCTTGCCGCATGGAATGGTGCGCGTGTTGCTGGCCGAACAGCTGTACCGCGCCTGGTCGATCACGCAAAACCATCCCTACCATCGTGTATAGAAAACCTGGCGTCATGAAACCGGTAGACAACAAGATCTATCTTGCATCCAAGAGCCCGCGCCGCCGCGAGCTGCTGCGCCAGATCGGCGTCGAATTCGAACTGCTGCTGTTGCGCGACCAGACTCCGCGCGGCCCCGACGTCAGCGAGGAAGTGCTGCCCGGCGAAAGCGCGGAAACCTACGTGGTGCGCGTCACCCGCGAAAAAGCCGAATATGCATCGAAGATGATGCAACTGCGTCGCCTCCCGGTGCGCCCGGTGCTGGCGGCGGACACCACGGTCGTGATCGACGGCCGCATCCTCGGCAAGCCGGCCGACGAAACCGAAGCGATGGATATGCTGCGCGCCCTGTCCGGCCGCACCCACCAGGTCATCACCAGCGTTGCCCTGCATCATGAGGACGACACCTGGCAGCTTACACAGACTTCGGATGTGACGCTATCGGTGCTGACCGAGGAGACGATGCGCGCCTATTGCACCACCTCCGAACCCTACGACAAGGCTGGCGGCTACGGCATCCAGGGCATCGCCGCGGTGTTCATCGAGCGCATCGCCGGCAGCTACACCGGCATCATGGGACTGCCGCTGCACGAGACGGCACAATTACTCAATCAGGCGGGGATCCCGGTTCTATGAGCGAAAACATACTCATCAACATCACCCCGCAGGAAACGCGGGTCGCATTGATCCTCCAGGGCGCAGTACAGGAACTCCACATCGAACGCACGCTGTCGCGCGGGATGGCGGGCAACGTCTATCTCGGCAAGGTGGTGCGCGTGCTGCCCGGCATGCAATCGGCCTTCATCGATATCGGCCTGGAACGCGCCGCCTTCCTGCACGTCGCCGACATCTGGGAGGCCCGTCCGCACGACAATACGAATGCGCCGCAGACGCCGATCGAGAAGCTTCTGTACGATGGCCAGCCGGTGATGGTGCAGGTGATCAAGGACCCGATCGGCACCAAGGGCGCGCGCCTGTCGACGCAGATCTCGATCGCCGGGCGCATGCTGGTGTACCTGCCGCAGGACTCGCATATCGGCATTTCGCAACGCATCGAGAACGAGGTTGAGCGCGAGCAACTGAAAGGCAAGGTGCAGAAGCTGCTGCCGCCTGAAGAAAAAGGCGGCTTCATCATCCGTACCATGGCCGAGGATGCGTCGGACGCCGACCTGCAGATGGACGTCGACTACCTGCGCAAGACCTGGGCCACGATCACGCAAAATGCGAAGACCAAGCCCGCGCCGACGCTGCTGTACCAGGACCTGAACCTCGCACAGCGGGTGTTGCGCGACTTCGTCAACGACGAAACGGCGACCATCCAGATCGACTCGCGCGAGAATTTCCAGATGCTACAGCAGTTCGGCACCACCTACACGCCATCGGTACTGGCGAAGTTGGTGCACTACACCGGCGAGCGACCGCTGTTCGACCTGTACGGCGTCGAAGAGGAAATCCAGCGCGCGCTCGGCCGCCGCGTCGACCTCAAGTCGGGCGGCTACCTGATCATCGACCAGACCGAGGCGATGACCACGATCGACGTCAACACCGGCAGTTACGTGAACGGCCGCAATTTCGACGACACGATCTTCAAGACCAACCTCGAAGCCGCGCATGCAATCGCACGCCAGCTGCGTCTGCGCAACCTCGGCGGCATCATCATCCTCGACTTCATCGACATGGAAAACAGCGAGCATCGCCACGCGGTGCTCGCCGAGCTGAACAAAGCGCTGGCACGCGACCGCACCAAGGTATCGGTGTCCGGCTTCTCGCAGCTCGGCCTGGTCGAGATGACGCGCAAGCGCACCCGCGAGTCGCTCGCACACATCCTGTGCGAAGTGTGCCCCGCGTGCAGCGGCAAGGGTCAGGTGAAAACCGCGCGCACCATCTGCTACGAAATCCTGCGCGAACTCCTACGCGAAGCAAAGCAGTTCAACCCGCGCGAATTCCGGATTCTCGCATCGCAGGTAGTGGTCGACATGTTCCTCGAAGAGGAATCGCCGCACCTGGCGATGCTGGGGGATTTCATCGGCAAACCGATTTCGCTGCAGGTCGAGACGATTTATCACCAGGAACAATACGACATCATCCTGATGTAGTAGTTATTTTGGCTCAGTAGTCCGCCACCCTTCAGTTTTCAGGTTACGCGTGAGCATGCTCCGTAAGATTCCATCCCCCTTGCAGGGGAAAGGAACTTTGCAGTGCGTCATCCGGAATGAGATGAAAGTGTCTGCCGACACGCAACCAAACCGCAACTTGCAAGGCAAGAAAACCGATCACGCAATTTGACACACCATATCGCCCCGCCAAGACCCGGACCAGCGTCATGCAACGCCTTTTCCTCATCCTCGCCACTCTCCTCGCCATTGCTGCCCCCGCCGGTGCCGATACCCTCACCGTTGCCGTCGCTGCCAACGTCCAGTACGCCTTCGACGACATCCAGGCCGCCTTCAGGCAGGAGACCGGCCACGACGTCAACCCGGTCTACAACTCCTCCGGCAAGTTCACCGCGCAGATCATGAATGGCGCGCCCTTCGATGTCTTCCTGTCGGCCGACATGGACTATCCGGAGAAACTGCACAAGGAAGGTTATGCGGTCGCGCCGCCGGCGATATATGCGTACGGTGCGCTGGTGCTGTGGACGCTGAAGGATCTCGATCTCAACCAGTGGCAAGCCACGCTCGCGGGCCCTGCAGTCAACAGGATCGCCGTCGCCAATCCGAAAACCGCTCCTTACGGCCGCGAAACGATGAAGGCGCTAGCCTTCTTCAAGCTGGACGGCGCGTTGAAGGACAAGCTGGTGTTCGGCGAGAGCATCGCGCAAACCAACCAATACATCCACTCGAAGGCCGCCGATGCCGGCTTCACGGCGAAATCGGTGGTGCTGTCGCCTGAAATGAAGAATGAAGGCAAGTGGATCGACCTGCCGAAGTCTTCCTACCAGCCGATCGCACAGGGCGTCGTGGTATTGAAACACGGCCGGCAAAACCACCGGGAAGCAGCCCGGCAATTCCGCGATTTCGTGCTGTCGCCGGCGTCGCGCGCCATCCTCGAACGCTACGGCTACCTGCTGCCATGAACCGCCTGCCCGGCCTGATCACCGCAGTTGATGTTCACGGCAGCATTGCGCTGGTGGAAGCGGCGGTCGGTCAACATCGCTTTACCGCCACCCTGATCGGCGCAGGCGATGAGGCGGCAAGCTGGGAAGCCGGCACACCGGTCACACTGCTATTCAAGGAGACCGAAGTGTCGCTGGCAAAGAACCTGTCCGGCCTGATCAGTATGCGCAACCGGATTCCTGCCACCATTACCGCGATCGAGCGCGGCAAACTGCTGACGCGGGTGGCACTGGACTTCGATGGTCATGCGATTGAATCGGTGATCACTACCCGCTCGGCGCACGCGCTCGCACTGGCGGTAGGCGATGCGGTCGAAGGGCTGGTGAAATCGAACGAAATGACGCTGATGACGGCGGACGACGCATGAGTCATGACTGGCAACCCCTGCTGCTGACCTTCCGCCTGGCGGCGATCACCACGCTGATCCTGTTCATGATCGGCATCCCGCTTGCGTACTGGATCGCCGCCACCCGCACGCGCTTCAAGCCGGTGATCGAAACGCTGGTGAGCATGCCGCTGGTGCTGCCGCCGTCGGTGCTCGGCTTCTATCTGCTGCTGGCGTTCAGCCCGCAGAATGCGTTCGGCCAGTGGCTGGAGCAATGGTTTCACATCAGGCTGGTGTTCAGCTTCGCCGGTTTGGTGATCGGCTCGGTCATCTTCAGCCTGCCGTTCATGGTGCATCCGATCCAGTCCGGCCTGCAGGCCCTGCCGCCGTCACTGATCGAAGCGTCGCGCACGCTCGGCAAATCCGACATCGTCACGCTGTTCCGCGTACTGCTGCCCAACATCAAGCCGGCGCTGCTGTCGGGCGCAGTGCTCAGTTTCGCGCATACGATAGGCGAGTTCGGCGTGATCCTGATGATAGGCGGGAACATTCCGGGCGTGACGAAGGTAGCGTCGATCGCCATCTACGACGAGGTCGAAAGCCTGAATTACGCCGCGGCGAATTTCTATGCGTTCGTCCTGTTTGCGATCACGTTTGCGATCCTGCTGACCGTGTACGTGACGAACAGGAAATTGCTGAAGGCAGGCGGCTGACGTGATCGAGATCGCGCTGACCAAGGATCTGCACGGTGCTGCCGGCCCGCTACGGCTCGACCTGCACACGACCATCGAAGATCGGAGTTTCGTGGCGCTGTTCGGCCCGTCGGGCGCAGGCAAGACGACGATACTCAGAATGCTCGCCGGACTACTGGCGCCTGATGCCGGGCGCGTGGTTGTCGGCGACGCTGTCTGGTTCGATACCGAGCGGCGCATCGACCTCCCGCCGCAGAAGCGCGCAATCGGTTTCGTGTTCCAGGACTATGCGCTGTTCCCCAATATGAGCGTGCGTGACAACGTTGCTTATGGCGCATCGCGCGGCGACGCGCGCTGGGTGGACGAACTGCTCGACCTGACCGGGCTAACCGCGCTTCAGGACCGCTTGCCGTCCACGCTGTCCGGCGGACAAAAGCAGCGCGTGGCGGTGGCCCGGGCGGTCGCGCGCAAGCCTGAACTATTGCTGCTTGACGAACCGCTTTCCGCACTGGACATGACACTACGCATCCAGTTGCAGGACGTGCTGGCACGGCTGCACCAGCGTCTAGGCCTGACCACCCTGCTGGTGAGTCACGACATCGGCGAAGTCTTCAAGCTGTCGCAGCGCGTCCTGCGTCTGGAAGGCGGGCACATCGTCCATGCCGGCACGCCGGCCGAAGTATTTCTGCAGCGCCGCCTGTCCGGAAAGCTCAACCTGCAAGCGCAGGTGCTAGCGGTGCGCCGTGAGGAAGTCGTGAATATCGTGACGCTGCTGATCGGGCAGGATATCGTCGAAGTGATTGCATCGGACGATGAAGTCACCGGACTGCGCACGGGGGACGCGATTTCGGTGTCGGCGAAGGCGGTCAGTCCTTATTTGTTCAAGGCGGACAGGTAGTCGGCTCCCTTCTCCCGCGAGCGGGGCGAAAGCAGGGTTTCGCGAAGCACCGCTTCGCGCTGCCGTAGCCGGTTCGGCTTGCAAGCCGAACCGTGGGGCGCGGAGCGAGGGTTGGGGATGAGGGAGATCGCAAGAGATACCGGCCTTGGCAAATACCCTCACCCCGCCCCTCTCCCGCCCGCGGGAGAGGGAGTGAAACGCAACCGCTACGCGACCGTGTCAAAAGAAATTTGCTTGCGTTCCCGGTACCGTGTGCGAAGTCCGGCCCAAACCGGAAAATACCTCACTTCGCCAGCATCACCTTCACCGGCTCCCACACCATCCCCGCCGAAATCTCCTTCATGCACCGATGATGCCCGAGCGGGCATTCGCGCTCCTTGCAGGGCGCGCAGTCCAGCCCGAGATACAGCGACTTCGCGATATCCGAGAACGGCGGTGCGTGATTGGGATCGGTCGGTCCGTAAATCGCGACGACAGGGCGATTGAGCGCGGACGCGATATGCAGCAGCCCCGAGTCGTTGCTCACCATCGCGTCCGCCCGCGCGATCAACGCGATCGCTTCGTCCAGTGCAGTGACGCCGGCAAGGTTGCGGACGCCCGGAGCCAACGACACGATCTCGTTGCAGACATCCTTGTCTTTCGCGGACCCGAGCAGTGCTACCTGTGCGTCGGAGCATTCCTGCTGTATGGTGTTCGCCAGTTCGGCGAAGTACGCTGCCGGCCAGCGCTTGGCCGAACCGAATTCCGCGCCCGGTGCGAAAACCACCAGCGGACGCTCCATACGCAGCCCCGCCCGAGATACCGCTTCCCCTATTTTGTCCTCCGGCACGAACAGGCTCGGGCGCGGCAATGCCGACGGCGGCGGCACCGTGCGCGCCGGAGCATTTGCCAGCGCCGCATAGAACGACACCATCGGCCGCGGCGCACTGCGTTCGTCGTGATGCATCACGTTCAGCAATCCATAGCGCATCTCGCCCTTGTAGCCGACCCGGCGCGGAATGCCGGCCAGCCATGGGATCAGCGCGAACTTGAGCGTGTTGGGCAAGACATAGGCATCGGCATAACCGCGCCGGCGCAGCATCGTCGCATATTCGCGGCGCTCGCGCAGTTGCAGAGCGCCATGCCGGAACGGCGCTTCGAGCACGGTGTCGACTTCACGCATTGCGCGCCACACCGGCGCCGCCCAACCAGGTGCCAGCACGTCGATCGGCCGTTCCGGATGCTTGTCGTGCAACAGCTTCAACAGCGGCTGCGCCATCACTGCATCGCCGATCCAGTTGGGGGAGATGATCAGCGTACGTGCAACGCCAGGGACAGGTACCGTCATTTGCGCGGCACGCGGCCCATCAGGAAGAACTCTTCGTTGGGCCGCATCGAAATCGCATTCGCGATCCGGTTCGACAAACCGAAGAAAGCGGTGATCGCCGCGATGTCCCAGATGTCTTCGTCATCGAAACCATGCTCGCGCAGCAACGCATAGTCACTGTCGTCAACTTCCTGCGAACGCAGGCAAACCTTGATCGCGAAATCCAGCATCGCCTTCTGACGCGGCGTGATGTCGGCTTTCAAATGATTGACCGCAACCTGGTCGGCGACCAGCGGCTGCTTGGCGTAAATGCGCAGCAGTGCACCGTGCGCGACCACGCAATACAGGCAGCCGTTCTTCGCACTGGTGGCGGTAACGATCATCTCGCGGTCAGCCTTGGTCAGGCTGCCGGTTTCCTTGAGCATCAATGCGTCGTGATAGGCGAAGAATGCGCGGAATTCCGCCGGACGATGCGCCAGCGTCAGGAATACGTTGGGCACGAAGCCGGCCTTTTCCTGCACGGCGAGAATTGTCTGGCGGACGTCGTCCGGCAAATCCTTGAGTTCAGGAACGGGGAAACGCGATAGTGGCGGTGGAGCAGTCATCATGCGGCCTCCTTTGCAAATTGCAGATGGTACAAATTGGCGTACACGCCCTCTTTTTCCAGCAGTTCGGCATGCGTGCCGGTTTCGACGATGTTGCCGCCGACCAGCACGACAATACGGTCGGCACGCTCGATGGTGGACAGTCGATGCGCAATCACCAGTGTAGTCCGTCCCTGCATCAATTCGTCCAGCGCCGCCTGCACCGCGCGTTCGGATTCGGTATCGAGTGCGGAGGTCGCTTCATCGAGAATCAGGATAGGTGCGTCCTTGTAGATTGCACGTGCAATCGCCAGGCGCTGGCGCTGACCGCCGGACAATTTGCTGCCGTTGTCGCCGATCATGGTGTCGAGACCTTGCGGCAAGGCGGCGATGACATCAGTCAGATACGCTGCCTTTACCGCGGCTTCGATGCGGGCACGATCCGGCGTCGCATCACCATAGGCGATGTTCGCAGCAACGGTGTCGTCGAACAGCACCACGTTCTGGCTCACCATCGCGATCTGCGCGCGCAGGCTGAGCAGCGCAATATCTTCAATCGGCTCGCCGTCGAGCAGGATACGGCCATTGCTGACCGAATGGAAACCCGGCACCAGGCTCACCAGCGTCGACTTGCCGCCGCCGGACATGCCGACGAAGGCGACGTTCTCACCCGGGCGGATCGCGAGGTTGATACCGGACAGTGCAGGCGTCGTCTGGCCTGGATAGGAAAAGTCGACGTCGACGAACTCCAGCCGGCCCGACGCCCTCCCCGGCAGGGTCTTGCCGGTGGTGCGCTCGGGCTCGGCATCGATCAGCTTGAACACCGCTTCCGCCGCCGCCAGTCCGCGCTGCAGAGGGCCGTTGACCTCGGCAAGGTGCTTGAGCGGCGTCAGCAGCATCAGCATCGCAGTGATGAAGGATGCGAAGCTGCCGACCGTGGTTTCGCCGTGGCTCGCCTGCAGCAAGGCAATCACGATCACTAGCGACACCGCAAAGGCGGTCATGATCTGCGTGATCGGCACCGTCGCCGCAAAGGTGCTGGCCATCCGGATCGAGTAGCTGCGCAACTTCGCGGCCCGCTGCTCGAAGCGTGCGCGCTCGTAATCCTGGCCGCCGAAAATCTTGATGACCTGCTGCGCGCGCGTAGTCTCTTCGATCACCTGCGTCAGTTCCGCATTGATGGTCAGGAAATGTTCGGTCAGCTTGCGCAGGCGCTTGCCGGTCAGGCGCACCACGACCGCGATCAGCGGAATCAGCACCAGCGTAACCAGGGTCAGCGCCGGGTTAAGCCAGAACAGGTAACCGAGCAGGCCGGCCACCGTCAACGAATCGCGGATCATCGACGTGAACACGTTGCGGATCATGTCGATGATCTGCTGCACCTCGAACATCATCGAATTGATCACGCGCCCGACCGAGGTATTGGCGTAAAAGCCGAGCGGCACGTCGAGCAGGCGTTCGAACATCTGTTGCCGCAACTGGTTCAGCAGGCGCGTGGATACCCAGGTCAGCAGGTAGCTGGTCATGAACGTCGAAAAACCACGCACCACGAAGATCCCGATCACGAATGCCGGCACCAGCCAGAGCGAGAATGTCGGCTTGCCGGTGAAGCCCTTGTCGAGCAGGATCTTCATCAATGCCGCCAGTCCTGGCTCGGTGGTCGCGGTAAGCACCATGCCGACCAGGGCCAGCACCAGCCGCCCCTTGTATTCCGGCAGCATCGCCGCCAGCCGGGTGAAGTGGGCTGGCAATTTCATAAGTTAACTCGCTGCATTATTGAAGGTGTTGTCGCTGTGCGCTGCATCGCACAAGCGGAGGACGAAGTGAAATGTGATTGGCCGTAGATTATAGTGGATGCTCCTCATGGAAACAGTTTCAGCCCCAGCGGCTTGCGACCCGTCGGGTATACTGCAGCGCTTCGGATTCCTCAAACTACTTTCCCAAATGCCATGCTGATCTCGGTCATCGTCACGACTTACAACCGTCCCGACGCGCTGAGCGCGGTGGTGCGGGCGCTATTCGACCAGACCGATGCGAACTTCGAAGTCATCATCGCCGATGACGGCTCCGGCCAGCCGACACGCGACGCGGTCGCGGCCTTCCGCGATGTTGCGCATGCTGCCGGCCTGAAGCGGCTGGTGCACGCGTGGCAGCCGGATGACGGCTTCCGCGCGTCGGCCGCGCGCAACCTCGGCGTTTTTGCCGCGCAGGGCGACTACCTGGTCTTTCTCGACGGCGACTGCGTTCCGCGGCCCAACTTCATCGAGAGACACCGCCTGCTCGCCGAACGCGGCTTCATGGTATCGGGCAGCCGGGTCTTGCTTTCCGAACAATTCACGAAACAACTGCTTGCCGACGAAAAACAACTGGCACACCGCCATGGCCTGCTCTACTGGCTGCGGCAACGCCTGGCCGGCAATACCAACAAGATTGTGCCGCTGCTGCAGTTCCCCGACACCCCGATGCGCCACTACCGGGCAGTCAAATGGAATCGCATCAAGAGCTGCAACCTTGCGATCTGGCGTGACGACTATGCAGCCGTGAATGGTTTCGATGAGAGCTTCGTCGGCTGGGGCCATGAAGACGCGGATGTCGTATTGCGTCTTGCCCGGCACGGCGTACGTCGCAAAGGCGGCGCGTTTTCGACGGAAGTGTTTCACTTGTGGCATCGCGAAAACACGCGTGCAACCGAATCGGAAAACCGCAAGCGTGTTGAAGAACGGATGCAGACCGGCGTGATCGAGGCGGACGTCGGCTTGTCGCAGCACCCGAAGGAGGAAGACCGGGTGGAGACGATTGTGTGAGCGTGCTCTTCGCACCGTCTTGTCATTCTGAACGCGGTGAGGAATCTCCAGCCATTGCAATTCTGCCGACTAAACGTACGGGGTCACGAGACTTTCCGGATAATCTCCATCACCTGCGCCGCGATCCTGTCCCAGGCAAATCCCTTTGCGAATTCCAGGTTCCCCGCGCTGCTTTTTTCCCAATACGCCGCTTGCTCGAATTTCAGGATCTCGTCTTTCCATGACGCCGCGTCGAGGTGTCCGGCATAGCACGGATGCTCGCCCGCCCAAACCCTGACACTATCAAGTGCATGCGTGATCACCGGAACGCCAGCCGCCATTCCTTCCAGAATGGTCAAGCCAAAGCTTTCAAGATCGGTTGGATGCAACAATAGAAAGGCATCGCGCAGAATTTCGATCACTTCGTCCTGCCTCTTCCTGCCATGGAAAACGATGCCCGGCGTCTTGCCATGCTTCTCCAGCAAACCGTCGTGCAAGGGGCCGTCGCCGACAATGTCGAGCGCATAGCCGCGCTCTTTCAGACAACTATCGGCAAAGAAGTCCGCGAGCCAGTCGACATGCTTGCTCTTGTCCAGACGACCGACGAACACCAGCCGCCGCGACTGCGGGAACGCCGGCGCACGTTCAGGAAAAAACGCTTCATCGACGCCCAGCGGCAGCGATTGCACGTCGACGCCCCACTTGCGCTTCGCGCGCGGCGCGGCGCGATAACCGAAGAAAACCACGTCCTGTGCAGGAACGCGCCTGAAGAAGCGCCGCATCGACACCCCAGGCAGCAAGTGACGGAAGCGCCGGCGCAACGCGGGATAGCGCTTCTCCAGCAGCCAGGCGTCGGCCTCGTAAAACGTCACGATATGGTTGTAGCGCGACAGATCGATCCCGCTTTTCGCAAGCGACCGGAAAAAGCTGTAGCTTTCGATCTTGAAGCGGCTGCTCGTCAGCAACTTACTGAGGAAATGATTGAGACGCGAATCGCGCCCAAGGAAGGGAATCGTGCACAACTCGAAACCGTCGGCTTGCAGCAGTACCGGCCGACTGGCAGCAGGCGATGCGCTGAGTACGGTCAGCGCAACGTCGTTCTTCAGCCGTTGCGCAAGCTGGCTGACTACGGTTTCGGTGCCGCCGATATAGCAGGCGACCGTCGGACTGAGGAACAATACTTTCGGGAGAGCGCTCATTTTGCCGGCACTACATCTCCGTTGGCTTTCCTGGCTGCAATTGTCGTTCGCGCAACGCCGCCTTGCAGTCCGATGAACAGCATCACCATGGCATGGCTCGCGGCCCCCATGAACATGGTGTTGGTCAGGCTTCCGGATATCAGGAACACCGAAAAGGCAAGCACTGCCGCTCCTGCGACCGAATGCCTCGTCCGCCACCCGGTCCATAGCAACGCCGTGTACAGCCAAAGCAAGACGCCCACACCAATCAATCCATAGCTGGATGCAAAAAAGAAATATGCGTTATGCGGTTCTCGGAACGCCTCAGCCTCGGGTGCGCGCGGCTCGGCATGCCATGCAACACTGAACCCGTAAGGCCCGGCTCCGATGATTGGATGCTCAAGGAAAACGTCTCGTGCAGTACTCCACATTTCAAATCGGTAGCCCAGAGAGGTGGTTGTAACATTGCGCTCAAACAGTTTCATGTCGTTAACCCCATCCCGGATCCGATTCTGGACCGTCGGAACTGCCAGCGCGATAGCCACGACGACTGCGCACGCCACCAAGATCCTGGAAAGACGCAGACGAGGAAACAGGTTTCCCAGAATCATGGGCAGCAGTAGCACCAAGGCTAGCAACCCGCTACGCCCATTGCCTGTGACGAGTCCATAGAAAAGCAATGTCATGCCGACCACATAAATGATTTTCCAACCATGCCGGCTCTCATCTTTGAAGAGGATCGACAGCAGAACGACTGCGACGGCGAGAAACTGCGAATAGAGGATGTGATTGGCTTGCGCAGCCATCCCTTTGGCAATTACTGTATCACCGTGAAAACGAATCTGCGTATAGCAAAAAACAATGAAGACGCCAAAGGTAAATGCCCGCATCCAAAGCTGGATGCGCATCTGCGTTGCAGCCAAAAAAGTGATGAATGCCAACAACCAGTAATAACTGAGGTTCAGATAGGGAAAACCTTGGTGCATTCTTCCTGGGTGAACCAGCAAGGCCAGCAATGGCAGTGCACACAGAATGAGCGCAGGCTTAAACCACGGCAGGGACCATACATAGGCGCGCGATGCAGAAAAGCGATCGCTCACCAGAAAAAGCACAAATGCCACGGCCAACGATATAAACATCAGAGGCTTGGAAAGCGGCAAAAAAAAGAATGCCGCGCAAAACGCCATCTCCGCGGCTTTCCCTGATGAGACCGACAAGTTTTTGTAGTCAAGCATAATCATGAAATCATATAAGTCTGTTGCTAAAGACCTCAGTTGGGCTCGGACCGCGAAATGAACAAGGCGAGCAAGAAAAGCCTGACGGCAATTTTGCAAGAATGGAGGACCGTATTCCGGACACTTTTCTTTTTGAGGTACACCGGCATCCCGAACTTCACTGAAAGCACCGTTTGCCGGTGCGCATTATAGCGGCCATGCTCCAAACGCTGGCAAATTACCAACCTTGGGTCGGCAGCTGGCAATAAAAAAAGCAGGCTCAAGCCTGACTCCGGCCAAAAAGCACTTTGCATCTCGTCAAAACAGGTCCCAGTGAGGCTGCGGCCCAAAGTGCCCCATCAAATGATCAATGAAGGCGCGCACCTTCGGCTGCATGTAGCGGTTGGGCAGATAGGTCGCATAGAGCGCCATACCGGGATTGGCAATGCTGTCGGGCAGGATCTGCTTCAAACGTCCGCTCTTCAAATGGTGGCCGAGGATGTATGTGGGAAAAAGAATGATGCCCATACCGTCCAGGGCGAGCTGCAGCAGCGCTTCCGAATTGTTGACCCGGCAACGGCCGTTCACCTGCAACGCAACTTCCTTACCACCGGACATATAGCGCCAGCCGCTGCGCAGCGCCGGAACGCCCTGGTACACAAGGCAATGATGCTTGACCAGTTCCTGCGGCGTCTGCGGCGTCCCGTGCTGCTCCAGGTAGGCCGGCGATGCGCAGGTGACCCAACGCACCGGCGCAATGGTGCGCGCCACCATATTCTGTGCCGGATTGTCGGTAATGCGGATCGCCAGGTCGTAAGCTTCCTCGACGATATCGACCACGCGATCACTCGCATTCAGCTCGATTTCAACCTGTTCGTAACGCTGCAGGAAGGTCTTCATTGCCGGCGCCAGATGCAAGGACGCGAAGATCACCGGTGAAGTCACGCGCAGCACACCGCGCGGTTCAACCTGCAGTTGCGTCACGGTTTCCGATGCGGCGTCGATTTCCTGTGCGATGCGCGCGCAATGTTCGTAATAGGCAGCACCAATTTCCGTCAGGCTCATGCGGCGCGTGGTGCGATTCAACAACCGTACGCCGAGCGCATTCTCCAAGCTGCTGACCTGCTTGCTGACCAACGACTTCGAGGTCGACAGGGCCAGCGCGGCAGCGGAAAAGCTCTTCGTTTCGACCACTTTGGCAAAGGTCATCATTTCGGCCAGCCGTTCCATTGCATCCCCAATTATCCACACATGGAAACAATATTATTCCAATTTTCAGGATTGTAAATGCATGTAGACAAACCATAATGTGCTTCATGGAGGCAGTGCAACATGCCTTCGCTACCCAAGGAGATTGCCATGAACGCCACAGTCCACAAGACATCCGCAGACGGCGCCCCATCCCGCGCTTCCCTGAAACTCGACCCGGCCGGCGCCACCCTCCGGCTGCAGCCTGCGCAATTCGCCCACCTGCAGGGCGCCGTCGGCTGGACAGTCAAGGCACTCGGAGGCTCTGTCTGGATCACGCAGGACGGCGACATCCGCGATGTTGTCCTGCAAGCCGGGGACAGCTTCATACTCGACCGTAAAGGCCCGGCACTGATTTCGCCGCTCGGTGAAGCGCAGGTGTGCGTCTCGCTCGGCGGCTGCCGTCAAGGCGCGCGTCGCCCTGCAACCGTGAAGACGCCGGCCAAGCCGGCGCATGCCAGTCCTGCATTTGCCTGATGCGGAGGCGATCATGCGCAGCCTGCTGCCCTGGCTATTCAACTGGAAGCAAGTTCTTCCGTTCGGCCGGAACCGGAGCCTCGAAACCGGCGAAGTGCACGATACCTGGCGTCTGCGGGACGGCACTGCCGTCACTCTGCGGCCGGCACGTTATACCGACGGGCCACTGATCCAGGACATGGTGCGCGGCCTGTCGCTGCAGAGTCGTTACCGTCGCTTCTTTTACCCGGTGCACGAACTCACGCCCGACATGCTGGAACGCTTTACGCAAAGCGATCCGCTTGCCGCAATGACACTGCTCGCGGTAATCCAGGAAAATCGAAAGGAAGTGGTCGTGGCCATGGCGCAATACGTCGCCGAAGGCTATCCGGAGCATTGCGATTTCGCGATCGTAGTAGCGGATGACTGGCAACGCCGCAGTATCGCCAAACGCATGATCCAGGCGCTGGTATGCATCGCACGCGCGGTCGGCATCCGCCACATCCAGGGCGACGTTCTCACGGAAAACGAGCCAATGCGAAGACTGATGCTGGGCATGGGGTTCGCGTTGATGCAGCACAAGGATGGCGCTTATCTGCGAAAAGCGTCAAAGGTGCTGGAGGCGCCAGAGTGGAAGTGTTCGCCGTTGACGGCACTGGCGAAACAACCGGGAGTGACGCCGGCGCACGCGTGAACTGATACGTAGGGCAGGTCCCACCCGCCAATTGCGTCCGGTGCAGTGCAATGGCGGGTGGGACCCGCCCTACTACCCGTCGTTTCGAACGCATATGTGAAACCTCAAGCATCGGTTGCATCATTGCGGTTCGGAATGACGGAACAACGGACAACCAGCGTCAATACTCCACCGCCGCACCCTTCACCCCCAAGCTATCCGCCAGCGACTGCTTCAAGCCGTCCGCCGGCGCCACCCGCCACTCGTCCGCCAGCCGAATTTCGCAGCTACCGACACCATCCTGCATGTAACGCATGGTGAGAGGCAGCCCCGCCTCCGAACGATAAGGCGACAGGATCGTCTTGATCTGCGCGGCATCCAACCTTCCATTGAGCGAGAACGAAAACTGCCGACCGAACTGCACCCGCGCCATCGCGATATCCATCACCTTGTCGGCCGACACCCGCAGCCCGCCGGCAAAACGGTCTTCCGACACCCGGCCCTGCACCGCGAGGAATTCATCTTCCTTGAACAACTGCCGGTTCGGATCGTACAGTTCGTTGTACACGGTCACGTCCACGGTTGCGGTACCGTCGTCCAGCGTGACGATCACCATCTTGCCGCGCTGGGTCATCTGCGTGCGCACCGCGCTGATGATACCGGCCAGCAGGCGCGGCTCGCGCGACGGCTCCAGGCTCGACAGCTTGGTCTTCACGAACTTGCGCACTTCCTCGGCATACGCATTGAACAGATGGCCGGACAGGTAAAAACCGAGCGCCGCCTTCTCTTCAGTCAAGCGTTGCTTCTCGCTCCACGGCGCTGCCTTCACGTACTCCAGCGGCGCTTCCATGTCGCTGTCGTCGCCGCCGAACAGGCTGACCTGGTTGGCCGACGCTTCCGCCTGCTCCGCACATTCCATCGCGTAGTTGACCGACGCAATCAGCACACCGCGGTCGACGCCGAAGCAATCCATCGCACCCGACCGGATCAGCGCTTCGATGGTGCGGCGGTTGATCTGCTTCTTGTCGACCCGCTTGACGAAATCGAACAGGTCCTTGAACGGCCCGCCGGACGCACGCGCAGCGACAATCGCCTCGATCGCATTCTGGCCGGACCCCTTCACCGCGCCCAGGCCGTAGCGGATCTGCGTCGCCTTCTTGCCCGGCTCGCCGACCGGCATGAAGCGGTAATCGGAAAGATTGATATCCGGCGGCAGCAACTGCAGCTTGCAGATATCGACCGCATCCTCGACCAGGATCTTGATCTTGTCGGTATCGTCCATCGCCAGCGACAAGTTGGCTGCCATGAACGCAGCGGGATGATGCGCCTTCAGGTACGCGGTGTGATACGACAGCAGCGCATACGCAGCCGCGTGCGACTTGTTGAAGCCGTAGCCCGCGAACTTCTCCATCAAATCGAAGATCTCGTCGGCCTTCTCGGTCGACAGACCGTTCTTCGCCGCGCCCTCGCGGAAGATCAGGCGATGCTCGGCCATCTCCTCCGCCTTCTTCTTGCCCATCGCCCGGCGCAGCAAGTCCGCGCCGCCGAGCGAGTAGCCGCCGATCACCTGCGCCATCTGCATCACCTGCTCCTGATACACCATGATGCCGTAGGTTTCGGACAGGATGCCCTCGGTACGCGGATCGGGATATTCGAACCGTTCGCCATGCTTGCGCCGGCAGAAATCGGGAATCAGGTCCATCGGGCCCGGGCGGTACAAGGCCACCAGTGCAATGATGTCCTCGAAGCGGTCGGGCCGCGCATCCTTCAGCATGCCCTGCATGCCGCGGCTTTCAAGCTGGAACACCGCAACCGTCCTGGCCTTGGTCAGCAGTTCGTACGACGCCTTGTCATTGAGCGGCAACTTCTCCAGCGCGAAATCCTTCATCGCCGGATCGAGCTGCTTGATGTAGCGCACTGCGCGATCGAGAATCGTCAGCGTGGTCAAACCCAGGAAGTCGAACTTCACCAGGCCGACCGCTTCCACGTCATCCTTGTCGTACTGCGACACCACGCCGGAATCCCCACCTTGCGTATACAGCGGGCAGAAATCGGTCAGCTTGCCCGGCGCAATCAGCACACCGCCGGCGTGCATGCCGATATTGCGCGCGATGCCCTCGACCTGCTGCGCGAGATCGAGCAACTGCTTGACCTCTTCCTCGTTCTCCATCCGCTCCTTGAGCAGCGGCTCTTCCTCGATCGCATCGGCGATCGTCACCAGCTTGCCCGGCTTGAACGGAATCAGCTTGGAGATGCCGTCGCAGAAGTTGTAGCCCATGTCCAGCACGCGGCCGACGTCGCGCACCGCCCCCTTCGCCGCCATGGTGCCGAAGGTCGCAATCTGCGACACCGCCTCGCGACCGTAACGATCCTTCACGTACTGGATCACGCGGTCGCGGTTTTCCTGGCAAAAGTCGATATCGAAGTCGGGCATCGATACCCGTTCCGGGTTCAGGAAACGTTCGAACAGCAGGTTGTATTCCAGCGGATCGAGATCGGTGATCTTCAGCGCGTACGCCACCAGCGAACCCGCCCCCGAACCCCGGCCCGGCCCGACCGGCACGCCGTTGTTCTTGCCCCACTGGATAAAGTCAGCCACGATCAGGAAGTAGCCGGGAAAGCCCATCTTGATGATGGTGTCGGTCTCGAACTTCAGGCGCTCTTCATAGCGCTGCCGGCTGGCTTCCCGCTTCGCCTCGTCCGGAAACAACTGCACAAGGCGTTCTTCCAGTCCGGCCTTTGCCTGCGCGACGAGGAAGTCGTCCAGCGACATGCCATCCGGCGTCGGAAACAGCGGCAGCTTCGGCTTGCCCAGCTCCAGCTGCAGGTTACAGCGCCTGGCGATCTCAATGGAGTTCTGCACCGCTGCCGGCATGTCGGCGAACAGCTCGGCCATCTCGGCCTGGCTCTTGAAGCACTGCTGTTCATTGAAACGCTTGACGCGGCGCGGATTGGCAAGGATCTCGCCCTCCGCGATGCAGGTGCGCGCCTCATGCGCGATGAATTCTTCCGGCTTCAGAAACTGGATCGGATGCGTCGCCACCACCGGCAGTTGCAGCCTGGCCGCCAGCGCGACCGCCTGCCGCACATGGCTCTCCATGTTCTTCTGCCCGTAGCGCTGGACTTCGATGTAAAAATGATTCGGAAAGAGGCGCGCCCAGCGTTCCGCACAGCGCTGAGCCGCCGCCGCGTTGCCGTTATCGATCGCCATGCCGACGTCGCCGGAATGGGCGCCCGACAGCGCAATCAACCCGCTTGCCGCGCCATCCTCCAGCCATTCCGCACGGATTTCCGCACGCCCGCGATGCACGTTGGTCAGCCATGCTTGCGACAGCAGTTCACAGAGCTGCAGATAGCCCGTACGGTTCTTGCACAACAACAGCAGACGCGACGGTTTGTCGCGATCATCGTCGTTGGTAATCCAGACATCGCAGCCGGCAATCGGCTTCATGCCCTTGCCGCGCGCGGCCTTGTAGAACTTCACCATGCCAAACAGGTTGGCCAGATCGGTGATCGCCAGCGCCGGCTGGCAGTCTTTCGCTGCGGCTTTGACAACATCGTCGATGCGCACGAGGCCATCGACGATCGAGAATTCGGAATGGAGGCGGAGATGGATGAATTGCGGCGAGGTCATCTGGGTATTTTACCAAGGCTGACAGCTTCCTCGTGGCAAGCAACATGGTAAAAAACAGCTTGCCTTGAGTTGCCAAATACGCTGTGCCAAATCAGGCTAATGACTTCGAACGACATAAAGAAGTAGGCTGGGTTGAGGAACGAAACCCAGCGTTCGGGGCGTGACATGCTGGGTTTCGTTCCTCAACGCAGCCTTCTATGATTCGTGTCAAGCGCTTTTTCGCAAATTCATCCACTCCTGTTTTCCCGTCTCCGGTTGTCGGTTCCTGCAGTGTCAAGGCACACTCTTCGCCTTGGCGCCTTGCAGGCGCGCCAGCGCTGCTCTTGCCACCGCCGTCGGCGCCATCGTCTCCCTTCCTGCGGCCTTTTCAGGCCATCGGCTGGAAACTCTCGGTCATCGTTGTGTGAGACCCGCCGCCCCACCACCTACGAAACTGTAGTCGGAATACCAAGCAAGTTTCGGCGGACGCCGTGCCCAAGCGGCCTCAATACCGGCCACAACGTATATAATGGCAGCAAATCAATGACTTACCGAGATTTCAGGAAGTCAAACACATTTTCAACAGCCTTTTGCACGAGGGTAGTAAAGACCTCCGTGCCTGCACTACCTGTCAAAAAGTTTTGCATACCTGAGAACAAAGGAAGCAACTGCCGAAGGAGTCCACGATGCGTCCGTCAGAAATTCTTCAACATCATCGCTCTGACATCATCGCAATCGCTATTGCGAACCATGTTTGCAACGTCCGCTTGTTTGGATCATCTTCACGTAATGAAGACACAGAAGAAAGCGATCTGGACTTGCTGGTCGATCCGACACCTGAAACGACGCTAATGGACATCGCCCGCATGCAGAACCGCTTGCACTCATTATTAGGGGTGCGAGTCGACGTCCTCACCCCCAAAGCATTGCCGCCCAGCTTTCGCGATAAAGTTCTTGCCGAAGCGGTACCGATATGAACAAGTCGGATGTCTTGCGCATTCCGGACTACTTGAATCACATTCTGGAAGCGATTCATCGCATTGGGAAATATACGGCAGATGTAACGGAAATATCTTTTCTGACCAACAGCCTTGTCCAGGATGCCGTGGTACGCAATTTCGAAATCATCGGAGAAGCAGCTCGCAACATCGCACGATATCATCCGAATTTTGCCAAGATTCAGTCACATATTCCCTGGAGTGACCTGTACACCATGCGAAACAGAATTTCGCATGGTTACTTTTCGGTCGACTTTGAAATCGTGTGGAAGACGATCGAACGTGATCTTCCTCCGTTGCATCATCAAGTTCAAAGTTTGTTAAAAGAAGCCAATTACTGATAGCTCGACAATAACACCGCACTTCCACTTGCCGACACCCTGATCAAATTCATACCCATGCAGTCCGCCACATCCTACGTCAACATCGCCGCCTACAAATTCATCACCTTCAACGACACCGTCGACAAGCGCCCGCAGTTCCGCGCGCTCTGTGAAGAGTTAAACCTGAAAGGCACCATCCTGCTCAGCCCCGAAGGCATCAACCTGTTCCTGGCCGGCCTGTGCGAACCGATCGACAAATTCCTTGCCTGGCTGCGCAGCGATGAGCGCTTCGCCGATATCGAAGTCAAGGAAAGCTACTCCGACCGCCAGCCCTTCACCAAGATGCTGGTCAAGCTCAAACGTGAAATCATCACGATGAAAAACCCGCTGATCAAGCCCGAAGAAGGCCGGGCACCGGCGGTGAATGCGAAGACCTTGAAGCGCTGGCTCGACCAGGGCCACGACGACAACGGTAAACCCGTGGTCATGATGGATACGCGCAATGCCTTCGAAGTCGACGTCGGTACCTTCACCGGCACCATCGACTACCGCATCGACAAGTTCAGCGAGTTTCCGGAGGTCGTCGCAAAACACAAGGATGAGTTGACCGGCAAAACCATCGTCACTTTCTGTACCGGCGGCATCCGTTGCGAAAAGGCCGCGATCCACATGCAAAACGTCGGCTACGACAGCGTGTACCAGCTCGAAGGCGGAATCCTGAAGTATTTCGAGGAAGTCGGCGGCGAGCATTACACCGGCGACTGCTTCGTTTTCGATTACCGGACAGCCTTGAATCCGAAGCTGGAAGCGACGGAGACGAAGCAGTGTTTTGCATGCCGTGCGGTGGTGACGCCACGCGAGCAGTTATCGCCGGATTATGTTCCGGGGAAGTCCTGTCCGAGCTGCAAAAAGGAAATGGCCGGGAAACCGGCCATCGCCTGAGCTCGACATTATCCATTTGCAAAGCATATCCGTCAGAGAGGCTGAAACCCCAGGCGAGGATTTTTTCCAGGTCGATCGACAAATGCGACGTTGAAAAACAGGGTACGCTCGTCGTAGGTTGGCGGTGAGCGCAGCGAACCCCAACATTGCCGCTCGCAAAGGCGCCATAGGTCGCATTGACCTGGACGTTGCGGTTCGTTTGGGTTCGCTGCGCTCATCACCAACCTACGGGATGCGGCAAACTGTGCGCACAATATTTTTTTGCGCAAAAACTCAAGGAACAAAATGGATAAGTTCGCGCCGAGAAAGCCAGCTGGCCCTCAAACCGGCGTCACCGGTCCTTGTCCGCCTTGTCACGTCGAATCATTTCTCCGCGCATGGCGACAAACCGCTCGCGGAGGCGATTCCGAATGAATGTTCTGCCAATACCGAGCGGTATCCAGATGCCCGGCACTGCCTCGCTATGGTAGGTAATGCGTGTTTCCGTACCTTGCCCCGCGAGCGTCGTCGTCATGTCGCCGCGCTTGAGGCTGCCGCCGATGGAATGCGAGCGGATCTGGCGGTACGGTTCGAGTTCTATATCGCGTAGATATTCGAAGAATATGGGGAAAGGCCCAAAGAAAACCCGGCCATCCTGAAACACGCGCAAAGCGTTTCCATTTTGTTTCAGCACCTTGCTTGTCCGGATCTCGAAAAGAAAATCCGGCATATGGACGTAATCGGTGAGCACATCCCAGGCTTGCCGCCGCGTTACCGGCGCTGTAAAGCTTGCATCCACGACAACGACATCGCCCTTTTTGGCAATTTCAATGCTGATATTGGCGCTGTCATCAGGATCGGCATAAGCAAAGCACGGCCATCCGGACAAAACAAAAACAGTGGCGACCACGCCGAGTAAATGTGCGGCGCGGCTGATCATCCCGTTGTCACCGCACCGATCCGGGATTTCTCGGGCTTGCAGTACAAAACCCATACCATTCTTGCAGCAACCCCATACCGGAACGATAGGAAATGACAGGGAGTGACAGGAAGTGAAATAGGCCAAATCGGGCTACCTCCGGTTTCTCCAAATCTGAATCCACCAAAGGCAAACCCGTCGATATTTCGCTTGATTAATTTACTTGATTAAATACTGCGTCTTATCCTTGCCGGCGATCCATTTTGGCGGCTTGCCACGTCCCGCCCAGGTTTCTCCTGTTTCCGGGTTCCGATATTTTGGCTTCACTGCGGACGTGACTGCATTTCGCATCTTTTTCCCCGACGAAAACAAATCGGCTTCCGTAATTCCATACTCCTGAATCTTTGCCTTGATGTCGGAAATCGCATTCGCCAATTCGTCCTGACGCGCCTTTTCCGCCTTCGCTTGAAGTTCCCTGATTTCTGCCTGAAGTTCCTTGTACGTCTTCATTTCCTGCCCTATCGTTAAACCATCTGGATTGTTGATCTTTACGTAATTCATAAAAATGAATTACGTCTGCTCTCACCCTCGTCCCAAGGGCATAGGTGTCTGCCATCTCGCTTCGACCTTGCACGACCTCTTCCGCTCACGCAGCGATCGCATGTCGCAGTTTTGGCAACACATCGGATGCCCGATTGCGGGCACCGATGGTTGAACTGTCGCTACCGTTTCCCCGTCGTTCTCGCGAAGGCGGAACCCATAAGCCGGGACATCGCGCTGACTCACCATGGGTCAACGCGGGGCCGCCGAGGCCTTCGCGAGGACGACGGGGATGATGGTTAGCGCGACCCCACCTCCGATACCCGCCTGCGGGAGAAGGCATTCCTTCCTGCGCAATGGTCAACAACAACAAGATGTATAAATATCTATACCATCAGGGAAAAGGCCGGAATGACGGCTTAAGCCTTCCGACTGTCATCCATTCCAACGATTATGTAACGCTCAATAACCTGATAAATGCCGACACCGAGAAACAGACATCGGCAATTATATATTTTCTCCGGCCTCCTGGTTTTACAGGACATGAAACGGCTCATAACAAGCATTCTTCCATTATCGACTACCCGATAATCCTTAAAACTCCATTTCCAGCCATATCCGTGCGTTCGGCATTAACCCTACCGATCAGCAATAGACCAATGGCATTCATGCGGCAAGTCTGGACGCCGGAATACCGCAGACATAAACAGGACTCGGGGGAATTGAAAAGGCGACACGCACCTCAGACAAGGGTGCGCAACCAGTGAATGAGAGACGGATTCAACATGACAATTCAGAATGCTTTGATTCAGTGGCCCGTCAATTTTCGGCTTTCGAACTCGGCCAAGTTGATCGGAAGTGAATTCAAAGCCTTGCCGGTCGCGCGCAATGCGCAGCCGGGACACCTCCCCCAGCAAGTATTTGCGACACCGCAACCACCTTCAAGCATCCGGCCCAACCGGAAGACCGAAAGCTGACAGAATACTGAGACTGATCCAGATCCAGATCCAGATCCAGCGCCAAACCATCTTCAGACTTAATATCCTGAAGTCTCCGCAACCCTCGGAACTTCGGACACGCTGGGCGCAGCCGTTGCCAGCTTTCCCGCCTCCCTCGCCGCAATCATCTCATCCTCTTTCCGGTACTGCCCTTCCATATGTTTCCAGGTCGCGACACCCATGATCAATCCAGCCGCAATCGGAAACGGAGGAGGCGCCGCCATGAGCACCAGCAAGTTATTGACTGCCGCTCCACCCCACACGGCCGATGTTGTTTTTATCACCGTACGCTTTTCTTCCTGCGGTAGCGTGTCCGCATACTTCACCATGCCGATTTTCAAACCCGTCAATGCCAGCAGACCGACCGGCGACGTCACGACCAAGGGATTGGTCTCGATAGCGCCGGCCGATACGGCAAGCCCCGTGGTCACTCCATCCGCAACCGCAACCGCAACGGCACTGTCTTGAGGATCGAAAATCGGACCACCGTCATTGACAGCCGCCCCTACTGTCGGCGCTACCGGGAGCATCGGTGCCGCCCCGGCCTCCGCCGGCTGCGCCAGAGCCGCAATGCCTGCCGCTTGTTCGCGTGCTTCCAGAGCACTCTCGGCGACCGCAGTATCCACAACCTCCACCGTTTCCGCCACCTGCGGATCCGGGGTTTGCTCCGCAAGGCAATCGATCGCATGCGCGGACATCAATGCAACAACTATCTTGTGTAGCTTGTTTAACCGGTAAAGCCGCTTGAACCTCGTAGCGCTCATGAAGTGCTCCCTCTGATGACATCCATTGGAAAGGAATTGAATGGACACGGCCGTTTGCGGTCGGGTCACTGTCAAGGGTAGAAAGCAAGCTTCGCAGTCACGTTGATGAAAGGTCAACACGCCATTGGGTGGAGTGGACTTTAGTCAAGGCGTCTGACAATACCCATCAAGCTCCATAATGGACATGGGCCAGAGGCAAGTTTTGCTTCAAGAACGGCGAAGGCGGAGTCGAGCAGTGGAACATGACGCAGGGACTACTTGAGCGCTGATGCAACAGCGGCATCGAAGATTCGACTGCAAGGAGGAAGGGCTCGTCCGGAGCCAAAATTTGGTCTGCAGCTGTAAAGTCAATGAGAATGCAACCGATATATCTTGCATGACGGCTAATTTTGCCTACATGGTGTTGCAAATTTTCAATGCAACGTGTCAAAATCGCTGGGCAATTGATAGAATCCAACTTGCATTAATGTGCGTTTACCCCCGTCGTTCACATTCTGAAAACATAAGGTGATTTTATGAAGAAGATTCTCTTGACCATCGCTATCCTTGGCCTCGTTTCCGGCCCTGTCATGGCACAAACCGAAGCTGGTGCTGGTGCTGGCGCTGGCGCTGGTGCTGGCGCTGGTGCTGGTGCTGGCGCTGCTGCTGGTGCTGGCGCTGCTGCTGGTGCTGCTGGTGCTGCTGGTATTGCTGGTCTCAGCGTCGGTACCTTGGCCGCAATTGGTGCCGGCATCGCCGCCGTTGCGGCTGTAGCAAGCAACAGCTCCAGCACAACCAGCCATACGGCTACTACGCATCACTAAGATCTTCCGGGGGGCGCTGCTTGCCCCCCTCGCCTTTGGCACCTTGTATTTATCCACGGCAATACCCACACCTCCCCCGATGCCAAAGCAAGACCTACTTTCACAGCATCTCCAGGCATCACCTACTTACTCCCGAATTTTCAGCTATCGCCAGACAACAGCGGTGCTTCGATACATACATCAAACAGGGCAGCGACCACGAGTATTTCTTTCCTGAATACAATAATTGCTTGTATGCCTATCAGATATATGGGGGTCGATATACAAGAATCAACAAAGTTCGGACTTCTTGCAGCCATAAACGCGACAATAGGCCGAAAATGTCCTTTCAGAAATGTAGCGCTCAGTTAAAATTGGCGAACATGAAGTTTTGGTTGCGCTCGCTGAGATCGCCATTGATGAAAATGACTTGCAGGTACATCTTCCAGCGCCTCGGTCGGAACTACGGCCGTTGGAGTAACGGTTGTTAAACCAGAACGCCGGATTGGAATTGGCAAGGCATTGATGACGTACCTCCTTCTCACCCGTCCATTCCAGAATCGACTACCGCCTGGGATAACAGCGACTGCGCCAGTTCGCCCTTTCTCTGAGCCTGACAAATCTGCCGTAGATGACGTGTGGAGTGAGTGCAGAAATTGAAGACGTGCGTTTCGACAAGATTGACGTCTAGCACTATCCGCTCGATTGCGACCGTCTGCGGAATAAGACGTAATGCCGGATGCACGCAAAAGGCCAGCAGATTCAGCTGCATCATTATTATTTTGACAAAATTGGCGCCAGCATTGATGGTTGCTGCGCCAGCGTCATGCAGTATCGAATCAAGCACATGACCTCTCACTGAAGACTTGCAAATTCCAGTCATCCGTCCTGCATCGACACTAAGCAATACCACTTGCCACAGCGCAATCGACCGCGATGAAAAGTACCCATTGAATTATCAAGAGCAAAGCATGAAATCAATCGACACTGTATCTGTACTGGAGCCGGCGCGATACGTCGGCAAAGAAGGCGAGAAATGGACACTGATGTGTGTAGATTTCCTGACCATGATTGCGTCCTTCTGGTTCGTCAGAATGTGCCTCTCCCTCACAAGGCAGGAATCGAGCGCATCGTCCTCATTGAGCATGCTTGGCAACCGGCCTGCCCTTACCCATACCACGATCTACCTGCTACTCACCTGCCTGGTAATCATCGTCTTTTGGCTGAAAGGGCACTACTCGAAGAGACGTCCCTTCTGGACCGAAACAAGAGAGGTGCTGAAGACATTGTTTATCATTGCCTTGATCGATAGTGCGTTCGTCCTGTTTGGGAAGTTGCCGTTCTCCCGAGCTGCGCTTCTTCTGAACTGGATTTTGTCCCCTGTCTTTTTGGTAATCATGCGAACCGTAGTCAAGTACGCGATGATTCAGCTCGGTGGCTGGATTCGTCCCATGGTCATCATCGGATGGGGCGAAAATGTATTTGAGACGGCCAAGGCATTCGAAGACGAGCCGTTGATGGGTTATCAGGTCCTCGCCTTTTTAATCCCTCAAGGTAAAGAAAAGTTTGCGTCGGAATATGTAGACAAGAAAGGTCGGCAAATACCATTCGTTGCTCTCGGCATGAATCCGGCCAGCACTTTGGTGCGCCTCGGAAACCCGCATGTAGTGCTTGCACTTGAGTCGGGCGGACTTGAGACCTGTCAAAAAACAGTTCAGCAGTTGATCCGCACCTACCATGACATGCAAATCGTCCCTTCCTTGCGCGGACTTCCGCTTTACGGCATGGAAGTGAGCCATTTCTTCAGTCATGAAGTCTTGCTGCTGACGGTACGCAACAACCTGGTGCGCCGAGGTCCCAAAATACTTAAACGTTGCTTCGATGTTGCTGTGTCAGCCTCGGTACTGCTCCTGGGCTCTCCGATTCTTCTGTGGATTGCTTTTCGGGTTGCAGGATCGAAAGGACCGATTTTTTATGGACATAACCGGGTGGGCCAGGACGGCAAAACCTTTGCCTGCTACAAATTCAGAACCATGTTGCCGAATGCGACAGAACTGCTCCAGGAATTGCTCGACAATGATCCGGAGGCAAGAGCGGAGTGGGATCGGGATTTCAAACTGAAGAATGACCCAAGGATTACTCCAATAGGACATGTGCTGAGAAAGACCAGCCTGGATGAACTCCCGCAACTATGGAACGTACTGAAAGGCGAAATGAGTCTCGTCGGACCTCGCCCTATCGTCCAGGCAGAACTGGAACGCTATGGTGACCAGGTCGACTATTATCTGAAAGCAAAACCAGGAATTACCGGCCTGTGGCAAATCAGCGGGAGAAATGACATTTCCTACGACTCCCGCGTTTTTCTTGATGCATGGTATGTGAAAAACTGGTCGTTTTTTACCGATGTCGTTATTTTGCTCAAGACGGTGAAAGTTATTTTCAGGAGAGAAGGCGCCTACTGACCTGATAAAACAGCGCCATTTCAGGCGCTGTTTGAAGTCATCAGAAAGAGTCCCATTTTTACCTGCATCAGGCCAGAGATGGTTTGAGCTTTCGGACAATTCCACTTGTTCAGCTGATTTTTCCGAATCTCAGGTCGAGAAGTTTTACTTCCAAATTCGCTTGTCTGTCAGTGAATTTACCGTCGTTGCTCCCAACGCCAAGCATGAGCAATGATGACATCAAGATCAGCATAGCGCGGCTGCCAGCCGAGCTTTTCACGAGCCAAGGTTGCATCTGCCACCAGGCGTGCCGGATCGCCTTCGCGGCGCGGCGCGTCTTGCACCGGCATCTCACAGCCGGTCACCATGCGAGCGGTATCAATAACCTCCTGCACGGAAAACCCACTGCCATTACCAAGGTTATACGCTTGGCAGCCAGCTCCGTCACAGAGGCTCTGCAAGGCCAGCCAGTGGGCATCGCATAGGTCATTGATGTGGATGTAGTCGCGAATACAGGTCCCATCCGGTGTGTCATAGTCACGGCCGAATACCGAAATATGCGGTCGGCGACCCGCTGCAGTTTGCAAAACCAGCGGAATCAGATGCGTTTCGGGATCATGTCTTTCGCCCAACTGCCCGTCCGGATCCGCTCCGGCAGCGTTGAAATAACGCAGGCTTACCGACTTGAGTCCATACGCCCTGTCATAATCGGCAAGCGCTTGCTCGACCATTAGCTTGCTCCGGCCGTAGGGGTTAATAGGCTGTTGAGGGTGGGCTTCGTTTATTGGCGTGTATTGCGGTTCACCAAATGTGGCTGCCGTAGACGAGAAAATAAACTTGTCGACGCCGAAGGCGTTCATGGCATTAAGCAAATTAAGCGTGTTCACCACATTGTTCTGATAATACTTGGCCGGCGCTACCATCGACTCACCCACTTGGATGAACGACGCAAAGTGTATTACCGCATCGAACTTCCGACGTGCAAACAGGTCATCCAGCAATGTACGGTCGGCAATGTCACCATGGACAAAGTCACCATGCAGCACGGCATCCCGATGGCCTCCAGAGAGATTATCCAGTGTGGTGACCTGGCATCCCAGCTGTCCGAGGTGCTTGACCATGTGGGAGCCAATATATCCGGCGCCGCCTACCACGAGTATATTCAGCATGCTTTTGATCTCTTATTCTCTTTCCGGACACACACTTTTTCGCTGCCCACAAAGATTTTTATAGCGGCCCGTTAACAATTACAATTTTTATTTAGAGGCACTGGAGGACGCGTTTGCAATAAACCCGACTCCAACGATACCTCTGCTTGCCAACCAGGTACAGTGTCAAAATTCGCCCATGTTCTCATTACCTCACGCGGACGATAAGAGCGCCCTCCCCATATTATGGGCAAGGTCAAGCCTGTTACAGTTTCAAAGATGAAGGCGAGTTCTTTGAGTTTTATTGGTTGGTTTGTAGCCACGGCATAGCGATAGTGACCATTATCTTGTTCCGATAAAAGAGCTGCCGCTCGCATGAATGCTTGAACTACATCATTGATGTGTACGAGGTTGATCTGCTGCTCGCCGGGAGACATGCTTAACGGCACTTGCGAAAGGGCTGTTTTCCATAGCAACGCGATCAGTTTTGCGCGAGGATCGTTGGGACCGTAGGTGTCAAATAGAATCAACGAAGTGACTTTTAGACCATGAGCGTTGATGTAGTAGGTCAAAACGTCCTCAAAGGCTTGCTTCGTTGCAGCATATAGATTGACAGGGTTGTAACCATCGTTCTCGTAGTGCTGCCACGAAGTTCCTGTATTCACGAGGTTTCTAACGCCGTTGACCACCATGGCCTCAACAAGTTGTGAGGAAAACAGAACGTTGCTCACGATCAGCGCTTCGATGTCGTTCGACGTATGCTGCGCAAGGAAAAGCGAAGCTAGATGAAACACCAAGTCCGGTTGAGCCGTCTTAACAAGGCTAATCATCCCCTGAGTACTTCCATCATACATATGCACCCTGATGCATTTCAAAACTGGCTCAAGCACATTTAGGTTCGAGTTCTCACGCACGACGATATGCACTTCATACCCATCTGAAACAAGCCGCTTTACAAGGCTAGAACCTATGTAACCGGTCGCACCTGTTACTAAGACCCGATTGATGCTAGCACGTTGTTCATTCATAACGGAATGGACTTTCAAAGTCTGCAAGCGTGGAAAATGTCTTATCGCGGTTGGAGACGATTGGGGCGTCAGCCGGCCATTCAATATCTACCGATGACCACAGCAAACCCGCGTCATTCTCGGGTACGTACACCGTGCTAACCTTGTAGGTTAAAGTCGCTAGCTCGCTGGTAACGCAAAAACCATGCGCCAGCCCCTTGGGGATGTATAGATAGTTGCCTTTCTCGGCACTAAGGCAAAAACTTGCTGCCTTGCCGTAGGTAGGCGAGCCAACTCGGAGATCGAGTACAACATCGAAGACCTCGCCACACACGCAATACACCATTTTCACATGGTCGTAGGGAGGTGTTTGAAAGTGCAATCCACGAATGACTCCCTTGCGTGAGTGAGAGTAATACTCTTCGACAAAGTCAGTCTCTAGTTGCCTTTCTGCAAAGGCAGCTTTGTGAAAGACCTTGACGAAACGGCCACGCAGATCGTCAATCACGCGTGGCTGGATTTCGTAGCAACCTTGAATTGCAGTGTCGTTGATCGTAAACATTAAAAGTTGATACCAAAAAACTCTTCAAGCTTTGCTGTAATGTAATCCAAGTGTTCTTTAGTTAGCCCTGGGAACGTTCCCAGCCAGAAAGTCTGATTCATTACGATGTCTGTGTTCGTCAGATCGCCGCTAACACGATAGTTACGTCCGATCATGTACGGTTGCCGTGTAAGGTTCCCTGCAAAAAGCAAACGAGTACCGATCTTGTTTTGATCCAGATAGTTGAGTAGATCAACACGCTTGATGCCGGCCGATTCCTTCAGCACCACTGGAAAGCCAAACCATGATGGATCGGAATTTGGCGTGGCTTCGGGCAAATGTAGAAATTCTTCGCAGGACTTCAAACGCTCCTTTAAATAGTTGAAGTTCGCCTTTCGCATGACAATAAATTCATCCACACGATCAAGCTGGGCTAGAGCGCAAGCAGCCTGCATGTCCGTAATCTTGAGGTTGTAGCCGAGATGGCTATATGTGTATTTATGGTCATAGCCTTCGGGAAGCTCGCCGAGCTTCCAGCAAAACCGCTTGTTGCAAGTGTTGTCTTTGCCTGGTGGACAGTAGCAGTCACGCCCCCAGTCGCGGAAAGATTCAGCGATCTGCTTGAGCTCGGCACTATTTGTGAACACAGCGCCGCCTTCACCCATCGTGATGTGGTGTGCAGGATAAAAACTTAGCGTCGCAATATCGCCAAACGTGCCGACTAGTTGTCCATTGTAGGTTGCTCCCAACGCATCACAACAGTCTTCGACCAGCCAGAGGTTGTATTTCTTGCACAGCGAAATCACCACTTCGAGGTTGAACGGATTACCCAACGAGTGCGCCAACATGATCGCCTTCGTCTTTGGTGAGATCGCTGCTTCGATCTTGCTAGCATCAACATTGTGAGTGGAGAGATCCACATCCACAAAGACCGGGACTGCGCCAAACTGAATGATTGGATTGACCGTTGTCGGGAAGCCTGCCGCCACACCGATAACTTCATCTCCCTGCTTGATGGCCCGATCACCCAGTTTTGGGGAAGTTAGCGTCGAGAATGCGACCAGATTGGCTGACGAACCGGAGTTGACTGTAATGAGATGCTTGACTCCAAGGTACTTGGCCAACCGCTCTTCAAACATGGCATTAAAACGCCCCGTAGTCAGCCAACCATCCAAGCTCGCTTCAACCATGTTCTTAAGCTCGGCTGCGCCGATTACCTTACCAGAAACTGGCACGATGGTTTCGCCAGGAATGAAAGCTTTGGCCGCGAAAGCAATGTCTGCATATTGCTGCACCAGGTCGGCGATTTCTTTACGAATAGCGTCTGGAGACTTGGGTGTCACTTTAATGATTGAAGTTGTCATGAAAATATCCTGATCTGATCAGATAGCGTTTTGATATTGAGTAATTTGCTGTAGACACTTGGCTTGAGCGTCACCTTTGTCGAGCCAAGTGCGGTGCCACTCCACAATCAGCTGAAGCGCTGTTGACAAATCCCAGCGAGGCTGCCACTCCAGCTTTGCCTTGGCCTTAGAGATATCCAATTTTAGGTAATTGGCCTCATGAGGATGCATTGCACCGTCCCGTTGCCAACTAGCACCATTTTCCCAAACTTGAACCATATGCTCCACGATCCACTGAACGGGCCGGGCGTCTCCGTCATGCGGACCAAAATTCCAACCTTCGGCAAATATCTGGCCATCGTTATAGAGCCGCTCAGCCAGCACCAAGTAGCCAGACAGCGGTTCGAGAACGTGTTGCCACGGACGTGTGGCGTGGGGATTGCGAATTATGACAGGTTGATTGCTCTCAAAAGCCCTAAGAATGTCCGGCACTAAACGATCAGTTGCCCAATCGCCTCCTCCGATTACATTGCCAGCTCTGGCTGAAGCCAAGGCAATCTCGCTTTGCTGAAAGAAAGAACGTCGATATGCACTAGTCACCAGTTCCGAGCAACCTTTACTGTTACTGTATGGGTCATATCCTCCCATTGCTTCATCTTCGCGATAGCCCCAAACCCACTCCTTGTTCTCATAGCACTTGTCAGTCGTCACATTGACAATGGCGCGTATTGTGTCGACATGGCGAGCCGCTTCAAGCAAATGCACAGTACCCATAACGTTGGTAGCATAGGTGTCGATCGGTGCTCGATAGGAATAACGAACCAAGGGCTGTGCCGCCATGTGAATCACGATCTCAGGTTTGCAGGCCTCCACGGTCGCAAGAACTGTTGCGAAGTCTCTAATATCGCCGATGACGCTCGCCATCCCTTCGCCAACTCGTGCCTCGTCAAACAAGGCCGGTGTTGTAGGTGGTTTCAATGCCAGCCCATGAAGCTCTGCACCCATTGACTGGAGCCACAGGCTGAGCCAACTACCCTTGAACCCGGTGTGGCCAGTAAGGAGAACGCGTTTGCCGTACCAAAAGTCAGGATTGATAGTTACCATGATTAGTCCCACTTTTTCCATGGGGCTTTACCACTTGACCACAACTCCTCCAGGTGGTGTTTATCACGTAGTGTGTCCATTGGCTGCCAAAAGCCGCGGTGTTCATAGGCAGTCAATTGCCCGTCCTCGGCAAGCTTCATCAATGGTTCTTGCTCCCAGATGGTGCTGTCGCCCTTAATGTAGCTCAGGACTTGTGGAGAAAGCACAAAGAAGCCACCATTGATCATAGCGCCGTCACCCTTAGGCTTTTCCTTGAAGTTCATGACCTGCCTGTTTTGGATATCCAGCGCGCCGAAGCGGCCTGGAGGGTAAGTGGCAGTCAAAGTGGCTAACTTACCGTGCTTTCGATGAAAGTCAATAGTCTCCGTGATATCGATGTCGCCTACACCATCGCCATAGGTGAAGCAGAATGCTTCCTCGTTTTTCACGTAATCCGCTACACGACCCAAACGCCCGCCTGTCATCGAGTCGTCGCCAGTATCAATCAACGTCACCTTCCAGGGCTCGGCCCGCCTTTCATGAACATGCATGCTGTTGGCTTGCATATCAAAGGTCACGTCGGACATATGCAGGAAATAGTTAGCGAAGTACTCTTTGATGACATAGCCCTTATAGCCACAGCAAATGATGAAATCGTGAATACCGTGATAGGAGTACATCTTCATGATGTGCCAGAGAATCGGCTTACCGCCGATTTCTACCATCGGCTTGGGACGAGTGGAAGTCTCCTCACTCAAGCGTGTACCGAGCCCCCCTGCGAGAATGACTGCTTTCATGTGTAATGTCCTAGTTTGGTAAATTAGTAGCTGAGCAAACGAATGCGTCGGAATAAAAACGTTTACTGGGTAACCCTGTATTAACCAACGCTTCCTTTGCGCTGTGAATCATGACATCGGATCCGCAAGCGTAGACTGCTGCGTTGGTCAAGTCCGGCTTTAATCCAAGAAGAACATCTTGCACATATCCCCTAGCTCCCTTCCATTCACCTCCGGCACGGGAGAGCACTGGAACATAGTGGTGACGACCGGACATCGCACCGATGTCAAAGTACAAATCGCTGTTAGTACGGCCGCCCCATAAGACCGTAACGGATTTAGGGCGCCGTTCTGGCGACAGTCCTGGAATCGTCTCGAGCATAGCTTTTACCGGTGCGATACCTGTGCCAGTCGCCAAAAAGATCAAGTCGATGCCGCCTGTGTCCCGTAGGAAGAAGGTCCCCAATGGTCCGTTCAGTCGGAGTAGATCATTGATCTTGGCCTGCTTAAACCAGTAGTCACTCATCGCCCCACCTTCGACAGCACGAATGTGAAGTTCAATTGAATGGCCCTCGCTGTCGGAACTAGCTAAGGAATAGCTGCGCCGAATTCCGCATGGGCCTATGACATCGATGTACTGTCCAGGAACGTAATTGAAATTGGCCGTAGGTGGCAAACGTAACAAAACTTTGATTACATTGGGAGCAAGCTTTTCTAGGCTGCTAATACGACAAGGAAGTGTCTTGATTGGAGGTAACGTAACGCACTCAAAGTCTCCAATTTCGAGTAGCACGTCTGAACAAACTGAGCGAACGCAACTCAGAATCCATCCCTCTGTTTTGTCAACGGCACTCAATCCAGTTTCAGGCTGAAGTGCAACCGTTTCACCGGACAAAACTTTACATTTGCACGTGCTGCAGCGGCCAGTCTTGCAACTATAGGGCAAAGAAATATTCGACTTAGTAGCTGCATCGAGTATAGAGATGTCTCTGTCAGCTTGAAAACTTATGTCTGCACTAATTGAAACTGTTGGCATAAATAAATTATCGAGAACGAAAAAAATTTAAAAGATTTTTAATAAAGCAGGTACTCATGCAAGGTTTGTGGACTATGCCTTAATATGACGTTACCCATTAACCTTGCCGATAATGTCGCCGCCCCCAAGAACACCAATGAAATCCTTTCGGCGCGATTTAGTCGCCCTTGCAAAATTCAGACTCAATATACGACGAGGCATAAATCCGCCGTAAAAATGCACAATCCCGGCATGCTGCTACATGGTAGTACATTCCAAGTTTCCACAATATGCGCAAAAAAACGATCTCAGCGCACAACACAGCATGCAACACAACACACAGTTATATTGGCGGCCAACCGTTTCCATCCGGTGATCCGACTTCAAATTCGCACGATGGACTCTACCACCTGCCGCCGCTTGGGCCGGCATCGCGATTAACAGATCAAGCTCTTCATATCACGCTGCATAATCTCGACGCCCGCCTTGCCACCCCATAGCGAAAGCACCCGATCTACGTGTCATCGCATGCAGCGTCAATATATGGCACTCTTGACCGATGAAGGATTGCCAAATCTCTTCTAGTTTTAGTACAAGTCCACGACCACATCCTGGTCGCCGAGATTGACTGCATGTTCGGGGCAGCACAGTGAGGCCATGAACCGGGTCGCCTAGTGTGGCTAGCTGACGGCACTCATGCCATCAATAGCTTCCAGTCTGCCGAATAGATCATCATCTTCGATCGTCTTCTCGTGTCTGATCCAACGTGTAGGCGCCAGCGCAAGGATCGCATCAACTTACATCCACGGTATCCCGAGTTCGACAGTTATCGGCATAAGTGCTTGATTTTTATGGATTTCAAAATTGTAGCGGCATGTTTTACGTCGAAAAATCCTATTTAAAATCAAACGGTTACACACAACTGTCGAACTCGGGCGGTATGCATCGGGCCACCATCGCCAGCGGGTACTACAGGTCGCTCACCTATTACGAGACGGACTCGGGCAAAATCGTCGATCGCCATGCTGACCTCTCTCAATTTCTCTTATTTTTATGGCCAGTCATTTTAATTTCTCGATGATTTCAATGGGGAATTCCAGCACCTCTCCCAATACATATACTCTTTTCGCGGTTTTGTAGGGACGATATATTACGAGGCAGCACCAAGAACAGTACATCAATTATAGTTAATGCAAAGACAACAAAAAATAACGGAGACATTATAATATAAGTGCTGCCCAATGAAAAAATCCAAGGCAAAATAGACAGCAAAAAGATCGAAAGAATTAGTCTAAGAAAATTAAAATTGCCAGCTGTAAAAATAGCGTATAGATAGGAATGCGCAAAAATAAAACCGTATATAACTGCTGCAAATGGATAAAACAAAAAACCAAAATCGAACAACATGATAGCAGGAAACCCCATGCTCAAGGGTATTTGGTTTTCAAAATAATATTGAAATGTATCGTATGGGAGAATATGCTCCATCAATAAAAAAATACCTTTTGGACTTTCTTGATTAAAAATATCGTAAAAATTAATTGAACTAAATTTAGACCTCAAATTGGATGAATCTGCAACAAACCACCAAACTTGGCCTTGCATAGTAAATATCCGGTTGACTACGATATCGAATATATCTACACCAGAGTAATTGTGCAAATAGTGATATCCAATAGAAGCAAGTATGAGAAGAAAAAATGAAATAATCGCGAATAGTCGAATTCTCCGAAAAAGAGAAAAATTTGACTTATTAAATATGGCATTCGTCACAACGCCAGCAGAATACATTAACGCATAATTAATAAACCAAGTGAATTTATTTGCATACAACAAAGCCACAAGGAATAAAGTGAGGGTGACAAGTATTGCAAAGCGCTTACTTTCCCTATTTAAAACTGACAAACGGCCAAGAAAGAAAGCAGAAAATGGTAACAAATATAATATCTTGGCGCCGATCCATGAAAATGGGCTAGTTGTCCAATATTCAAAACGCTTGGTTAGATCTAAAAGAGGAAATCCATAGAAAAGACCATGCATCAATAGAACAATCACACTGAATCCAATAAAAATATAGAAACCTATTTTCCTCCCATAATTAATAGCACTACCATCAACGACTGTTTGCAAAGCGGAGCGTAAAGGGTGGTATTTTGCAATAACAATAACGCTAGCAACAAAAAAGCCTATGCATAAAAAAAGGGTTGTTGTATGTGTTGCGGGGCGAGTATATTCCGTAACCTCGGGAGCATATGCACCAAAGTCAAGGAATGCAACCGAAAATACAAGCGTTGCTTGATAGAAAAGAAAGAAAGATAGGATTACGTAATTCAATGCTTTTCTTAATATAGCGAGCGAAAATACACTGAATAACAGTAGCGAAAACAATACGCCAAAATTGGTACCGACAAGTGCCGACTTGTTGCCTATGACGATCAATAGGCCAAGGGCATATGCAATTAAAGGTATTGATCGTATTGGCGCCATGGCACCCTTATCGAATTCCATTAAATCAATGCCCGAACTTGCTCTGCAACTTCATTGGAGATATTCAGCCCCTTCGCCCCCCATTGAACAATGCCGGGATAGGTGTAATCTCGGTATGCATTCAAAAATGCGACATTATAATCTTCAAGATTATTGATTGGCCGTATCGATCTGAGAATGTTTAATGCATCACTATAGCTGCTAATCTTTCTACATAATGCATGTCGATTGTAAAATACATCACCGAATGTGACCGTGCGAATGCCCAGCAGAACAGCCTCGAAACCCACAGTACTAGTTAACGTAACCACACCGTTAGAGCCTCTTATAAGTTTTTTTGTATTAGCCGATGGATTGATTAAAACCACATTAGGCAAAGATTTTATTGACTCGTAAAAATCAATGGATGGATACCCTATATTTGAAACGTGCTCCTTAACAACAAGATATTCGTCATCCTTCAAACAATAAGATAGATTTTTAATGACTTCGAACTGATTCACAAAAAGTGGAGAACCAACACTTGTGCTCGCTTCGGGTTGATAGTGAATTGGATACAAAAAATACTTTTTATCAATCAAAAATGATTCATAATCGGCTTGAAAAATATTTTCAATTCTTCTTGCCTTGTAAACTCTTGCAAGATTTCGAAATAGCGCACCCATCTTTTCAGCAATCGGCTTACTCCTTGTAAGTACCAATCTTGCCTCTTTTTTTTCAAATAAACTGTATATAATCGTACCAAAAAAAAGACCAAAATTTTTTCCCGATAGAACGGATTTGTAACTATGGTCATTTAACTTATTATTTTTCATATAATCGGGAGTTATCTGATCAAGATTTCTCAGATATTGAACTGCCCATTCCCTCCGCGAGGAGTCGAGAAGCAACAGATCTTCTAAATATTTATTACATTGCTCTATAATCAATTCTGATGAGCGATCAAAGGGAAGAAAATATTCATACCTCCCTGGAATTTTTGAGCCAACAAAACCTATGTAGGGTATCCCTAAACGTGTGGCACTTTTGTAAAAAGCCATAGATAGAGACGTAGACACAGCTTCATGCACAATAACACTGATATCAGGATTCTCTTCAAGGACATAATCTGCAAATGCTGCAAGTATGCGAGATGTACGTTCCCAGTCAATTGTAGACGTACCTCTCCCCCCTTTTAGGCTGTGGACCCTAATATAATTAGCGAATACTAATTCTGGCGTGACTTTGTAAGAATCATAGTCAGCCGATCTATTTATTGCAAAATCAGTCAAATAATAAACATCAGATTCAGCAAGGTCCACTCTCTTCCAAAATTTTTGATATTCGCCAAGCCGAGACTCCATAACAACAACGGACTCAACATTGAGTGCGGCAAGCTTTTCTCGCAATGAAATAACAAAATCTGCCCAATAGTGATCTGCCAGCCCAATAATTAAAGCTTTATTTTTTTTCATAATAAATGCTGTCCCAATAAAAGTCCTGCGACGACAATTTCTTTTTAATTGGCAAGGACAAGGGCGCAGAATAAGAACCAATCTTATAGCCTAAATATTTTGCGAGAAGTATTAATATTGCATATCCAATTTTCAAAGGTTGCACATTTATCGTCTCCATCAAAAAACTCTTCGCATATTTAGCTCCTTTTTTTTCATCTTTTCCATACTTGAGCAACTCTTTGTTCATGTGGTTTCGCGAAATTCCTGCATCAAAGTGTCTTTTAAATTCGGAGATTATTGAGCACTTGTGCGAATGCTTAACAATCGACTCGGCCTCGTATTTAATCTTATAACCATTCGCAAGGAACCTTGCTGCAACTATTGTGTCTTCGCCAGTTAAAACAGATGGGAACCCACCAACCTGATCTAAAGCCTTCATAGAATATGCTGCACAGCTATTTGAGCAGAAAATGGCCTCCGGGCCTTTTTCTATCCAGGTATGCACATCCCTAACTTCAGATTGATTTGGATAGTTGAATAGCCGCGGGAAAGCCTCGAAAAAATCAGCATTATCATGAGGAATTTGACGTGAGTAAGCTAGAGCAACCTCATCATATTCAATAGCATTTACCAACTTGTTTATGAAATTAGGTTGGCCATAAGCATCTGGGCTCATTACGACGAGAATATCAACATCCATCATTTTTCTCGCATATTCCTTCGACAGGCCATGATTAAAGCTATCTCTTGATATAATGCTAACTTTTGCCCCTAATTTCTTCGCTATACTTACAGTGTTATCTGTTCCAGATGAATTAAGAACCAACACTTCATCAACCTCTTTGCACGCCAACACTGGTTTTAAGCAGTTTTCTATATCTTTTTCTGCATTGTATGTAATAACAAGTACGCCAATTCTGGATTTTTTACAATTCATAATCATATATACAAGAATTATTTTAAAACTACCAATTATTAATGAGTGATGGCTTTATGGCATACCAGAATTTTATATGTCGTTCTTAATGGCGCCAAATGAGAAAGTGGTCACTATAACAATGGAAAATTAATATTTTGATGTATGCCACAATCGATACCGCAGAAAACTACCTGTGTCAATATATCTGAAGTTTCACAACCAAAATCTACTACTTATAGGAGTCAATAGTTACCGGCTCACCACACATAACGTTTTTAGTAGCAACACTTCCAATTACAGCATTTCTATATTTTGGTGCCAACCCATATCCAGGCCTAACACTTTTAATTGCATCTGGCGTAATTAAATCACCAGCCTTTAAGCTTTTAACAAAATATAGTGATCGCCTGAATTTTACATTACCCTGTTCGCTGGACTTCCGTCCATAGTCAATCCGGCCCAACGCATGCCATGCTGTGTTTGCCACTTTGCACAGCATAGCCAATTCGTCCGGCTCGATAGAAAAGCTGTCATCCGGACCTCCACCGTTGCGATCAAGAGTGAAGTGCTTTTCGATAATGGAGGCGCCAAGGGCTACGCTTGTAATGGCCGTTGTATTGTCCAGGGTGTGGTCAGACAGGCCAGTGATCAACCCAAATCTTTCGATCATGTCAGGAATAGTGCGCAGGTTGTAATCCTCTGCTGGCGCGGGATAGCCGCTAACGCAATGAAGGATGGCCAATTCTTTGCAGCCACCTTCACGGGCCGCATTAATCGCGTCCCGAATTTCCTCAGAGTCGGCCATCCCAGTTGAAATGATCATCGGCTTTCCCGTACGCGCAACATATTTGATCAGTGGAAGGTCGATGGCTTCGAATGAAGCGATTTTGTAGGCAGGAGCGTTTAGATCTTCCAGTAAATCCACTGCCGTGTTGTCAAAGGGAGAGCTGAAAATGGTAATGCCGAGTTTTCGTGCATGTTCGAACAGAGGTTTATGCCAGTCCCAAGGGGTATGCGCCCATTGGTATAGCTCATATAAGGTGCGGCCCGCCCAAAGCCCGTCTTTAATCTGAAAATCTGGCAAATCTGACTTCAGGGTGATTGTGTCTGGGGTGTAGGTTTGCATCTTGATGGCATCTGCACCCGCCTTTTTCGCCTCTTCGATTATCTTGAATGCCGTTTCGATATTACCGTTATGGTTTGCGGACATTTCGGCAATCACGAAAGGGGGATGGCCATTACCTATCGCGCGCCCATTAATTTCAAATGCATTAGTCATTTGGCAGTTTCTCCACAATCAGTTTGTATTTATGCCCATAAATAAAAAAATATGCTGGGAACCGATGAGGGTCCGAAACACGAATTTTGTCAAATTGCTCAGCTAGCGAGATTTCCGCGCTAACTTCACTGTCTGACGGTTTGCGTTTTGGATAATAGGTCGGCTCTATATCCGATGCCTGCTCTTTCGGTTTGCATGTTGAAAAATTCGATACCGCATAGTCCATCAAAGTCAGTTCGGCGTCGAAAATACTATCGTTGATTTCGTCCCATAAGGCATGTTTGGGAATATTGCAGATCACTTGATGCCATATGTTTCCGCTGTCTACCTTATCTTCTGCTTCCAGAAGGGTCACTGGAATTTTTTCTTTTCCTTCCAGAATTTGCCATATATACGGACTCCAGCCACGGCCCAATGGCAAGTCGCTGGCATGTATTACCAATGTCTTGCTGTATGCAGCACGGTCACGTTGCGTCACAATTTCGGCACAAGAGATCAGAAACAACAGATCACCGCCTCTAGCTTGCGCCTTCTCACGCACCACTTCGATGGTATGACTACCTGCATGACATTCCATCCAACGATCAAGATACGGGTTGATTGGATGCTCAGCAGAACTGCAAAGTATGGTGATTTTCATATGAATCAAATTAACGCCAGAATTTCTCGGACAACGCGCTCCGTCCCTGCTCCATCTGTAAGCGCTGCCGCCTTTTGAGACATGGATTCAAGCATTGCCGGATGGGCGTACAAGTCTTCAACTGAATTCGCCAGCTTGCGAGCAAACGACTCTGCGAATGGGCTACCCAAATTGATTGCCACACCTTGGGCATGCAATGCCTCAGCAATACTGTCCTGATTGTCCGCCAATACCGCGGTTATCGTCGGCACCCCCAGCGCGCAACGTTCCCAGGAAGTACTGCCTGCGGCACCGATTGCGAGATCGGCACTAGCCATGTGTTCAGCCATATTGGTGATATTGGTCAAAACCGTTGTTGGCCAATGCATGGTTTTCGCAAAGTCCAGGACTTGTTTCAACCATGGTGCAGTTGCCCCCATGACCACAGTAATTGCGGTGCCTGGAGGCAACCGGCACTGCTCAAGAGCTTGGAGCACTTGATAGGTCGCGTTGTGCTGATCAACGCCACCCAACGTTATCAACAGCGATTCGAGTCTTGCGCTGGACCGTTTGGACAAACTCCCCGAGCGCCACTGGGTAAATTCGGGGCGCAATAACCCAAATCGAGGACCAAGCATGCATTTAACATGTGTGGGCACCTTCCCTGCGTACTGCTGATCGGTGCGTCCAAGATTCTGATCGAGCAATAAGTCGCAGTCATGCAAACGATCCGCCAAGTCGTCGATGACCATGATGCGACCGACACTCGGCCTTAGGACACTTTCCCATTGTGCGTCCAGTGCGTAATGGTCTACCACAAGCCAATCTGGTTTCTGTTCTTGCAGTATCGCCGCGCAGATCTGAGCGTCCTCTGCCTGACGGGCACCTAGCCAAGCAGCGTGAGCTAGCGTGGCCGATGCATCGGGGATTTGTGATTGGAAAATTGGCAAAGAGTGAACGACATAGCCTTTACTACGAATATACTCGTCGAGATTGCCGGGATGCTTACGGCAAATGAAGTTGCACTGTGCCCCATGTTCGTGCAGCGCATCGGCTAACGTAAGACAACGCATCACATGCCCCGTCCCTATTTGCAGGGATGCGTCGGCGCGGAATGTAATGTTCATGCAGTAGTCCCCGTCCAATCTCAGGTTGTCTGTGCCTGCATGGCCTTGAATAGCCATTCGGCCCGAATCCAATCTTCTGGGGTATCAATATCTTGCACGCGGTGGCGAGGCAGAATCACGGGTGCCGGGTCTGCCGTGAAGATGGGCTGGCCAGCGAGCCAAGCGCTGGCTTGTCCCCAGTAAAACTGACCTGCGTCATGGTAGGCCTCTTCTAAGTCTTGCGAGCGAGTATCGAAGTGCTCGGGTTGATACATGTCCAAGCGACCATTTGCCTTAATTTTTACTGCTCGCTGGATTGGAAAGGCATAGCTCGTGACGGAAAACACATAGCTTGCGTCCGTGTCCTGAATGAGTTTCAGCCCAGTTCGTAGGTCTGCAGCGGCCATAAACGGTGCTGTCGCATAGATACAGCACACCAACGTAGGGGAGGTACCGCGGTCCCGCAACCACTGCGTGGTGTGGGCCACTACGGGGATGGTGCCGGTATGATCGTCAGATAAATCTGCGGGACGCAGGAAGGGGATTTCTGCGCCGCATTCCCTTGCAACATGGGCAATTTCTTCATCGTCTGTTGACACAATAATGCGGTCAAAACAGCTGCTCTCCTGAGCGGCTGTGATAGACCAGGCGATCATCGGTTTTCCGCAGAAGGGCTTGATGTTTTTGCGCGGGATGCGCTTGCTGCCGCCGCGAGCAGGAATGACTGCAACTTTCATACTGACAGGGCCTCGCGCAATGCGTGGGCCACTTTATCTTGCTGTGCTTCCGTCATGGTCGGGTACATCGGCAAACTGATCGCCTCGGCATAATAACGTTCTGCTTCCGGAAAGTCGCCGGTCTCGAAACCCATGCGTTGGTAGTATGGTTGCGTATGTACTGGAATGTAGTGCAGGTTGACTCCAATACCTTTTTCACGCAGCACCTCGAATACGGCGCGATGCCCCTTGCCGAATGAGCCGAGTCGCAGGCGGATCACATAAAGGTGCAACCCTGAATAGTTGTCCGGATGTTGCCAAGGCGTGGTCAACGGCAGGTCAGCCAGCAGGGTATCGTAACGCTGCGCCAATACATGGCGGCGGGCGACATACGCCTCCAGCCGCGCCATCTGGCTGACGCCGAGCGCGGCCTGCAGTTCCGTCATGCGGTAATTGAAACCGAGCTCGACCTGCTGGTAGTACCAAGGTCCGTCCGGTGAATGGGTCATCTGTGCCTGGTCGCGGGTGATGCCATGGCTGCGCAACAAGGCCATGCGGTTTGCAAGCCCGGCGTTGTTAGTCAACGCCATTCCACCTTCTGCCGTGGTGATAATCTTGACTGGATGAAAACTGAAGACAGTAATATCGCTGTAGCGGCAGTTCCCGATCGGTTCATTCTTGTATCTGCCTCCGATCGCATGGGAGGCATCCTCGATGATGCGAAAGCCATAACGCTGGCTGAGCGCATGGATGGCTTGCATGTCGCAAGGCTGGCCGCACAGGTGAACCGGAACGATAATCTTGGGCAAACGGCCTTCCTTTTCCGCAGCAATGAGCTTCCGCTCAAGCGCCAACGGGCAAAGGTTATAAGTGCGCGGGTCAATGTCAACGAAATCTACCTGGGCGCCGCAGTAGAGCGCGCAATTTGCCGATGCCACAAATGTGATCGGGCTGGTCCACAGCCAATCGCCGGGCCCGAGATCCAGTGCGAGGCAGGCAATATGGAGGGCGGAGGTCGCGCTGTTGACTGCGAGCGCGTGCATTGCACCAGTGAAGGCGGCGATGCTTTGTTCGAATCGCGGCACTGCTGGGCCTTGCGTAAGGTAGTCGGACTGAAGTACCTCGACAACGGCCGCGATATCAGACTCGTTAATGTCTTGTCTTCCGTAGGGGATCATACGCTTGCGGGTTCTTGGTAAATAGTGGCAGGAATGGTTTGATAAAAATCTTTGTTCAAGATGCGGTAGCGCCATAGTTTGAACAACCCCATCCAGAGAAAGGCGGCAATCAGAGCACACGCCGTGGCCGCCTGAGGAACAATGGTTGCGAGGACAGCAACAACTACGCCGAACACCAGTAGCGAACTAACGTGCGCAAAGACGATGGTCTTGTCCGCACCACGTGCGTAAAGACCATAATGCGGAACCATGCCAACAGCATAGATGACGGTCATGCCCAACAGCAGCCACAGAATAGGCAAATGTTGCGTATATATAGGCTTATCGGTCCATACAAAAACAAAGGGGGCAAGAACGGCAATAGCGATTGCCACAATCACGCTGACACCAGCAGCAGAATATGCGAGCTCGCGCATCAATTGGCGGTACTTAGTCTGATCGCCCTGCCGATAGGCTGAAACGAGACGAGGGTACAGAAAAGAAAACACGGCTGGCTCAAGGACACTCATCACGGACATGGCAACGCCGGTGTACAACACGTAGGCCCCGAGAAAATCCGCACCGGCCAAGGATTTGACGGTGTAACGGTCAAAGGTTTGAAGCGCCCGGAAACACATGGTGGCAACCAGGAACATGAGGCCGACAGCAAAGCCGCGACGCAGCCAGGCACGGTCCAGTTCCCAGCGCTTCCATGGACGTACTTCTCGCCAGATGATCATCCCGCCGATCAGACTGGCAAGCAAACAACCGACCAGCCAGGCCACAAGCACTGCATTCAGGTTGCGCAGTGAAGGATCGATCCACATGATGGGCAGGACAAACCACGCCCAGGCCCCCGTACGAATGAAAAGCACCGCACTAGCCAAGAGTTGCCGGTGCATCACAACCAGCAGACGGTTGATTTCCTGCGCGATATGTTCGGCGATCAGCAGCGCGAAAAACCAGCCCGCCAGATGCTTGGGCATCAGATCGAGCCAAAAGATCACCGCTTGCGCCGGCAGCAATACAGCATAAAGAATCAAGGTCGCCAACGCCTGGTGCTGGAGCACGAATGACCAACGTTCCTTCGGATGAGAGAGCAATTCCCGTTGGCTGTAGGTGTAGTAGTCCCCACCGATGACGAGCATGCTAAACCCGACAGTGGCGGTAAAGAGACCATAAAGCCCTACCTCGGCTGGAGCCAACAGGCGTGCCAGCACGATGACCAGTGCGAACTTGCTGCCCATTACGAGGGCGCGCAAGCTCACGTTGGCAACACGGGGGGCGAGGTAGGCAAACATGTCGTTTAGGCCTGTGCGTATTGATTGAAATCGCGCACTTCTTCAACAGTGAAGAAGTGCGGGTTGCGCCCGGAGTTATACTCAAAGCCAAGCTCGCAAGGCCTGCCCTCTTCACCCAGGTTGTTGACGGCAAAGCTCACATCCCTGCTGTGGAAACGGATGGTCGGCTGGATGACGAAGTGGTCGTGGAATTCCAGCGTCAGATGCGAATCGTCTGCAGGACACATAATTTCGTGCAGTTTCTCGCCGGGCCGAATGCCGATGACGCGAGTTCTCAACTGGGGTGCCATGGCAGCGGCCAGGTCAACGATGCGAATTGAAGGGATCTTGGGAATGAAGATTTCTCCGCCATGCATCCGCTCAAAGTTCTTGAGCACGAAGTCCACACCTTGCTGCAACGAGATCCAGAAGCGCGTCATCTCTGCATGAGTGATGGGAAGCGAGTCGGCACCGCTGTCAATGAGCTTTTGGAAAAACGGCACGACAGAGCCACGGGAGCCGACCACATTGCCATACCGGACAACACCAAAGACGGTTTTATGCCCCCCGGCCATATTGTTGGCGGCAACGAAGAGCTTGTCGGATGCAAGCTTCGTCGCACCATAGAGATTGATAGGATTGGCCGCCTTGTCCGTAGAGAGAGCCATGACCTTTTCGACCTCATTATCCAAGGCGGCGCGAATGACGTTTTCGGCGCCGTGAATGTTGGTTCTGATGCATTCGGTGGGGTTGTATTCGGCTGCGGGTACCTGTTTCAAGGCTGCGGCGTGGATCACATAATCCACGCCCTTCATCGCTTGCTGAAGGCGGTCCAGGTCACGCACATCCCCAATGAAATATCTCATGCAGGGATCGTTGAACTCCTGTTGCATTTCGAACTGCTTCAATTCATCCCGCGAAAAAATGATGATCTTTTTCGGCTTGTAGCGCTGCAGAATGGTCTTGGTGTACTGCTTGCCAAAGGATCCGGTTCCACCCGTGATGAGAATTGTTTTATCGTTAAACATTAAGCTTCCTTTAAGAATTTCGATCTTCCCGATCTGTTTACCATTGCCATTCATGAGACCGCAGGCATGGACGAATTAAATGCAAACAAGGCTTCTTTCATCGTGGCGTGCAGAGCTCTGTATCGTGTCTCGGCCAGCACCGCGGTAGCATCGCTAACCTGTCCTCCGGATCATTGGCCGCATATTCATCCAATAACCTCGCTACGCTGCCGAAGCCAATTGCAGAACTCGATTCCGACTTCATCATGATGCTCGGCCAGATCTACTGTGGCCTGGAGGAAGCCCAACTTGCTGCCACAATCATATCGGGTACCTTGATAGCGGTAAGCAAAAACCTTCTCCCGTCGCAACAAAGATGCAATTCCATCGGTCAACTGGATTTCTCCGCCTACACCACGAGACTGGCCTGCGATTTCAGCAAATACGCCGGGCGTAAGAATGTACCGTCCTGCGATAGCCAGCGTTGAAGGTGCTGCGTCAGGCGCGGGTTTTTCGACGACCGCATCGACATCCATTAACCGATCATTGACTTCAGCACCGGCGACAATGCCATACCGGCGCGTATATTCACGCGGCACATCCTGGACGGCCAGAATACTGGCTCGCATTTCCTTGAACTGTTCCACCATCTGGGCCATTACGGGCGGATTACCCGTCATGAGGTCGTCTGCGAGCAGCACGGCGAAAGCTTCATTGCCCACCAGTTCCTGGGCACAGAGCACCGCATGCCCCAGGCCCAGTGCATGTGACTGCCGTACATAGACGCACTGCATGTCATCGGGTTTGATACTGTTCACCAACGACAGCAGCTCGCTCTTGCCGGCCGCCTCCAGTTCGGACTCAAGTTCGTATGCGGTATCAAAATGATCTTCGATCGAACGTTTTGTCCGCCCCGTGACAAAGATCATTTGCCGGATTCCTGCGGAATAAGCCTCTTCAACCGCATATTGGATGAGCGGCTTGTCTACCACCGGCAGCATTTCCTTGGGACTGGCTTTCGTCGCGGGTAAAAAGCGCGTACCCAAACCAGCAACCGGGAAAACCGCCTTGCGAACAAGATTAGAATTCAATCGCGTCATTGGCTTCTCCTCCTTTTAGGTAAACGGGCATTTTGCTTTTTTGCATACGTGACTTGGGAAACGAATAAATGAATCATCCTTAGTTTCGACGCTTTGACAGAACCGCCGATAGTTCTCGCCACCGATCGTTGTCCGAGGGGCTTTGCCGTGAGCGAATGTATGCCTCCCGCACGAACGCCCCCAACACACCGATCATTGCACCACCCATTAGGCCGAGTAACGTAATCAGTGCTCGTTTTGGTTTGGTCTTTCGTTCCGCAGGAACCGCCTTGTCCAGTACCTGAATTAACGAAGAATCCTTAGCCTCGTCAATCTTGGCAAGTTCATATTGCTTGGCCAGCATCTCAAACAGAGTTTCGTTATATTTCACATCACGCAGACGACGCACATATTCCACCCCGACTTCCGGGAGACTATCGGTGGGCACCATAAAGTCCCCTTTTTTCCCCGATTGACTCTGCTCCAACTTGGTCAGTTGCACCTGAAGTCCACGGAGTTCTTCTTGTGCACGCAGTAATTCAGGATTCTGTGCAGTTGCGAACGTCCGCATTGCCTTGATCTGCACTTCCTTTGCAGCGATGGTCGCTTTCAACTGCGCAATGCTGGAAATGATGGCCTGAACTTGGCCGTCCGGCTGGATCATGCCGGTTTTTTCTTGCGTTTTACGCAGTGCGACCTCAGCTTCAGCCAACTGATCTTTTACACTCTTCAGCTGCTCTTCAAAGAAAAGACGACGTACCGATGCATCGGACACCGCCATGGTCTGGTTCAACTTGCTCAGTTCGTCGATATAGGCATTCGCCAGGTCGGCTGCAAATTGAGGGTCTTTATCATCAACGCTGACTGAAATCATGCCATCCTTCTTGCCGCTGTTAATTTCAACCGCTTGATCAAGCGCCTCACGTGCGTCGTCCATCGTCTCAACCTCATAACGTTCCTTCAGCTTGAATCGTGCAATCAAACTATCGGTGATGGTACGGCTCTCGAGCATCCCAACGTAAAGATCATTCGGATTTTTTAATCCTGCGATGCTACCGGCCGCACCTGCCAAACCTCCAAGCTGCCCTAGCATTGCCGCTGCAAGGCCCGAACCCTGTTGCTGTTGCGGCGGCATGATCTTCGCCGTGCTTGTATAGATCGGCGTCAGTAGCAAACTGATCGCCATTGCCAAAAGTCCTACCGCAATTGGCATACCAATCACCAGTTTTTTGTGACGGGCCAGCACGATCAGCAGATCAAGCAGATGAACTTCCTCTCCGGCCTCGTCGGTCTGCGGATTTTTCTGCGTGCTGTTTTCCTGTTGCTCAGACATCGTTTTCTTTCAAGAATTCACATATAGGATGGTCAACTGATCCGAAAGGTAAATTAGTCTTTCAGCACCTTGAGCCCAGCTGCGCCCAGACCGAACTGATAAAGAATCGTAGTCCATTCCTTGAGGTCTTGCGTCAGGGAGTTACGCTCGATCTTTTCCGGAACCACGACTGTATCGCCCGGATTGATTTTCGCGCCGCGAAGTCCGCTGAACCAGCCTGAACTCCGCCCGCTTTGGGCAGTGCCATCCGCCCGGATCACATACATCTCCGAGGTATCCGCCGTTGCTGTCGCCCCGCCGGCCAGGTCGAGATAGTCGCCCACGGAGCGGCGTGGCCGGTAAATGAATGAGTTCTGCTGGAACACAGCACCGAGGACATTGACGGTCCCAGGCTTGCGGGGGATGTAAATGTAGTCACCATCCTGCAAGGCCAGATCGGGCAGATTTTTGACTTCCGCTTCGGCGCCGGATAGTTCAAGCACGATGCGCCCCTCAGCCTTGACCAAGCGCATTTTCTGCGCAAGACGGCGCTGACGATCAACTTCCGCATTGACTGTGGCAATGTTGTCCTTGTCCGTTGTGCCAGCTATACGGTCGGCAGCGGTGCTCTCGATATCCCGTTCAAAACGGGTAGTCACTTCATCCAGTCGTTCCTGCTGGGAGCGGCGTACACTCTCCCGATTGAGTTTCAGCGCGTAGATGTAACCGTTTTCGGTGGCACCGCCCAGCCTTGCAATCAGTTCGCGCAGGGTCTCGCCTTTCTTGATCTGGAATACGCCGCTGTGTTTTATCTCGCCGGCCACACGGACGTACTCGTTCTGCACCTGTACCTGTACCGGCACTGCCGAAGGTGAAAACACCCGCAGGATATCGGTAGGCTGCAGCGGAATGCCGGCCAGAGGGCCCGTAAGCGCCTCCTTGTCGGCGGTCAGCTCCGCCACAGTCTGGTAATTATTGTCGACGTTTTTCTCAACGATAACCAGCTTCTGGTCCGCGGCCGAGTCGAATCCGCCGGCCCAAGTGATGGCGTCGGCGATCGAAGAAGGCCCTTTCAGTTCGTACACGGCCGGCTTCTTCACGTCGCCGGTCAGAGCCACAAGCGGGCCTACCTCGGGGACGTAAATCACGTCGCCGTCGCGCAGGGATATGTCGTGGCTCTTGTCGCCCTTGACCAGCATGTCATAGAGGTCGAACGAGGTGACCGTGGCACTGCCACGCTTCACCTGGATGTTGCGCATGGTGCCGGATCCGTCGGGGCCGCCGGACACGAACAGGGCATTCAGCAATGTGCTCATCGCGCTCAGTGTGTACGTGCCTGGACGTACCACATGACCGACGACGTAGACCTGAACGGCACGGGTCTGTGCCACGCTGACGGTCAGGTCGAAATTCGTGTAGATCTTGCCGACCGCCTTGCGCAGATAGTCCTGCAGGTCACGGTACTTGATGCCGGCCACCTTGACCTCGCCAACGCGCGGTATGTAGATGGCGCCGCTACGGTCGACACTCGTGCTCAGGTCGATGTCGACCATGCCCCAGCCACGGATCTGCAGTTCGTCGCCGGTGCCGATCACGTAGTCCGGGTTGACCTGTACTGCCCCGGCAGGCGCAAAGGTGTCCGGGACATTGCTGAACAGTTCCTTGCCGAAGATATTCAGCCGTTTATCCACTACCTTTTCGACGTAATCTTCAAACGAGTCCTTGTCGTCGGTCGCTGCCTTTGTCTGCGGCCTGCTCTGGATTGGCTGGACTGATTCGTAGTTGCGCGCGCCTTGCCGCGGCGAGGTAATCATCGGCAATCCGCCCGGTGAAGCTGCTCCGCGGGCAGAGAAAACGGCCGCATCGCGTGCGGAAAGGCCGGAAGGATTCTGCCCGTCATAGGTCTGTGCCCATACCAAGGACGGCACTGCCGACAACAATGCGCATGAAGAGACCATGAGCTTGCAGATAAGCGGTTTGATTGTCAGGGATTGCTTGTCCATGTATGTCTTTGTTCTATAAATTACGATTAAGTCACGTTCGGTGTTCAGTACGTTTTTTGCCAGGAAACGCCTATTTCTCCCGGCGCGGTATTGAAGGACACCACTCCTTTGGCAGGGTCGCGCTGCGCATCCCACAACCAGCTTCCGGTTGCATAGCCCATCAGGCCGCCGGCCACTACGTCGGAAAACCAGTGCTTCCTGGCTGCGACGCGTCCCATTGAGCCGACTGCGGCGAGCCCGTATAACCATGGAGCGTCGTATTCCTTGGCAAATGGCGTTACCGCGGCAAAAGCGACGCTTGCATGATTCGACGGGAAGGACGAATCAGACCGTGAGGATGCTCGCGCCCAGTGCCCGCGTTCCTCGTCCGGGCGGGCGCGGCCGACAGCGTATTTCGTCCCGATGCTGGCCCCTGCGGCGACCAGCGCGGATTGGAGAGAAATCAGGCCGGTGTTTTGCATGCGGTCGTCGCCGAAGGCAACTGCCGCTCCTGCCGCGCCGACCATGGCAAGCGGAACGGCCTTGCCGAAGGTGTCCAGGCCACGGCTGATGCGCGAACCGACATGGTCTTTGGCAATCCGGTCGACTGCTTTGTCGCTGAGAGACGCGACCGCCAACGCGCCTGCGGCCACACCAAGCCCTTTGACGAAGTCCGGTGCGGAAGGAAGTGCGGAAGACGAGTTTTCCAGACGGTGCCGCATTGCAGGCCACGGGGTGCCGAACGTCGTATCCGGCGGATTGACCGCTGGAAGATTCTGCTCGTCCGCGCGCTCCGCAAAATTGCCCAGGCCGTCGAAGGTATGCAAATCACGGCGCGGGCTTTCCACCATGTCATAGAGATCGCCGGGGGATGCCACCATCTGGCCGACGTCGCGCGTCCAGGGCGATATGGCAAAACCGGCATTTGCCTGCGTATCGCTGACGAGCATGGTGTTGAGCGGGATGGAAATGAAGATACCTTTGTCGTGGTAAGGCGACGCCGGCGTACCCGGCGATGTAATGTCCTTGCCATTGGTGACGGTATACCAGGCTCCCACTTCTATCCCCGAGCGGAAACGGCGCTTGAATTCGGCACGCACGCCGACGTCCTTGGCCAGAAAGCGGCCTGCCCTTCCCGTTACCGTGATCCCGTGCGGCAGCCGATAGTGCAGAGAACCGATGGCGGTGACCGTCTGGTAATCGCGGCTACCCAGCCAGCCCTTGAAGTCGCGCTGCTGCAAGGCATCCACTGACAAATCCGCAGCCCAGCGACTGTTCTTCGGCAAATACAGGACCTGGCCGCCGGCACCGCGGAACATTTCTTCGTATATCCCGGCCGAGGCACGGGCATACCAGCGCTCGTCGAGCATCATGTATTTGTTGACGAGCAGGCGATACAGCTTGAAGCGGCTGTCTCGCTTGTACTCCGCAACATCGGTCCGGACGTGAGGAAGCCGGCTGTTGGACGGCTGCGTTACGCCGCTGACGGTTTCGAGGATCTTCAGGCCGACGGTGCCGTTGAGATACAGCCCGTCGCCCAGTCGCTTGTCGTAGTCGGATGCCGCCGTCAGCTCATAGCGCAAGGCGCCGCTAGGATCGTTGAAGAAGAAGCCCATTTTCGGAACGATCTTGAAGCGGTTCGCCTCGCGGTCCTCGGAAGTGAGCTGGACGATGTCACCGTCCTTGCCTACAACGACATCCAGCCCCGTGGCATCCTTCACGCCGACAAGCATGCCCTCCTGGTCGGCGCTGACGACGTCGTCGCGATTCGCATACCGGACTAGGACAGTGTCGACGAATGCCTGCCGCGGTATCTGGCCTGCCAGATAGTCGCTCAGCCTTCGCAGATCGAAAAATTCGTAGGTGGCGATGGGCTGTTCCAGCCTGGTGTAGGTGACGTGGATAGCGCGGATGTCCTGGGGAGCGAATGCCAATGCCACACGCGTTGCGCGCCCTACCGCCCGTCCAAGGTTGGAGATGCGGCTGTTGGTGAGGGTCAGGTGAAGTACATGTCCCTTGAGTTGTACCCGTATGTTTTTGTAGTCTTGCTGGGCGAGCGCGTCGACCATGGCGCCGCCGATGGCCGGGTCATGCTGCCATTCTTCGATTGTCGGGCGAACGTATGTGCTCTTTTGCTGATAGTACGGTGGTTCGTAGATTTTCGGGATGAACTCGCGCTCCGAAAACGGAATGCTGACGAAGGCGTTGATACTGGAATGATCCCGGTGTCTCGCGGCTTGCACACCCAGCCATCCCCAACGGTATTCGACGCCAACCGCCGGCCCTTTACTGCGCTGGCCGGCGAACGTCTGGGATGCCCGGAAATCCTTTGAATAATCGTTGGCATCGTACTCGGCAACGAGGGACCAGCGCGGCAGGCTTTCAGGTGTCCAGCGGGCGCCTGCAAAAATCCCGTCAGGTCTGGAGTGCCCGTAACCTACGCTCGCTTCGAGATTCCTGTTGCGTCCGAAAGTCTTGGTCGCGACCGCGTAGTAGCCCCTGAACAGTCCCGTTCCTTGCAAGTCGGTCGCGCCGACTGCCAGCGAGGGAAGCCAGGCGCCTTCATCCCACGCCTGCACTTTGGCATCGATGACCTTGTCCTTGTACCGCCCATAACCGCCGCCATAGGCATTTGGGTCGAAGGAAAACCCGGGTATGCCCGAGATCGATACATACCGCCCGGTTACTTGCAGGAAGGGCAGGATGGTCGAGGACATCCAGAAAGAACCGTACGGCTTGTCGTAGCCGTACCCAAGGCTGAAGGTGCCGTCCGCTTCGACGGACGCGCTGGGCATGTTGATATAACCGGATTGCCCCTGTATCGTCGGCGTCGCTCCGAAAGCCTGTGCGCCTCCAACAGCCAGGCAGCCCAACCAGGCGCACTTAATCGATTTTCGCAGTACCGATAACAAATCCGACGATCCAAAAAAAGCTGTCAGATCTGCCCCCTCACTGGATCGTCCAGTATTTTCGGGAGGCAGCGGCATCTGACCAGCGACCACATGGAGAGGCAATGTGAAAGAATTTGCATTGCCGGCATTGACACAACAACCGGGGATACTTGGCCCCGCAGTGAAATCATGACGATTCACAAGTGTGTTGATGGTTATCAACAGGCGCGTAGTTTAGCATCGTTGCCTACGGAAAATATACAGGCGGAATCGGAAATACGACGCGGCGGCGGCCTTTTTTTATGCAAACAGTCGGATTCGTTATCCTATTAAAAAGTTGCCATACAACAAGATATTTCTAGAATGAAAATCTCCCCAAAGTATGGGATGGACAGGCTGCTACTTTTTAATGTACTGCCGCAGACATTGAAGCGAACGTCAAACAACGGAATGCATTGCATCACCGCATGACGGCATGTGAGAAGTGTGCGACGGGAGGAGAAAGGATCCGGCCTGCACGGTTTTTTTACCCGTGCAGGCCGGACACTGCTCAGCTTTGAAGGGACTTGACGAGGTCGGTTTGCAGCACCGGCAAGGCGGGGCTGAGCAGCTTTTCAATCCGGTCTTGCGGAGAGGAACTGGTAGAGCAACCGGTCATGCAGTCACCATGACCGATTGGCTAAGCAGGTGGACAAAAGTTTATTGACAAGTAGTGCAGGCCTCCCTGCCTGCACCGGGTGCAGGCACGGAGGCCGGCACAACCGCTATATCAAAAGACATTTTACAACCCGCGTAGCCCGGTTGGCGAGACCGATTGGCTATCCGAAACGATAACGCGACGATTTAGAGGCACACGTCGCGCACCAGCGCTCTTGCTACGGTATCTGTGCCTGGAGCCATGCTACGGCGTTCGATCAGGCGTTTTAATCTTTGAGACCGATAAACCCGCCGACGACAGCTGCCCCGGTCGCGGCATTCGACAGCCTCAAGGTTCCCGCAATTTCAGCCGGACCAGGCCCGCTTGTCCCGGTCGAAACCACCGGCCCGAAATACCGGCCGCCCAAGCCGCCTGTAAACGTGCCGTTGCTTATTGCACCGGTCAGGTAGTTCGCCACGTTGGTCGATGCCGCACCCATGGTGGCCCTGGTATCGAACACGAGAGGAACCGGTGCATTGGCAGCGTCGTAAGTCGTGACGCTCTTGAACGATACATCTACTTTGCGGGTCGCAAAGTCGACCGTGACGGCCGCCTTGCCACGAAACACGTCGGGATTGACGGTCGCGTCGCTTGCATACCAGCCGTAAAAGATCCCGGAGTAGGTTGCGGTGCCGGACGTTGGCACTGCCGCCGGATCGGTGACCGCGCCGAACGCCACAACGCCGCGGCGATTCGTATTGTGCTCGTCGGTGCCGGCCCCTCCCGACCATTCCGGCATTTGTACCGTGTCCTGAGACACCCAGGAGCTCAGGTTCGCATAGGCGAAATTCCAACTGTCGAAGCTGCGGTATCCCTTCGATCCCGGAAAGGGAACACCGGGGCCGGTTGCATCGGCAACACCATCACCGGCGTGCACATCGCCGTCGTTATGCAATCGTGTGACGCCGGCCCAATCCGGGAGAATGCCGCCGGCGGCGCGCCAATCGCCCGCCGTGTTCTGCAATCCTGTCGTTTCCAGCGTCGGGCACGGATCCACGCCGGCATCGCAGCGCGAGGGTTCCGTTCGCGGGAAGTAGATGTTGTTGGCGTAATTCCCTTGTGTTGCGGCTGTCATCTTGGTAGGGAAATCGTAGAACCCGAGGTCGGAACTGGACGGCAGCGGACCTTTGGTCACGGCAGCATTGGCGTCGAGCTGGACACGGCCCTGGACGGTGCCGAAGGTTTCGATGACCGGCGGCCGTTCGGTCTTGCCGTCCCACGATACGCCAAAGTCCTTGAGCAGCAGGACTGGCGACGACACGGTGCTTTCGCTGTTTTTGTTTACCCGGACTTCAGCCAGGCCGCCGGTGGCAAGAGCGAAGCCTGATGCGGTTGTCTTGACCACGATCGGATCGGCAAGATCATTCGTCGAACGGCCGACCACCTGCACGCCGGAGCGCGTCAGGGTAACGCCGTTCTCGGTTCTGATGGCCGTGTCGCCACTGCACTGATACGTCTCGCCGTCCACGCATGACATGGTCAGTTGCACGCCGTTTGCCACCGGAGGCGGTGAGCCGTCCGGTGTCGCCGAACTTTCCGGACTGGTGGTGGTATTGGAAGGGACTGCACTACCGCCGCCGCAGGCAGCGAGTACGCTTGCGGCTGCTACGGCGGCGACAAGCGGCTTGATATGAAAGTCGAGCAAGGTCATGTCTGTTTTCCCTCGAAGATGTCATGTCTAAAGTCAGCCGATAAGCAGAGGATGTCAGCGAAGCATAGTGTCGCCAGGCAAAAATATCGGTTGGAAACTCATTCTCCGAGAGTTCAAATTCGTTGTTATTGACATGCGATAAATCGTGCGCCAAGGCATTTGATATTGTTCAGCAAATCCATTAGTCAACGGAATTTTTTGCACCGGCTTCGCATACGACGGTCAAATCGAAACCATGGAAAAAGCTGGTGAACATCGTTTTACGCTCTCCCTCGCTGCGACTGACGAATCTGTTTCTCTCTATTCCGCCAATCATCCGGAAGAACGATTGCGTAACGGACAGGAGGCATTGACCAGCATCCGCATCACCAATCTGGGCAAGGCGTACAAGCAATACCCGACGCGCTGGGCACGCCTGGCGGAATGGCTGCTGCCTTTCGGCGGTGCGCGACATCATTTGAAATGGGTCATCCAGGACATCAACTTCACGGTGAAGCGCGGCGAGGCGATCGGCATCGTCGGGATCAACGGCGCGGGAAAAAGCACTTTGCTCAAAATGATCACCGGAACCACTCAGCCGACGGCCGGCACCGTCGAGGTTGTCGGCCGTATCTCTGCCATGCTGGAGTTGGGAATGGGCTTCCATCCGGACTTCACCGGGCGGCAAAACGTCTTCATGGCCGGCCAGCTTCTTGGATTGAACGTGAACGAAATTCAGTCGCTGATGCCCGGAGTAGAAACCTTCGCCGAGATCGGCGACTACATCGACGAACCGGTGCGCACCTATTCGAGCGGCATGCAAATGCGGCTGGCGTTCAGCATTGCCACGGCAAAGCGGCCTGACATACTGATCGTGGATGAAGCGCTTTCCGTTGGCGATGCCTACTTCCAGCACAAGAGCTTCGATCGGATAAGGGAATTCCGGAACGCCGGGACGACGCTGCTGATTGTTTCCCACGACAAGGGAGCGATCCAGGCAATCTGCGACCGCGCCATCCTGCTCGACGGCGGTCGTCTCGCCAAGGAAGGAGATCCCGAAGAGGTCATGGATTTTTATAACGCACTGCTGGCGGAACGGGAAAACCGGACGGTGCAGCAGCAGCCCGTGGCCAGCGGCAAGGTGCAGACCGTTTCCGGAACAGGCGAGGCAACCGCCGTCGATGTCGCGCTCCTGAATGAAGAAGGCCATCGCGTGGAACTCATTGACGTCGGCGCCATCGTGACGCTGCAAGTCCGTGTCGCCGTGCGCGCCGCCCTCCCCCGGCTGGTGCTGGGTTACATGATCAAGGATCGGCTCGGCCAGCCGATGTACGGTACCAATACCCATCACAAGAAGTTGCCCGTCCAGGATGTCGACGAAGGAGCGGAACTGATTTACCGCTTTACGTTTCCGATGAATCTCGGGCCGGGAAGCTATTCGATCGCTACTGCGCTCGTCAGCAGCGACACCCATCTGATCAACAACTATGAATGGCGCGATCTGGCGCTGGTGTTCAATGTGGTGAACATGAAGCATGAACACTTCATCGGCTGCACCTGGCTCGACCCTGTCATTGAAATCCGACGCACATGACTTTCATTTCTTATGCGCAGAACCTCGAAGACGTGCTTCTCTGGCGTGCGTTGCAGGCGATCGAAGGCGGGTTCTATATCGATGTCGGCGCCAACGATCCTGTCGAAGACTCCGTCACCAAGGCGTTCTACGATCGCGGCTGGCATGGCATCAATATCGAGCCGCTGCCGGCACATCAACAGCGCCTGTGTGCAGAAAGACCGCGCGACATCAATCTCGCTCTCGCTGCCGGCGCCGGCAGCGGCGAACTGACGCTGTTCGACGTTCCTGCGGTAAGGGGGTGGGCATCGCCAAACGAAACGGTCGCCGCGCATCATCGGAGCAGCGGATATGAGGTAACGGCGATGACGGTGCCGGTCCAGCCTCTTGTCGAAATATGTGCTCGCCATGCACCGGACGAAATCCACTTCCTCAAGGTGGACGTGGAGGGATTCGAGGCGGATGTCATTCGCGGGATGGACTTTCGGCGGTGGCGTCCGTGGATCGTCGTCGTTGAGGCGACGTTGCCGAACAGCCAGATAAGCAATCACGATCTATGGGAAGGCATGGTGACGGAAAGCGGGTACCGGTTCGTCTACTTCGACGGCTTGAACCGTTACTATGTCGCGGACGAACATCAGGAACTGGTGCAGGCGTTCGCCACTCCGCCCAACGTCTTCGACGAATTTCAGACCATCACTCAGATCAGGGCGTTGGACGATGCCCGGCACGCAACGAAAAGATCAGAGCAGGCTGAGGCGATCGCCAAGGCAATGGCAGAAAAGGCCGATAGTTCTGCACGGAATGCCGCGGCACGAATCGCGGCAGCGGAACAGCACGTCCAAGACTGCCGGCAAGCGCTGCTTGCGGCACAAGTGCATGCCGAGGAATTGCAGGCGCGCCTGCACGCCGTCAATGCCCACCTGCACGCCATCTATTCGTGCAAGTCGTGGAAACTGGCTGCGCCGCTACGCATTGCGGGTGTCGTGTTGCAGCGTGTCCGCGGCGTTGCCGGCCGAACCTCCCGGTATGCGAGGCCGGCAGCAAAACGGATTGTGATCGCATTGTTGCGCCGGACATATCCGATAATCAAGCAGAATCCTCGACTGATGAACCTCGTACACCATGCATACATCAGGTTCCCGTCCCTGGGGGAACGGCTGAAAGCGTTAGTGCGCGACCGGCCGGCGCACGTACCGCAAAATCAGACATTTCCGTCAGCCGATTGCGTACAGGACGTGCGTTCGGCGTGGGAAGGAAGCGTCTCCCTCCGAAGCCAGTTCGTCGCCATGCTGGCGCGCGAACTGGAGAAACGCAAGAACGGCAAACGCTGACAATGCGACTCGTTTTCGATGTTTTCCCCTGCCAGACCGGTTCCCGCTTTCGGGGTATCGGACGCTACACCCAGTCGCTCCTCGCTGCGATGGCGCACGCACGCGCCAACCACGACTTGTACGTTCTGGCCAACGCCTTGTATCCGCAGAGCGCCGATGCGTTACGCCAACAACTCAACGGTATCCTGCCTGCAGGACATTTCGCCGCCTGCACATCGACCAACCCCAGTGTTTTTGGAAACGATCGCCGGACGTATGAGCAGGTGGCGACGGCACTGATTCACCGAGCATACGAGGAACTTGCGCCGGATGCCGTGCTGTACGCAAATCCGTTCGAAGGATGGCGCGAGCAGGGTGTGGTGGCCCTTCCGAACGGCCGGTTGCCGTCGGCACTGCGCGTGGGCATTCTGTACGACCTCATTCCATGGCTTTTCCAGGACCAGTATCTCGATCAGATCCCAGGCTACAAGACGTGGTACGCTGAAAGGCTTGAAGCCCTCCAGAAATTTGATCTGCTGCTTGCCATCTCCGAGGCCACCAGACAGGATGCCATCGACATCCTGAAATGGCCGGAGGATCGGGTTGTGAACATTTCCGGGGCGCCATCCCCTTCCTTTCATCCGGGGGCGGCAACGCTCTTTCCGGAGTCGCATCTGGCAAGGCTGGGTATTGCACGCCCATTCGTGCTTTACACCGGTAACGGCGATTACAGGAAAAACCAGGATGGACTGTTGCAGGCTTACGCCCGCCTCCCATGGTCACTGCGCCGGAGCCACCAACTGGTCTTGAACCAGGTCGGCGACAACATCCTGTTTGATCAGAAGATGCGCACGCTTGGCCTGACGAGCGACGACGTCGTCGTCACTGGCCATGTTACCGACGACGAGCTGGGCTATCTTTACGCTCGCTGCAAGGTGTTCGTGTTCCCGTCCTTATATGAAGGTTTCGGCCTCCCCATCCTCGAAGCCATGGCATGCGGCGCGCCGGTGATTGCGGCGAACAATTCGTCGATTCCGGAGGTGGCGGGCCGAAGCGATATCCTGTTTGACGCGTCCAGTCCGAAAGCGATCGCAAAAGCACTGGAAGATGTTCTCGTCGACGATCGCTTGCGCAAGGAGTTAAGCGACTACGGCATATGTCGTGCGAGGGAATTCAACTGGAACAAAACCGCCGGGGCCGCATGGCGTGCTATCGAGTCCCGATTGGAGAACAGGGACCGGAAAAACTCCGTGTCTTCCTCTGTGAAAACGGAAAAGGCCCGCATCGCGCTGATGTTCGCGTTTGATGAAAATGACTCTTCATCGGCACAGACTGCTTTGACACTCTTGCCGACACTGGCGCAGCATTTCGACATCGATCTGTTTGTGCAGGACGGCGCAGATTCGCAAATCGCCACGCTTTCCCTTCCCTTCAACATCTCGTCGTACACGGAACTCGCCGAGTGTTATGCCGATTATGCGACGTTTGTCTACCTGATCGCCAACACCCCCAGCCATGCCGGCATGTTACCTCTCATGGAAGCATTTCCCGGGGTGGTCGTGATGCTGGACCTGGATATGACCATGCCCGTCCACGCGTTGGCGCAAAGCGAGGGGCGCAAGGATACGTTTGCGAATGAAATCATCCACACGCACGGCATACAAGGTTTGGTGGCGCACCTCAAGGGAAGTCGCCTCCTGGGTGCGCCCGACGTGAGCCGGCATGTTCTGGAATCCGCGCAGCACCTGATTTTGCCGGACGGGCGCCAAAAGGCGTTTCTGGAGTCAGCGGCCTGCGGTTCCTGGTTACCGCCGATGACCGCACTCTCGACCGGAAACGCATTTACCGATGCCGCAGTGTTTATCCAGGCCATTGAACGCGCGATCGATGCAGATCAACGCCACACCATTGGGCATATTGCGGACGTGTTCGAGAATACAGCGCCCGACGACGAAATCGTCGACGCCATCGCCGCTCATGCAGTGAGCAACAAATACCTGCGAAAGCAGCCGCGCCTGCTGATCGACGTTACCCAGCTATCGAAAACCGACGCGCGAAGCGGCATACAACGCGTCGTGAGAAACATCGTCAAGGAAGTTGGAACGATGTCCGAAATACGCCGCCCCCTTGAAATCGTCCGGCAAGCCGACGGAAAGCTTTGGCGGGCAACGGCAGTGACCGGAGCGATATTCGACGTCGCTCCGCAAAGCATCCCTTCGATGGAAGTGCAGATTCACCCCGGCGATATCTTGTTGATGATCGATTCTTCATGGGAGCAATATGCGGAATTTTCGACCATATTTGAACGAGTACGGCTATTCGGCGGCAGGATTGTCACCGTCGTGTATGACCTGATCCCACTGCGCCGGCCGGAGACCTGCCATCCGGGCCTGGTTGCCGTGTTCGGAAACTGGTTCAAGCAGGCGGTATCGCAAAGCGACATGCTGCTGTGCATCTCGCGCTCGGTTGCCGAGGATGTCAAAACCTATCTCGATGAAAACCGGATTCCCTTGCCAAGGCCGTTGGAAGTCACGCATTGGCCGCTTGGGGCGGACCTCGGCGTAAACACGGAAGAGACGCCAATTCGCCAACAAGTGATCGCGCTGGCAGAAGACAGGCAAAGCCCCCTGTTTCTGATGGTCGGCACGGTGGAACCGCGCAAGGGGCATGACTTCGTTCTGGACGCCTTTGACGCGTTATGGCAGAGCGGCGAGGATTTTCGTCTTTGCATCGCCGGCGGGGTTGGATGGATGGTGGACGATACGGTCCGGCGTATTCGCACGCATCCGTATCTGAACGAACGGCTTTTCTTCGTCGAAAAGTTTACCGATGCTGAAATCAACCGCTGCTACTCCGCTGCCACGGCACTGATCGCCGCCTCCGTCGCTGAAGGGTTCGGGTTGCCGATCGTCGAGGCCGCGCTGCATCATGTTCCGACCCTCGCAAGCGACATCCCTGTGTTCCGCGAAGTGGGCGGGGACGGCGCAATCTATTTTTCCCTGCACGAAAAGGACGACCTGGCGAACAAGGTCAGGGCGATATCACGGATGCCGCTGTCTTCTCGCCGGCAACATGCCGCACGGGTAAAAACCCATACATGGCGTGAAAGCGCGGAACATTTGCTGGATGTTGTCCTGGACAAACGCGACTGCAGCCCCTTGCCTCAGATGAAGGCCGCGTGAGATCCTGTTCCCGTTGGCCACATCGGATTCATTCCGGAATCACTTCTGAACAATACGTAATCGCGTGATGCCCAGTCCGAGCCGGCGCTCGTCGCCTCCCAGTCCAAGATCCCTGGGTGCGGTCGGTTCCGGCACATCGAACACCATCGACTTTTCGGTGCCATTGGTTGCGAAATGCAATACCAGGTCCTGTGGGGCCGCAGACAGACGGAAGGCCTTCTTGTTCTCCCCGATGCGCACGACAAACTCCTTGCCGGCATTCGGGCCGAACGCTTGTGCTCTCAGATGAAGATCGAATGCCATCGGCAATGGCGCCGCCATATCGATCCTGACCTCCCCGGCGCTCGACCATGTTCCCCAGTTTTCAGGGACAGACAGGCCGGATATGCGACTGACCAGTCCGGGCCATGCCGCCTTCCTGAAGTCGATCACTTCGTCTCCGGATAAGCGTACAAGTGAAAACTCTCCCGTTGCGACCCGTTGTTTGACCTGTGAAGGAAGTTCGTGATTGCCGATAACAAGCACCCACTCCGTACCAGGAGGGATACGTGATGGTTCCAAAGGCACTTCGCGGGGAAGTTCGACTGTCCGCGCATTCGGGGTATCCAGTTGAAACAGTGACCTCAATGTCCCGGCCCCATCAGATGCCGCAATGACCAACTTGTCGATATCCTCTTTGGACAGGAGCTGCCGTGCCGCCATGCCGGCCCGGTCATACACGTCCGCTTCCAGACGGTGCCTCAATTCCCGGTTGACTGCCATCGCGGACGAAAGCACGGTCACCGGCATGCACACAAACAGGAACATCCACGCTCCCAGCCTCTGGTTGATCGACCATGCGATGAGCGCAACGATACCAAGCGCGCTGACCATACCGAACACGACGCCATTGCGGGTGATTCCCCTCAGCTCCGGGTTATCAATAAACGAAGGAATGAATTCCGACCGCAGTTGCATGAACGCGTAGAGGGCGAACAGGCCGACAATGAGTGCAGCGGGAACAATCCGGCGCAGGCCGTCCTTGTACGCGCCCTGCGACAAGATTGCGGCGGGAACGATCAAGAATAGCGGAAACACGAAGTTGTAATAGCGCAGATGAAGCCGGCCAACCGTTTCATATGGACCGCTCCCCGAGACGACCGCCGTGAAGGCCGCCACCATGCCCAGCAACGATCCGACAATCAGGACGATATAAATCTTTATCGTGCGCAGCAGGCGGTCCTGTTCCGTGCCGGACTTCTTCTCGGTGGGCAGCAAGAGAACGGCCGCGACGGGAACGCCGAACAACAGTGCCAGCGTCATCAGATGCCCCTTGAGATTCTCCACGGCCGCCAAGGTCAGATGCCAGGCGTCGGTCCCGCCCAGCGATGTCCCGGCTATGGAGCCGTAGGTGGTGCCGAACAGGCTCAAACCGCTTTTCCCGGCGATCAGATAGCCAGCAAAAAATCGGACGGCCGCCGCAAAGCACAAGAGCAGTGCAATGACTTTTATCGTATCCGGGACCGTCGCGTTGCCCGACAGACTTCTCCATGCGATGAACAAGGCAATCGCGGGCAACAGAAAGAGCGCGTGTGTCTTGATCAGCGCCATTGCACCGATCACAATGCCGGCAACCACCCCGTGCAAAAGCGTAGACCTCGGACGATAGGCGAGCAATACCCAGGTCAGCATCCAAAAGCCGAGGTAGTACAGCGCCTCGGGCATGAAGTACGCGGTGTAGGTATTGTTCGCACCCAGCATGGACAATGCTGCGATGAAGACCGCGAGCTTGTCGGTGCAGTAGCGACGCGCCACCAGATAGATGAAGGGAATCGCCGCAACGAAGAATGCTCCATTCAAGGCTCTTGCGCATTCAAGAAAGCCGGCGCCGCAAAGGTTGGTGCCTTTGAAGATCAGGTAATACAGATAAGACGGAAGCTTGGCGTCGGCCACTGGCAGAAGCCTTGCATAAAGGTTGTAACTCCACTCGTCGGGCATGACGACCGGATAGAGCCCCGCGTTGCGGAGCGCGAGATAGCCATAGGCGACAGCGGCCACGATCCATAACAGCATGGCTGGACGTTCCCGAACAAAATGCCGGGTCTTCCCCTCGCCTGTTTCCATCATCCCCTTTTCCTTCTTCATTTATCAGGGCTTGCCGAGCCCCAGTGCCTGCCCGATCCTGTCGGCGTTGGCCATGATCGTCAATGTGTGGGACTTTTCACTCAGTGTCGGTAGACAGGCGCCGTCGACGACATGCACGCCATCAAGCCCGTGCAATTCCCCCAGTGAATTCGTCTCGCCGGGCAGCGGAGCCGCCCGCATCGGCAAGGTGCCCGCATAGTGGATATCGCTGCCCGCGCGGCCGACCGTGAAGCTCATCGGTAGCATCACCGCGCCGAGCTGCCGGTAGGCCCTGCGCAAGCTGCGCGCGGCTTCCGCCATGACGGCCGGAACGCGGTCGCTGTAGCCGCCCTCGATGCGCAACGACGGCTGATCTCCCGACGACAGCGACACCCTGGCCGAGGACAGCCGGCCAGGCAGGAACAGGTTTCCGACGAGGCAGGAACTCAGCAGTCCGCCGAGCACATCGACGCCGGCTCGACGTCGCAGCGGCAAGTGCCGCAGGAATTCCGAGACCGGAATGCCGGTCGTCGAAAACGTCGAGCCGAATGCAGTCGTAGCGTCAGGCAGTGTCAACGCGAACGACAACTGGCCAAGGCCGAAAGTGCGCGTGCGTTCCGCGCCAAGCGAACGCGGCAGCCATAGCAGAAAGGCAGCGGTGGGACAGGATTGCAAGGGGACCGGCATTTGCAGCTTGAGTGCCTGCAAAGCCAGCCGCGTCGTCGCCAGGGTGCCGGCTGCGAGCAGAACCTTGCGCGCAGAAATGGCCTGTCTTTGCTGCAGGCCGGTCGAGCATCCCTCCACCGACCAGTTGCTGCCATTACGCACAATACGCTCGACCACAAACCCGCTGTGCAGGGAAAAATTCTCATACAGTCGAAGCCGGGCCAATTCATCCGCCGCCGTGTACAAGGCGCCGCGCCGGCATCCCCACAGGCAGTTGCCGGATCGGTCGCAGGCCTTGCGTTCGGCCCGGTCTTCGCTCAGGACAGCAACGCGGGAACGTCCCATGCGAAACCCCAGGGACGCAAGACTGTCCCTGCGCTTGCCGTAGCTGCCGTAAAGCCGATTGTGCAAGGCATCCATTTCGATCGCCGGCTGCGACCATGCGTCCACCCCGAAATAGTCGGCCATGTCGTCGTCATGGCGACCGCTGATCCCGATGCGGCGCGAGACGCTTTCGTAGGAACGCTCGAACTGCGACACGTCCACCGGAAACCCGGAAAACTCCCGCGGCGACAGGCGTGCAACGCCGCAACCCCAGGCGTTCGACAGGCCGCCGGTCGCAAGCGACCCCAATGCCACAAACTCCGGCGCATCGATCCGGTTCAACGTAGAAAAACCTTCAAACACATAGGCATGCGTCGGCGCGCGCAGTTTCGGCGATACCGCTGCGCTGTTCTTCAGCGCGTTGAAATCTTCGCCGATCATCCACTTCCATTGATCGGCAGATTGTGCGCGGGCAGACAGGAAAGGCTGTTGCGGCGGCGCCACGCCCGACTGTCTGCCGCCGTCAAGCATCAGCACACGGCGTCCCGCCTCCACCAGGGGAAAGGCGGCGGATACGCCCGCCGGGCCGCTGCCGACGACGATCACATCGAAGTCAGGCGTCATTGCCGATCTCCGATATGGCGCGCCAGGCCGAACGGAAGCGAGACGACGCGCAGGACCCGCCATGCAAGTTCCGACAATACGGCACACCCGATATGGAAGGCCCCCGCGACCGCGCCGCTGGCATGGCCTCGGCCGATCCCAAGGAATCGGGACGCGCCTTGCACCGATGCCTCGGCGAGCAACGACGCCGCATCCAGCCGCCATGCAAACTCTTCCCCGTTCGCCGCTCTGGCAAACGAGCGGTCGTCGAGCAAGGCCAGCATGACCGGCCAGCGGCGCAGCAGCGCCGGCAACTCCAGGGGCAAGCCGTTTCTCACCGTTTCAACCATGCGCACATAGCGACGAAGAAGATCCATCCCCGGCCCATCCTTCAGTACATAGGCAAGCAAAGCCCTTCCTTCGTCCAGCAGTCCGCGTCGTCTCGCGTTGCCCGAACGGTGCATGCCGCATTGCAGAGGGCGCAGGGTGAGGCCGAGCATTGCGATATCCGCTGCGGAATCCATGCGCGGCAGATCGAAGAGCGACGACAGGCGTTCAAGACCGGTTTGCCGGCTCAGGCGGGGGCCGATTACTGCGCGGACCAAATTGACCGCTGCGACCGGTACGGGAACGAACCAGCGTCGGCGTCGCAGACGGACCACCGCTACCGTGCGCAGAAAGCGGGTGAACGACACCGGCTGCGGCGACGCGAGACATAGAACGCCGGGAACAAGACTGTCCCGTTCGACGATGTCCAGCAAGCCGATCGCCAGGTCATCGACATGAATCGGCTGGATATGCGGCGCCGGGAAAAATGCCGGAAGCAAGAGCTGTTGCCGGACAATGGCGGCCAATACACCGAACAGCGCACGCTCGGGGCCGCCGTATACCTGCCCGGGCCGCACGACCCACCCGCCGGCAGCCAGCACGTCCTGTTCAATCCGCCATTTTGTCCTGCCATATGCGGTAGGCGCATCCGGCCGCGCGGTCTGACTGGAAACGAATACGAATCGCACCCGTGCCTGCCGCGCGGCAGCAATCAGCAGACGCGCTGCATCCGTCTCCTGCCGATCGTTCTCGCCGGTATCCAATGACGTGTCGGCTGCCAGATGGATGACGGCGTGCACGTTCGGGGGAAATACGATTGCGGACGTCGACGCCAGATCAAACGGCAACCAGGACATGCTTGCGGCAACTGGACGCCGGCGCGTGGCGGCAATGACTTCGTGGCCGTGCTTCATTGCCGTCAGTGCGAGGCGCTCGCCGATATAGCCCGTCGCCCCGGTTATCACCAGCCTCATGGCGACTTGCTCCCGGAATCGGCGGGCGACATATCATCCTGGTCCTTTCGGATAAATATGAAGGTCTTGCTCAGCCAATAGGTGATCAGTACGCACAGGGCGTCGGCAACGACCTTTGCCGCCGCCGGTTGGTGGATCCATATCAGCACCGCGGCCAGCACGCCGGACGACAAGGGCACATTCAACGCCAGCAGGGCGAAGTAGCGCACTGCCTGGCGCATCCTGTCCGCCCCGGCACCTGCCCGAAACGTAAAATGACGGTGGGCGACAAAGGCGAAGAGGCCGGCCGCAATCTTGCCAACGGCGTTGGCAGCGACAGGCGCCAACAATCCGGCATGCAACATGAGAAGAAAGCCGCCCATGTCAATGGCATAAGCCAGGAGCTGGATCACGACGTAACGGACGAATGTCATTCGGATTCCTTGCGAATGACAATGACGTGATGCAGTGCGAGCCAACGATTGAGAGGTGACAGTCCCCATTGGACGATGTCCACCGCCGCACTCATTGCGTCCGGCCACAACTGACGGAAGTTCAACCCTCCCGAAAGAAGGTACTTCAAGTAATTGCCGACCCGAAGTTGGTGCGCAATCTTCAACGTCGGGTGCTTCCGCTGGAACTCCATGCTATCCCTGATGAAAACGATGTAACTCAGTGCCTGGTTCGCACCATTCATCGGACCCGACTGCGGCGTTTCCCATGACGGATAATTCTTGTCGAATCCCTCCGTGCGAAACAGTCGCTTGAACAGAAACGAAGCAAACGGACCGTAGTATGGTTCCAGCAGGATCGCACCGCCGCCGTTCACCAGCACCCTGTCCAGTTCACTGAAAAACCGGTCCGGATGCGGAAAATGGTGGAAGCAATTCTGCGCAAAGAATACACGCACCGATGCGTCATCAAGCTCCATCGCTTCCGCATTGAGGGCACGGTCGAGATGCGGGGCAAATACAACATCCGTCGCCAGCACTTCCGGATACGAATCGCGCATCGGCGCGATCCCGGCACCCAGTTCAATTTCCAATCCTTGCTGGATCAGGAGCTCCCTGTCCAGTCTTCGAAACAAATGGTGGAATTCGATAAATACTTCGCGCAGCATGCGCTTTCGTTCGAGCATGCTCCTGTGCACAGCCAGCCTGTCCTGACCATCGACATCGATTCCGTCCAGGGACGGGTCGCGCAATAAATCCAGCAGCATTCTCATTCGCCCACCCGGCACATGGCCGGAAACCGGGTGCGGAAAAATACGTGTCGCGGGCGCCTGGGTACGGATGCGATGTCGTAGCCAAGAAATGCCATCACGAATTGCAAGCCCATCAGGATCGGCAAGGCGGCAAACATGATCGTACCGAGCGGGGCCGGAATGCCCGCCTGAGCCGACGCGTACCAATGGTACGAACCGAAACTGATGCCAAAGCCCAGCAGCAACAAGCCGAGCGGGAGTTCAACCGATGCCAACGACAGATCGCGAAGATAGTAGTTGTAAAAGATGCGCTTGACGAAATTGCGCATATGCTTGACGAGGAACTCTCCAATGACTTTCGAAATCTTCAGGTTGCTTACCTCATCCGCGTACCTGGCGGTCATCGGTATGTCAATCACGACCGCGCGAAGCGTATTCAGCCGGAACAGCATATCGGTTTCAAAAAAATAGCGCCGGCTGATTTTGTCGAAAGGCAACTGCCTGGCGACGCTCGCGTGGATCGCCGTATAGCCGTTGGTCGGATCGAACAGATCCCAGTAGCCGGTGGACAGCTTGGCCATCAACGACAACACCGCGTTGCCGAACACCCGGATCGCCGGCATGGCGCGTATTTCTTCGAGATCGTAGAACCGGTTTCCCTTGGTGTAATCCGCTTGACCGGCGAGAATCGGTTCGACGAAATAAGGAATCAGCCGAGGATCCATTTGCCCGTCGCCGTCCACTTTGACGATGACGTCCGCACCTTCTTCGATAGCGGCCCGGTAGCCGGTCATGACAGCACCGCCGACCCCCATGTTCACCGGGTTCCGGATGACACGTACCCGCGGATCATTGCAGTTGACTGCCACGTGTTTGCCGCTGTGGTCGGGACAGCAATCGTCCACCACAATAATTTTCGATACTTCGGGACCGATCTTGCCGATCACGCCGGCAATATGCCTGCTTACCTTGAAACAAGGTATTACCACAGCGATTGCCGGATTCCCCACATAGGATTCTGCCGTCATGCCAAGCCGCGCTCTTCCACTGAGTAAAGGTCGCACCTGGCTGTAATGCTCCATGTCCTGGCCAAGCCGATCCAAGTTTTCTGTCGCGCAACAATCCGCGCCAGAGTAAGAGACTAGAGATAATCGTGGCCTGGGGTTTTATGGGATCTCAAAAGAATAATGTTTTGTTGCCTCACCGGTTCGGAATCGTTTTCGTGGCACGGTTAAAACACTTGGCGAAGTGCATGGCATCACGGGAAAATAAATTGCCTGGACGCACCTTCCGGTTACCGACAAGCGCTTGTGAGTCTGCAGTCGTACCGAGCGCCAACCATCCTTCCGTATCCATGCTGTCCTGATGGGCGAGCTCGCCATCCAGCACGTAGCCGATGATTTCCATATCCCGGTGACCGGGCATGCCGATCCGGCTCCCGGCTCGATGCGGTCCTCGTTGTTATCCGCCGCGCGCCGAAGCCCATGTGCTCAGGGGCATAATAGTCACCGAAGGAGAAGCTATGATAGGAAACATGCCGGCTTATACAGGACGCTTCGCCCCCTCCCCGACCGGGCCTTTGCATCGCGGATCGCTGGTGGCGGCGATGGCGAGTTACCTCGACGCACGCGTCCATGAAGGAAGGTGGCTGGTGCGCATCGAAGATATTGATGAGGCACGGACCGTGCCCGGTGCGGCAGAGGCGATTCTGCAATGTCTTGCCGCGTTCGGCATGCAATGGGAGGGTGACGTGGTGTGGCAGAGCCGGCGCAAGGCGCTGTACCAGGCGGCGTTCGAACGCCTCGGTGAATATGTCTATCCCTGTGCATGCACCCGCAAGGAAATTGCGGATTCGCGCATCGGCGTTGCGAGCGATGGCGCCGCGATCTATCCTGGTACCTGCCGCAATGGGCTGGGGCCAGGCAAGGCCGCGCGTGCTTACCGCTTGCGCGTTCCGGACAAAGGTGACGACCGGGTCACGTTCGAAGATCGCTGGATGGGAACCGTCACACAGGATCTGGCCACGGAGGTCGGCGATTTCGTGCTGAAGCGGGCCGATGGGTACTGGGCTTATCAGTTGGCAGTGGTCGTCGACGATGCCGATCAAGGTGTGACGCACGTGGTACGCGGCGCGGATTTACTGGATTCGACGGCGCGCCAGATTTACCTGCAACGCCTGCTTGGCGTGCCTACGCCGGGCTACCTGCATGTGCCGGTAGTAAGAAACATGAACGGAGAAAAATTATCGAAGCAGACCGGCGCGCTGGCGCTGGATTTGACCCGCCCGGTCGAGGAACTGCTGACGGCAGCGCAGTTCCTGCAACTGCCGCTGAATCAGGTCGATTCAATCGATGATTTCTGGGAAAACGCCATCGCAGCGTGGGCAATACGACATGCAGAGACAGGAGTGTATCCGCATGGCACGGCATAAAAAATCCGCCCAGCCCAAACCGCCGTTACATGCCTCAACGCTTCGGCGTACCGCCCAGCAAGGCTGCTATCTTCGCTTTCGGCGGTTTTGCAGCACCCTGCGCCGTTTCTTTGTCTTCCGTTCGGGACTGCAATTCTTCCGGTTCGTACGGCTTCAGGAACCAGGGATCGATCTTTTCCTTGCGTGGTGCATAGGCACTGCGACCATATTGCGAACCGCGTGACGACGGAGCACGCACCTCGCCCTCTTCATGGCGCGAACGGCGGTCGGACGAACGCTGAGCGACAAAACCCGAAAGCTGCAGGCGCGAGATATTGTGCTTGATCAGCTTCTCGATATCGGTCAGCAGACGCGCATCCTTGTCGGTAAAGAGCGAAATCGCATCTCCCGACGCGCCGGCACGACCGGTACGGCCGATACGGTGAACATAGTCTTCGGCGTTGTACGGAAGGTCGAAATTGATCACGCAGGGGAGTTCCGCGATATCGAGACCGCGCGCGGCAACGTCGGTGGCGACCAGCACTTCGATCGTGCCTTGCTTGAAGGCTTCCAGCGCGGCCATGCGCTCGGCCTGGGTCTTGTCGCCATGGATCGCGGAAGCCTTGACACCTTCTTTTTCGAGATGGCGCGACAGGCGCGAGGCGCCGATCTTGGTGTTGGAAAACACAATCACCTGCTTCAATCCGCGTTCGCGGATGATATGGGCGACGGCGTCGGTCTTGGTGTCTTCCTCGACTTTGTACAGCACCTGGGTGACATTATCGGCGGTGGCATTGCTGCGCGCGACTTCGATCGTCACCGGGTTTTTGAGGAAGCTGTTTGCCAGCTTCTTAATTTCGCCGGAGAAAGTCGCAGAGAACATCAGGTTCTGGCGCTGCGTGGGCAGCAGATTGATGATGCGCTGCAGGTCGGGCAGGAAGCCCATGTCGAGCATGCGATCAGCCTCGTCCATCACCAGGATCTGCGTCTGCGACAGGTTCAGCGTTTTCTGCTGTACGTGGTCAAGCAGGCGCCCGGGCGTGGCGATGACGATCTCGACGCCGGCGCGCAAGGCAGCCGTCTGGGGTGCCATGTCGACACCGCCGAAGACGACAGTGGAGCGCAGCGAGGTGTGGCGCGAATAGGCCTTGACGTTGTCGGCGACCTGATCCGCCAGTTCACGCGTCGGCGTCAGGATCAGCGCGCGTACCGGATGGCGCGCGGGCGATGCACTGGTATTGGCATACGCCAACAGCAGCTGGATGATCGGCAACGAGAAGCCGGCAGTCTTGCCGGTACCTGTCTGCGCGGCACCCATGACATCACGGCCTTGCAGGACAATCGGAATAGCCTCTGCCTGGATCGGCGTCGGGTGAATATAACCTTGGTCGGCGAGCGCGCGCAAAATGTCCGGCGAGAGTCCGAAGTCTTCGAAGCGGACCGCAGGCGCGGCAGTTTGCGTGGATGCTGGCTGGGTGTCTGGCATAGTGCTTTCGATGGGCCGGGAAAGCGGCCGCTGGTTAGAAGCAGCGGCGCAAGCCAGCTGCACTGGAAAAACAACCTTTCATTATACGCCTGCATGTTATACGCCGTTGATTTGTCAGGATCATGACGCATCACGCTATGACTACGCGTTCGGAGAAAGATTGCAGTTTGCATTGGGAAAGCCTGCCCGTTAGTGTAAGTGGGTGACGGCACGCAAGAACTTCATACACGCGATTGGAGCGACCAATCATCGGTTCCAAATCCTTGGCTGTCAGGCCAGCTTGTCCAATGCGGAACTTGATGGCCTGCTTCCTGCAATCGGGACCAAATCGATGCCGCACGGGGCTTACAAGTGACGCGCAACATCCATGCGGTCATGCAGAATACGAACGATAGCAATGCCATAGGACGTTATGCGAAAGTAAATCATGTGCCGTTCAACACTGCGGCGACGATAGCCCGGTCGCACGTGGTCACATGCCGAGGCTGTTTTAGGCGACTGCGCCAATTCAGCAAAGGCCTGCGCAGGATATCGGTGTCGCGATCGGCCTGTTCTACGCCCCACTGCTGAAGGGTATAAGTCCAGATCGCTTCAAGATCGTGCTCAGCGGCAGGAGTAAGACAACTCATTTCCGCGAGAAAAAACCCACGAAATCCTTGAACGCGAAAAACAAACTCAAGCGGAAGCATGCCTATCTGCCCTCCGTTTTCGATGAATTGAACATCCTGACCCTGCAACGTATCCTTGGTCACGCCAATTTGACGATGACCATGAGATACGCACGCTTGGCACCCGAGCATTTGCAAAAGGCCAAAAATCTCTACCCGTTGGCGCTGTTGGCACTCCGTTGACAGTTAACGAAAAAAGGGGTTACGCCGAAACGTAACCCCTTGATTTTTTTGGTGGGCCTCCCGTGAGTCGAACACGGCACCAACGGATTATGAGTCCGCTGCTCTAACCAAGCATGAGCTAGAGGCCCGGTAAGGTCGATATCTTATTCGATTACGGCATTGTTGTCGCTTGTTTAACCCGGCAATCGCGCCGCCGGGTTAAACAAACACAGGCCGCCGCCGGATCAGCTACCTTCCAGGAAGCTCTTCAGCTTGTCGGAGCGCGACGGATGGCGCAGTTTGCGCAGTGCCTTCGCCTCTATTTGACGGATACGCTCGCGGGTGACGTCGAATTGCTTGCCGACTTCTTCCAGCGTGTGGTCGGTGGACATTTCGATGCCGAAGCGCATGCGCAGCACCTTGGCTTCGCGCGGGGTCAGCGAGTCGAGCACGTCCTTGACCACGCCGCGCATCGAGGCATGCAACGCCGCGTCGGCCGGGGCCAGCGTGTTGTTGTCTTCGATGAAGTCGCCGAGATGCGAATCGTCGTCGTCGCCGATCGGTGTTTCCATCGAAATCGGCTCTTTCGCGATCTTCATGATCTTGCGGATCTTGTCTTCCGGCATTTCCATCTTGATCGCCAAGGTAGCCGGATCCGGCTCGGCGCCGGTCTCCTGCAGGATCTGGCGGGAGATGCGGTTCATCTTGTTGATGGTCTCGATCATGTGCACCGGGATACGGATGGTGCGCGCCTGGTCGGCAATGGAACGCGTGATCGCCTGGCGGATCCACCAGGTTGCATAGGTCGAGAATTTGTAGCCGCGACGGTATTCGAACTTGTCGACCGCTTTCATCAGGCCGATGTTGCCTTCCTGGATCAGGTCGAGGAATTGCAGGCCACGGTTGGTGTACTTCTTCGCAATCGAGATCACCAGGCGCAGGTTGGCTTCCGTCATTTCACGCTTGGCCTTGCGCGCCTTCATTTCGCCGGCAGCCATCTTCTTGTTGATGTTGCGCAGGTCCGGAAGCGGCAGCACAACACGTGCTTGCAGGTCGATCAGCTTTTGCTGCAGTTCCTTGATGGCCGGCACGTTGCGGCCGAGCACGACGCTGTAGTCGTGGCTGCCGTCCACTTCGCCGTCGATCCAGTCGAGGTTGGTTTCGTTGCCGGGGAAGACCTTGATGAAATGGCTGCGCGGCATACCGCAGCGGTTGACTGTGACATCGAGGATCTGCTTTTCGATGTGGCGCACTTCATCGACCTGGCCGCGCAAGGTGTCGCACAGTTTCTCGACGAACTTGGCGGTGAAGCGGATGCCGAGCAGTTCGTTGGAAATGGCCTCCTGGGCCTTCACGTAGGGCTTGGAGTTGTAGCCTTCCTTCTCGTACGCCTTGCGCATCTTGTCGAATTGCGAGGAGATTTCACCGAACTTGGAGAGCGAGTCGCGCTTCAGTTGTTCCAGTTGCTCGGCGGAGAAGCCGGCGGCGCCGCCACCGGCATTGGTTTCCTCTTCCTCTTCTTCCTCGTCCTCGTCTTCTTCCTCGTCCGATTCTTCATCGGCGGCTGCGGCTGCAGGCGCAGGGGCGACGTCTTCGTTGTCGTTCGGATCAACCAGGCCGTCGACGATTTCATCGATCTTGATTTCTTCCTTCTCGATACGGTCGGCAGCGGCGAGAATTTCGGCGATCGTGGTCGGGCAGGCGGAAATCGCCTGGATCATGTCCTTGAGGCCTTCTTCGATGCGCTTGGCGATTTCGATTTCGCCTTCGCGCGTCAGCAGTTCGACCGAGCCCATTTCACGCATGTACATGCGGACCGGGTCGGTGGTGCGGCCGAAATCGGAGTCGACGGTGGACAGCGCGGCTTCGGCCGCGGCTTCTGCATCGTCGTCCGTCGTCGCCGAGGCAACGCTGTCGGAAAGCAGCAGGGTTTCCGCGTCGGGTGCCTGTTCGTAGACGGCGATACCCATGTCGTTGAACGTGCCAATGATGCCTTCGATGGCCTCGGGGTCGACAATGTTCTCTGGCAGGTGGTCGTTGATTTCCGAGTAGGTGAGGAAGCCGCGGTCCTTGCCGAGCTTGATCAGCGTCTTGAGCTTCTGGCGGCGCTGTTCGAGCTCTTCCTCGCTGGCTTCGGTATCGGACGAGAAGGCGTCCTTGAGCAGCGCCTTTTCCTTGGCCTTGCGGTCTTTCGCCCGGGCCTTGTCGGCGGCCTTCATTTCGGCGCGCTCGACGGCGTTCAGTGCGGCGACTTCATCGTTCTCCGGCTGAAACTCCTTCGGCTTGCGGCCGCGGCGACCGGGCACTTTGACTGCCGGCAACACATAGCTGGACGTATCGATCGCTGCCAACGCTGCGGCATCGGTCGTCTGGCTGACAGCCATTACCTTGCTATCCTGCTTAACCTCGGCTTGGGGCGCCGCCTTGGCGGATTTGCCGGCTGTCTTCGATTCGGGTTTCTTGTTCGTCACGGGTGCTTTCAGTTTCTCGGGAGCGGGCTTTGCAGCAGCTCTGGATGAAGGTTTCGCCTTGGATACGGTCGCTTTCGCGGCGGTCTTCGGCGCTACTTTGGCAACTGTTTTCGCGGCGGCTTTACTCGACGCCCTAGTCTTGCTCGCAGGCGCAACAGCCACGACTTTCTTCACGGCAGGCTTTGCCTGCGACTTGCTCGGGGCTGCTTTAGTTGCAGCCGATTTGGCTCTTTTTGCGGTAACAGTCGTTTTCGCGGTTTTTTTCATTGCGTTTGCCATGGAATCAATACCAACTGGATTGCTCTAGAGCGGTTTCCCTGCAGATGCAAGGGGAACGTCCCGGACCTTCCTTGCATGCACCCTCAAACCACTGCACTGCGCCGAGTGAATTGCGCCTGTTGGAGCCGGTGATCATTACTGGCTCGGCATTCGCCCGCGCGACATTATTTCTCCGGACATTTCATCGGCCGCAAGCCGGAAGAAATTCTCTAAGACCTTGAATCAAAAGCTTAAAATGATACCACAGCGAGCAATATTTCTCCAATTCAAAGACGGACCGGGGGTTAAGCAGATGTTGTTTCGACCTCAGTCCGGCGTAGTTGTTGCACCGATTCGCGCGCCGCTTGGCGCTGTTTCCGGCCCCATTGAATCCTGTCCGCTCTAGCCCGGATGCTTCACCAGACCGGCCTTCAACTTGGACGGAAGGCGCATGTTGACACGGTTTGCGGCTTGCAACGGCCAGATCCACTTTTGTACCGCCGGCCTACGCGGGCGCTGGCGTGCGATTTGCGGCCGGTTTGCGTCTTCGCTTCGCGTCCTAGCGAAATATCCGGGCTAGGAACCGGCACGCTCGTCCGCCAAATTCATGCGCCTGAGTTGCTCTTGCTGCTGCATCAATTCGCGATACCGCGCCCGCGCGTCTTCTGTCGTCAACCCTGTAGTTGCAAGACGGTCCAACTCTGCCTTCAATACTTGCATTCTAGTCTGCCGAACTGCCCCGACAAGTTCGAGGCGAGCGGCTTCGGGATCGGATTCGGTATCCGCAGCAATTTCGGCAATCAGCGGGCCAAAATCCTGGCCGACGGCGCGTAACTGCTCGGCTAGCGCCGGAAAGCTGGCCTGTGGGCCAAGCGCCCGGCAAGCGTCGAGCAACTGCGTCAGCATCGCCGCGTTGTCGGGCGCGAGCCGGGCAACCGCGTCGAGCGCTACGGCATCGAGGCCATCGGCAAGCGATGGATGCGCGACCAGCAGACGCATCATCTGGCGTTCCAAACCCATCGGCGGCGTCCGCTTGGTGCGCGGAGGCGCCAATTTTGTGCGCGCTACCGGCTGCGCCAGTTCGAACAACGCTTCGATCTCTGCCGGCGTGGTCTGCGTCAACTGCGCCAGGCCGCGCACGATCTGCAGGCGCAGCGCCGACGGCGGCATCGCCTGCAGCAGCGGCTTGGCCTCGAACTGCGCCTGCGCCCTGCCCTCCGAAGTGCTCAGGTCCTTGTCTTCCGATACTTCTTTGAGCAAGAACTGTGACAGCGGCATCGCGTCGCGCACTTGTTGTTCGAATGCATTGGAACCCAGTTCCCGCACGTAACTGTCGGGGTCGTGTTCGGTCGGCAGGAACAGGAATTTCAGCGTCTTGTTGTCGCCGGCATGCGGCAGGCAGGCATCGAGCGCCCGTCGTGCGGCACGGCGGCCGGCGGCGTCGCCGTCGAAACTGAACACCACGTGGTCGGTCTGGCGCAACAGTTTTTGCACATGGGTCGGGGTGCAGGCGGTGCCAAGGGTCGCGACGGCTTGCGGAAAACCGAGCTGGGCCAGCGCCACAACGTCCATATAGCCCTCGGTCACCAGTGCATAACCCGCTTCGCGAATCGCCTGGCGGGCTTCGAACAGGCCATACAGTTCATGACCCTTCTGAAATAGGGGCGTTTCGGGCGAGTTCAAGTACTTCGGCTCGCCGCCATCGAGCACGCGCCCGCCGAAACCGATCACCTGCCCCTTGGTGTTGCGGATCGGGAACATGATGCGGTCGCGGAACCGGTCATAACGCTTGCGGCCGCCGCCTTCTTCCTCGCTCTTGTCAATCACCAGGCCGGCTTCGACCAGCGCGCTGGCATCGTAGTCAGGAAAAACCGTGCGCAGGCCGTCCCAGCCATCGGGCGCGTAGCCGAGGCCGAACCGGGCGGCGATTTCGCCGGTCAGGCCGCGCTTCTTCAGGTAGGCGATTGCCTGCTGGGCGCCACGCAGTTCCTGACGATAGTAATCGCAGGCGCGGGACATCACTTCCGACAAGGCCAGGGTTTTCGCCTGTGCTTCGGCACGCTGCGCCGGCGGCAGGCGGTCCTCGTCGGGGACCGTCATGCCGACGCCCTGTGCGAGATCCTTGACCGCTTCGACAAAACCGAGTCCGGAGTATTCGATCAGGAAGCCGATCGCGGTGCCGTGCGCGCCGCAGCCGAAGCAATGGTAGAACTGCTTGGTTGGACTGACGGTGAAACTGGGGGATTTTTCGTTGTGAAACGGGCACAGGCCCATGAAGTTGGCGCCACCCTTCTTCAGTTGCACATAGCGCCCGACCACATCGACAATGTCGACCCGGTTGAGCAAATCCTGAATGAACGATTGTGGGATCACGGCGGCGCGGGGAGTCGGATTGGTTCTGGAAACTGTCTGCAGCCAAGGCGGCACCGAGACGTTTTTCCGGTGCCGCCATGAAACGGAAATGGGGACAAAGCGATGTTTTTAAACCGCCCTGCCCGCCCGTTGCGCTTATGCGCTTATGCGCTTATGCCTTGACCAGCGCAGCCTTCACCAACCCGGAAACCACGGTCATGTCGGCGCGACCGGCCAGCTTGGACTTGAGCACCGCCATCACCTTGCCCATGTCCTGCGGTCCGGCAGCGCCGGTCGCGGCGACCGCTGCGGTGACTTCGGCCTGCACTTCGGCGTCGGACAATGCGGCCGGCATGTAGGTCGACAGCACCGCGACTTCGGCCTTTTCGATTTCAGCCAGGTCGGGACGGCCGCCGGCTTCGAACTGGGTGATCGAGTCCTTGCGCTGCTTGATCATCTTTTCGATGATGGCGAGGATCAGCGTGTCGTTCAACTCGACGCGTTCGTCGACTTCCTTTTGCTTCATGGCGGCGGTGAGCAGACGGATCGTGCCCAGTTTCGCCGTGTCCTTGGCGCGCATCGCGGCCTTCATGTCTTCGGTGATTTGCTCTTTGAGGCTCATGCTTTTCTCCAATGTCGACGGTATCGAATCCGGCTTTGCTGCGCCGATGCAATGACGCATCACGAAATGCTATAAATGCCAAAACCCGCTGCGGAACAACCGGAGCGGGTTTGCGTAGCACCGCACACAGCGTGCGGCAGCAAGGATCAGTACAGTTTCTTCGGCAATTGCTGGCTGCGGATGCGCTTGTAGTGGCGCTTCACGGCAGCGGCGAGCTTGCGCTTGCGCTCTGCAGTCGGCTTCTCGTAGAACTCACGCGCACGCAACTCGGTCAGCAGACCGGTCTTCTCAATGGTGCGCTTGAAGCGACGCATGGCAACTTCGAAAGGCTCGTTTTCTTTAAGGCGAATAGTGGTCATGTACTCAAACCAAGGTTTTTAGGGGAAAGACAGCGAGTATAACAGATTGAGACGGCATTGAAAAGCATGTTGGCGCTTTTGTTCGAAGCTCGCGCAACATTATCAGAAAGACAAACCGGCCGCGCTGCCGGAGGCCCACGCCCACTGGAAGTTGTAGCCGCCCAGCCAGCCGGTAACGTCGGCCGCCTCGCCGATGAAGTGCAGTCCGGGTACCTTGGCGGCCATCATGCTTTGCTGCGACAGCTCGCGGGTGTCAACGCCGCCGCATGTGACTTCGGCCTTGCGGTAGCCTTCGGAACCGTTGGGCACGATTGCCCAGCGATTGAGCGATTCGCCCAGCTTGCGCAATTGCTTGTCCGGCATGTCGGCGATACGGGCGTCGGGCCGGAAGCCGTTGGCAAGCAGCCAGCCGTCGGCCAATCGCGCGGGGAGCCACTGTGCCAGCAGGTTGCCGAGGTTTTTCTTGAGCATGCCTTTGCCCTGGATCAGGGTGTCGGCGACGTCGGTTTCCGGCGCCAGGTTCAGCGTCAGCGGTTTGCCGGGCTCCCAGAAACTGGATATCTGCAGTACGGCCGGGCCGGAAAGGCCGCGGTGGGTGAACAGCAGGTCTTCGCGAAAATGCGTGCGCGATTTTTTCTCGCCGGTTTCGATGTCGACTTCCAGCGCGATGCCGGCCAGCGGGATGAAAGGCTCCCATGCGGCGTGGTCGAAGGTCAGCGGCACCAGTCCGGGACGCGGCTCGATCAGTTTCAGGCCGAATTGCCTGGCGATGCGATAGGCGAAATCGGTGGCGCCGATCTTGGGGATGGAAAGGCCGCCGGTCGCGATCACCACGTTGTCGGCACGCAGGACGCCGGCGTCGGTGTCGAGACGGAAGGCTTCGCCCTCCTTGCCGATGGTGTCGATCTTGCATGGCATGCGCCAGGCGACGTTGCCCAGGTCGCATTCGGCTTTCAGCATGTCGATGATCTGTTCTGCGGAGTGGTCACAGAAAAGCTGGCCCTTGTGCTTTTCATGGAAGGCGATGCGGTAGCGCTTGACCAGCGCCAGGAAATCCTGCGGCATGTAGCGCGACAGCGCACTGCGGCAGAAATGCGGATTGTTCGACAGGTAGTTTTGCGGACCGGCGTGCAGGTTGGTGAAGTTGCAGCGGCCGCCGCCGGAGATGCGGATCTTTTCGGCGAGCTTGCCTGCGTGGTCGATCAGCACGACCTTTTTACCACGCTGGCCGGCGACAGCGGCGCACATCATGCCGGCGGCGCCTGCGCCGATTACTGCAACGTCAAACTGGTTTGTCATGGCTTGCCTGGTCGGAAACAAGCCGTGATTGTAAGCGTTGATCAGCCTGCGATGCCCGGAATTGTCCTTGACTGCAGGTGCTGCGCGACCCGAAGGCAATGTTCCACCTGTTCGGCGATCGACGCGGGCACCGGTTCTTCGCCTTTCACCGCGCGCGCAATCCATTTCGCAGTGGTCGGCGCGTCGCTGGCGGCCGGCAAGGGGGGCATGTCGTCGACCGGCTCCTGCTTTTCGACGAGGATCGTGCGTTCGTGGTCGTGGAACCACTCGATCTGCTGCGCGCGTTTGGCATGGGCAACCGTTTCACCTTCGGTGCCGCGCATCAGGAAGGCGTCGCCGCGCTCGGGCGGGGCGGCATCGGCAAAATAGGCGCTCAGCATGTCGAGGTATTCGGGATGGGTGTATGAGGTCAGGCGTAGCGCAGGTCCGGTGAACGGCTGCAGGATCTTGACCAGCGTGTGCGTGGAGTTGCGCACGCCGAGTATGCGCCGCATCGCGAGCAGGCGCGCCATGCGCGGGGCCAGCGCGTTGATCGGCATAAACACCGGCTTGCTTTCCTCGAAACCCTGTTGCGCCTGCTGCGCCGTCTCGGCGGCGGTATAGCCGAGTTCGTGCAGGATTTCGGCGGTGGTGACGCGGCCGGGATCGCGCGGAACGCCATGGATCAGGACCGGCGCGCCGCGGCATGCGAGGAGCAGCGCCAGCAAGGGCGTCAGGTTGGGCATCTGGCGCGAGCCGTTGTAGCTGGGGATGATGATCGGTGCGTAGGCGCCTTGCGGAGCGCTCAGCTTGTCCAGCGACTCTTCGGCGGCGTCGAGAAAGCCGGCGATTTCGTCCACCGATTCGCCCTTGATGCGCATCGCAAGCATGATGCCGCCGAGTTCCAAATCGGAAACACGGCCATCGAGCATGGCGGCATATAGTTGCCGAGCGTCATCGCGCGACATGCTGCGCGCGCCTTTCCTGCCGCGGCCGATTTCCTTGATGAAGGGGGCGGCGGCAAACGCCTGCCCGGGTTGGTCGGATTGGGGGGGATGTGCGGATTCCATGGCGAGAGGGTACTACGAAGCGCGGCAGGAGTGAAGACAGGCCATTTCTCCCCCCAGGAATCCGGGTCAGGCGGCCTCCCGCGCGGAAGGTGTCCGGGCGAGAATGATCTGCTTCACCTCGGGCACGCAGGATCCGCAGCTGGTGCCGCATTTCAACGTGCCTTGCAGCGCAGCCAGTACCGCTGTCGGGGTGCCGGCGTTGACCCAGTCATGTTTGTTCAACGCGTCCTTGATCTCGCTTTCGGCAACGTTGAGGCAGTTGCAAACGATCCTCCCGCGCGCCTTGAAGCCTTGCGGTGCCTGGGTTGACGGCATCAGCAGCAGACGTCCCAGCGCGGCGACCGGCTGCTCGCCTTCGAGGTAGGCCTTCAGCCAGTGTTCGGCGGAGGTGTCGCCGGACAAAGCGACTGCTTCCAGTTTGCCGTCGCGCACCACGATATGCCGCGCGTTGCCCCGCTTGGCATCGTCGTAGCGCAAGACCTGGGCACCGGCGACACCGAACATCGCCTCGATTTCCTGCACCAGTTCCGGCGTGGCCGGGTAATCGTCCGCGGCGCGGAACAGCACGCCGGTCCGGTTGCGGCCGAACAGCGTGCACGACGCGTAGGCGAAGCGGCGCATATGGGGCCGCATCGCGGATTGCAATGCCAGCGCCTTCGCTGCGTCGATCCATGCGAATACGAGGAAGCGCCAGGGCAATTCCGCCTTGAGGATTTTCACCGCCGCGTGCTTGAGTTCCGGCTGCTTGGAGGACGGGCAGAAGACTGGCGAAGTAAGCACATTCACGCCGTGGCCGCCGCGGCCGGACACGTATTCCTCGCCCCAGTGCATGCCGATGAAGGCCTGGCCTGAGCGGATATCCTCGCTCGCCATCGCAGGCAGGATTTGCGTGCCGCGCTGGCTGGTGACGTGCACCAGGTCGCCCTCGCGCAGCATGCGGCGGTCCATGTCGATCTTTGCCAGCATCACGGCCGGTTCCGCCGCATGGGAGAACAACTGCGCGACCGTCCCGGTACGGCTCATGCCATGCCACTGGTCGCGCAGGCGGCCGGTGGTGAGATGGAACGGAAAGCGCGCGCTGACTGCTTCCGCGACCGGTTTGTAAACAACATTCACGAACTGCGCGCGGCCGCTTGGCGTCGGGAAAGCGCCGTCCTCATACAGGCGCGCTTTGCCTTGTGTCGCGCCTTCCGGAAACGGCCATTGCTGCGGCCCCTGTTCCTCCAGCATCCGGTAGGACAGGCCGGTGATGTCGAGGTCGCGGCCGCGTGTGGACTCGCGATGCTCGTTCCAGATCTGTTCGACGTTTTCGTAGGGGAAAAGGGTTTTGCTCCTGCCGGTCAAACCTTCCAGCCGGCGCGCGAAGTCGATCGCGATTTCCCAGTCGTGGCGTGTCTGGCCGGGCTTGGGCAGTACCGGCTTGCAGCGCGTGATTCGGCGCTCGGAATTGGTGACGGTGCCTTCCTTTTCGCTCCAGGTCGTCGCCGGCAGCAGCACGTCGGCGTAGTCGGCGGTAACGACGGTCTTGTAGGCATCCTGCACGATCACCAGCTCGGCCTTTTCCAGCGCTTCGCGCACCAGTTTCTGATGCGGCAGGGACTGGGCCGGGTTGGTGCAGGCAATCCACAGGATCTTGATTTCGCCGGCGCGCACCGCCTCGAACATTTCGACGGCGGTCTTGCCCGGTTTTGCGGGCACGTCGTCGATGCCCCACAGGCGAGCGACTTCAGCGCGGTGCTCGGGGTTGGACAGGTCACGATGCGCGGACAGCAGGTTGGCGAGGCCGCCGACTTCGCGCCCGCCCATCGCATTCGGCTGACCGGTGAGCGAGAACGGCCCGGCGCCGGGCTTGCCGATCTGGGCGGTGGCGAGATGCAGGTTGATCAGCGCTGCATTCTTGGCAGTGCCCGAGGACGACTGGTTGAGGCCCTGGCAGTAGAGCGACAGCGCAGCCTTCGCTTCACCGAACCAGCGAGCGGCCTTGATCACGTCCTCTTCGCTGATACCGCAGGTATCGGCCACGTACTTCGGCGTGTAGTCGCGCACCGTGCGCTTGAGTTCGGCGAAACCTTCGGTATGCGCGTCGATGTAGGCAGTATCGATCAGGTCTTCCCACAGGCAGACGTGCAGCATGCCGTTGAACAGCGCGACATCGGTGCCCGGCAGGATGGGCAGGAACAGGTCGGCGTCACGCGCGGTATCGGTGCGGCGCGGGTCGGCGACGATCACTTTCAGCGCGCGGTTCTTCTTGCGCGCTTCCTCGATGCGGCGGTAGAGGATGGGATGCGCGTACGCGGTATTGGAACCGGCGATGAAGATGAGGTCCGCCTGGTCGATATCTTCATAGCAGGCCGGCGGCGCATCGGCGCCCAGCGTCTGCTTGTAGCCGGCGACCGCGCTCGACATGCACAGGCGCGAGTTGGTGTCGACGTTGTTGGTGCCGATCAGTCCTTTTGCCAGTTTGTTGAAGACGTAATAATCCTCGGTCAGCAACTGGCCGGAAATGTAGAAGCCGACGCTGTCGGGACCGTGTGCACGGATGGTGTCGGCGAAGCGCTGCGCGATATGATCCATCGTCGCATCCCACGATGATGCTGCGCGCGAGGCACTGCGCGCCGTGCGCATTTCCGGCTGGAGTGCGCGTGCCTGTTGCTGCAGTACCGGGTCGGCCGTCAGGTGCAGCGTGCTGCCCTTGGTGCAGAGGCGGCCGAAATTGGCCGGATGCTGCGGGTCGCCGCGAACGCCGACTATCTTTTCGCCATCGCTTTCGACGATGACGCCGCAGCCGACGCCGCAGTAGCAACAGGTCGTCCTGGTTTCGCGTAATTCATTCATGCAGCCTTGACCTCGGTTGCCAGTGTGTTCAGTTCGTTGACGTCGAGGAAGACCTTGCCGTCTTCGATCTTGACGCTGAACTTCTGGGCGCAACCCTCGTCGGGCGCGACGGCGCAACCGGAATCGAGCTGGATGTTCCAGTTGTGCAGCGGGCAGGCGACGCGTTCGCCGAAGACGATGCCTTGCGACAGCGGGCCACCCTTGTGCGGGCAGCGGTCGAGCAGTGCGAAGACCTTGTCCTCGCTGTTGCGGAAAATCGCCACGTCGGGCCGGGCCGCGTCAGGCTGCGCTGCCCGATGGACGACCCGTGCGCCGAGCACGGGGATGTCTGCGACGTTGCAGACGGCTTTCCATTGTTGCGACATGTTGGTTCCTTTTGTTGCAGGGTTGGCTTTATGCGGCACGAGCGAAAGAATCCCTGGTTCCTTCCTCCTTGCAGGGTTAGGGTGGGGATAGTGAGGTTGAGCAAACAACTATGTCAATTCGACCTCACTACCCCCATCCCAACCTTCCCCCTGCAAGGGGGAAGGAGCCTTATGGCGCGTTGCTCGTCGTGCCGTGAATGTGCGTCCGTTTGAACGACGAAGAACTCTTACACCGACAACGGCTCGAACTGCCGCGTATCGACCAGCGCCTTGTCCTTCTCATGCCAGGGATCAGGCTCACCGTCGAGCGAGAATAGCAGGCGTTCGTACAGCGCCTTGCGGTTTTCGGCATCGTCGATCACCTTTTTCTTCACATAGTCGAGACCGACGCGCGCGATGTAGTGCACGGTGCGTTCCAGATACCAGCCCTCTTCCCGGTAAAGCTGCAGGAAGGCGCCGGAATACTCCAGCACTTCTTCATGCGTCTTCAGCTTGACGAAGAAGTGGGCGACTTCGGTCTTGATGCCGCCGTTGCCGCCGACGTAGATTTCCCAGCCGGAATCGACGCCAATCACGCCGACGTCCTTGATGCCGGATTCGGCGCAGTTACGCGGACAACCGGAGACGGCGATCTTGACCTTGTGCGGCGCGTACATGCGCCACAGTGCGCGCTCCAGTTCCTGTCCCATGCGGGTCGAGTCCTGGGTGCCGAAGCGGCACCATTCGGAGCCGACGCAGGTCTTCACGGTACGCAGCGCCTTTGCGTACGCGTGGCCGGATGGCATGTCGAGTTCTTTCCACACCGCCGGCAGGTCTTCCTTCTTCACCCCAAGCAAGTCGATGCGCTGGCCGCCGGTGACTTTCACGGTCGGGATCTTGAACTTGTCGACCACGTCGGCGATGCGGCGCAGTTCGGACGCGTTGGTTTCGCCGCCCCACATGCGCGGGATCACCGAGTAGGTACCGTCCTTCTGGATGTTGGCGTGCGCGCGCTCGTTGATGAAGCGCGATTGCGGATCGTCTTTCGCTTCATGCGGCCAGGTCGAGATCAGGTAGTAGTTGAGCGCCGGGCGGCAGGTCGAGCAGCCGTTGGGCGTGCGCCATTCCATGAACTTCATGATGTCGGCGATCGACAGCAGCTTGTTGACCTTGATCGCGTCGCGCACTTCCTGATGGGTGTGGTCGGTGCAGGCGCACAGCGGCTTGGCCTTGTTCGCGGTGGAGTAGTCGCCGCCGGCGGTGGCCATGATGATCTGTTCGACCAGGCCGGTGCAGGAGCCGCAGGATGCGGATGCCTTGGTGTGCTTGCGCACGTCTTCCAGCGTGAACAGGCCCTTTTCCTTGATCGCCTTGACAATGGTGCCCTTGCAGACGCCGTTGCAGCCGCAGACTTCGGCGGTGTCGGGCATCGCGGCAGCCTTGGTGAAGCCTTCGTGGCCGACGTCGCCCGGACGGCCGGTGTTGGACTCGCCGAACATCAGCGTGTCGCGGATTTCCGCGACATTCTTGCCTTCGCGCAGCAGGCTGAAATACCAGGAGCCGTCGACGGTGTCGCCATACAGGCAGGCGCCAACCAGCTTGTCTTCCTTGAGCACCAGCTTCTTGTAGACGCCGCCTATCGGATCGGACAGCACGATTTCCTCGGTGCCTTCGCCGCCCATGAATTCGCCGGCGGAGAACAGGTCGATGCCGGTGACTTTCAGCTTGGTCGAGGTGACCGAGCCCTGGTAGCGGCCGATGCCGAAGTTGGCGAGGTGGTTGGCGCACACCTTGGCCATTTCAAATAACGGCGCGACCAATCCGTAGGCGGTGCCGCGATGGTTCACGCATTCGCCGACGGCATAGATGCGCGGGTCGTAGGTCTGCATGGTGTCGTTGACGACGATACCGCGATTGCAGTACAGGCCAGCCGATTCGGCGAGCGTGGTGTTGGGTCGGATGCCGACCGCCATCACGACCAGTTGCGCGGGGATCTCGACGCCGTCGGTGAAGCGCAGCGCCTTCACGCGGCCATTTTCATCACCGACGATTTCCTTGGTGTTCTTTTCAAGCATGAACTTCAGGCCGCGGTCTTCCAGCGACTTCTGCAGCATCTTGCCGGCGACCGGATCGAGCTGACGCTCCATCAGCCAGTTAGGCAGGTGCACGACGGTGACATCCATACCGCGCAGCTTCAGGCCGTTGGCCGCTTCCAGGCCGAGCAGGCCGCCGCCGATCACGACTGCGTGCTTGTGCACTTGCGCGGCTTCGATCATGGCATTGGTGTCCTGGATGTCGCGGTAGGAAATGACGCCTTGCAGGTCCTTGCCAGGTACCGGCAACAGGAAGGGATTGGAGCCGGTTGCCAGCAGCAGGCGGTCGTACTCCGCGACGGTGCCGTCTTCGGCAATGACCTGGCGCTTGACGCGGTCGATCTTCGTGATCTTCTTGCCTAGGTGGAGAGTGATGTTGTTTTCCGCATACCAGTCGACATCGTTGAGCATGATGTCCTTGATAGTCTGCTCGCCGGCCAGCACCGGAGACAGCAGGATGCGGTTGTAGTTGGCGTGCGGCTCGGCGCCGAACACCGCGATGTCGTAGACGTCGGGTGCGATCTTGAGCAGTTCTTCAAGCGTACGCACACCTGCCATGCCGTTTCCGACCATGACTAACTTCAGCTTCTTCATTAAAGCTCCTTCTCCACTCAGCTTCGCCATTAAAGCTTTTAAAAAAATGTTCCTGCCATGCCTTAGCAAGAGCGGTGCCAATCAAATACGCGCGCCAGCGCACCGGAATGACGACCAAATCGCACTGTCGTGGTGCAACCGCACGACGGCGACACACAAACGCCGTCGTTTTTCATGCTGCATTGCGCCAAAAAGTGATGGCACGGCACTTGCAATGTGCACGCCAATTCCGTCATTTGGTGCAAAGGAGCATCGTGAAAACAACGTCGTTCTGGAAGGCGGGTCATACACCGACCCTGCTCGCTGCATTTTTTTATTTCGATCTGAGCTTCATGGTGTGGGTGTTGCTGGGTCCGCTCGCCGTACAGATATCGAAAGATCTCGGACTAACCGCCGCGCAGAAAGGATTGATGGTGGCCACGCCGCTGCTGGCGGGCGCGCTGCTGCGCATCGTGATGGGCGTGCTGGTCGACCACCTGAAGCCGAAGAAGGCGGGTGCGATCGGCCAGGTCGTCGTGATTGCAGGCCTGCTGTGGGCATGGCTAGGACAGTTGAACAGCTACGATACGATGCTCGGCCTCGGTATCGTGCTCGGCGTCGCCGGCGCCGCGTTTGCAGTGGCCTTGCCGCTCGCATCGCGCTGGTATCCTCCGGAGCATCAGGGCACGGCGCTCGGCATTGCCGGCGCGGGCAATTCCGGTACCGCATTCGCCGCACTGTTCGCGCCTTCGCTGGCGATCGCATTCGGCTGGCAAAACGTGTTCGGGCTGTGCCTGATTCCGCTCGGCGTGGCCTTCCTGGTGTATATGGTCTTTGCGAAGGATTCACCGGCCTCGCCGCCGCCGAAATCGCTGGTCGAGTATCTGCAGGTGCTGAAAGACAAGGACGCGTGGTGGTTCATGTTTTTCTACAGCGTGACCTTCGGCGGCTTCTCCGGGCTGGCGTCATCGCTGACGATCTATTTCAACAGCCAGTACGATCTGTCGCCGGTGATGGCCGGCTATTTCACCGCAGCCTGCGTCTTCGCCGGCTCGATGGTGCGGCCGCTGGGCGGCAGGATCGCGGATCGCATCGGCGGCATCAGGACGCTGTCGCTGATGTATATGCTGGCGGCACTGTTCCTGTTCTTTGCCAGCCTCGGCGTGCAATCCGCCGCGTTCGCGCTGGTGGTCTTCATGCTGGCGATGCTGGCGCTTGGCACCGGCAACGGCGCGGTATTCCAGCTGGTGCCGCAGCGCTTCCGCAAGGAGATCGGCGTGATGACCGGACTGGTCGGCATGGCCGGCGGCATCGGAGGTTTCTACCTTGCCTCCAGCCTCGGCTATTCGAAACAGGTTACCGGCAGCTACCAGCTCGGACTGACGCTGTTTGCCGGCCTTGCCGTGGTGGCCCTGCTGGGCCTGTCCGCGGTGAAGAAGCGCTGGCGCACCACGTGGGGCAGCGCGGCGATGACAACCGCGAAGATCTGAGCGGGCAGCATTTTCCTGATCATAATGCAGGCCGCCGTGTTTGCACCTCGTGCAGGCACGGAGGCCTGCACTACTATGAGGCTCACCGCGCGTTGCTGCGGGAGTACTACACTAGTCGATATCGGTCTCCTCGAAACACTCTATCCCAGCGCTTGAATCGATGCCACTCTCCATCAGTGTCGGCCATGCCACGCACACAGGACCGCGTGAACGCAACGAGGACTTCGTCGGGATGGTTACGCCCGGCGAACCCGATCTGACGACCAAGGGTTTGCTGGCGGCGATCGCAGACGGCGTATCGGGCAACGAAGGCGGACGCGAGGCGGCCGAGTATACGGTGCGCGGCTTGCTCGCCGACTATTACGCGACTCCCGACACCTGGCCGGTTACGCAGGCGCTCGACCGCGTCATCAAGGCGATCAATAGCTGGGTGCAGCGGCAGGGATCGGTGCGCCCGGAGCTGTCCGGCATGGCGTCAACGCTGACCGCGGTAGTGCTGCGCGGCGGCTTCTATTACTTTGCCCATGTCGGCGATACGCGCCTGTACCTGCTGCGTGACGGCACGCTGGCGCGCCTGACGACCGATCACGTCTGGGACCGGCCGGAAATGCAGCATGTGCTGACGCGCGCCATCGGTCTCGATTCGCGTCTCGCCATCGACCACGGCATGGGTGAACTGCGTCAGGGCGATGTATTCCTGCTGGCGACCGACGGCGTATGGGGAAAGATGACGGAGTACGACATCGTGCATTGTCTCGGCGAGGTCGCACTCGGCCAGGTCAAGGCGGAGGATGCTTCCCGCAATCTGGTCGATACGGCACTTGCCGCCGGCTCCGGCGACAACAGCAGCGCGCTGGTACTGCGGGTGGACGCCATGCCGCAGGAAAACCTGCGCGATGCCTTGTCGGCGTCGCGGCAGTTGCCGGTGCCGCCCAGACTCAAACCGGGGCAGACCATCGACGGTTATCTGGTTGAAGCGATAGTGCACGCGTCGCAGGCAACGCTGCTGTACCGTGTGGCCGATCCCGCAAGCGGCCGCCGCCTGGCGCTGAAGACGCTGCATCCGGACCGCGCCCAGGATCCGCAGGAACGGTCGGCGTTTGCCTATGAAGAATGGCTGGCCAAGCGTGTCGTCGCCCGCTTTTTCCCGCAGGTGATCGTGCCGGAGCAGAAGAACTACCTGTACTACCTGACCACCTGGCACGAGGGACAGACGCTGGAACAGAAGCTGGCCGCCGGGGCGCACTTCACGGTGCCGGAGACGGTCAGCCTGGGCGAAAAACTGGCGCGCGGGCTCGGGGCGCTGCACCGGCGCAGCATCATCCATCGCGATGTCAAGCCGGCCAATGTCCATCTCGGCGACGATGGCGAGACGCGCCTGCTCGACCTCGGCGTGGCGCTGTCAGGCCTGGAAAACGAAGAGAAAGTAGCGGCGCCACGGGCCGGCACGCCATCTTTCCTGGCGCCGGAACAGTTCGATGATGCGCCGCCGTCACGGCAGACCGACATCTATGCCGCAGGCATCACGCTGTACCTGATGCTGACAAGGCACTATCCCTACGGTGAAGTCGAGCCCTTCCAGCATCCGCGCTTCGGCGATCCGGTACCGCCCAGCCGTTATCGGCCCGATGTTCCGCAATGGCTGGACAACCTGCTGCTCAAGGCCGTTGCGCGCGATCCGGCCGACCGCTTCGAGACGGCCGAAGAGTTCCTCCTTGCGCTCGAACGCGGCGCGAGCAAACCGCTGGCGGCGCCGTTGCCGACGCCGCTGGCGAAGCGTGACCCCCTGCTCGTATGGCGGACCGTTGCGATTACATCTGTTGTCGTGAATCTGTTGCTGCTTTATTTGATCGTTGCAAGATAGCGGATCAAGCGGATGAATTTACGGCGTGCGCCGTACCATGAAGACGGAACCGCCATCCGGCATATCACGATGCGCCTCCGAATTCCGGAGTGCGGGTGAGCAAACTGCCGCGAGGCAAGGCGAGAGCGCGCTCGCGGGCCAAGCATTCCCCTCAAAATGTTGACAAAATAAAAATCCCCTCAGACAATTATCCTTCATAGCTATTAATTTATTAATAACATATGTCCCGCCCTCAACACGAAAAGGCGGATTCATATGGTCAACGGCCAACAACAAACAAGACGGGAATTTCTTGCATGGGCAACATTCTGATCAACGTTCCCGATATTTCCGATACTGATCTGGTCTTTGATGAAGGCGAGACAAGGCGGATTCTCAAGTTCTTCTGACCTCATCAGGCGAACAAAATTGACGGGATGACCATCGACAACGATGTGCGCCGGCTGGCGCAGACGGGGCTGGTCGCAGCGATCGACGGGTCTTATGCGCTCGGATTCATCTTCGCTCTTGGCCAAACCGTCGTTCGCCCTGGTTCCGGCGTCAAGTCCTTCGCGAAGAAGCTCGCCCGCCGGTTTGTCAGGCATTGGTGGAAACACACCAAACAGCGCGATCTTGAGGATGTGCAGATTTATGATGCCGTGAAAAACTCGATTGCAAACGCTCTGAAGGATCGTCTTGGACAAATGCTGCAAGGCGTTGCTCTCAAGCCCGGCGGGCCGCTTTTCTATGCAACTGTCAACAAGCCGCTTTTCGCATGGACATGAATATGAAGATGCTCAAACGCGTTCTTGCCTGGGGCACGGCTGCGATTATCCTCGGCATTTCCAGTCTCTATGTAGCGACTGTTCACTACTTGCTTGACACTGAGCCAGGACTCTTGCTTAGTTGCGTGGACGTAGATGTCCCTTGGCGTGCGTGGACCTGCAAACAAGTGCTCCGCTATGCTTCTCTTACACCGAAACAGGTGCGTGATTTAAATACGAAGGCTGGCGCGTTGTATCCCGCATCAATGGACGATCCGAAGGAAGCAGAGGAAATGCTAACCCTGTTTCTTTCCCGCGGCGTAGACATCAATGCACGCCACCAGCAAGCCAAAGGTTGGACTGCACTCCATACAGTCGCGACCGTTGATCCGCCCGCAAGAGTAGCCTTGCTGCTCAAGCATGGCGCCCACACCGATATCCGCGACGACGACGGAAGGACACCGTTAGACCTTGCCCGTCGTATGCTGCAGAAATATCCAGACGATCCCAATCTCCCGGAAACGATCCGTCTATTGGAAGCGGCTGAACGCAAATGATGGCATACGCACCTGCGCTCCTGCACCTGATTGTGGTGCATTAGCAATCCATTGGTGCAATCGCCGCTCCATTCCGAATTAAGGTTTCGCACCATCGCTGTGCCGGCATACCGGATCGGCACCAAACCACTGCATACCCTCCTTTTACGCATGCTTCCAGTGCGCTGTTGCGTATTGGCATGGCACTTGCATTTACTGAAGCATGCACCTTCACTGCACCGTTTCAACGGCGAAACGGCGACGTGACGGTTGAGGAGCAGCACCGCGGACAAGCGCGACGTGCACCACGCTCCACCCAAAACTCTTGCGGCCCATTGCTGGGCCACAGCGGACAACGGCGTCCACCATCCATGTCATTCGTGACCGGGATGGTGGACGTTTTTTTTGCTCGGGTTCAGCCCGAAAGGTTTTTTAAAAGGAGTGCATCACATGAAGCGAGATTCAACGAAGAAGATTCCGTCCGGCCGAACGTCGAAGTTCCTGCGCGCCGCCGTAGCAACTTTCGCGCTGGCCGCGCAAATCCTGTGCGCACCAGCCATGGCCGCCAGCAAACCTGAAAAGCCGGACCTGAAGCTCGGCTTCATCAAGCTCACCGATTCCGTGCCTCTGATGGTCGCGTACGAAAAAGGTTTCTTCGAGGACGAAGGCCTGTACGTGACGCTGGAAGCACAGGCCAACTGGAAAGTGCTGCTCGACCGCGTGATCAGCGGCGAACTCGACGGCGCGCACATGCTGGCCGGTCAGCCGCTCGGCGCAACAGTCGGCATCGGCACCAAGGCCGACGTGATCACCGCCTTCAGCATGGACCTCAACGGCAATGCGATCACGGTATCGAACGCGATCTGGGCCGAAATGAAGAAGCATCTTCCGCTCGACGCCAGCGGCAAGCCGGTGCATCCGATCAAGGCCGACGCGCTGAAAAAGGTGGTCGACAAGTACAAGGCGGAAGGCAAGAAATTCCCGATGGGGATGGTGTTCCCGCTGTCGACGCACAACTATGAATTGCGCTACTGGCTCGCAGCCGGCGGCATCCATCCCGGCTACTACGGCACTAACGACGTTACCGGCCAGGTCAACGGCGATGTGCTGATCTCGGTCACGCCGCCGCCGCAAATGCCGGCAACGATGGAGGCGGGCACCATCCTCGGCTATTGCGTGGGCGAACCATGGAACCAGCAAGCGGTATTCAAGGGCATCGGCGTGCCGGTCGTGACCGACTATGAAATCTGGAAGAACAACCCGGAGAAGGTATTCGGCGTATCCAAGGCCTGGGCCGACAAGTATCCGAAGACGCACATTGCATTGGTGAAGGCGCTGATCCGCGCCGGCAAGTGGCTCGACGCCAGCTTCGCCAATCGTGTTGAAGCGGTGAAACTGCTGTCCAAGTCGAACTACGTGGGCGCCGATGCGGCCGTGATCGGCAACAGCATGACCGGCACCTTCGAATACGAAAAAGGCGACAAGCGTCCGCTGCCGGACTTCAATGTGTTCTTCCGCTACTACGCTACCTATCCGTACTACAGCGATGCGGTCTGGTACCTGACGCAGATGCGTCGCTGGGGCCAGATCGGCGAGCAAAAGCCGGACTCCTGGTATGCCGACATCGCGAAGAAGGTGTACCGCCCGGACATTTACATGGCTGCCGCGAATGAACTGGTCAAGGAAGGCAAGGCATCGCCGGAAGACTTCCCTGCAAAGACTGACGGCTACCGTGCACCAACCAAGGAGTTCATCGACGACGTCGTGTTCGATGGCAAGAAACCGAATGCGTATATCAACAGCTTCAAAATCGGGTTGAAGAACAAGGATGCGGTGAAGTAACAGAGGAACGGTTTCCTCTATCTCAGTCACGCGCAGCAGCATATCCACAACCCGCAGCACGACTCCTTCCCCCTTCGCAGGGGGAAGGAGTCGCAATGTGTCTGCTTCAACCGCACCACCCTGCGTCCACCGGCAACGGTGCCGGTCCCGGATGCTCGAACGTACTTACAAACAGGTGAACAACGATGCTCAACCAAACCGCTAACTTTTTCGGCAAGGCAGGTCTCCCCTGGCTGGTGCCGGTCATCCGGCTGATCGGCGGCGACGATCCGCGCCATCAACTCAAGGAAATCCTGCTGCAGATCGGCGTGCCGGTCCTGGCCTTCATCTCCTTCCTGGTGCTGTGGGGCGCGCTCGCCTCCGGCGTGCGCACCAGCCTGGGAAAGATTCCCGGTCCGCAGAGCGTGCTGCAGGAAGCGAGCGGCCTGATCGATGAGCATTACCAGGAGCGCGAGAAGGCAGCCCGCTTTTACGAACGCCAGGAACAGCGCAATGCGGAAGAACTGAAAGAGAATCCGAATGCGCAAGTCTCGATCCGCCCGTGGACCGGCAAGCCGACCTACCTGGACCAGATCGTGACCAGCCTGTACACCGTGTTTACCGGCTTCGCGGTGGCGACGCTGGTGGCTGTGCCGCTGGGCATCCTGTGCGGCCTGAGCAGGACTTTCCAGATCGCGCTCAATCCGCTGATCCAGATTTTCAAGCCGGTATCGCCGCTGGCATGGCTGCCCATCGTCACGCTGGTGGTCAGCGCGGTGTATGTATCGTCGGATCCAATGTTCGAGAAATCCTTCATCACCTCCGCCATCACCGTCACACTGTGCTCGCTGTGGCCGACACTGATCAACACCGCGCTCGGCGTGGCATCGATCGACAAGGATCTGATCAACGTGTCGAAGGTGTTGCGGCTCAACTGGTTCGCCAAGGTGATGAAGATTGTGCTGCCCTCCTCGCTCAAGCTGATCTTCACCGGCTTGCGCCTGTCGCTCGGTGTGGGCTGGATGGTGCTGATCGCGTCCGAAATGCTGGCGCAGAATCCGGGTCTCGGCAAATTCGTGTGGGATGAATTCCAGAACGGCAGCTCGCATTCGCTGGGCCGCATCATGGTCGCGGTGTTCACCATCGGCTTCGTCGGCTTCCTGCTCGATCGCATCATGCTGACCCTGCAGCAACTGGTCACCTTCGATGACAACCACTGAGCGAGAGGAGCCCATCATGTCAGCCATGTTATCGACGCTTCCCGACGCTGCCCCGGCCGCCGTTGCCGAAACCGATGCGCCTTTGCTGCAGCTGAGTGCATTGAGCAAGGGTTACGGCAGCGGTGCGCATCGCACCTCCGTGCTGAAGGACATCAACCTGCAGATCGGGGAAGGCGAATTCGTCGCCATCGTCGGCTTTTCCGGCAGCGGCAAGACCACGCTGATCTCGCTGATCGCCGGCCTCATCGCGCCCGACAGCGGCGCAATACTGCTCAAAGGCCAACCGGTCGACGGACCCGGCCCGGACCGCGGCGTGGTGTTCCAGAGCTATTCGCTGATGCCGTGGATGACGGTGCGCCAGAACGTGGCGCTCGCGGTCGACCAGGTATTCAAGGACGCCAGCAAGGAAGAGCGCCGCGCGCGGGTGGAAAAATATGTGGAGATGGTGAACCTGACGCCGGCGATGGACAAGCGTCCGTCGGAGCTGTCGGGTGGCATGCGTCAACGCGTGTCGGTGGCACGCGCACTGGCGGCCAGTCCGGAAATCCTGCTGCTGGACGAACCGCTGTCGGCGCTCGACGCACTCACCCGCGCCAACCTGCAGGACGAGATCCTGCGCATCTGGGACCAGGAAAAGAAGACCGTCATCCTGATCACCAACGATGTCGATGAAGGCATCATCATGGCGGACCGCATCATTCCGCTGAACCCCGGTCCAGGCGCAACCTTCGGTCCCGAATTCCGGGTCGATCTGCCGCGCCCGCGCGACCGCAAGGAAATGAACCACGATCCGGAGTTCAAGCGCATCCGCAAGGAAGTCACGCAATACCTGATGCAGGCCGGAGCGCAGGCGAACGGCGCCGGCACCAATGTCGTTCCGCTGCCGTCGGTGCTGCCGAACACCAGCCGCGAGCACCAGGAAGCGCGCAAGCCGGTGTCCGCGCCGGACTCGGCCCGGAAATCGACACGCTCTGCCGACGAACGCTATGTCGAGTTCTCCAAGCTGTCGAAGATCTATCCGACCCGCAAGGGACCGGTCACCGTGGTCGAGGAATTCGACCTGAAGATCCGCAAGGGCGAATTCATTTCGATCATCGGCCACTCCGGCTGCGGCAAGTCCACGGTACTGTCGATGGCGGCCGGACTCAACAGCGTGAGCGAGGGCGGCATCTTCCTCGACAACCGCGAAATCGACGCCGCCGGCCCCGATCGCGGCATCGTGTTCCAGGCGCCCAGCCTAGTGCCGTGGCTGAGTGCGTACGACAACGTCGGCCTTGGCGTGGAGCAGGTGTTTCCGCATGCGACGGCGAAGGAGCGCGACGACATCATCACGCATTACCTGAACCGGGTCGGCCTGGGCGATGCGCTGCACAAGAAAGCGCACGACATGTCCAACGGCATGAAGCAGCGTGTCGGCATTGCGCGTGCATTTGCGCTGTCTCCCAAGCTGTTGCTGCTGGACGAGCCGTTCGGCATGCTGGACTCGCTGACGCGCTGGGACTTGCAGGAAGTGCTGATGGAAGTGTGGAGCCGCACGCAACTGACAGCGATCATGGTCACGCACGACGTCGACGAAGCGATCCTGCTCGCCGACCGCGTGGTGATGATGACCAACGGCCCGCGCGCGAAAGTGGGCAAGGTATTGGAGATCAATCTGCCGCGTCCGCGCACGCGCAAGATGCTGCTGGAGCATCCCGACTACTACGCGTTGCGCGAGGAACTGCTCAGCTTCCTGGCGGATTGCGACAAGCATTGATGCTTTTTTATTGTCATCCCGAAGCGGATACGGTGAAGTTGTCATGACACTAGGACGATCGCTGGCGCGAGATCGTCGCTGCTCGCACTGCACGTGCATACCGGCGGCAGCCTTGGCGACAACCTGAATCTGCTGCTCAACCTGCTGTTCATCGGCCTGTCCTGGCGGGCGTCCGTTTTGAAGCAGCGACGCAGGAAAGCGCACAGACTTCGCACATCGTCCCAAAATGAGGCGCGTTCGACGCGCCGTTCCGTAGACCCGCCGATGACGCATCCTGCCCTCCATGTGCGCAAACTGTGCTAAATCAGCAAATCCACCACATCCAGCATGCGTTGCGCCACCTCGGACAGCTTCATGTTCTTGTCCATCGCCAGCCGCCGCAGCTTGCGGTAGGCCTCGTCCTCGGTGCAATGATGGCGCTCCATCAACAGCCCCTTGGCACGTTCGATCACCTTGCGCTCGGCCAGCCTGAGCTTGGTTTCGGTCAGTTCGTTGCGCAGCTTCTGGTCGACTTCAAAACGCGCCAGCGCGACGTCCAGCACCTCCCTGGCGCGCTCGGCCGACAGGCCGGCGACGACGTAGGCGGAAACGCCCGCCTCGAAAGCCGCATGCATCTTGTTCTTGTCCTTGTCGGCTGTGAAGCAGACGATGGGGCGCGGCTGGTTGGCAGTGGCCTCCACTACCTTGTCCAGCGCCGCATTCGACTGTTCATCGACGATGATGACATCGGGCTGCAGCCGCTCGATCTGCGCTTCCAGGTCGGCATCCGGAGGCAGCGCGGCAAGAATGTTGTACCCATCCTCCAGCAAGCCGATGCGCAATGCGCGCGCCCGCTCCGCCTGCAACAGTGCGGCCTGGCCCGCGCCCTGAGGCACGACCAGCGAATTGATGACAACGATCTTGAGATTCTTGGAGTCAGTCATGATGTGTGTGCCGTACGCGATTCAATTAAAATACGGCTTTGCAAGAAGCTTGCCACCTCTCTCCGTCCTCCTCATGATCGTTCTCGGCGTCGAATCCTCCTGCGATGAAACCGGCCTCGCCTTGTATGACACACAACGCGGCCTGCTCGCGCATGCGCTGCACTCGCAGGTTGCGATGCACGAGGAATACGGCGGCGTCGTGCCGGAACTGGCGTCGCGCGACCACATCCGGCGCGCGATTCCGCTGCTGGAACAGGTGCTGGCCGATGCCGGCATCGCGCGCCCCGCCATCGACGCCATTGCCTACACTCAGGGACCGGGGCTGGCCGGCGCGTTGCTGGTGGGCGCATCCATCGCCTGCGGGCTCGGCCTGGCGCTAGACCGGCCGGTGCTCGGTGTACATCACCTCGAAGGCCACCTGCTGTCGCCACTGCTGTCGCACGATCCGCCCGACTTCCCCTTCGTTGCCATGCTGGTGTCCGGCGGCCATACACAATTGATGCGGGTCGACGGCGTCGGCCGCTACGCATTGCTGGGTGAAACGGTGGACGATGCGGCAGGCGAAGCCTTCGACAAGTCGGCCAAACTGCTCGGCCTGGGTTATCCGGGCGGGCCGGCGATTTCACGCATGGCGGAGTTTGGTGACCCCGGCGCCTACAAGCTGCCGCGCCCGATGCTGCACTCGAAAGACCTGAACTTCAGCTTTTCCGGATTGAAGACCGCGGTACTGACGCTGGTGAAGAATCAGACCGTCAACATCTGTGAACAGGACAAGGCGAACATTGCGCGCGCCTTCGTCGATGCCATCGTCGACGTGCTGGTGGCGAAATGCCTGGCGGCCCTCAAGCAAACCGGCCTCAAACGGCTGGTGATCGCCGGCGGCGTCGGCGCCAACCGGCAACTGCGCGAAGCGCTGAACGCATCGGCGGCGAAGAAGCGCTTTCGCGTGTTTTACCCGGAACTGGAGTTTTGCACCGACAACGGCGCGATGATCGCGTTTGCCGGCGCAAAGCGGCTGGAGATCGACCCGGATGCCGCGAAGAGGGAGTATGCGTTCAATGTGCGGCCGAGATGGCCGCTGGAGGAGTTGCGGGCAGGGTAGAAGCGCAAGGCTCCTCCCCCAGGCACGCAAATTTCGGCAGTAGTGCAGGCCTCCGTGCCTGCAACGCGCCCTACTTCTTCTTGCTCCCTATTCTGCTTTCCTTCCCCGCCATCAGGTTCGCAATATTCTGCCGGTGCCGGTAAATCAGCAGCGCGCTCATCGCCACCACGGCCAACAGCTTGATGTCGGTGCCGAACAGCAGCCCATAGTAAAACGGCGCAAAAACGCTGGCGATCAGCGCCGCCAGCGACGAATACCGGAACGCATACGCAATCACCAGCCAAGTGACGATGGTCGCGAGACCCAGCCAGCCATTCAGCCCGAGCAGCACGCCCAGCAGCGTCGCCACGCCCTTGCCGCCGACAAAGCGGAAGAACACCGGCCACAGGTGCCCGAGAAATACCGCTACCGCAACCAGCGCAATGCCACCGTCGCCGACACCATACTGTTCGCCGAAATACTGCGCCAGCCATACTGCAAGCCAGCCCTTGAAACCGTCGCCGAGCAAGGTCAGCGCACCGGCCGCCTTGTTGCCGCTGCGCAGGACGTTGGTCGCGCCGGGGTTTCCGGAGCCGTAGGTGCGCGGATCGGCCAATCCGAACAGCTTGCTGACCACGACCGCGAACGACACCGAGCCGATCAGGTAGGCGGCAACGGCGAACAACAATGTATTCATTCTTTCCCTTTCAAATAATGCGCAATGCGGCTGCGTTCACTCTTCGAGCGCGCAGTTGACCGTCTTGACCGGCAGCACCTTCTGCAGTACCGCCGGATCGATGCCGACGAGATAGCCGCGCCGGCCGCCATTGATGTAAATCTGGCGGAGCGCAAGGATACTCTCTTCGACATAGACCAGCATGGTCTTGCGCGTGCCGAAGGGTGAAGTGCCGCCGACCAGGAAACCGGAGTGGCGATTGGCAACTTCCGGCTTGCAGGGCTCAACCGACTTGCAGCCGATCTGGCGCGCCAGGTTCTTGGTCGATACCTTGCGGTCGCCATGCATCAACACGATCAGCGGTTTTGCCGCATCGTCCTGCATGACCAGCGTCTTGACGACATGGTGTTCGTCGACGCCGAGTTCGCGCGCCGACACTGCCGTGCCGCCGTGTTCCTCATAGGTGTACGGATGTTCGGAAAACGCGACGCCGTGCTTGCGCAGGAACTGCGTGGCCGGCGTCTCCGAAATGTGTTCTTTCTTTGCCATGGCAATTTCCCGGAATGGCGCACATTATGCAGCAAGACGACCGCCTTGGGCCTCGTCACGGGGCAGATCCTTATGCAGGCGACAACAGCGGCTGCCGGCGCAGCAGTTCGACGAACACCTCGGCCGGCACCGGCCTGCTGTAGTAGTACCCCTGCGCCAGCATGCAGTGATGCGCTCGCAGGAAAGCCGCCTGTTCCGCGGTTTCCACCCCTTCAGCGATCACTTTCAGATTGAGGCTGTGCGCCATCGCGATGATGGCGTTGGTGATGGCGGCATCGTTCATTTCCTGGCCGATGCCGCGCACGAAGGATTGATCGATCTTCAACGCGTCGATAGGAAAACGCTTCAGGTAAGACAAGCTGGAATAGCCGGTGCCGAAGTCGTCAACCGACAACTGCACGCCCATGTCGCTCAGCTGCGTCAACGGCCCGAGATTGTCCTCGCTCGGATGCATCAGGATGCTTTCCGTGATTTCCAGGTCGAGCGCTTCGGGCGGCAGCCCGGCCTCGTCCAGGATGGCTGCGACGATGCCCGCAAATCCTGGCTGCAGCAACTGGCGTGCCGACAGGTTGACCGCGATGCACATGTCGGCATGACCGGCGTCGCGCCAGCGCCTGAGCTCGGCACACGCCGCCCGCAGCACCCACTCTCCGATCGGCAGGATCAGGCCGGTTTCCTCGGCAATGGAAATGAACTCGTTGGGCGGAATGAACCCACGCTCCGGCTGCCGCCAGCGCAGCAAGGCCTCTGCGGAAAACATCTTGCCATTCACGATATCGACCTGCGGCTGGAAATGCAGGCTGAATTCCGAACGAACCAGCGCCTGGCGCAACTGGTTGGCAATGATCAGCCGGTGTTGTGCCGCCGTGTTCAGGCTCTGGGTAAAGAACTGGTAGTTGCCCCGCCCTTTTGCCTTGGCGTGGTACATCGCGGTATCGGCGGCACGCATCAGCGTGTCGGCATCCTCGCCGTCGGTCGGATAGAGGCTGATGCCGATGCTGCCGCCGACATGCAGTTCATGGCCGCCGACATAGAAGGCGGTTTTCAGTTCTTCCAGGATTTTTGCCGCGACGGCGGCTGCCGCATGGTCATCAACCAGTCCCGGCAGGATCAGCACGAATTCGTCGCCGCCGAGGCGCGCCAGACTGTCGCCCTTGCGGACGCAGATCTGGAGGCGCGCGGCGACCATCTGCAGCAGGTGGTCGCCGACCTGATGACCGAGCGAATCGTTGATGTGCTTGAAGTCATCGAGGTCGATGAACATCACCCCCACAGTCTTGTCCATCCGCTGCGCCTGTGCAATCGCCTGCGTCAGTCTGTCATGGAGCAGCACGCGATTGGGCAGGCCGGTCAACGCATCGTGGTGCGCCATGTAGCTGATCCGTTCTTCCGCCTGCTTGCGCTCGATGGCGATGCCGGCGATACGGGCCGCAATATCGGCCAGCCGCAACTCGTCCGGCTGCGGCTCGCGCACTTCGCGGTAATACATGCCGAAAGTGCCGAGCACCACGCCCTGCTGCGACAGGATGGGGGTGGACCAGCAAGCGCGCAAGCCGTATTGGAGGGCCGCCTCGCGATAGCCTGTCCACAGTGGATCATGCGCGATATCGGTCGCAACCACGCGTTCGCGGCGGTACATGGCCGTGCCGCAAGAGCCCGCCGCAGGACCGATCGACTCGCCTTCCAGCGCGGCGAGATAAGCATCCGGCAAGCTCGGCGCGGCGCCAACATGTACGTGGCGGCCGTCACTATCGAGCAGCAGGACGGCGCCATGCAAGCCCTCCGATTGCGACTCCATCACGAGCACCAGGCTGGCAAGCACGTCGGACAACGCGGCACCGGCGGCGATCATTTCCAGCACCTTCGCCTGGCCCACGTTCAGCGCTTCTGCCTGCTTGCGTTCCGAGATTTCCTTTCCAACGCCGCGATACCCCTTGAACACACCGTTCTCATCGAACTGCGGTTCGCCGCTGACGCTGTACCAGTACCAGCGGCCGTCTTCGCCGAGAATCCGGTATTCGAAGTTGAAGAAAGGCTGATGCGAGCGCAACACTTCGCTATGCCCCTCCCATGCGTCCTTGTCGATGCTGTCGAGGTCGATCGGCAGCTCGCGGCGGGTCTTGCCGATCAGGTGCTCGGGGATCATGCCGCCGACACGTCCCACACCCTCGGACATGACGGTAAAGCGGAAGTCCTTGTCCTGCTCCCAATACCAGTCCGACGACAGCCCGGTCAGACTGCGGAAGCGCTGCTCGCTCTTGATCAGCGCCTGTTCGGTATGCTTGCGTTCGATGAACTGCCCCATCTGGCTGCCGACGATGAGCATCATGTCGATCATTTCTTCATCGGGACGGCGCGTCAGCCGGCTATAGAACGCCATCATGTGCGTAATGCCGCCATTGACGAAAATCGGGAAGGCGAAACTTCCGTGCAAGCCGATCATCTCGGCTTCGCGCGGACGGCGGAATGCCGGATCGGCGGTAACATCCGGCAACCATAGTGCCTGGCCGGTTTCAACCAGGCGTCCGGGCAGGCCGCCGCGCGGCGAGACTGCCGATTTTCTCGCAACTTCGACAAAACGGCTGGGCGCGATCGCCGGGGTTTCCCACCATTCGAGCAGGCACATCGTATCGTCTTCAAGGTCGATCAGCCACAGCTCACCGATTTCCCATCCGAATTTTTCGCAGATCACCTGCAGCAGTTGCGCCGCCGCTTCCTTGAAAGTAGCTGCGTCAGCCAGCGCCCGTGTCACCGCGAACTGGACCGCCTGCCGCTGCTCCGCACGCCGCCGGTCGGTAATGTCGCGGATATTGCACTGGACCACGCGCGTCTGATCGACGCGGTAGGCGCTGCTGACAAGTTCGACGTCGATGCCCTGTCCGTCGCTCGCATGAAGCCGCAGCGATGCATGCCGGACCGAATCGTTGGTCTGCAGTTCGCCGAACACGGAGCGGTACACGGCAATGTCACCGAACGGACCGACGTCCCACAAGCGGCGTCCGACCAGATCTTCACGCCGATAGCCGAGCATGTCGAGCAAGTGCGAATTGACGTCGCGCACGATACCGCTGTCCGAGTCCAGCAGGAGAATGCCATCCTTGGCGGTTTCGAACAGTCGCCGGTAATGGGCTTCCGACAACTGGAGCTCGCGCTCAATGCGGCGCCGCTCGGCGTTCTCTTCTTCGAGATCGGTGTAAAGGCGCGCATTTTCGAGAGAGATCGCGGCTTGCGACGCCAGCAGTTCCAGCACGCCGAGCGCATCCGCGGAAAATGCACCGGAGACAAGATTGTTTTCGAGGTAGAGCAAGCCGGTCAGTTCGGCCTGCTTGAAGACCGGCTGGCACAACACCGATTTCGTCTGGTGCTCGGCGATGTATGCGTCCGGAGAAAAACGGACATCGGCAGCGGCATTTTCCAGCAGCACTTTCTGGCGTGTTCGCCAGACATAGTTGACGACAGCGACCGGCAACCAGGCCCCGGCGCCCGCCAATGTCCGATGTACGCGCCGTACTTCGATTGCGCCCTTGTCGTCGAGCACATCAAGCAGCGCTTCCGCCTCGATTGCCAGGCCGTCTTCGTGCAACAGGATCACGTAACCCTTTTGCGCGCCGGCCTGTTCCATCACCACCCGCAACAGCTTGCCAAGCAGGCGGTCGAAGTCGATCTCGCCGGACAGGGCCTGCGACGCCTTGATGACCGCCAATGCATCGAGTTGCAAGGTCCCGCTTGGCAGGGCATCCTCGGAACCGGCATCCACGCGTGCCTGCAGTTGCGGGTAAAACGCTTCCAATTGCGCCACCTTGCCGCTCGCGCCCCAGCGCCGATAGCATACATGGGCATCGCGCAGATAAGCATCGGCGGTACGCCCCGATCCGCGGGTGCGATAAAAGTAAGCGGCGAGCTCATTGGCCAGCGCTTCGTCATGCACCAGACCTTGCGCCGCCGAAGTCCGGATCGCCTGTTCGTAGCCTTGCATCGCATCGAGGTCCCGGCCCTCGATCCTGGCAACTTCCGCCGACACGAGCGCGTAACGGCCGAGGAAATTTTCAGCGCAATTCCTGGCCCACTGTTCAAGCTTGCCCGACAACTTTTTCAACAGATGCAGATATTCGCGGCGCTGTTCGGTATCGACCTGCGTGTAGAGCGCAGCGAGTGTCAGTGCATGAAAAAAACTGCAGCTCGCATCGATCGGCATCAAAGTCATGACGTCATGCATCGCCTCCGCCTGCCGTGCAGCATCAAGGGCATCGCCGTAGCGGCGGTAGATGAACGCCGCCGCCTGCTGCATGACGCGATAGAAGGCGATACCGGATCGAAAGCGCGATTTGTCGAATACCGCAATGCATTCATTTTCGTCGAACGCCTCATCGCTGAAGCTGTCCGGACCATTGGTCGTTCCCTTCAGGCAGGCAATGAACTGCTGTTCCAGCCGCATACAACGGAAGGCGCTGTCGTTATGGCTTTGACAGGCAAACGCAGCATAGGTACGGGATGCGGCCAGCACGTCGTCGAGGCTATCGCCCCGTTCCAGCAATTGCCAGGTAGTGCGGTAGGAGGCATAGCCCGCCCAGACCAGGTCGCCGACTTCAAGGCAAACGCGGAAAGCCTCCTCCATCAGCGGCACATTCTCGGAAAACGGCTTGTGCCAGAAATTGAGATAGTTGCCGTGCAGGAAAAGCAGGCGTCCGCGCAGGCGCACGTCGTTGAACTTTTCGTTCAGGCGCAACGCCATATCGGAAAAGGCGTAGCCGGCATGGTTGTCGCTGTATAGCGACGCAAGCACCACTGCATAGGCGCTGTAGGCAACGCAGGATTTCCCGGTATTACCGTGATGCAGCGACAGGTTGATTGCCTTGAACATCAGTAACGGATACAGCCTGTTGCGGGCGATGAAGGCACATGGCAGCAAGTCGACCAGCAGTCCGATGATCGCGATTGCCGCAGCATCGGTCGCCACCGGCGCGTCGAACAGCTCGGCGGGGGTGCGCGCGCCGATGGCGGCATTGATACGGTCCCACTCGTCTTTCTCGGCAGGGCCGATATCGTCATCCGTTTCCGGCAACGCAATACCGAACTGCGCCAGCGCTTCGAGCCCGGCCACAACCCCGTCGTCGAAACGACCCGACGTCTGAAGCAGACCGACGCGCAAGGTAAATACCCTGGCGCTATCCAGGTTCGAAACGACATGTTGAAGAATCAAGCCGAACAGCAACTCCGCGCGGGTCGCGTTGCCTGTCAGGTATTCACACTCGGCCAGTTCCAGATAGACCGAAAAAGTTTCGCCATAGTGCGAACGCCAGGTATCTTCCGGCAGCAGCGCTGCCGCGCGATCGAAGTAATTGCGCGCAGCCTCATAGGCGATCGCGGCCTTCGCCTTGACGCCGGCAGAGCGGTTAAAGCGGCGCAAGGTCTCGCGTTCGGCAACGCTAGCGATGAGTTCAACGCCCTGGTTCAATTGACTGGCCACATCGAACACCTGGTTCTCCAGTTCGTCCGGCGTGAGTTGCGCTGCCAGCGCGCGTCCGATCTGCAGGTGGATCGCCGGCCGCTCGGCCGCCGGGACCAGCGAATACGCGGCTTCCTGCATCCTGTCATGCAAAAACCTGTAACGCCCGTCGGCGAGAAACACCAATCCGGCCCGGCTCGCCTCCGCCAGCAATTCATGCACATCATCCTCGGAACATGCGAGCGCGAGCGCCAGCAAGCTCACCCTTGCGCTGATGCCGAGACAGGCAAGCCGCTGCAACGCATACTGCGAATCCGCAGAAAACCGCTTGAACTTTTCGACCATGAATTCGGCGACGTTGTCGGTGAAGCCGCGCGCCCGGATGTGCTCGATCTCCCAGCGCCACCCGCCGGCGTCGCGGTCGAACCGGATCAATTGTTCATCGTGCAACGCGCCTAGAAATTGCAGTGCAAAGAATGGATTTCCTCCGGTCTTTTCCTTGAGCAGTTGCGCCAGCGGAAGGGCCTCGTCGCGGCTTCGCCGCAAAGCCTGGGCGGTCAGCTCAACCAGCGAGGCTTCCGGCAAGGGCCCGAGCACCACTTTGGATACCGGCGCGTTTTGGCGACGCAGCGCATCGAGCATCAGGTGAAGTGGATGGGCCGCTCCCACTTCGTTGTCGCGATACGCGCAAACGGGCAGGAAGTAGCCGACGGCGTGGTGGGTCAGCAGGTTTTCCAGCAAATCCAGGCTGGCTGCGTCGGCCCACTGCAGGTCGTCGAGAAACAGCACCAACGGATGGTTTTTCCTGGCAAACACGCCGACGAAGCGGCGGAACACCATCCGGAAGCGATTGCGGGATTCCGTCGGCGGCAATTCCGGCAGCGGCGGCTGCGGACCGATGATCGGTTCGATATGTGGAATCACGTCGACGAGCAATTGTCCATTGACGCCAAGCGCCTGCAGCAGCGCAAGCTTCCATCGCGCGATCGATTCCTCGCTTTCCGCCAACAGTTCCTGCACCAGACCGGAGAACGCCTGAACGATGGTGGCGTACGATATATCGCGTTTGTACTGGTCGAACTTCCCAACAGCGAACAGACCGCGTTCGCGGATAATCGGCTTGTACAGCTCATTCACCAGCGACGATTTGCCGATGCCGGAATAGCCGGCAACCAGCACCAGCTCCGGCCTGCCGCTCGCGACCATGCGGTCAAACGCGTCTCGCAAGCTTGCAACTTCGTTCTCTCGCCCGTACAGCTTTTTCGGCAGCTGGAAATGCTCGGTTATATCGCAGGCGGCCAGTTCGAACGAATGTATTGCACCTGCCGACTGCCATCTCTGCCGACACAGCCGGAGATCATGCAGCAAGCCGTCGGCACTTTGATAGCGGTCGTCCGGTTCTTTCGCCAGCAGCTTCATGATCAGCGCCGACAGCACGGCCGGCAAGGCGGGCATGACCTCGACCGGCGGCACCGGCACTCGCGCAATATGGCAATACGCCCACTCCAGCGGATCGCGTGCCTCGAAAGGAAGCTTGCCGGCAAGCATCCTGTAAAAGATGACGCCCAGCGAGTACAGGTCGCTGCGAGCGTTCGATGCATGCTGCATGCGCCCTGTCTGCTCCGGCGCCATGTAGGGCCCGGCCGCCTCCATCGCCGCACCCGCCGGGACTTGTGTCTCGATTATCGGTTCGGCGCTGCCGAAATCGGCGATGCGTACCCGGCAGGAGTCCGCCGTTGCAGCGATCAGAATGTTGCCCGTATCCATGCCCTTGTGCATGAATCCGCTACGATGAATCTCTGCCATCGCTTCGGTGACAGCAAGTGCGATGCGAAAAAATTCCGGCACCGGCAGCGGTGCCTCAAGCAGGCATTCAAGAGGATCGTCGCCATGGTCTTCCAGCACCAGGGCCGGCCGCCCTTCGCACATGTCCAGTGCCAGCGGTCGCGCAACGCATGCCAGTCCTGTCTGTCCGCTGATCCGGAAATCGCGTCGCAAACGTTCGACATGTTGCGGCCGGTATTGCTCGGGCACCAAACGGAGAAGCACCGACGCGCCGTCCGCACTGCGCGTGGCCCTGCACAGCGCCCCTCGGCTGCCGGCGTGCAGGATCTTGCCCACTGTATACATCTGGTCCCCGTTTTATGCTGTTTTATGTCGAGTGCGTTCTTTCGCAACCTGATTGCCGTACTGAAACGCCTCTTTTCGTAGACTAGATGAGTATCGTGCGGCTTACAAGCACCTGGCGGCGCCCGGCTCTGCGCCCCCCAAGTTTTGAATCTGCCCTCTAATCCGTAAGGTCCTGTCGGCAAACTCTCATTTGAGTCACCTCAAAATCTTTTCATATCGACCTTGCCGGTCAAGGCCGTTCGAGAACGCTTGTGTTACAACCGTCCTCTGGATGAAGGTCGCCGGCAGATGATTAATGCACAACGGACAACAAGCCCGACTGCGCGTTACCCAGGATCGCCGACACTCTTCTCCACTCTTTCGGCGTGTTGCCAGGCAACCCGGAGAATTTTTGTGCAGCGCACAAAAATAGCTTGACTTCATCTCTCACGCTCGTAAAATAGGAATTGTTGCACTGCACAATATTGCGTTTGCCTAACCGATACCCGCATTTACTCCAAGGAGAAAGCCATGTTCACCATTCCCGACCAGTTTTCCTCAGCTGCCAAGGCCAACCTGGAAGCCCAACTGTCGATCTTCACCGCACTGACCAGCAAGGCGTTTGAAAGCGTCGAGAAGGTCGTCGACCTCAACCTGAACGTTGCCAAGGCAAGCCTGGAAGATTCCTCGATCGCCGCCAGGCAGCTTCTGTCCGCCAAGGATCCGCAAGAATTCTTTTCGATGACTGCCGCCCAGGCGCAACCGGCCGCCGCCAAGGCGATCGCCTACGGCCGTCATCTGGCCGGCATTGCATCCAGCGCCCAAGCCGAGTTCACCCGTGCCGCCGAAGAGCAGATCGCCGAAACCGGCCGCAAGGTTTCCGCACTGGTCGACGATGTGTCGAAGAACGCCCCCGCCGGTTCCGAAAACGTGATCGCGATCGTCAAGTCCGCGATCGGCAACGCGAACGCCGGCTACGAGCAGTTCAGCAAGAGCACCAAGCAAGCCGTCGAAGTCATGGAAGCCAACATGAATTCCGCCGTCAACCAGTTCTCGCAAGCAGCAGAAAAGAACGCCAGCCGCGCACGCAAGTAAACTGCCTGGCAAGGCAAAGAAGAAGGCCGCAGTTGCGGCCTTTTTTACGCCGGTATGCTGAGGATCCGGTCGGCGCTGACATCCGCAGCCGAAGCCGATGCGTCATGACGCAGGCAGGCCACTAGATTTTTGCAACGAGATAGGTCGCGGCAAAGGTGACAATCACCAGAACAATATAAGAAATCGTGCGTAAGCTATCCATGACCGCGACCCGGGAAATGAGGACTTGAACATGCAATGTAGCAAGTCGCGCTTCAGCTCAAATTGAGATTCAGCAAGGTGTTTATGGTCCAGATTTGGCCTGGATCCTGGTCTGGCGATGATCCCGCCGTTGTCACCCGATACGCGCGCCGCGAAGCGGCGTTTCAGCCACGCGGATGATGCGTCGCATGCAGCTTTTTCAGCCTTTCGCGTGCGACATGGGTATAAATCTGCGTGGTTGAAATATCGGCATGGCCGAGCAGCAGTTGCACCACGCGCAGGTCGGCGCCGTGGTTCAGCAAATGCGTCGCGAATGCATGACGCAGGGTGTGCGGCGACAACGGCGCGTTGATCCCCGCCGTGGCGGCATGTTTCTTGATCAGGGTCCAGAACATCTGGCGCGTCATCGCACCACCCCGTGCAGTCACGAAAAGAGCATCGTCAGCCTGGCCGCGCAGTATCGCCGGGCGTCCCTCCTTCAGGTAACGCTCGATCCAGGCGCGCGCCTCCTCGCCGAAAGGCACCAGGCGCGTCTTGCTGCCCTTGCCGGTAACGCGCAGAACGCCTTCGTTCATTCCCAACTCGATCGTCTTCAGCAACACCAGTTCCGACACCCGCAAGCCGCTCGCATACATCAGTTCGAGCATGGTGCGATCCCGCAGGCCGAGTGGCGTATTCACGTCGGGCGCCGCCAGCAACGCATCGACCTGCGCCTCCGACAGGGTTTTCGGGTAACGCGGCGGCTGTTTCGCCGACTTCATCTTCAGACAGGGATCGACATTGATCCGGTTCTGCCGCAGCGCGAGTTGGTAAAAGCGTTTGAGCACGGCCAGCCGACGATTGGCCGAGGTCGCCTTCGAATCGGCGTGGCGTGCAGCGAAATAGGCATTGATGTCATCCGCCTGCACCGCATACAGCTGCTTGCCACGCATCGCTCCCAGCCAGCCGGCGAACAGCGCCATGTCGCGCCGGTAAGCGTCGAGCGAGTTCTTCGCCAGGCCGTCTTCCAGCCACAAGGTATCGCAAAACTCGTCGATTGCCGCCTGGTCGGCCGCCTGCACGGCAGCTTGCATGGGTGCCGCTGCCGATCGCCCGTCGCGAGTTTGATCCATGACAGCGCGCCCGATCTCAGTAACCGCTCAGTAACCGCTCAGTAACCGCTGACGCCCTCGTGCGCCAGCAGCCAGCGCTTCACGCCGAGGTGGAATCCGGTTTCATCGTCGTGATTGGAAAAGCCGCCCAGCCCGCCCGATGCAGTCACCCGGTGACAGGGAATGACGAGCGGGAACCAGTTGGCGCCGCAGGCCTGCCCTACTGCCCGCGGTGCGGAACGGATCAGCTTGGCGACCTGGCCGTAGGTCAGGACTTCGCCGCGCGGAATGGCGGAAATGACGCCCCATACCTTGTGCTGGAACGCAGTGCCGACCTCGGCCAGCGGCAGGTCGAAACGGAAATCCGGCTCGTCCAGGTAACGCTGCACCTGGCGCGCCACCCGTTCGGCAAGCTGGTCGGCCGGTTCCTTTTCGTTGAACTGACGCGGCAGATAAACCAGTTCGCGCACGATGCCCGGCTCGGTGCGGATGCCAACGGCGCCGAACGGCGCTTCGACGATGGCGGAAAACAATTGGCTGCTTTGCGAAGAATTCATTCTGGCAGGATAAATCAAAACGTTCGATGCGCCACCTGCAATCCTACTTGACCAGCAGTACCGGCACCTCGGACAGGTGAATGAGTTTGCTCGCGACCGATCCGACCAGCAGGCTGGTAATGCCGGAAAGTCCGCGCATACCGATCACAATTTCATCGCATCCCTGCTCTTTCGCATACCGTGCAATGACTTCGGCCGGTTCTCCGACGAAGAGATGGTGGGTATAGGCAATACCGGCGCGATCGAGGCTCGCGCGCGCGGCGGCAAGGGCCTTCATGCCTTCATCATGATGGTATTGCCTGACCTGGGCCGGATCGACGAATACGCTGGCACTGCCGTGCAACGGGTACTGCACATTGACCAACCGAATCACGTAATGGTCCGGCACTTCCGCTACGCGCCTGATCACGTGCTCGACCGCGCGCAGCGCGCTGTCGGATCCGTCGACCGCCAACAAGATATTGAACATGTCGCCCTCCAGAATGAAACTGAATTCCGACGCTAGTGGTCTGCCGATTCGCTTGCACGCCGCTCCGCAGCCAGATCCTCCAACTGCGCCTCGGCGCGCGCCGACAGCCACTTGCCCAGCGCAACCACCAGCACCGCACCAAGCACCGGGCCGACCCAGTGCGCGGCCGGGAAGCGGCTTTCGAGCCATGCCTTGACCACCACATCACTGACGGCCATGTCGCCCGCGATCCAACCCAGCAGCGCACCGCCGGCGACCACGACAATCGGAAAGCGATCCATCAGCTTGATGACCAGCTGGCTGCCGAGCATGATGATCGGAATGCTGAGAAGCAGGCCGAAGACCACGAGCACCTTGCTGTCACCGGCGGCGCCGGCAATGGCAACAACGTTGTCAAGGCTCATGACGGCATCCGCAACGATGATGGTCTTGATCGCAGCCGGTAAGGTGGCGCCCGCCTGGATCTCGTGGCCGCCTTCGTCCGATTCCGGCAGCAACAGCTTGACACCGATCCAGAGCAGCAAGGCAGCGCCAACGAGTTTCAGATAAGGCACGGCGAGAAGCGTCACCGCGAACAGGATGAGAACCACGCGCAGGCCGACTGCGCCAACCATCCCCCAAAGGATGCCGAGCTTGCGCTGCTTTTCCGGCAAACGGCGGCAGGCCAGGCCGATCACAACGGCATTGTCGCCACCGAGCACGATATCGATCGCGACAATCTGAAGTACGGCCAGCAGAAATTGCGGATTGACGATGTCCATGGTTGCCCAAAAATTGGTTCGATTCGAACGGCGCCCGATATCAGATACACCGCGAGTACACTGTCTGAAGATTAACAGAACTGCATTTCGATACGGCTTTCGTTGTCTGGAAGGTAGACAACATCGGTAACGCCAACTACTTCATGCTAGTGCGGTCGGCTGCACCCATTTGAAAAAAGGCGCCCGGAGCGAGCGCCTTTTTCGATCCTGTACCCGTTCCCGGCCTGCGCGGTTCAGGAAAGCAACAGCTTCAGGTCGTGGACGATCGGTTCCGCGCCCTGCCCGTGCCGCACGAACAGCCGTATCCGGCCCTGCGGATCGAACACATAACTCCCCGCGGTGTGATCCATCGTGTAGCTGCCCGGTTCCTTGCCCGGCACTTTCTGATAAAACACCTTGAACTCTTTCGCAACCTTTTCCGTTTCCGCCTTGTTGCCGACCAGTCCGAGAAAGCGCGGATCGAACGACGGCACATACTGCGACAGCAACTCCGGTGTGTCGCGCTCCGGGTCGACGGTAATGAACAGAACCTGTACCTTGTCCGCCAACGGCCCCAGTTCCTGCATCACGGTCGCCATTTCAGCCATTGTCGTCGGACAGACGTCGGGACATTGGGTGTAGCCGAAAAACACGACCACGGCCTTGCCCTTGAAATCGGCCAGGGTGCGCATCTTGCCGTTAAAGTCCGGCAACGCAAAGTCCTTGGCATAGTCGAGCCCGGTCACGTCAGTGTTCTTGAACGACGACGTTGCAGGCGACAACAGCATCTGTGCACTTTCCCCCGGCTTGTCGCATGCAGTCAGCAGCAGGCTGGCCGCGACCAGCACCATGGAAACAGCGCGTTTGGCAACAGTGGATTGCATCACATCAGAACTTGAAATAGTGATCGACCAGCAGCGCAACGAACAGCAGCGACAGATAGACGATCGAATAGGCAAAGGTCTTGCGGGCAATCAGGTCGGTGTAATGCCGGTAGACCTGCCACGCATACCACAGAAAAATCGCGCCAAGCACCGCCGCACTGGCCAGATAGATCAATCCGCTCATGCGTACCGCATATGGCAGCATCGTGGTGGCGACAAGTGCGATCGTGTACAGCAAGATATGGAACTGCGTGAACTTGAGTCCGTGCGTCACCGGCAGCATCGGCAGTCCCGATTTCGCATAATCGTCGCGCCGGTAGAGCGCCAGTGCCCAGAAGTGCGGCGGCGTCCAGACGAAGATGATCAGCACGAGTATCCAGGCTTGCATCGGCACGTCGTTGGCGACCGCCGCCCAACCGAGTGCGGGCGGCATCGCACCGGACAGTCCGCCGATCACGATGTTCTGTGGCGTCGCCGGTTTTAGCACCATCGTGTAGATCACCGCATAGCCGACGAAGGTGGCGAACGTCAGCCACATCGTGAGCGGATTCACGAAATTGAACAAGACCCACATCCCGGCGCCACCGATCACGCCGGAGAAAACCAAAGTCTGCGCGACACTCAGTTCGCCACGGGCCATCGGCCGGCGCGCGGTACGCGCCATGCGCGAATCGATTTCACGCTCGACCAGGCAGTTCACGGCAAACGCCGCGCCGGCAAGCAGCCAGATGCCGGCCGTTCCGGCAACGACGATTTTCCAGCTCGGCAAATCCGGCGACGCGAGGAACATGCCGATCACTGCACAGAACACGGCAAGCTGCGTCACGCGCGGCTTGGTCAGTGCCCAATACTGGGCGAGGCGATTAGGATGGGCAGTCAGGGTAGTCACTTGGATCTCATGCGGCCGACAAGCGCGTTGCGGCTTGATCGGACACGGCTTGCGCCGGAATTCTAGCCTTGTAGTTTAACATGGTCAGCAGCACCACGAGGACAGCCGCTCCGCCATTGTGAACGACCGCGAGCGCCAGCGGCCACTTCAGGAAAATGGTCGACATGCCCGTAAGAAACTGGACGGCCACGGCGATCAGCAGCCAGCGTCCCGTCTTGCGCAGACCGTCGATCTTCCATGCCCGGTGCGCAAGCCCGGCAATGAAAGCCACGACAACAAACGCAAAAGTGCGATGTACCCAATGAATCGCGGTCAGCGCCGGGAACGGCAGGAATTCACCCTCGGCCGTCATGCCAAGATGCCGCCACAACGTGAACCCGTTGGCGAAATCCATTGTTGGCACCAGTTCTCCATGGCACAGCGGAAAGTCGGTACATGCGAGTGCTGCATAGTTGGTACTGACCCACCCTCCCAGTGCAATCTGAAAAACAAGGATGACCATCGCGATTGCTGCCGGCATGCGCAGGGAAGAGGACAACGGCGACACCGGTGCATGCGGAGATTGACTGGCGCCAAGCCAGGCCAGCATGGACAACAATGTCAAGCCAAGCAGCAAATGGGTGGTGACAATCACCGGCTGCAATTTCATCGTCACAGTCCATGCGCCAAACGCGCCTTGCAAGCAGATGATTCCGAACAACAGGGTCGGCAACCATGGCGAGAACCGGCGTTCCGCGTGTTGCGACCGGTACCATCGCAACCACGCAATCACCATCATCGAGACGACCAGAACACCGACGCCCATCGCGAGATAGCGGTGAATCATTTCGATCCATGCTTTCATGACCGTCACCGGACCGGTCGGCATCGCAGCTTCCGCCGCGCTGATATGCTCGTGTGCCTGCAAAGGGTTCGCATGTCCGTAGCAGCCTGGCCAGTCAGGGCATCCGAGGCCGGAATCGGTGAGCCGGGTAAATGCACCGAACATGATCAGGTCGAAGGTCAGAAACAGCGTGACCCAGACCAGTTTGCGAAACTTGTCGGCGTCTTTCGACGCCCACACGGTCGTCAACGGGAGCAAGGCCGCCAGCACTCCCATGATCGCGAGTTGTATCAGCATTGTTGTTCCGTCATCCTATGCGCGACGCCTTCAGCAGTTTGGAGATGTCCTTCTTGATCTTGTTGGGGTCGGCATTCTTCGGGAACCGCATCATCAGGTTGCCCAACGGATCGATCATGTAGATGTGATCCGCCGCTATGGTGCCCTTGTCGGTCGGCAGCCATTTCTTCAACACATCCGGATTCACCCGCAACATGCGCGTGCCGTCGAATTCCCGCATCAGCATGGTTTCCAGCGGTTTGTCATCGGTGATGAGCCACACGCGTTCAATGCGGTCCATGTCCTTCCCTTGCGCGAGACGCAGCTGCCGCATGTCGTGCAACTGGGTCGGACATGGTTCTTCGCACGCAGCATCGCTGACCTGCAGCATGATCCATTTTCCCTTGTACGCATCGAGGCCGGTCGGCTGGCCGTCCAGCGTCGTGGCGGCCAGCGCCGGTATCGGATAAGCGCGGGGATCGATCAGATCGCCGTAGTTGGTACGGCCTGTCGGCTTGATGACGTAATAAGTCAGGTAAGAAGCAATCAACGGCGACGCACAGATCGCAATCACCAAAAACAGCTTCCAGCGACTCTTGCTCTGTTGCTTAGTTTGTTCCACGTCGGAATCCTGTTACGAGAAAAAAGACCACTGACATTGCCGCCAGTGCATACCATTGGAATGCATACCCGCGATGTTTTTCGACGCCGATGGACGGTCGCGGCCAGTCGCGCACCAATCCGTCAGACATCGCATTCACCTGTTCCAGAATGAAAGGCTGCATCCTCAACCCCGAGGCCTGTACAAAATCCTCGATCTCCACATTCTGTGCAATGGCATTCGGCTGCAACACCTCGGCCTTGCCCAATTGCAGCAGATGTCCGGCACTGCGCCTCGCTATTCCCTCAACTCGGACAATCCCCGGCGGCGTCGCGATCGGCGGGATTCTGGCCCGGTCCGCGACATCTCGTCGCACCCAACCGCGCGCAATCAATACATGGGTGCCGGTTCCGGCGATTTTCAACGGGGTAAGCACATAAAAACCGGCCATGCCTTGATAAGGCCGATTATCGAGATACACAGTCCATCCAGGTACGAACTCACCCTCGACCTCGACGCGCCGGTACTCGGCGTCATCGAGCGGCAACCGTGCCCCGGTCAATGTCAAAGGCGGTGCGGCTTCGCGCGACGTCAACCTGGCTTCGATTGCTTCTTTTTCATGTGCGCGGCGTGTCTGCCATTGTCCGAGCGCTACACCGACGGCGGCCGCAGTCAGCGCAGCAATGAATGGAATCCACCGGAAGCGGAAACGGCTTGGCATTACAATATCTTTTTATTCATTGATGCAGCATCCGGGCCGCTGTCGCGGCTCGCCCCGCTGCCACGATCACACATGAAAATCGTCGTTGCCATCGCTTTCATCCTGATACTCGCCAGCCTGGGTTCCGCACTCATCTTCCTGATGCGCGACAAAGGCAAAAGCAATCGGACCGTCAAGGCATTGGCATTTCGCGTCGGGTTTTCAATCGCACTGTTCATCCTGATCCTGTTTTCCTACAGTCAGGGTTGGATACAGCCGACCGGCATACGCTGAAGACAATACTGTCCTTCAGTAAAAAAGCCGCACCGAAGTGCGGCTTTTTTGTCTGGCGGCCGTTTAGAGCCAGTAGACCACCACGTACAAGCCGAGCCACACGACGTCGACAAAGTGCCAATACCAGGCGGCGCCTTCGAATGCGAAATGATGCTCGGGCGTAAAGTGACCTTTCATCACGCGGTACAGCACCACCGCCAGCATGATTGCGCCGAGCGTCACGTGGAAGCCATGGAAGCCGGTCAGCATGAAGAACGTCGAACCATAGATGCCGGAAGTGAGCTTCAGGTTCAGTTCATGGTATGCATGCATGTACTCGTAAGCCTGAAAGCCCATGAACACTGCGCCAAGCACAATCGTGGCAAGCAGCCAGAATGCGGTCTTGCCGCGATGTCCGGCACGCAGGGCATGGTGCGAGATGGTCAGGGTGACGCCGGACGTCAGCAGCAACGCCGTATTGATCGTCGGGATCGGGAACGGCCCCATCTTGGTGAACGGCTCAATCGTACCTGCCGGCGTATTGCCCCAGTGGGCTGCGAAATCGGGCCACAGGATCTTGTGGTCGATGTCGGCCAGCCAAGGCATCGAGACGGTACGCGCATAGAACAGCGCACCGAAGAAACCGGCAAAAAACATGACTTCCGAGAAGATGAACCAGCTCATGCTCCAGCGGAAGGAGAGGTCGACGCGCTTGCCGTAAAGCCCGCCTTCGGATTCTGCGATGGCATCGCCGAACCAGTTGTACAGCACCACGATCACCGCCAGAATGCCTGCAATGTTCGCATAGGGGCCCCAGCCGTAGCCATTGACCCAAGCCGATGCGCCAGCCATCGTCAGCAGCAACGAGGCACCGGCCAGGACCGGCCACCTGGATGGCCCCGGTACGAAGTAGTACGGCGCCTTAGCGTGTTGAGAACTCATCTCCATCTCCCGATACAAATATCAAATAAGTTACTGTGCGACGACGCTCTTTACAATCAGCAGCAACGTCACGATAAACAGCAAGGCACCGATCACGCCGGCAATGATGACATGCACCGGGTTCAGTTGCTGTGCATCCTTCTCATAATCACTTTTCTTGCGCACGCCGAAAAACGACCAGAACACCGCCTTCATCGTCGAGCCGAAAGACGCCTTGCGCTGCGTCGTCTTTTTCAGGTCATCCATCTTCAGCTCGCTTTCTTGCCGGGGCCACCGATTTCGAAGAACGTGTACGACAGTGTGATCGTCGTCACATCGCGTGGCAGCGCCGGATCAATGTAAAACACGACCGGCATCTGCTTCGCCTCGTTCGGTCCCAGCGTCTGCTGCTTGAAGCAAAAACATTCCACTTTCTTGAAGTGTGCCGCAGCCTGTTGCGGCGCATAACTCGGAATCGCCTGCGCATCGATGCTGCGCGCTTGCGTATTCACCACTTCATATATCACCTGGGCCATCTCGCCCGGATGCACCTGCATGCTCGCCACGGTCGGACGAAAACGCCACGGCCCATGCGCATTGGCATCGAACTCGATCGTGATGCTGCGGGTCTTGTCGACCTGCGTATTTTTCACATCGCCGACCGTCGCATCCTTCTGCGTGATCAGGTTGACGCCAGTGATATCACAAATCTTTTTATAGACTGGCACCAGTCCATAGCCGAAACCGAACATCATCACTGCAACGACCAGCAGCTTGCCGAGCATCTGCTTGCGCATCCGGCGGCTTTCTCCAGCCGCTGTCCGCTCCTGTTGCGTCATTTCAACTCAGCCACAGTCGCTTGACAAAAACACCGATGAAAAACATCAGTGCGATCGTCGCGAGAATCAGGGCTGTCCTCAGGTTATTCGGTTTCTTGGGGTCTGGCATAAGTGTCGGCGGCGAACCTGGGTCCGCCGGCCTTTTTCTCTCTTCTTACTTCACAGTCGGCGGCGTTTCGAAAGTATGGAAAGGCGCCGGGCTCGGCACTGTCCATTCCAGTCCTTCGGCGCCATCCCACGGCTTGTCGGCCGCCTTCTGGCCACCCTTGATCGACGGCAGCACGACCGCCAGCATAAAGTACACCTGCATCAGGCCGAAACCGAACGCGCCGATCGACGCGATCATGTTGAAGTCCGTGAACTGTGCCGGATAGTCAGCATAACGACGCGGCATGCCGGCCAGACCCAGGAAGTGCATCGGGAAGAAGGTGACGTTGAACGTGATCAGCGATCCCCAGAAATGGATCTTGCCGCGGGTTTCGTTATACATGAAACCGGTCCACTTCGGACCCCAGTAATAGAAGCCCGCGAACAGCGCGAACAGCGATCCGGCCACCAGCACGTAATGGAAGTGTGCCACCACATAATAGGTGTCCTGCATCTGGATGTCGATCGGGGTCACCGCCAGGATCAGGCCGGTGAAGCCGCCCATCGTGAACACGAAGATGAAACCGACCGCGAACAGCATCGGCGTCTCGAAGGTCATCGAGCCCTTCCACATGGTCGCGATCCAGTTGAACACCTTCACGCCGGTCGGCACCGCGATCAGCATGGTCGCGTACATGAAGAACAGCTGCGCAGTCACCGGCATGCCGGTGGTAAACATGTGGTGCGCCCAGACGATGAACGACAGGATCGCGATCGACGAGGTCGCATACACCATCGATGCGTAGCCGAACAGCGGCTTGCGGGCGAATGCCGGGATGATGTGCGACACGATGCCAAAGGCCGGCAAAATCATGATGTACACCTCGGGATGGCCGAAGAACCAGAAGATGTGCTGATACATCACCGGGTCGCCGCCGCCGGCGGCGTTGAAGAACGAGGTGCCGAAGTGGCGGTCGGTCAGCGTCATCGTGATCGCGCCGGCCAGCACCGG
>CBIHRJ010000007.1:0-126371 GCA_966212445.1 uncultured Noviherbaspirillum sp. | reverse complement strand
GTGCCGGCATGATCTTGCCGTTTTCCTGGACGAAATCCTTCAGGGTGTCGACGTCCTTGTAGTCGACCTGTTCAACGCCGGCGGCGGTGAAGCGGCAGAATTTCTTGCGCTTGAACAGCGGGTTCTGCTGCTGGCGCTTTTGCTTGAGTTTGCTCTTGTCGAATTTTTTACCGAATGCCATGTTTGGCTCCTGTATCTAGTGATCTGGTGGTGTTGACTCGAAATCCGTGACGTGGAATACGAGGCTTTTGCTATTGCGGTTCTTGCGTGCCAGGAATCCGGTGAACTGAAACGGCGTTCCCAATTCCGCCTGGTTGAATCGTCCGGAAATTTCACCCGCGGCGATCGCGGCAATTTCGAACTCGACCCGGCGGGGGATGCCTGCCTCGATCTGCTCCGAATCATGCAGCAACTTTGCCGACACGATCGGAATGCCTGCCGGCGTGTAGCGCAATACGTCGCGCTCGGCGATGGCGGCAATCAGGCGAAGCTGGTTCACACTCCCCGGCTAGCGCAATTACGCAGCAGGCGCCTCGGTGCGCTGGCTCTTGGCTGCATCTTCCTTCTGCACGGCCTTCATCATCGGCGACGGCGTGGTTTCGGCCTTCTTCATCTTGACGGTGAGGTGGCGCAGGACGGCGTCGTTGAACTTGAAGCCGGTTTCGATTTCAGCCAGGGTTTCGGCGTCGCACTCGATGTTCATGCACACGTAGTGCGCTTTTGCCAGCTTCTGGATCATGTAAGCCATCTGGCGACGGCCCCAGTCTTCGACACGGTGCATCTTGCCGTTGCGGGCGGCAACGATACCCTTGTAGCGCTCGATCATTGCGGGCACTTGCTCGCTCTGATCCGGATGGACGATGAATACGATTTCATAATGACGCATGTAATCTCCTTTTGGACGGATAAACAAATCGCCCACCCCGGCGTCAAGACGGGTGTGGGAAGAGGAAAAGCCCGTTATGATAACCCGAATACCTGGAAAGCTCAATCCATTCAAGCCCTTAAGGGCTATTCCGGCGCCGCCCCCAGGCGCCCGGCCGATGGGAACGCAGCTTCGGCGACAAACAGGCAACAAAAGATCCTTGCAATGAAGAGCCGGCTGTATAAAAATACAGGCTGTCTTTATACACAGCGTTATTGCGCCGGGACCATCCATCATGATCAAACTGACCGCCCGCCAGGAGCAGATCCTGAACCTGATCAAGGAAGCGATCGAAAACACCGGCTTCCCCCCAACACGTGCAGAGATCGCCACCGAACTCGGCTTCAAGTCGGCCAATGCCGCGGAAGAGCACCTGCAGGCGCTGGCTCGCAAAGGCGCCATCGAAATCTCGCCCGGCACCTCTCGCGGCATCCGTCTTCGGGACATGAATCCCGGCGGTTCAGGCATGTACGCCAAAGCGCGGCAAATGGCACTCCCCCACCCTGCACTCATGCAACTGAGTTTGCCGCTGATCGGCCGGGTCGCAGCCGGATCGCCGATTCTGGCGCAGGAGCACGTGGAAGCGAACTATCAGGTCGACCCATCCCTGTTTTCCGCAAAACCGGATTACCTGCTGAAAGTCCGCGGCCTGTCGATGCGCGATGCCGGCATCCTTGACGGCGACCTGCTTGCCGTGAAAAAGGCCGATTCCGCGAAGAATGGACAGATCGTCGTCGCTCGCCTCGGCGACGACGTCACCGTCAAGCGCTACAAGAAAACCGGTTCCGTGATTGAGTTGCTACCGGAAAACCCCGACTTTGAACCAATTCGGGTAAATTCGAACCGGGATGATTTTGCGTTGGAAGGGCTTGCCGTAGGTTTGCTACGCGCTTGGGGCTGATCGGCAATCGCACGGAGCATCTGCACCGCCGGGACAGAAATCGTATTGCTACTTCGACAACTTTGCCATGATCTGGCGCGAGATCCCGCGCAAAATGTTGACTTCCTCGGTCTCCAGTTGCGTTCGTGAAAACAGACGCTTCAGGCGCGGCATGAGCTTCTTCGGGTTATCCGGATCCAGGAAATCGATGGCAATCAATGCCTGCTCCAGATGCGCGTACATGCCATCGATCTGCGCCAGGCTTGCAGCATCCCCCTGAAACCCTATCGGCGTGGCCGGCAATGTATCGCCAACAGCCGCCAGCCGCAATTCGTAGGCCAGTACCTGCACCGCCTGCGCCAGGTTCAACGAGGAATATTCAGGATTGGCCGGTATGTTGATCAGCGCATTGCACTTTTCGACAATATCGTTCGGCAGGCCGTAACGTTCGCTGCCAAAGACCAGCGCCACGTCCAGCGCGGACTCCATTGCCGCATGCGCAGCCAGCGTGCGCGGCGTCATGACCGGCGGCGAATACTCGCGCAAACGTGCGCTCAGCGCTGCGGCAAAATTACACCCTTCGAGCGCCTCGTCGATCGTCTCCACGACTTTGGCTGCCGCCAGCACATCCTGCGCGCCGCTGGCAAAGGCGATCGCTTCTTCCTGTTCGAGCGCGTCCGCAAACCGCGGCCTGACCAGCACAAGCCGGGAAAATCCCATGGTTTTCATCGCCCTTGCGACGGCGCCTATGTTACCGGGATGACTGGTTTCCACCAGCACGAAACGCAGGCGGTCAAAAAGAGAAGTACTGGTTTGAGGCTGGTTCATTTAAAATAGCGCCATTACGCGCAAGTTGGCTAATCGGCCGACCAATGCCGCATCGCTCATTAATCATTCTCAAGTGGTCCCGAACGGTACCGCAATTTTAACGGAACCCCCTATGCATCCCATGCTTAACACGGCGGTAAAGGCAGCACGCCGCGCCGCGTCGATCATCAACCGCGCGTCGTTCGATATCGACCGGGTGAAAGTCACCGAAAAAAAGCACAACGATTTCGTCACTGAAGTCGACCAGGCTGCCGAGCAGGCGATCATTGAAGTTCTGAAGACAGCGTACCCCGACCACGCAATCCTTGCAGAAGAATCCGGCCCCTCCGCGAATCTGCACGACGAGAATGAAAACGTCTGGATCATCGATCCGATCGACGGCACCACCAACTTCATCCACGGTTTTCCGCAATACTGCGTATCGATCGCGCTGCAGCAGCGCGGCCAGATCACGCAGGCGGTGGTCTACGACCCCACCCGCAACGACTTGTTTACCGCGACCAAGGGCGCAGGCGCCTACCTGAATGAAAAACGCATCCGGGTAAGCCGTCGCGACAAGATGGCCGATGCGCTGATCGGTACCGGCTTCCCCTTCCGCGATATGGATGGCCTTGACGAGTACATGAAAATGTTCAAGGTGATGACCGAAAAAACTGCCGGCCTGCGCCGCCCCGGCGCCGCCGCGCTCGATCTTGCGTACGTGGCCGCGGGGCGCCTCGATGGCTTCTTCGAAAAAGGTTTGCAGACCTGGGACATGGCGGCAGGAGCGCTGCTGATCACCGAAGCCGGCGGCATCGTCGGCAATTTTTCCGGAGAGTCCGACTATCTGTACAAGGGCAATGTCATCGCCGGTACCCCGAAGATTTTCGCGCAAATGGTCAATCTGTTGTCGCCGTTCAAATAACCCTTACAACCCCTTTTCGATGTTTCCGAGACGGGCAGCGCATCACGCTGCCCGCACGCGGCGTAATCTCCAGTCTTTTCGCCGCTGGTCCGATCCGATCTCCCGCATCTCCACCCATTCGCCTGGGACTGGCGCCTTTCGAGGTGACGGGCCGATGTCTTTCATGAGTTGATATGTCTTTTAACGAACTCGGCTTGTCCGACGAAATCCTGCGTGCCGTCACTGAACAAGGCTATACAACGCCGACACCGATCCAGGTCCAGGCGATTCCCGCCGTCCTGGCCGGCGGCGACCTGCTGGCAGGCGCCCAGACCGGCACCGGCAAAACTGCCGGCTTTACGCTCCCTATCCTGCAACGGCTCGCGAAAACGCCCGCGCCCCGCAACCACGGCAAGGCCGGCAAGCCTCTCCGTGCATTGATCCTGACGCCGACCCGCGAACTTGCGGCGCAAGTCGAGGAAAGCGTGCGCGTCTACGGCAAATACCTGAAACTCAATTCGGCCGTCATCTTCGGCGGGGTCGGGATCCATCCGCAGATCGCGCTGCTCAAGCGCGGCGTGGACATCCTGGTGGCGACGCCGGGCCGCCTGCTCGACCACATGCAGCAAGGCACCGTGGATCTCGCACAAATCGAAATCCTGGTGCTCGACGAAGCCGACCGCATGCTCGACATGGGCTTCATCCGCGACATCCGGCGCATCCTTGCAGTCCTGCCGAAGCAGCGCCAGAACCTGCTGTTTTCCGCCACGTTCTCGGACGAAATCAAGGCTTTGGCCGACGGACTATTGAACAGTCCCGCCATGATCGAAGTCGCCCGCCGCAATTCGACGGTCGAAGTGATCGCACAGAAAATCCACCCGGTCGACCGCAACCGCAAGCATCCGCTACTGAGCCACCTGATCAAGACGCAGCAGTGGACGCAGGTGCTGGTGTTCACCCGCACCAAACACGGGGCCAACAAACTGGTGGAGCAACTCGGCAAGGACGGCATCAGCGCCCTCGCGATTCATGGAAACAAGAGCCAGTCGGCACGTACCCGTGCATTGGCGGAGTTCAAGGACGGCAGCCTGCAGGTGTTGGTCGCCACCGACATCGCCGCGCGCGGTATTGACATCGACCAATTGCCGCACGTCGTCAACTACGATTTGCCCAACGTGCCGGAGGACTACGTGCATCGCATCGGACGCACCGGCCGCGCGGGTGCCAGCGGCGAGGCGGTTTCGCTGGTATGCGTCGACGAACACGACATGCTCAAGGGCATAGAAAAGCTGATCAAGCGCACGCTGCCGCAGGAAGTCGTGCCGGGGTTCGAGCCCGATCCGAATGCGCGCCCTCAACCCATTCAACTGCGCAGCGGGAATGCGCCGAGCCGCAATCGGCCGCAACAGGGCAAACCGGGAAGCGAGTCTCGCAAAACGTCGCCACAGAAAACCCCGCCGGCCAAGCCCGCGGTCGGCAAGTCGCTGACCGGCAAGCAGCCGGCGCCGCACCGTACCGGCGGCCGCAACAGATAAACAGCTGCAACGCCGTGTCACGCACGGCATCACCCCCCTCACCTTTGATCAAGCCGCCATGGGTATTAAAATGGCGGCTTTCGCTCGCCTGTAACAACGAAAGACTGGAATGGCACCAAAACCCACCTTGAACCCGGATCCCTCCGCGCCTGCCTCTGATGACGCGCTAGGGAAACATACTCCCATGATGCAGCAATATTTACGCATCAAGGCGGAGCATCCGGACACGCTGGTGTTTTACCGGATGGGAGATTTTTACGAGCTGTTTTTCGACGATGCCGAAAAGGCGGCGCGCCTGCTCGGCATCACCCTGACGCAGCGCGGTGCATCGAACGGCACGCCGATCAAGATGGCCGGCGTGCCGTTTCACTCGGTCGAACAATACCTCGCGAAACTGATCAAGCTGGGCGAATCGGTCGCCATTTGCGAACAGATCGGCGACCCCGCCACCAGCAAGGGACCGGTTGAAAGAAAAGTGGTGCGCGTCATCACGCCTGGCACCTTGACCGACTCAGACCTCCTGCCCGAAAAATCCGACCGGCCGTTGCTGGCGCTTTGTACGGTTACGCAGCGCAAGACCGTCACTATCGGCCTGGCATGGCTATCGATGGCGAGCGGCGCGCTGAAGCTGATGGAATTCAGTGGCGACGTCAAAGCCTTCGAGGCACGTCTCCGGCAGGAACTCGAGCGCATCGCCCCGGCTGAGATCCTGGTCAACGACGAGGCCGAGTATCCGCAACTGCAAACCGTACCCGGCAAGTTCACCACCGTGCCGCATTGGCATTTCGATGGCGCCGCCGGCAAAACCGCTCTGCTCGAACAACTCGGGGTCGCAACGCTCTCCGGTTTTGGCGCGGAGGGATTGACCGCAGCGATCGGCGCCGCCGGCGCCTTACTGCGCTACGCACAATCGACGCAAGGCAAGGGGTTGCAGCATGTACGCACGCTGGCCGTCGAATCGGAAAACGAATTCATCGGCCTCGACGCAGCGACCCGTCGCAATCTTGAATTGACCGAAACTCTGCGCGGCCAGGAAGGGACGAACTCCCCGACCCTGTTCTCCCTGCTCGACCACTGCCGTACGGCGATGGGTTCGCGTCTGCTCCGCCACTGGCTGCATCATGCCCGGCGCGACCAGCGCATCGCCAGGGAGCGTCATGCGGCGCTCAATGCGTTGATGCGTGCCGATGCTTCCTCGGGCTTGTCGACGACGCTGGCAGCGGTTCCCGACATCGAACGGATCACTACGCGTATCGCGCTGTTCTCGGCACGGCCGCGCGACTTGGCCGGCTTGCGCAACGGATTGCAGCAATTGCCCTCGCTGCGCGCCTACGTCGGGATGTGCAACCGCGACGCCGACGCGCCGCTTCTGCAATCGATTCAGGAAGCGCTGGGCACGCCGGGCGAATGCCTCGACCTGCTGGAACGCGGGATCGCGCTGGAACCGGCGGCGATGGTACGCGACGGCGGCGTAATCGCACGCGGCTACGATGCCGAACTCGATGAGTTGCGGGCGCTCTCGGAGAACGCCGGTCAGTTCCTGGTGGAACTCGAAGCACGCGAACGCGCGCGCACCGGCATCGCCAACCTGCGTGTCGAGTACAACAAGGTGCACGGCTTCTACATCGAGGTCACGCATGGGCAGACCGACAAGGTGCCGGACGATTACCGTCGCCGGCAAACCCTGAAGAACGCAGAGCGCTACATCACGCCCGAACTGAAAGCCTTCGAAGACAAGGCCCTGTCGGCACAGGAACGCGCGCTGTCGCGCGAAAAGCATCTGTATGAAAAGCTGCTGAACGAGCTTGCGCCGCATATCGGCGCATTGCAGACCATTGCCCACGCACTGGCGCAACTCGACACGCTGGTGGCACTGGCGGACCACGCGTTGCGCAACAACTGGTGTGCACCGCAACTTGTCGCGGAACCGACGATCCGGATCGAGCAAGGCCGTCATCCGGTAGTGGAAAACCAGATCGAGCGCTTCATCGCGAACGATTGCGAGCTCGGCAGCGAACGCAAGCTGCTCCTGATCACCGGCCCCAACATGGGCGGCAAATCGACGTTCATGCGGCAAGTGGCATTGATTACGCTGCTCGCCTACGTCGGCAGCTTTGTGCCGGCGACCAGCGCTGTGATCGGGCCGATCGACCGTATTTTCACGCGCATCGGCGCAGCCGACGACCTCGCTGGAGGACGCTCCACCTTCATGGTCGAGATGACCGAATCGGCGGCAATCCTGAACGGCGCGACCGAGCATTCGCTGGTGCTGATGGACGAAGTCGGCCGCGGCACCTCGACTTTCGACGGGCTCGCACTGGCCTGGGCAATCGCACGCCACCTGATCGACACGACGAAGAGCTTCACGCTGTTTGCAACACATTATTTCGAACTCACGCAATTGCCGGAGACGCATCCCACTGCCGCCAACGTGCACTTGTCGGCAGTCGAACACAAGGACAGCATCGTGTTCCTGCATGCCGTACAGACAGGGCCGGCTTCGCAAAGCTACGGCTTGCAGGTAGCGCAGCTTGCCGGCGTGCCGCAACCCGTGATCAAGGCGGCGCGCAGGCATCTTGCCGCGCTTGAAGCGCAATCGGTGCAGGCCACGCCGCAATTCGATCTATTCGCCAGCGCCGTCGCCGAGGATGACAATGACGACGAATCCGGCGACGACAAGGATGCATTTCCTCCAAAGGCAGCAGCCGTTCTGGAAGCACTCGCAGATACAGACCCGGACGCGCTGTCACCACGCGAAGCACTCGATACGCTGTATCGCCTGAAAAAGCTGGCCGTCGAAGGATGAGACCGAAATACTTTCCATGGCGCTGCGCCGCACTGTGCGTGTTCGCGGCGATCGCCTGGAATGCGGCGGCGCAGACGGCGGACTTCAGCTTTGCGGTGATTTCGCATCCCTACGCGGCACCGTCGGAGCAGTCTGCATTGTCAAAGGCAATCGCGGCCACCGACGCCGATAACCTCGCCTTCGTGGTAGTCAACGGCATCAAGGCACGGAACGAAACCTGCACCGACAAGCTGTACGACGAACGAAAGGAATTGCTCGAAACCGCAAAAAACGGACTGGTGGTATCGCTGGCGGCGAGCGACTGGGCATATTGCGGTAGCGAAGACGGCAGACCGGCCGCCGTCAGTCATCTGAGCCGCCTGCGCGAGCTCCTGTTCGTCGACGAGTTTTCAATGGGAGCGACGCGCATTCCGGTGATACGTCAATCGACCGATCCGAAATACCGCAGTTTCGTCGAAAACGCGCGCTGGGAATTTGGCGAGATCATGTTCGCCACCATCAACCTGCCGGGAAACAACAACCATTTTGTATTCGATGCCGGCCGCAATAGCGAATTTGAAGACCGGCTTGTTGCGAACCGCGACTGGCTGCATCGCATCTTCACGCACGCAAGGCACAAGAAGCTCGGCGGCATTGTTCTGTTCAGTGACGGCAATCCCTTGGCCAGCGCCAGGAGCAGCGGCGCGAAGCGGGATGGATATGCGGAAACAAGGCGACAGTTACTGACGCTTGCAGCGAAATTTCCGGGAAAGGTGTTGGTCATCCATGGCGACGCTGCGAAGCCCGTCTCCACCGTAATCCACTGGCGCGGCAGCGTTGGAGAAATGAACGCCGGTTCAGGCGTGCTGAAACTCACCGTCACAACAACAAAGCCGGCTTTGTTCGAGCCGAGCAAGCTGGTCCGTCAATCGACAGTTGCCGAATAACCAGGCCTCGACACTGGCGTAGCTCACCGTTACGTGACGTGCAGTGCTGTCCGGTAAAACAACGGACCCGCTGTCAAAGACGGATCCGTGTAGTAATCACTGGGAACGTGTAATACCTGCACACGCGCAGCGTTCAATGAATCGGGTGACTACGGAAGTGGTCGCCTTCTTCACCCTCGATATCGTCGTGATGATGTCCATGTTCACCATGCACGTGCTGGTGCGCAATTTCTTCATCGGTCGCGCCGCGCACAGCAGCAACATTCAACGTGAAGCGCAGCGCCATACCGGCCAGGGGATGATTACCGTCCAGCACGACCTTGTCGTCGGCGATATCGGTGACCGTGAAGATCAGCGACTCTTCACCTCCTTCGGTTTCATCCGGCGTGCCTTCGAACTGCATGCCGACTTCAATCGGTTCCGGCAAGCGGTTGCGCGGCTCGATCTTGATGAGGTTCGGATCGTATTCACCAAACGCGTCGTCCGGTTCTACCTGGATCGTGGTTTCGTAGCCGACATCCTGGCCCTCAAGCGCTTCCTCGATTTTCGGCAGCGTGTTTTCATAGCCGCCGTGCAGGTACACCATCGGTTCGCGGCTTTCTTCAATCAGATTGCCCTGGGCATCGGACAACTTGTAGTGCAGCGTCACTACCGTATTCTTGGCAATCTTCATGGCCATTCCTTTCAAGTCAATGTTCACACGGATTATAACCGGCAGCCTGAGACCGCGAGAATTCAGCAAATGGCATGCCTATATAATGCGGGCATGAAAAAGTCTACTCTCCTCGGCGGCATGACGCCCCAACAGTTCCTCCACGATTACTGGCACAAGAAACCGCTGCTCATCCGTCAGGCAATTCCCGGCTTTCAACCACTGCTTTCGCGAGAAGCGCTATGCGCCATGGCAACCAGGGACGACGTCGAGTCCCGTCTTGTCACGCACTTCGGCAAGCACTGGCAACTGCAGAGCGGACCATTCCCTCAACTTCCGGAGTTCGACAAGAAAGGCTGGACGATGCTCGTGCAAGGCGTCAACTTGCACGAAGACACGGCGGATGCACTGATGCAGCAGTTCCGCTTCGTTCCCGATGCACGACTCGACGATCTGATGATCAGCTACGCTACCGACGGCGGCGGCGTCGGCCCTCATTTCGACTCTTACGATGTGTTCCTTCTGCAGGCCCATGGTCAGCGACGCTGGCGTATCAGCGCACAGAAGGACCTGACGCTGATCGAAGGCATGCCGCTGAAGATATTGAAGAACTTCAAGGCGGAGCAGGAGTTCGTGCTGGAACCCGGAGACATGCTCTACCTGCCGCCGCATTATGCGCATGACGGCGTTGCTGTCGGCGAATGCATGACCTATTCGATCGGCTTTCGCGCTCCGTCCTTTCAGGAGCTCGGCGAAGCCTTCCTGCAGTTCATGGCCGATTCCATCGAACTGCCGGGGCGCTACGCCGATCCCGGCCTTGCCCCAAGCAAGCGTCCGGCGGAAGTCGGCAGCGAGATGATCAGTGCCATATCGGCAGAACTTGCAAAGATACGCTTCACCGAAGAAGACATCACCCTCTTCCTCGGCGAATACCTTTCGGAACCGAAACCGAACGTTTTTTTCGACGCGCCGGTCCGTTCGATGACGCTTTCCAAGTTTGCAAAAAAGGCAATGAAAAATGGTATCGTCTTGTCAAGAAAGACCCGGATGCTGTACCGCGGAAAAACCGTCTTCGTCAACGGCGAGTCGTTCGTGGCGGGTCAAGCGGACAAACCGTCCCTGGTAACGCTCGCCAACCGCCGGGAACTGGCCGGCGCGGAGGTTGCAGCCGCTTCCAGCGATGTAATGGAAGCGCTCCATACCTGGTACGAGGACGGCTGGATAAGGCTTTGCGAGGAATAAGCTGAAATATCGTTGCCTGCTTACAAAATGCTTACATCTGCGCAAACAAGACCATGCTCTGTTGCAAAAAAACCCGCTATAATCGCGCGTTAGGTAGATTTCAATGTGTGGCAATGCAACATTCCGATGCAATAAAACCAACGAAAATGCCTAACGAGTAATAATTACCGGTAATTATTCATCGCATAATTTTTTGATAAAAATCTGAAGGGAAATTCATGAAAAAGTCTCTGTTGATCGCTTCTCTGCTGGCTATCGCTCTGGCTGCTTGCGGCAAGAAAGAAGAAGCTGCTGCTCCTGCACCGGCTCCCGCCGCTGAAGCGTCCGCTCCGGCTGCTCCGGCCGCTGATGCTGCTGCTCCGGCTGCTCCGGCCGCTGATGCTGCTGCCGCTCCGGCTGCTCCGGCCGCTGACGCTGCTGCCGCTCCGGCTGCTCCGGCAGACGCTGCTGCTCCGGCTGCCGCTGCTCCGGCTGCTTCCAAGTAATCCAGAATTACTTGACGAAAAAGCCGACCTTCGGGTCGGCTTTTTTTATGACTCTTCTTCAACCGGAGAACAGGTCGACCACGGGCAGCACTCTCACAGTTTTTTATGAGTGGGTACTTAATCCAAATCCACCCAGTTAAAGCCCTCATCCTGGCAGGCGATCATCACGCGTGCACTATCCGCCCCCATGACACTGCAAAGGGCTGCTCGCGCGAGCGCCGGCGTATTGTTCTGCTGGCTCAAATGGGCGCCGACCACGGTCTTCAGGCACGACTTGTCGAGCGCATCGAGAATCTGCGCAGTTGTGTCATTGGAAAGATGGCCATAGGCACCGCCAATGCGGTTTCTGAGCGACGGCGGGTATTTTGAATTGGCCAGCATCTCACGGTCATGGTTGCACTCCAGCATCAGCGCGTCGCACCTGGCCAATGCTTGTATCAGGTGCGGCGTCGACTGGCCGGCGTCGGTCAGGACGCCGAGTTTGCGACGGCCATCGAGGGCGACGTATTGCACCGGTTCACGCGCGTCGTGCGGCACCGTGTATGGGACAAGTTCAAGATCCTGGATAACAAAGCGTTCCCCGTCGCGGCAGAACCTGAAGTCGACGCCATTGCAGTCGTTGCGCACCGCCTGGTAAGTCCCGAAGCTGAGCCAGACCGGAATCCGGTGACGGCGCGCAAACTTGAACACGCCGCCGACATGGTCCTGGTGTTCGTGTGTGACGACGATGCCGGCAAGCTCGGACGGACCCATTCCCAGTCTCTGCAGGCGGCGCTCGGTTTCCTTGATGGCAAACCCGCAGTCCAGCATGACGGTGGTGCGGGTTGTACCGGAGGTGGCGGAAATCAGTAGCGCGTTGCCGTCGCTACCACTCCCAAGACTGGCAAACTTCAATCGTGGACTTGATTACTTGAGTTGTTCGTTCAACAGCGACAGGATCTTGTCGGCAATCTGCGACGACTCCGTGCGACCCTGGTTGTCCAGAACCGAAACCTGGCTTGCCGTTCCCACGCTCTTCACAGACACGCGGTAGCGCTGCGCGGATTTCGCCTTGTCGTCGCTGGAACCGAACGAGAACAGCTTGGAGAAAAATCCCTTTTCAGAAGACTTGTTCTTGTCTTGCTCGGGATCGACGTAACGGACAAAATACAGGCCCTGCGTCCGGTCGCGGTCTTCGACGGTAAATCCGACACGATCAAGTGCCAGGCCGACACGGCGCCATGCACGGTCGAAGCCCTCGTCAACTTCGACGTAGCGGCCATTTGCTCCCTTCACGAGCTTTGCGCGGGCAATCTGGGAACTCGCGTTGGTCACCGCTGCCTTGGCCTGCGCACTGTCCGTGCCGAGGCGCGCCATCAGGCGCGACAGAAATTCAGCTTCCAGTCCGGGATCGGAGGGCCGCGGCGTCCACATCGTGGAGTCCTTCTGCTGGCCGACCAGTTCCTCCTGCATGCCGCGATGGCTGATATAAATTTCGGTGGAACCGTTGCCGGTGCGCTCCAGGCGCGTCCGGAACTTGTCACGCTCGCCTGTCGAATACAGCGAGTCGAGCGCCTTGCCGAGCGTATTGCGGATGAAATCCTGCGGAATCTTGGCGCGATTCTCCGCCCAGTCGGTTTCCATGACGCCGGCCTGCGGCGATTCCAGCGTGATCAGAAACCCCGAATCCTGCCAGAAGTCCTTGATTTGCGGCCACAACTCTTCCGGACTCTGCTTCACCACCAGCCAACGCTGGCTGCCGTCGCGCTCGATGCGCATGTCTTCGCCGGCTTTCGGCGCCACGGTCGCTGTCGAGGGCTGTGCATTCTGCTGAAGGTTGTAGCCGGAAGCCGTTGCCGTCCCGCGGTTTGCCTCCGGGATCGCATAGCGGTTGTCTCGCTGCAACTGGGTCAGATCCGGAGGGATTTCCAGTGACGGCGCCTTGCCGGCACTCTTGTACTCCAGGCGATCCGGTTCCAGCATCGAACCGACGGAACTGCAACCGGCAAGTCCGGCCAGTGCCAGCGCATAAATGAGTCCACGTTGAGTCATGTAAGAGTGCTTGCGAATAGTCATGTCGATGCTGAAAAAGGTTTGGTTATCTGCCGGCCGAATAGCGGCGCTTATTGTAATACACCGGATTCACGCAAGGCCGCACGCACCGTTTCATGATAGTCGGCACCGAGCGGCACGAGCGGCAACCGGATACCGGACGGGATCAAGCCCATCTCTGCCATTGCCCACTTCACGGGCACCGGGTTCGGTTCGACGAACAGCTTGTTATGCAAGGGAAGCAGTTTGTTGTTGATTTCCACCGCTTCGGCAACTTTGCCGGCCATGGCGGCAACGCATAGTTCGTGCATTCCGCGTGGCGCGACATTGGCGGTCACTGAAATGTTGCCTTTGGCGCCGCAGAACATCAGCGCCATGGCGGTCGGGTCATCACCGGAATAGACCGCGAACGACTTGGGCGCGAGACGGATCAGGTCGCTGCCGCGGCCGACGTTGCCGGTTGCGTCCTTGACGCCGATGATGCCCGGAACCTGCGCGAGGCGCAGAATGGTTTCGTTGGACATGTCGGCCACCGTACGCCCCGGCACATTGTAGAGAATCGCCGGCAGGTCGATGGCTTCCGCGATTTTCCTGAAGTGCTGGTACATGCCTTCCTGCGTCGGCCGGTTGTAGTACGGCACCACCAGCAGGGATGCGTCGGCGCCGGCGCTTTTCGCATAACTCGTCAGTTCGATCGCTTCGGTAGTCGAATTGCCGCCGGTACCCGCAATGATGGGGATCCGCTTCGCCGCATGATCGACTGCGATCTTGATCAATTCGCAATGCTCTTCCACCGACACGGTGGGCGATTCGCCGGTAGTGCCGACGATGACGATACCATCGGTGCCCTCGGCAATATGCCAGTCGATCAGTTTGCGCAGCCCCGGCAGGTCGAGACTGCCGTCTGCGTGCATGGGGGTGACAATTGCGACTATGCTGCCCTGGATCATGATGGTGTTATCGGGTAAATATGGAAAGGATCGATTGTAGCGGATCGCCTGCTCCCGTGGGGCAATCCTGCCGGGAATCCGGGTTCAGGACAGGCGCCATCGATGCGGGTCGACGTCCCCTGCATCCCCGGCGGTGCGTACTACGCAAATACGCTGCACCATCGCCGGCCTGGGAGTATCGAGGTAGCCGTCTTCGTAGGCGAGGACATGCAGGTCCGGTCGGCTCTGCCCGCGGACCGCATCAAGCAGTTCGGCCCTGTTCAGCAGGAAGCGCGGACTGGAAGGCCGGCCGAACTGCGCATTTCCGTCTGCAAAAGTTTCATAAATCAGGACGCCGCCAACGGTCAACCCGGCAAACAGGTGTGGAAACAGCGTCCGGTGCAGGTAGTTGGTTACCACGATGCCGGCAAAACGTTCCTTTTCAAACGGCCAGTTGGCCCCATCGATGCCGCTTTCGAGATCGGCCTGCAAGGTATTGATTCCCGGACCAGCGGCACTCCGCAACGCCTGCGGATCGCGATCGACTGCCAGCACGGTATGCCCCAGCGCTGTCAGCAAGCGGGAGTGGCGCCCGTTGCCGCACGCAAGATCAAGCACTTCGCCGGACGGGATCAGCGGTGCGAAACGCGCCACCCACTCCGACGGCCGCTCCAGCGGTAAATGCGATGCAGGACTGCTGTCCAATTGCCGCTCGCCGTCGATGCTCAGTTGTAACCCAGGCCCATTGCCTCACGCACGTCGCGCATGGTTTCCTGCGCAAGCTTGCGCGCTTTGTCGCAGCCGTCGGCGACGATGGCGCGCACCAGCGACGGATCGTCAAGATACTGCTGCGCACGCTCGCGCATCGGCTCCTGTTCCTTGAGGATGGCGTCCACGACCGGCTGCTTGCATTCGAGGCAGCCGATGCCGGCCGATTTGCAGCCCTTCACTACCCAGTCCCTGGTCTCGGTATCGGAATAGACCTGGTGCAGTTGCCATACCGGACATTTTTCCGGATCGCCGGGGTCGGTACGACGCACGCGTGCGGGATCTGTCGGCATGGTCCGCACCTTCTTCGTTACGGACTCCTTATCTTCGCGCAGCGTGACCGTATTGCCGTAGCTTTTCGACATCTTCTGTCCGTCGAGGCCGGGCAGGCGCGATGCCTCGGTAAGACGGGCCTGCGGCTCCACCAGGATCAGCTTGCGGCTGCCTTCGAGATAACCGAACAGGCGCTCGCGGTCGATCATCGACAAGTTTTGCGCTTCATCCAGCATTGCCTTGGCCTGCTCCAGCGCCTCTTGCTTGCCCTGTTCCTGGAATTCGGTACGCAACTCGTTGTAGATGCGGGCACGCTTGCTGCCGAGTTTCTTGACAGCCTCCTGCGCCTTTTCCTCGAAACCCTTTTCCTTGCCGTACAGATGGTTAAAGCGGCGCGCCAATTCGCGCATCATTTCGATGTGCGGCACCTGGTCTTCGCCAACCGGCACCAGGCTGGCGCGGTAGATCAGCACGTCGGCTGCCTGCAGCAGCGGATAGCCGAGGAAGCCGTATGTCGCGAGGTCGCGGTCGGCGAGCTTTTCCTGCTGGTCCTTGTAGGTCGGCACCCGTTCCAGCCAGCCAAGCGGCGTTGCCATCGACAGCAGCAGGTGCAATTCCGCGTGTTCGGGCACCCTGGACTGGATGAACAGCGTTGCCTGGGACGGGTCGACCCCGGCGGCCAGCCAATCGATCACCATGTCCCAGGTGCTGGTTTCAATGATGCTGGGATCGTCGTAGTGCGTGGTCAACGCGTGCCAGTCGGCGACGAAAAACAGGCAGGGCAATTCGGATTGCAGCTTGATCCAGTTCTTGAGGGCGCCGTGATAGTGGCCAAGGTGCATCGCACCTGTCGGGCGCATGCCGGAAACAACGCGGTCGGGATACATGATGTCTAACCAAGTAAGAAATTCAGGGGGGAAACGACGAGCTGGAGTACTTTACCGGCAATGGACATGACCGGAACCATCCATAAACTCCAGAAGTGCAAGGCATTTAGGAAGACCAGTCCCATCACGATAAAAAAACCGTAGGGTTCAATCTGCGCAAACTTGTACGCATACTTGTGCGGCAGCAAACTGGTCATGATCCGTCCCCCATCAAGGGGTGGAATTGGAAACAGGTTAAACGCAAAAATGACCAGGTTGACACGGATGCCGGCTTCTGCAACCTTCATGAAAAAGGCTTCGTTGATACCCATCGCGCCGAGCAGAATCGCCAGCACTAGCCAAGCAAGCGCCATGACGAGATTCGCCGCCGGACCGGCCAGCGCAACCCATGCCATGTCTCGCTTCGGTTTGCGCAGATTGCCGTAATCAACGGGTACCGGTTTGGCATAGCCGATAAAGTAAGGACTCCCGACGAGGAACAGCACGACAGGAATCAGGATCGTTCCGACCGGATCGATGTGCTTGACCGGGTTCAGGCTCATGCGTCCGAGCATGAAGGCCGTCGCGTCGCCGAAATGTTTGGCAGCGTAAGCGTGCGCGGCTTCATGGAGCGTAATGGCGAAGAGTACCGGCAGCGCGTATACCGCGAAGGTCTGGACGAGATCATTCATGGGCTGAATTTTATCAGAGGGGGCGCAACGCGCCGTCCGACGGTCTGGAAGGCCGGAAAGATTGCGAGAGCGGCATCAAGCACTTTCAGAGTCCGAACATCGCCGCATCGCCACGGCCTTGCCGCAGCAGTTCCGGCTCGGCGCCGGTCAAGTCGATCACGGTGGTCGGTTCCAGGCTGCAGGCCCCGCCATCGATGACCAGTTCTATCTGGCGCTCAAGCTGGCTGCGCACCTCATCGGGATCGGTCAGGGGATCGCTCTCGTCCGGGAGGATCAGTGTCGTGCCGAGCAGCGGTTGCCCCAACTCTTCCAGCAAGGCGTGGGCAATCCGGTTTTCCGGAACGCGCAGGCCGATCGTCTTGCGCGACGGATGGCTGAGGCGGCGCGGCACTTCCTTGGTTGCTTCAAGAATGAAGGTATACGGTCCGGGCGTCGCTGCCTTCAGCAGGCGATACTGGCGGTTGTCCACGCGTGCATACTGCGCAATTTCGCTCAGGTCGCGGCATAACAGTGTCAAGTGGTGCTTGTCGTCGACGCCGCGAATGCGGCGCAGGCGCTCCACCGCTGCCTTGTCATCGAGATGGCAGACAAGTGCATAACAGGAATCGGTCGGCAATGCGACGATGCCGCCGCCGTCGATGATTTGCACAGCCTGCTTGATCAGCCGTAGTTGTGGGTTGTCGGGGTGGATCTGGAAAAATTGGCTCATGAAAAAATAACGGCGGTCTGTGATGACCGCCGTGAAAGATTAAAGTGGGATCAATGCGTACCGCGCAACGCGGCGATACGGTCCTCGATCGGCGGATGGCTCGAAAAGAGGGAAGCGACACGTCCCCCGGCAATGCCGAACGAACGGAAATTCTGCGGCAGGCTTTCTTCCGACGCGTTCACGCCCCCCAGTCGCGCCAGCGCCTTGACCATTGGTTGCGGGCTGCCGAGCAAGTGCGCGGATCCGGCATCCGCCCGGAATTCACGATAGCGCGAGAACCAGGCGACGATGATCGATGCCAGGATGCCGAACACGATCTCGCAGACGAAGACGGTGATCATGTAACCCATACCCGGACCGCGATCGTCGTTATTGCGGAATACCGCCTTGTCGATCATGTAGCCGACCACGCGCGCCAGGAAGATCACGAAAGTATTGACCACGCCCTGAATCAGGGCCAGGGTCACCATGTCGCCGTTGGAGACGTGCGCGATTTCGTGGCCGAGCACGGCCTCGACCTCGTCCCTGGTCATGCTTTCCAGCAGGCCGGTCGATACGGCAACCAGCGCCGAATTCTTGAAGGCGCCGGTGGCAAACGCATTCGGTTCGCCGTCATACACGGCCACTTCCGGCATCGCGATGCCGGCGCGATCGGCCAGCCGTTTCACCGTATCAAGCAGCCACAGTTCGGTCGACGAAGAAGGTGCGTCGATCACACGCGCGCCGGTCGACCATTTGGCCATCGGCTTGCTGATCAGCAGGGAAAAGATCGATCCGGTAAAACCGACCACCAGCGAAAACACCATCAACTGCCCGAGATCGAGGCCGTTGGCAGTCAGGTAGCGATTGACGCCGAGCAGGGACAGGACGACCGACATGACCAGCACGACAGCCAGGTTGGTCGCTAGAAAGAGAACGATTCGTTTCATGCAAAAGCCTCCGAGTTGAAAGCGCCTTGTAGATGCGGTTGCCGGGTCGGAATTTCAAGAGCTCGCCATGATGCCACAGAGTAGCGACAGCCAGAATATGGCGGCTGCGGTCGGCGCTGTGGCCGGATTACATGCGCCAATCGTGCCAGACCGGTACGAGTGATGGCGGCAAGGGCGGAAGGCTGCCGAGTTCGGTGCGGGACTCACCCGGGGCGTGGAAATCCGAACCGCGCGAGGCAAGCAAGCCATAGTTCTTCGCCACCACGGCAAAGCGTGCATATTCGTCTTCGGTATGGCTGCCGGTCACGACCTCCACGCCAACGCCGCCCCAGCGCTTGAACTCGCCGAGAAATGCATCCAGCGCCAGGTCGTCGAAATCGTAGCGGCCGGGATGTGCGACGACGGCAATGCCGCCTGCGTTGCGGATCCAGGTGACCGCATCCTTCAGGCTTGCCCAGCGATGCGGCACGAACCCCGGCTTGCCTTCGATCAGGTAATTGCGGAACACTTCGCTGACATCCGCGCATACGCCCAGCTCGATGATGTAGCGCGCGAAATGCGTGCGTGAAATCAGGTCGGGATTGCCGACATGTTTCAACGCGCCCTCGAAGGCATTCGGAATGCCGGCTTCCGCAAGTTGCGCCGCCATTTCATGGGCACGGCGTTCGCGCCCGGAGCGGGTGTTGATCAGGCCCTGCCTGAGGTCCTGGTTGTTCTCGTCGAATTTCAAGCCGACAATATGGATGGTTCGTGCCGCCCAGGTCACCGAAATCTCGACGCCGGTAACGTAGTGCATGCCGAGCGCATGTGCGGCGTCGCGCGCCTCTTGCACTCCGTCGATCTCGTCATGATCGGTCAGAGCCCAGACCTCGACGCCATTGGCGTGCGCACGCGCAGCCACCTCGGCAGGCGCCAGTGCGCCGTCGGAAACGTTGGAGTGGCAATGGAGATCGACGTTCAGCATGCGGACGATAAGACAATGGCAAGGGAATGCTCATTGTACGCCGAGTTGCCGGATGACGGAGTGCGCTTACATCCAGTGACAGGCCCGCTCTCTGTCAGCTTTCAAAGGAAATCCTCGATCAGCGCGGCCAATGCTTCCGGTTGGTCGTGGTGCAACATGTGTCCGGCGCCATTGATGGTGGCGGTCCTTACCTGCGGAATGAAACCGATGCGGCGATCGATTTCCGCCCGCGCTGTTTCTTTCGGGCCCATCCAGCGCCAGGCCTCCGTGTCGTCGGCCTCGACCCACAATACGGGCGCGGTGATAGCCTGCCAGCAGGCAAGAACCTCTTCCACCCGGTAAAGAATCGGGCTGCTCATTTTGTGCGCAGGGTCACCGAGAATTTCCCATTCTCCCTGAGCGTTTTGGGCGGCCCAGTGATCGGTGAGAAACGCCGCGCGTTCGTCAGTCAGACGCGGATTGGTTTTCTGCAGGCGTGCGGCAACATCGGCTTTTGCCGGATAGCTGCGCAGCGTCGGCGGGTTGTGCAACTCGTCCAGCCATTTCGCATAGCGCCCCGGTGCCTGGCCGGGCCGGGTGACAGGCAGGCCGAATCCTTCCAGGTTCACCAGCATGCGAATCCGCGCAGGCCGCACGCCGGCGTACAGGCAGACAACATTGCCCCCCATGCTGTGTCCAAGCAGGTTCACCGGTTGATCCGGTGAATAGTGCTGAAGAATGGCATCGAGGTCGCCGAGATAATCGGGAAACCAGTAGGAGTCGATGCCCGGATTTTTCGTCAATCCGAAACCGCGCCAGTCGGGCGCGATCACATGCCAGTCCTTCTTCAGGCAGTCGACCACGAACTGGAACGACGCCGCCACGTCCATCCAGCCGTGCACCATGAACAGTTTGGGCGCGCCTTCGTTGCCCCAGTGGCGAATGTGATACTGCAGCCCCCGCACGGGAATGAATTCGGAGCGGGAAGGTTTCATGTGTAGCCTGATCAAGGAAGATTCCGAAGAAATCGGCATAATAGCCTTGCCGCAAATACCAGTAAAAGAACGATCGTTCGACAATTATACCGGAGAGAACATGACCGCCGCCAACCGTAGCGCCCCACAGGACCAGTACCAGGATTTGTACACCAGTTTTCGCTGGCATGTACCAACCGAGCTGAATATTGCGGATGTCTGCTGCAGCCGCTGGGCCGACGACAAGTCGCGCATCGCCATTTTCTACGAGGACGAAGCCGGCCATGCCGCCACCCTCACCTACGCCGCCCTGCACACGCAGGCAAACAGGCTGGCCAACGTGCTGCGGCTGCTCGGCGTCGGCAAAGGCGACCGCGTAGCGATTGTCCTGCCGCAGCGCATGGAAACCGCGATTGCCCACATGGCCTGCTACCGCATCGGCGCGGTGGCAATGCCGCTTTCCATCCTGTTCGGACCCGATGCGCTCGAATACCGCCTGCAGAACAGCGAAGCGGCGGTTGCCATCGTCGACCAGGCAGGGCTGGACAACCTGCAAGCTGCGCGCGCCAACTGCCCGATGCTCAAGCATGTCCTCGCCGTGAATTGCGACGCAGGCGACACGCTGGACTGGCATGCGCAACTGGCAAAGGCGCGCGAGAGCTTTGACGCCGAGCGTACCTTGGCGACCGACCCGGCAGTGCTGATCTACACCAGTGGAACGACGGGTGCACCCAAGGGCGCGCTGATCCCGCATTCCGCGATCATCGGCAACCTGACCGGCTTCGTCGCCTCGCAGAACTGGTTTCCGCGCGACGGCGACGTATTCTGGTCGCCCGCAGACTGGGCATGGACCGGCGGACTGATGGATGCGCTGCTGCCGGCACTGTACTTCGGCATGCCGATCGTCGGCTACCGCGGCCGCTTCTCTCCGGAAACCGCTTTCCATTTGCTGGAGAAGTACGGCATCACCAACACCTTCCTGTTCCCGACTGCGCTCAAGATGATGATGAAGGCTTTTCCGGCGCCGCGCGACAAGTTCAAGCTGAAGCTGCGCGCGATCATGAGCGCCGGCGAGGCGGTCGGCGATACCGTGTTCAACTGGTGCAAGTCCGCGCTCGGCGTGACACCGAACGAGATGTTCGGCCAGACCGAGATGAACTACATCGTCGGCAACAGCGCCGAACGGTGGCCGGCGAAACCCGGCAGCATGGGGCGTCCCTACCCGGGCCATCGCGTCGCCGTCATCGACGATGCAGGCAAGGTGCTCGGCGCCGGTGAAACCGGCGAAGTGGCGCTCAACCGCACCGACATCCACGGTCATCCCGACCCGATCTTCTTCATCGAGTACTGGAAGAATCCGGAGGCGACCCGCGGCAAGTACACCGGCGACTGGTGCCGCACCGGGGACCTCGCCTCGATGGATGAGGACGGCTACCTGTGGTACCAGGGACGCGCCGACGACATGTTCAAGGCGGCCGGCTATCGCATCGGCCCATCGGAGATCGAGAATTGCCTGGTCCAGCATCCTGCGGTCGCCAATGTGGCAGTGGTGCCCAAGCCGGATGCCGAACGCGGCAATGTGGTCAAGGCCTTCGTCGTCCTGACGCCGGGAGCGGAACGCGGTCAGGAAGCCGAGCAGAAACTGATCGGCGAGTTGCAGGCGCACGTCCGCGGCAAGCTGGCACCCTATGAATATCCGAAGGAGATCGAGTTCATCGACGAACTGCCGATGACAACCACCGGAAAAGTCCAGCGGCGCGTGCTGCGCCTGCTGGAACAGGAGCGCGCGCAAGGCGGGTTGTGACACGGCGCATACATGAAAGGTAGTGCAGGCCTCCGTGCCTGCACTGGATGCAGGCACGGAGGCCTGCACTACTGTCAAAAGAATTTTGCATCCACGCCAAGTTCTCAACCGAACAGCTGCGCGAATCGAAACGAAGAATCCACGCCCAACTGCGCGAAATTCTGCTCGAGCCAAGACTCGGCGCGGACGCGCCCCTCTTCGTGCAAGCCCTTGATGAACGCCGGATGCGCATTGAGCTTGCTGTGCCGGCTCAACTGGCTCATCAACTCCCGCGACTCGACCACATGCAGGTTCAACTGGCGCAGCCTTCGCTCCAGCCTGCCGATGGCCAACCAACCGCGCCTGGCTTCGCGTTGCGCCAGCATCAGCCCCTGCACTTCGGTAAAGAAGGTGGAACTGAATCCCATTTCGCTCAGACGATGCCAGATTTCGTCGGCAGTTTTCGGCACCTGCAACTGCGGGCGCGGGTGCAGCAACACCACCAGGATGTCGCGTGCCGAACACTTGTGCACCAACGGAAACAGCGGCGGATTGGCGGTGAGGCCGCCATCCCAGTAAGCTTCGCCGTCGATCTCCACTGCGCGGTGCAGCAGCGGCAGGCATGCCGATGCAAGCAGCACATCGATCGTCATCTGCCGCGCGCGAAACAGCTTCAGCGTTCCCGTGCTCACCTGTGTGGCGGCGATGAACAGGCGTGTACGGCATTCCCGGCGCAAGCGCTCGAAGTCGATCTGCCTTGCGAGGATATCGCGCAGGGGATTGATATCGAAGGGATTCAGTTGATAGGGAGAGAAGAAGTGCAGCAAGGTCATCAGCGGCTTGTAGGCAATCGGCAGCTCCGATTGCGCTGCCAGGCTTGCCGGTGCGGACAAGCCATCCGGAATCGTGCTGAAGGGTGCGCTGCTTGCTACAGCATCCCAGAAATCCTTCAAGGCTTGACGGGCGCCGTCGCGCCCGCCGGCAGTCAGGCCGTGGGCCAGTACCACGGCATTCATCGCACCGGCGCTGGCGCCGCTGATTGCCTCGATGTCGATACGGCCGTCTTCGAGCAGACGGTCGAGAACACCCCATGTAAATGCACCGTGGGAACCGCCGCCCTGCAAGGCCAAGGTGATGCGTTTTCTATGCATGCGCTTCCGTTTTCTGTCGGCAAGGCGTCTCGGGCCTTGCCGACAGGGCGAAGCACGAAACAAATTCTTGTTAATTGAATGCGGGGGTGTACGCTGCGACAAAAATCGCATGCAAAACTTTTCTGCGTTTGACCCTGCTTCCGGGAATCTCCCGGAGGACTTATTCCTTTTTCTGCTCTGTCCGGTCTTGTAGCGGCTCATTCTGTTCTTGTGGTTGCGAAGCCTGTTTCGCCTGCTGCGCTTCGTCCTGAAGTTTCTGGCCAAGTCGTTGCAAGCCCTCGCCCGCCTTCTCGGCAACCTTGTTGAGTTCTTCCCCGGCGCGCGCAGCGGCGTGATCGATCTGTGCGCCTGCTTTTTCGGCCGGCCCCTTTTCGTTGTCGGCAACGTCCGTTTTTTCGCAACCGAGCAGACCGGCGAGCATCACGCCGATCATGCCCCGGCAAATTGCAGTTCTTGTCCGTTTCATCATTTCGCGCCCCCTATCACATCGTCATTGGGCTGATCGTTACCTCGATGCAAGATCTACACCAAAAACAGCACCGCTCCTTCCACAGACCTGTGCAAAAGGGTGGAAGTTTCCGGTTCCGATGCTTTGATGCAATAGTTTGCGGTACGTCAGGAAAGCAGCGCCTGCAACTCAGCCTCGCTGAAGCCGGCTGCACGCCGCGCTTCGAGATTGAAGGGCGCGCGCGGCGGTGGCGCCTTGTATCGCGCAGCCAGATCGGCATACGCGGAGACCGGTTCCAGTCCGCGCTCGCGGCAAAGCCAGGCGAACCAGCGATTGCCGGTTGCAACGTGACCGATTTCGTCGCGCAGGATAATGTCGAGAATTTCCGCTGCCGCGAGATCGCCGGCTTGCGCCAGTTTCGCGCGCACCGGCGGCGATGCGTCGAGGCCGCGCGCTTCAAGGGTGCGCGGCACCAAGGCGATGCGTGCAAGCACGTCATCCCTGGTTTTCTCCGCCATGTCCCACAGGCTGTTATGCGCAGCGAAGTCGCCGTAGGTAAAGCCCAGTGTGTTCAGATGCGTGGCAAGCAGGGAAAAATGGTGCGCCTCCTCCGCCGCCACCTGCAGCCAGTCGGCGTAATACGACTCCGGCATGCCGGGAAAACGCCAGATGGCGTCGAGCGCAAGATTGATCGCATTAAACTCGATGTGTGCGAGCGCGTGAAGCAGCGCGGCTCGGCCCTCAATGGTGCGCATGGACCGGTGCTGTACTGCGAGCGGAGGTACGAGCACCGGTTTGAGCGGACGCCCGGGAATATCTACGCGTGCTTGCAACGCAACTCCGGGATCGGGTTGCGCACCGCCGCTGCGCCACTGCTGCGACAGCAGCTCCACCCCTGCTGCCTTGCATGCAGGATCCGTTTCGCAGAGCCAATGCAGCGCGGCACTGCGCATTTCGACAGGAGAAGCTGCGTGCAGGTCTGAGGGTGGATTCATGCGAGCGGCGTTAAAATGGCGGTTTCGAACGAAACTCGTGATTTTACGGAAATCCATGGCCATCTACCAACTGGGCGAACATGCTCCCGACATCGATCCATCGGCCTATATTGCGGATTCGGCAAATGTCATCGGCAAGGCAAGAATTGAAGCGAACGCCAGCATCTGGTTCGAAGTGACCATTCGTGGCGACAACGAATTGATTGCCATTGGCGAAAACAGCAACGTGCAGGAAGGCTGCGTGCTCCACACCGATCCCGGCTTTCCGCTCACCGTGGGCAAAAACGTGACGGTCGGCCATCAAGCGATGCTGCACGGCTGCACAGTCGGCGAAGGTTCGCTGGTCGGCATCCAGGCGGTGATCCTCAACGGCGCAAGGATCGGCAAGAACTGCCTGGTCGGCGCAGGCGCCCTGGTGACAGAAGGCAAGGAATTTCCCGACAACTCGCTGATCATCGGCTCGCCGGCAAAAGTCGTGCGCACCTTGAGCGAAGAAGACATCGCCCGCATGCAGGCGAACACCGGCAATTACGTCAAGCGCGGCCAGCTCTTCAAGCAGAGCCTGAAGCGGATTGGATAACGATGGATACACTACAACGATTTATTTTCGAGAACGCCGCGGTACGCGGCGAACTGGTCGAAATCTCGGATACCTGGCAACAGATCCAGTCGCGCAAGGGCTATCCTGCGCCGGTCAGCAGACTGCTCGGCGAAATGGTCGCCGCCGCTGCATTGCTTTCCGCGAATCTGAAATTCAACGGCATGATCGTGATGCAGATGCACGGTGACGGACCGGTCCGCCTGCTGGTGGTGGAATGCGACTCCGAACTGAATTTGCGCGCAACGGCCAAGTTGGCGCCGGATGCGGCGATTCCGGAAGATGCGAGTCTGACCCAACTGGTCAATGCGCATGGACACGGTCGCTTCGTGATCACGCTCGACCCCAAGGACAAACTGCCGGGACAACAACCCTACCAGGGTATCGTTCCGCTCGACGGTGACTCGGTCGCAGCAGTCATCGAAAACTACATGCTTCGTTCCGAACAGCTCGACACCAGGTTGTGGATCGCCGCCGACAGCAAGGTATCGCGCGGACTGCTGCTGCAGAAACTGCCGAAGGAAGGCGGAAGCGGTGCGCAAGTGACGGACGACGCCGAAACATGGAACCACACCGTCACGCTGGCATCGACCCTGCGCAACGAGGAGTTGCTGTCGACCGACATCAACACGCTGATGCGCCGCCTGTTCTGGGAAGAGACAATCCGCGTGTTCGAACCGCGCCATCCGAGCTTTCGGTGCAGTTGCACTCGCGAAAAAGTCGGCAACATGCTGCTCATGCTGGGCCGACAGGAAGTCGATGCTGCGCTCGCGGACCTCGGAAAACTTGCGATCAACTGCGATTTTTGCGGCCAGCATTACGAATTCGACAAAGTCGACTGCACCCAGCTATTCGCAACGGCGAATGCCAGCGATGCAATGCAGCCCGCGAGCGAGATCAAGCATTGATGGGAACAGGCGGGCAGGCAGCGTGCGTTGCCCGGTTCACGTTCAGTCGGCTTTTTGCGGGACTGGAGGTGGAGGTGGAGGTGGAGTTGGGGCTGCCAGCTTGTCGTTCGGGCTCAGTATCTGGACGAAGATTTCTCCATCCTTGATCATTCCGAGCTCGTAACGGGCGCGTTCCTCGACGGCGCCCGTGCCATCCTTCAGGTCCCGGACTTCCGAGCTGAGCTTTGCATTGCGCGCTTTCAGCTCGTTGTTATTCTTCTGTGCCGCGACAACCTGCTTATCGAGGTCCCAGACATGCAGCCACCCGCCCTTGCCCAGCCACAAGGGGTACTGGATCAGCAGCAGCAAGGCAGCAAGGCAGAGGGTGATGAGGCGCATGCCAGGATTCTAGGCGTCTTTATGAATTTGGGGGCTTCCGCCCCCAAATCCCGATCCGACTAAGACAGTTCGTTTACCGCAGGTTGTAAAACGCGCTGCGGCCCGGATAGCTGGCGATATCGCCGAGGTCTTCCTCGATGCGCAGCAACTGGTTGTACTTGGCCATGCGGTCCGAACGCGACATCGAACCCGTCTTGATCTGCAACGCGTTGGTGCCCACTGCGATGTCCGCAATCGTCGCATCCTCGGTCTCGCCCGAACGGTGCGAAATCACTGCGGTGTAACCGGCGCGCTTGGCCATCTCGATCGCCGCGAACGTCTCCGTCAGCGTGCCGATCTGGTTGATCTTGATCAGGATCGAGTTCGCGATGTTCTTCTGGATGCCTTCGCGCAGGATCTTCGTGTTGGTCACGAACAGGTCGTCGCCCACCAGCTGCACCTTCTTGCCCAGGGCCTGGGTCAGCGTCGCCCAGCCTTCCCAGTCGTTCTCGGCCATGCCGTCCTCGATTGAGATGATCGGGTACTTATCGCACCAGGTCGCCAGCAGGTTGGTGAAGTCGCCCGACGACAGCGCCAGCCCTTCGCCGTCCAGCTGGTACTTGCCGTCCTTGTAGAACTCGCTGGCCGCGCAGTCCAGCCCCAGCGCGATCTGCGTGCCCGGCTCGTAGCCGGCCTGCTCGATCGCCTGCAGGATCAGCTTGATCGCCGCTTCATGGTTGTCGACCGACGGCGCAAAGCCGCCTTCGTCGCCGACCGCGGTGGTCAGCTTCTTGTCGTGCAGGATCTTCTTGAGGGTATGGAACACTTCGGCGCCGTAGCGGATCGCTTCGCGGAAGCTGGGGGCGCCGACCGGGATGATCATGAACTCTTGCAGGTCCAGGTTGTTGTCCGCGTGCGCGCCGCCGTTGATCACGTTCATCATCGGCACCGGCATCTGCATCGCGCCGGAGCCGCCGAAGTAGCGGTACAGCGGCAGGCCGGATTCTTCGGCGGCGGCCTTGGCCACGGCCATGGAGACGGCCAGGGTGGCGTTGGCGCCGAGGCGGGCCTTGTTGTCGGTGCCGTCGAGGTCGATCAGGGTGCGGTCGAGGAAGGCTTGCTCATTGGCATCGAGGCCCATGATGGCTTCCGAGATTTCGGTGTTGATGTTTTCGCAGGCCTTGAGCACGCCCTTGCCGAGGTAGCGGCTCTTGTCGCCGTCGCGCAGTTCGATCGCTTCACGCGAGCCGGTGGAGGCGCCGGAGGGGACGGCGGCGCGGCCCATGACGCCGGATTCGAGCAGCACGTCGCATTCGACGGTGGGGTTGCCGCGCGAATCGATCACTTCGCGGCCGATGATGTCTACGATGGCACTCATTCAGTTCTCCCAAATCAAAGAAAATTCTGCAGGGTGCGCGACGCGCACCGTTTCCGTATCAGTAGATCAGGCGGTGCGTAAGCACCCCTGCAAACGCCGATCAAGAAAAATCGGTTTCCAGAAAGCCTGCTTTCTTGACCACGCGATCGAGTTCGATCAGCGTGGAAAGCAGTTCCTTCATGCGTCCGAGAGGCACGGCGTTAGGGCCATCGGACTTGGCTTCAGCGGGATTCGGATGCGTTTCCATGAAGAGGCCGGCAATGCCGACGGCGACCGCGGCGCGCGCCAGGACCGGCACGAACTCGCGCTGACCGCCCGACGATGTGCCCTGCCCGCCCGGCAACTGCACCGAATGCGTGGCATCGAATACAACCGGGCAACCGGTTTCGCGCATGATCGCGAGCGAGCGCATGTCGGAGACCAGGTTGTTGTAGCCGAACGAGACGCCGCGTTCGCAGGCCATGAAGTTGTCCTGCGGCAGACCCGCTTCCTTCGCCGCCTCGCGCGCCTTGTCGATCACGTTCTTCATGTCGCCCGGCGCGAGGAACTGGCCCTTCTTGATATTGACCGGCTTGCCGGATTGCGCGCAGGCGCGGATGAAATCGGTTTGGCGGCACAGGAAGGCCGGCGTTTGCAACACGTCGACTACCGCGGCAACCGGCTTGATTTCATCGATTTCGTGGATATCGGTGAGAACCGGCACGCCGATCTGCTTCCTGACCTCGGCCAGGATCTCCAGGCCTTTTTCCATGCCGAGGCCACGGAATGAACTGCCGGAAGAACGGTTCGCCTTGTCGAAGGACGACTTGTAGATGAACGGGATACCGAGTTCCGACGTTATTTCCTTCAAGCACCCCGCGGTGTCGAGCGCCATCTGCTGCGACTCGATCACACAGGGACCGGCAATCAGGAAGAACGGCCGGTCGAGTCCGGTTTCAAAGCCGCAAAGCTTCATGCTGCTTTCCTTTGGGCGGCAGCCTGCTTGCGGGCGAGCGCAGCCTTGATGAAGGAGATGAACAGCGGATGGCCGTCACGCGGCGTCGACTTGAACTCCGGGTGATACTGCACACCGACGAACCACGGATGCGCATTGTCGCCGCCGCGCGGCAGTTCCATGATTTCGCACAGGCCTTCGTTCGGCGTCCGTGCCGACACGACCAGGCCAGCCTCTTCGACACGGCTGAGATAATGGTTATTGGCTTCGTAGCGGTGACGATGGCGTTCGGTTACCTTGTCGCCATAGATCTCAGCGGCAATCGTGCCCTGCTTGACCGCGCAGGTCTGCGCGCCGAGGCGCATGGTGCCGCCGAGGTCGGAATTGGCGTCGCGCCGCTCCACCTTGCCGTCATGATTCTGCCATTCGGTGATCAGTGCGACCACGGGATGCTCGGTGTCCGGATCGAACTCGGTCGAATTCGATTTTGCGAAGCCGGCCTTGTTGCGTGCGAACTCGATCAGCGCAACCTGCATGCCGAGGCAGATGCCGAGATAGGGAACCTTGTTTTCGCGCGCATAGCGGGCGGCGGCAATCTTGCCTTCCACGCCGCGCTTGCCGAAACCGCCGGGAACCAGAACCGCATCGTATTTGGCCAGGCTTCCCACACCGTGGTCCTCGATCTCTTCGGAGTCGATGTATTCGATATTGACGCGGCTTTCGGTATGGATGCCTGCATGACGCAAGGCTTCGGTCAACGACTTGTAGGACTCGGTAAGATCGACATACTTGCCGACCATGCCGATGGTGACTTCCGCCTTCGGATGCTCCAACGCGTACACCAGCTTGTTCCAGACCGAAAGATCGGCCGGCTTCGGCGACAGGCCGAGCTTGTCGCAAACGATCTTGTCCAGGCCCTGGTCGTGCAGCATCTGAGGAATCTTGTAGATGGTATCGGCGTCCCACACCGAAATCACCGCATCTTCCTGCACATTGGAGAACAGCGAAATCTTCGCGCGCTCGTCGTCGGGAATGCGGCGATCGGCGCGGCACAGCAACGCATCCGGGGAAATACCGATCTCGCGCAACTTCTGCACGCTATGCTGGGTCGGCTTGGTCTTCAGTTCGCCGGCGGAAGCGATGTACGGCACCAGCGTCAGGTGGACGAAGGCGGTTTCGTTGCGGCCTGCGCGCAGGCTCAACTGGCGAGCGGCTTCGAGGAACGGCAGCGATTCGATATCGCCGACCGTACCGCCGATCTCGACCAGTGCAACGTCGTAGCCTTCGGCGCCGCGATGGATGTAATCCTGGATCTCGTTCGTGATATGCGGGATCACCTGCACGGTCTTGCCGAGGTATTCGCCGCGACGCTCCTTGCGGATCACGGATTCATAGATCTGGCCGGTGGTGAAGTTGTTGAGCTTCTTCATCTTCGCGGTGATAAAGCGCTCGTAGTGTCCCAGGTCGAGGTCGGTTTCGGCACCGTCGTCGGTGACGAAGACTTCGCCATGCTGGAACGGACTCATCGTTCCCGGATCGACGTTGATGTACGGATCGAGCTTGATGAGAGTGACTTTGAGGCCGCGCGATTCGAGGATCGCAGCGAGAGAGGCGGCTGCGATCCCTTTGCCAAGGGATGAAACAACGCCGCCAGTGACGAATACAAACTTGGTCATTGCTGGGATGTGCCGGACGGCACGTGCGGGAAATTCAAATTATACCTCAAACCGGTTTTCCGATTCGCGTGTTTCCAGGTTTTTATTGTCTGGCGACTGGGGTTTTATACAGGCCCGGAGGGGCCTGAAATTTGATCGAAAACGTCAAGGCGTATAGGAAAACTGCAGGCGCACGTAGTTTTGTGCACCGACCGAATTCGGCAGATCCCGGATCTCGTTGCTGCGTCTGACCACGCCCGCCGTCGCGCCGAACGCGCCGCTTCTCCAGAGCACGCCGATCTCGGCTTCGCCGACCAGGCGCTTGGGCTTTACCGTGTGAGGATTGTTCTTCGAAAAATAACCGCCTTGCAATGTGGCGTTGTAGCCGACGGCGCTCAGGTCGGCTCGGGCGTATCCGTAAAACGCATCCCCGTCGGGCAGCGCATCGAGCTGACCGAAACGCATGGTCAGGCCGCCGCCGACATCGGTAAAGATGTTTCCAAAGCGCCCCACGACTCTCGGCGTCAGATCGATGGTGGCCGCCGGCGCCCAGCGCACCGGCGCGAACTCGCCATACAGCACGACGCCGGCTTCGTTTTTCACTTGCTTGCTCCAGCCGCGTGGCAAGGGCTGCGAGATCAATCGATGGAAATTCGTCTGTGTCCACTCGCCGCCTGCGCAAGGGCCAAGGCATCCGATGTCCACACCGACACGCGTATGGGTCCCGTCGGCGCGCCGCACCTCCTTGTAGGCGCCGGCATAAAGCCAGCCCGCATAGGGATGGTCCGGCGGCCCCACCCGTTCGGGCGGCAGCTTGATGTCGGAGGCCGTGTACAGATCCTGGCCGATGCGCCACCCGAAGTTCGTTACCTGCCCGGCATCCCGCAGGCTGTACACCTGCGAATACCGCATGCCGCTGGAATAGAAGCCGTCATTCCGGTTCATGAGCAAGGTGTCGTTATCGATGTCGACCACATGCGAGAATTTGCCCTCCTCGCGCGCCTTCTGGAAATCGGTAAAAAAATTGCTCAAGGTGCCGGCGCGTCCGGCCGTGCACAGAGCTGCAAGAACGGCTACGACGGCAAGTTTCAACGGGAAGTTACGCATGCGTGTCTCGGGAAGGGATAAGTGACTGGATCATTCCATGCACGGCATTCGCCGCCACGGCCGGCGCTTCCATCGGAAACAGATGGCCGCCGGGGACCTGGGCAAAGTGGCGGCCGACAAGGCGGCGCGTGGCGCCCAGGCCCGCCTGCCTGCACTCGACGGAATCCGCGCCGCCGATGAAGCCGATCGGCACCGGAAAGCCGCGCCTGACCATGGCGCCGACATGGTGCGGCAGGCTGCGATAGACGGCGGTTTCCGCCTCGCGGGTGAAGCGCAGGGTGACGCCCTCGGGGTGTGGGACAAGACCATGCTCGATGTAATCGTGCAAGACTTCCGGGTGCCAGGCGGCGAACATCGGTTTGGCCGAGTAATGCCGATAGGCGGCCTCCGCATCGGGCCAGATGTTGCGGCGCTTTTCCGAGAACTGCGCGGGCGAAAACTTCTTGTCGGTGCCGGTGCGCTTTGCCACTCGCAGCAGCAGCGCGCGCCAGCCTGCGACAACCGGTGAGTCCAGCAGCACCACGCAACGCACCAGGTCCGGCCGCGCCTTGGCAACCATGAGGCTGAGCATGCCCCCCATCGAGTGCCCGACCAGGATCGCCGGTTCGGCATAACGCTTCGTCAGCTCGTCGATCAGCTCACGCACCAGCGCGGACCAGCCGTTGCTTACCGGATATGAGGGGTTATGCGCGTGCATGTCCAGCGCCTGTACCTCGTAGTGCTTTTGCAGGTGATCGAAGAACACGCGATACGTCCCAGCAGGATAACTGTTGGCGTGCACAAAATGGAGAATCGGTCGCATGATCGAAAACGGGATTGAAAACAAAGTTGTCCCGAATTGTAATGCGATTGTGCTGCCTTCTGCCGCTGTACTGTTCGATCGTCGTTGAAGCAGTTCAGCGCCCGTACCAGTAGCGCGCATGCTCGCTGCGGTATTCCTGCGCATCGAGCTGCGTTCCGAATACCAGGCTGACCGCGCCGGCATCGTCCGTTCGCACGCGCCTGATGCCCAGTTTGCCGTAGCGCTCGTACACCTGCGCCTTCGGATGGTGGTAACGGTTGCGATAGCCGACCTGGAACAATGCGATTTGCGGCTGGACCGCGTCGAGAAATGCCGGTGTGGATGAGGTTCCGCTGCCATGATGCGGCGCCAGCAAGACCGTCGAACGCAGCCGCTCGCCGTCGCTTTCGAGCAGCTCCGCCTCCTGCACCGCCTCGATGTCGCCGGGAAGCAGGATCGATTGCGCGCCGAGCGTGATCTTCAGCGTGCAACTGCGCGCGTTCGGCTTCCATTTCGTGCTCTCGTAGCTGACCGTTGCGGGATGCAGCATCTCGAACCTGATGCCGTCCCAGTCCCACGCCTGCCCCGCTTCGCAGCGCCGGTGCTGCGGCGCCTGCGTGACGATCGGATGTTCTTGCGGCAACGAGGAAGATACCCATCCGACGCGGACCTCGTCGAGCACAGACAACGCGCCGCCGGAGTGGTCGGCATCGCTGTGCGAGACGATCATCGCGTCGAGCTCGCCGATGCCGCGCGCTTTCAGGTACGGCAGGACGACACGATTGCCGGCGTCCGACTCGGCAGAGTAGGCCGGACCGGTGTCATACAGCAGGCGGCGATGCGGCGTTTCGATCAGCAGCGCCATGCCCTGCCCCACGTCGAAGGCAGTCACCCACATCTCGCCGTTCGCGGGATGCGCCGGCGCGTTGAGTACCAGCGGCAACAGGCCGGCAAGACCAAGCCAGCGTACCGGCCATCCGGGCGGTGACAGCAGCCACAGGGTGCCGGCCAGCGCCGCGGCAAACATCCACCACGACGGTATCGGCGCATTCCAGACGGCAGCGGGATAGGCGCTGATCCACTCCAGCACATGCGCCAGCCATTCGACGAAAAAATAGGCGACGTTCAGTATCCATGCGCCGATGGGAGCCGGCAGCACGCTGCCCGCCAGCGACAGCGGAGTGACGATGAAACTGACCAGCGGAATGGCAATCGCGTTCGCCAACGGGCTGACCAGTGAAATCTGGCCGAACAGCAGCAGCGTCAACGGCACCAGTCCGACCGTCACCACGTACTGCGTATGTCCAGCCGATTTGAGCGCGGAGAGCCAGCTTTTTTCGCCCTTGGGCTGGCCAGCGTACACATCGGCCCGTCCCACCGATGCGAACAAAATGCATGCGACAGCGCCGAACGACAGCCAGAAACCCGGCCACAGGACTGCCCATGGATCGAGCAGGAGAACGACCGCCAGCGCCGCGCAAAGCACGTGCGACACGCCGGTTATCCGCCCGGACCAGAGCGCGGCCGCCACCACCGACAGCATGTACAAGGTGCGCTGCGCGGGCACGCCGAATCCCGCCAGCAGCACATACAACAACGCCGCCAGGGCGCCGGCCAGCGCGGCCGCCTTCTGCGCCGGCAACAGTTGCGGCAGATTTGCCGCCGTGAAAAAGGATCGTCGCCACAACGAGAACACTGCGGCGGCGAACAGGCCAGCGATCATCGTGATGTGCAGCCCCGAAATCGAAATCAGATGGCCGATCCCGGTCCGGTTGAACACCTTCCAGTCGGACTGGCTCAGTGCGCGCTGATCTCCAATCACGAGCGCGACGATCACGCCGGCGTATTCCTTGTCGGGGAGCGCATCGAGAATCCTGTCCCGCAGCCAGCCGCGGGAGCGCTCGACCACATTGCCGAAGCTCGGCACGAATTCTTCCAGACGCAGGTTCTTCAACTCGGAGCGCACATCGGGCCGCACATAACCGGTGGCGCGAAGATTCTGTTCGAGCAGCCAGACCTCGTAGTCGAAGCCGAAAGGATTGGCATTGCCGTGCGGACGACGCAGCCGCACCGTCAGTTGCCAGCGTTCTCCCGGTTGAACCTCCCCCACCGCCTGCAGTTCATCCCGGCGAAAGGCCGAGTACCAGGAGAGCGCAAGCCGCGGCGGAATCGCCGCCGGATAGCTGCTTTCGCCGCTTTCATCGATGACGCGCTCGACCGCGAAATTGAAACGCACGCCCCGCTCGAAGTAATAAGGCAAGCTGTCCACCGTGCCGATCACGGTGACGTCGCGCCCTTCCCACTCCTTCGGCAATTCATGGGCAAGATGGTGCTGGGCATACAGCCCGGCCCACGCAAATCCGAAGATCGCGCCGCCCGCCGCCAGCAGAGCAATACGCAGGCGCGGCCAGCGCGGGTGGCGCGCATACAGCAATAGCAGCAGCGCAAGGGCGGCAAGCAGGGCCAGCATCCATGGCGACGGCAAGCTTGCCTGGTTCTGCAACCAGGCAACGCCAATCACCATGCCGACCGCAGCGCTGCGCATCCGTCAGGGCAGCGGCGCCAACCGCGGCAACACTGCCGCGGCATTGCGTGAGGTCAGCCGCGCGACATCTTCAGCAGACATGCCGCGCAACTCCGCCAGCACCTGGCCGATACGCGGCAGTTGTTCCGGGCTGTTGCGCCCGGGGTGGATCCAGGCCGGCGCAATGTCCGGCGCATCGGTTTCCAGCACCAGCGCATGCTCCGGCAACTCCGCCGCCAGACGCCGGATTTGCAGTGCCCGGGTAAAGGTCATCGCACCGCCGAAGCCGAGTTTGAACCCAAGCCCGAGGAACTCCTGCGCCTGCTGAAAACTGCCGTTGAATGCGTGCGCAATACCGCCGCCGACGGCAATGCGTCTGAGGTATTTGAGGATGATGTCTTGCGAGCGGCGCACGTGCAGCAGCACCGGCAAGCCGAAATCGCGAGCGATTTTCAACTGCTCGCTGTAGAAACGCTCCTGTTTTTCGCGCAACAGGCCTTCACCAAGCCCGGGGACAAAAAAATCGAGGCCGATTTCGCCGATCGCGACGAAGTTGGGGTCGTTCATCGCGATTTCGACCGCGCTGCGCAATGCGATCAGATCCTCGTCGCCGGCATCGGGCACGAAAATCGGATGTATGCCCAATGCGTATGCACAACCCGCATGCCGGCTTGCCAGTGCCCGCACCGTGTCGAAATTGGCACGTCCGACAGCCGGAATCACGATCCGCGAGACGCCTCCCTGCTCCGCACGCTCCACGACGCGAGCGAGTTCGCCGGCGAACTCGCTCGCGTCGAGATGGCAGTGGGTGTGAATCCACCTACGGATGCAAGCCCTCCACCGACAGCCGCAGCACGCGATCCCAATGACGCGCCAGTTCGAAGTCGTGCGTGACGATCACGAACGCGGTGCCCAGCGTGCGCGACAATTCCAGCATCAGGTCAAAGGTCTTGTGGGCGGTGACCCGGTCGAGGTTGCCGGTGGGTTCGTCGGCAAGCACGCAAGCAGGCTCCGCGACCAGCGCGCGCGCCAGTGCGACACGCTGGCGCTCGCCGCCGGACAATTCGCCCGGCACGTGGGTGACCCGGTTGGCAAGGCCGACGCGCGTCAGGATTTTTCGTGCGGCCTCATGCGCCGCCTGGCGGCTCGTGCGCCGGATCATCAGGGGCATGCCGACGTTGTCGAGCGCAGAGAACTCCGGCAGCAGGTGATGGAACTGGTAGACGAATCCGAGGGATGCGTTGCGCAAATCGCCGCGTTCCTTTTCGTTCAGGCTCGCAAAATCCTTGCCCAGCAGCGTGACGCTGCCGGCGGACGGCGTATCCAGACCTCCCAGAAGGTGCAGCAGCGTCGACTTCCCCGAACCGGATGCGCCGACGATCGCCACGCGCTCGCCCGCCGCAACCTGGAAGTCGATCCCCTTGAAAACGTCAACCGAATATTTCCCTTGCGTAAACGTCTTTGCAAGGCCGCGGCAGGATAGAACGATGCGCTCCATCGTCATTCCAGCGGCGTGTCGATGAATGCCGGCAGCGTCTCGCAATGGGCGGACAGCTTCTCCAGGCGCGGATAGCGGCCGCTCAGGAATTCGGCAGGCAGCACATGTTGAGCAAACCGGATTACCGAGGCGATTGTAATGTCCGCCTGCGTCAGTTTCCCGCCCGACAGCACCGGCGATTCAGGCTGTGCTTCCAGCATGCGGAATGCGGCATGCATTTGTTCGGCACAGCGTGCCACCCATGGCGCATAGGAAAATTCCTTGGGACGCAACTTGAACTCGTAGAAGAATTGCACTGTCTTTTCGGCGGCGAGCAGCGCCACCGCGCACTGTTGCAGTACCTGGCGCCGTGCAATGCCATGCGGCGGTACAAGACGCTGTTCCGGCGGCATTTCGCTGTCGAGAAAATCGAGGATGAAGCTGCTTTCCAGCAATTTCTCTCCATCATCGAGCACCAGCATCGGCACCTTCAGCAGAGGATTGATCCTGCGCATTTGGTCCTGATCCCGGAACACCGAGAGTGCAACATGCTGGAAATCCATGTTGTACAAACGCATGGTAATCGCCACGCGGCGTACAAACGGAGAGTCAAACAGGCCGATCAGTTTCATGCAGAGTCCTTGTTTATTCGTAACGCAGGGCTTCGGCCGGACGCACATTGGCCGCGCGCCAGCTCGGGTAAATCGTTGCAAAGAACGCCAGTATCACCGCAACACCGCCGATGGTCCACACGTCGGGCCAGCGCAGATCCGACGGCAATTCGGTGATCAGGTAGATTTCCTTCGACAGGAACTGAACGCCGAGCAGGTGCTCGATAAACGGGATGATGACGTCGATGTTGAGCGCCACGAGCACGCCGAGCGCGACGCCGATGGCGGTGCCGAGCAGGCCCACCAGCGCCCCCTGGATGACGAAGATCTTCATGATCGATGCCGGCGATGCCCCAAGTGTGCGCAGGATGGCGATATCGGCCTGCTTGTCGGTTACCGTCATGACCAGCGTCGACACCAGGTTGAACGCGGCCACGGCGATGATGAGCGTGAGGATGATGAACATCATCCGTTTTTCGGTTTTCACGGCGGCGAACCAGGTGCGGTTCTGTTTCGACCAGTCGACGATCAGCAAATTGCCTTCCAGGATGCGGGACAAGGCCGTCGCGACTTCCGGCGCGCGCTGCATGTCTTCGATGCGCAAACGCAGACCGGACGGCGCATCCAGCTTGAACATGCGCATCGCATCGTCGATATGGATGAAGGCCAGGGTGGAATCGTATTCGTTGTGCCCTGCCTCGAAAATCCCGCCGACGGTGAACTGCTTCAGCCGCGGCAATACACCGGCCGGAGTGATCTGCCCTTGCGGTGCGATCATCGTGACCTTGTCTCCGACGCCGACATGCAGGCCGCGCGCCAGTTCCTTGCCGAGCACGATCTCGAATTCGCCGGCCTTCAGGCTGTTGAAACTTCCCCGGCGCACCTGTTTCGCGACGTCGGACACGTTCGGCTCTTCCTCCGGCAGTACGCCGCGGATGACGACCCCGCGTACCGTCTCGTCGTGCGTCAGCATCGCCTGCGCGGCGACATACGGTGCCGCCCCTTTCACTTCCGCCAACTGGAACGCCTGTTTCGCCGTCGCGCGCCAATCCGGCAAACTGCCGTAGGCGTCGTACACCTCGATATGCGACAGCACCGACAGCATGCGGTCGCGCACCTCTTTCTGGAAACCGTTCATGACCGACAACACCACGATCAGGGCGGCGACGCCGAGCGCAATGCCGGCCATCGAAATCAGGGAAATGAACGAAATGAAACTGTTCCGGCCGCTGCGCCGGCTGGCGCGCGTGTAGCGCATGCCGACCAGCCACTCGAACGGCAGATTTTTTGCGAGACTCAACGAAAGCTCCTGAAAGAAGTTGCCGGAAGATCTGCACCGGCAAGAAGAATCCAGACCAGGGTGAGCAGTCCGCAACGCCCTGCAGGCGTACGCGGCGTGCCGCCGACGGTGAACCGATTTACCGCAAGCGGAGAATCATCCAGTAGATTTATTGGCAACATCAGATACAGCCCGCAGTTTGCCATATGCCATACAATCGCGCCATGAGTCACCTCGATATTCTGATCCCCTTCGGTTTGCCCCCCACGGAATTGGCGCCCGACCTCCTGCAGCAACTGGACGCGCCCTCGCTCGCCACCCTGCTCTGCCGTACCCGATCCGAACCGGCCGCCGCCCGGCATCAAACGTTTGAAGATTTTTCGCGCGCACTGCCGCACGAGACCTGGCTTGCCCGCCAATTCGGCCTGGCGGACGATCTGAAGCGCAGCGGCAGCCCGCCGGTTGCCGCTGCGCTGATGCAGGCGCTCGGGCTGCAGGCCGACAGCGGCACCTGGTTCATGCTGCAGCCGGTGCATATCCACATCGCCCGCGATCACCTCGTGCTGACCGATCCCGGACAGTTGATGCTGACCGAAGCGGAATCCCGCACACTGTTTGACATCGCACGATCCCTGTTTGAAGAAACCGGAAGGCAGTTGCTTTACGCAAACGCAAACACCTGGTTTGTCCGCGCCGACGAGTGGGCGGACCTGCAGACCTCCAGCCCCGACACGGCTTCCGGCCACAACATCGACATCTGGATGCCGAAAGGCCCCGGCGAGCGCGACTGGCGCAAAGTGCAGAACGAGGTGCAGATGCACTGGTTCAACCACGCCATCAACGAGGAACGGGAGGCGCGCCGTCAAAAACCGGTCAACTCGATCTGGCTATGGGGTGGCTCCACCGCTGCGCCGGGCAATGTGCGGCCGGAATACACGCACGCGTTCAATTTGTCAGGCTGGCTGCACGCCTTCGCGCGTTTCGTGCCGCAGCATGCGCACGCCGGCAAGGCAGCGGACATGATCGACCGCAAGCCCGAGCGCGCCCTGCTCGTCCTGGACGCGCTGATGCAACCGGCGCTGTCGAACGACTGGTCGCGCTGGCTCGACAACCTGCACCGGCTTGAAGAATTGTGGTTCGCGCCGCTGCTGGCGGCGCTAAAATCCGGAACCATCGCACAGGCCAACCTGATTCTTACCAACGACACCCGCGTTTCGCGCTTCACCGCCAGCAAGTCGTCGCTGCGCAAATTCTGGGTCAAACCCACCTTGTCCCCGCTCGCTCCATGACCCGCATCGCCGTTCGCAATTATCCCTTCCGCACCGCGGAAATGCTGCGCCAGCAAGGCATCCACCCCGTCCTGGCCCGCCTGTACGCAGCGCGCGGCCTGGCCGACGCAAGCGAACTGTCAAGCGAGCTTGCGTCGATGATTACTCCGACCGGACTGCTGCATGTCGATGCCGCCGCAGTTTTTCTCGCCGACGCGATCGCCGCGCAAAAAAAACTGGTGATCGTCGCCGATTACGATTGCGATGGAGCAACCGCTTGCGCGGTCGCCCTGCGTGGCCTGCGCGCGCTTGGCGCAAATGTCGATTTCATCGTCCCCAACCGCTTCGAATACGGTTACGGATTGACCCCTGAAATCGTCGCGCTGACCGTACGCGAAAAGTCGCCCGACATCATCGTCACCGTCGACAACGGCATCGCCAGCATCGACGGCGTCGCCGAAGCCAAACGGCTGGGCATCGACGTCGTCGTTACTGACCACCACCTGCCGGGCGACGCCCTGCCGGACGCCCGCGTCATCGTCAACCCCAATCAGCCGGACTGCGGCTTTCCGAGCAAGAACCTGGCTGGCGTCGGCGTGATGTTTTATGTGCTGCTGGCGCTGCGCGCCGAAATGCGGCGGCGCGGCGTGTTCGACGCCCAGACGCAACCGAAGCTCGACGCGCTGCTCGACCTGGTCGCGCTCGGCACCGTCGCCGACGTCGTCAAGCTCGACGCCAACAACCGCATCCTGGTTGCCCAGGGCCTGAAGCGCATGCGCGCCGGCCGCATGCAACCGGGCGTCGCCGCCCTGTTCCGCGCCGCCGGCCGGGAAGCACGGCGCGCCACGCCGTTCGACCTCGGCTTCGCACTCGGCCCGCGCCTGAATGCCGCCGGCCGGCTGGCCGACATGGCGCTCGGCATCGAATGCCTGACCACCGACGACGAAGGCCGCGCCTGGGCCATCGCCCAGCAGCTCGACAGCATCAACCGCGAGCGGCGCGACATCGAAGCGGAAATGCAGGACACCGCGCTCGCCCTGCTCGACCGGTTCGAACCCCAGAACAAGACCACCATCAGCGTCTTCGATGAAACCTGGCACCAGGGCGTGATCGGCATCGTCGCCTCGCGCCTGAAAGACAAGTTCTACCGGCCCACCATCACCTTCGCCCCCGGCGGCGAAGGCTTGATCAAGGGATCCGGACGCTCGATCGCCGGCTTCCACCTGCGCGACGCCCTCGACCTCGTCTCCAAGCACGCTCCCTCGGTCATCCAGAAGTTCGGCGGTCACGCGATGGCCGCCGGCCTGACCATCCGCGCCGACGCCTTCGGCGCCTTCGCGGAAGCGTTCGAGGCGGTCGGCCGCGACTGGCTGACGCAGAACCAGCTCGAACGCGTGATCGAAACTGACGGCCCGTTGGAAGAAGCCTATTTCACCCCGCAGTTCATTGAGTTGATCGACGGACAAGTCTGGGGCCAGGGCTTTTCCCCGCCCGTGTTCTGTGACGAGTTCCGCGTGCTGAATCAGCGCATCCTGAAGGAACGGCACCTGAAGCTGACGCTGGAAAAGGATGGACGGCGCTATGACGCGATCTGGTTCGGGCATGTTGACCAGCTTGGCGAGCGGGCCACTATCGCTTACCGGCTGGATGCGAATGAATACAACGGGGTGACGAGGGTGCAGTTGATGGTGGAGTATGCGGAATCTGTATGACCTCATGTTTCTACAGGACATTTGAAATTTGCTTACATCTGCGAATACCAATGTCAGCAACCGATGTACACCTGCTCTTTTCTGAACTGTCAATACAGCAGTGAATGAATTATTCAGACGATTGTTGCGTTCCGAATTTTTCTGAGCTGCCTACACGGCAGTGAACGCAATCGACGCTGCTCTCGCACATACCAATGATTTCTGAGCTGCCTACACGGCAGTGAACGGTGAAGTCTTCAAGAACCAGGATCGGATCAATTTCTGAGCTGCCTACACGGCAGTGAACTGGATGGCCTGCCGCGCTCCGGTGAGCGCGAGTTTCTGAGCTGCCTACACGGCAGTGAACACGGCCGATTCTTCGTCGTCTATCCAATTCCTTTTCTGAGCTGCCTACACGGCAGTGAACATTGGTACTGTGCCATACCGCGCCATCCTGAATTTCTGAGCTGCCTACACGGCAGTGAACTCTACTGCTGGGAGTTCAACGCAATCATCAACTTTCTGAGCTGCCTACACGGCAGTGAACGATGACGGCTTGAGCGGCGTTCTGCGCATCATTTTCTGAGCTGCCTACACGGCAGTGAACTCGTCGCCGCCAGCGTTGAGAAGGCGCTGCCTTTTCTGAGCTGCCTACACGGCAGTGAACCTGGCCAGCGTAGGCAATGCGGTCGACTTTTTTTTCTGAGCTGCCTACACGGCAGTGAACCGACTATGCAGTGACGCCGGATGCTGGCGACTTTTCTGAGCTGCCTACACGGCAGTGAACCTCGGGCAGCGAAGGCAAGCGCTGATGTTCGCTTTCTGAGCTGCCTACACGGCAGTGAACACCATTGCCGCGGTTCTCGAAAGATCCTGAGATTTCTGAGCTGCCTACACGGCAGTGAACACAGTCAAGGCTTGGTGAGTCCGCACCAATACTTTCTGAGCTGCCTACACGGCAGTGAACTCCAGTAGTTGAGTATTGAGTAGCCCGGATCTTTTCTGAGCTGCCTACACGGCAGTGAACCTTACCCTGCAATTTCTCGATTACGCGGGCTTTTTCTGAGCTGCCTACACGGCAGTGAACAAGTGGGTAAAAATGAACGGCAAGCAGATTCTTTTCTGAGCTGCCTACACGGCAGTGAACGGTCGCCGGCAGCGCGTGTTCTGCGCATCGCTTTTCTGAGCTGCCTACACGGCAGTGAACAATGTCAAAACGGCAGATGCGACGGTTGTTCATTTCTGAGCTGCCTACACGGCAGTGAACCTCCGCGAACCCGGTGCGCTCAATGTTCAAAATTTCTGAGCTGCCTACACGGCAGTGAACGCCTCCAGCTTCCCGATCAAAGTTACTTTTCCTTTCTGAGCTGCCTACACGGCAGTGAACTATCAGGGCTATTCCGGCATGCCGGCAAACCTTTTCTGAGCTGCCTACACGGCAGTGAACCATCGGTAACAAGCGACGTAGTGGATGCATACTTTCTGAGCTGCCTACACGGCAGTGAACGCTGATGGAAACCATCGACGAAATGTGCGTATTTTCTGAGCTGCCTACACGGCAGTGAACGTTCTCCTGTCGGGTGATTTCGGCCTGTTCACTTTCTGAGCTGCCTACACGGCAGTGAACTGTGCGAGATGGACTCACGAAAGAGGCGTACATTTCTGAGCTGCCTACACGGCAGTGAACGGGAGGTAGTCCTACCTCATGTCGTTACGATTTTTCTGAGCTGCCTACACGGCAGTGAACCTGCGCACATGGCAGGACTGGGAAGCCGGCAATTTCTGAGCTGCCTACACGGCAGTGAACGGCGATCCCATCATTCCGATTGCTGTTATCAATTTCTGAGCTGCCTACACGGCAGTGAACTGACTTTGCTCATTGCGGCCCTTCACTTTGCTTTTCTGAGCTGCCTACACGGCAGTGAACGCCAACTTCGGCACCTTGCGCATTTCGGTCGTTTTCTGAGCTGCCTACACGGCAGTGAACTTAAGGACGCACCCCGGATGTAACCGTTTCTTTTTCTGAGCTGCCTACACGGCAGTGAACTTCCGGAGGCCGCACATCTGCCTATATGCTTTTTTCTGAGCTGCCTACACGGCAGTGAACGCATGATCTGCGAGATATTTGCAGGCGAGTTCTTTCTGAGCTGCCTACACGGCAGTGAACCTTACCGTCGCGAATCGATTCGTAGTTCGTCATTTCTGAGCTGCCTACACGGCAGTGAACGACATAGCGCTGCATATACAGCGCGCGGGCCTTTTCTGAGCTGCCTACACGGCAGTGAACCTGGAGGTTCAGGAAAAGATCGAGGATGTGCTTTTCTGAGCTGCCTACACGGCAGTGAACAATTCGGCCGCGACTTCGTTGGAATCACATCTTTTCTGAGCTGCCTACACGGCAGTGAACGAGGATAGGGGATGTTCCATTTCGCCGTTATCTTTCTGAGCTGCCTACACGGCAGTGAACGACGCTCGATGCATTGTTTCAGGAACTTGAAATTTCTGAGCTGCCTACACGGCAGTGAACGCGACGCCGTCTCCGGATTCCTTTCCATGCCATTTCTGAGCTGCCTACACGGCAGTGAACGCACCCACAAGCGGTCGCCTGGCTGGCCATAATTTCTGAGCTGCCTACACGGCAGTGAACCGACTCGAAGCAACACGTGCCAGTTTGGACAATTTCTGAGCTGCCTACACGGCAGTGAACATGAATAAAATTCAGTCTGAAATACCGAGTTTTTTCTGAGCTGCCTACACGGCAGTGAACTCGATGGCGATGCTTTCGTGCTCGGCCAGCGCTTTCTGAGCTGCCTACACGGCAGTGAACTCAACGCGCGCAAGCGATCCGCGTCCCATAACTTTCTGAGCTGCCTACACGGCAGTGAACCCCTGTGGCATTCCGATTGCGCGTCCATCTCTTTTCTGAGCTGCCTACACGGCAGTGAACTAGATCATAACAGCAGTAAACAACTGATTTTTAAAGAACAAATGGAGATAAAAAAGCCAGGCCCAATTTTCTCATGTCTGGATAAGTATTTGAATTAACAGACTATTTCTCCACCCTCAAAAAGAGGGTCAAAACCAGGGTACTGTCGCACTACCGCTCAGGCCATAGGAGCTGAACTCCCCTGTCTGATGCGCCTCCCTGCATTCTCCGTGCTGGATAAACAATCGAAACACTTGATCGGTGCTCTGGCTGCGTATCGACACGAACGGGAGCGTCAGCTTCGTCGCCACGGAATCCGGAATCCGGGCATGTGCCTCGGCCTCTGTCAAATCGTGACGACGCATCTGTCGTCGCCGAATACGCTCCGGGCTGCTCTTTGCCTGCACCCGTCCCACGGTCCGGTAGCTGACCGAGGAAGGAACGGTTCGAATCTCACCGACGCGACAGTGATCCCGCATTCCACTCAACCAATTCATCGCCATCAGACGTTGCAGGGCAAGTTCTTCGCCATGCAAGCGCAGACAGCCGCCGAGCGTCGGCCGTCCCGCATCCACCTCCGGAAAGCTGACGCCAATATCCCTGCTTTTCAACCCGACAAGTGCCCGGTGCAATTTGCTGAAAAGCGCGCTCATCAACTGCTCCGGGCCGAATTCAGGGTCGGGCCTGAGCCGGATGTCTAGGTAATGGTTCATCGGCCTACTCCTTGCCCGAATCGCCAAAGACGCCGCCACGGATCAAGGTCGCTATGACGTAATGTTTCTGTTCGGACTCCAGCGGCTGATCCCGCAGTACCCAGTTGTCCAGCAAGGTATAAAAATCCAGCTTTTTCTTGGGCTGGCGATATGCCTTGCCGCGCGACGTGACCGATCCATACGGCTCGACGGCAATCGGGCCCAGCCCATCCTCGTCCTGATACCAGGTATCGATCGTGCGAATCGCATTCCCCAATTTTTGCGAATGCATGCCGGCGTACCGGGCAGGACCTGCACTATCTGCAGGGAGAGCGGCATTTTCCGGTTTCCGCGCACGCACGCTTGCGGAGGCACTTACCGTGTAAAGCGTCTTGCTTTTCTGGCCGCCGCGTTCCGTTCCCTTGTCGAGAATGAGCTCCTGGGACGGATAAACCTCCTGGCCATCTCCCATGCGAGCAAAAGCGACTATCTCAAGCAACGCATAAGCTTTGCCGGACAAGCCGTCTTCGATGACAGCGGCAAGTTCCTGCACGGCCCTCGCAAACTCTGCCGGCGCCTCGAAATCCCGGAGCGAGAATGCCAACGCATCGAACGTCCATGTCTTTACCGCATTTCCCTCTTGCATGTGCCTGACATGCACTTCCACTGTTTCGGCCCCCACCCTGTTGCGCCACAAGAAACGTCCGTTCGCCAGATTGAAGGCATAACGCCGTGCCAGCTCCTGGTACCCCAACGTCTCCACATAGCTTGCGATCACGGACTGCAGTTTCTTTTGATAGTCGGCATTGTTGCAAGCTGAAGGCATACCGGCGCCTCCCAGCACGCGCAAGGTGAAGCGTGCCTTCAGGGTATCCGCATCAGCCGGCAAGGTTGCGACATCCACCCGCTGCAGGTTGGGCTTTTCGATCTCGGCATCCAGCTTGGCCGGATCGATGTCCTTGTCTTTGGTTTTCAGCCGGTTGGAAATCGTGCCGCGCACCGATTTTTCATGTATGGCGACTCCCGGCCAGGCATCGCTTTCCATGCGGGACTCCCATTTTCCGGCAAAGAACCAGGCATCGGAAGGATCTAGTTTGCGTTCAAAGGCGAGAACAGAGGCGGTTTTCAGTCCGGTTTGATTTTCTTTGGCCATGATGATTCTCCTTAAACGGATAAGTTGTTGTATTCGAGCGGGGAGTAAGAATTGCGCAGGCGGTACAGCCCGGCATCGGGTTGCGCGTCGTGATGCCACAAAAGCTGTTCGAGCCGGGAAACACGGTGGGGGCCGACCCATTCGCCAAGGGATAGCACGCTTTCGACAAAGCGGAACGGCACGCTGTTATCGCGTGCGTTCTTCACTTCGCCGGGAGCATAAAGCGGAGAGATCGCGGCATAACCGACAGGTAGCGGCACCAGCCAGCCGCGATAGGGACGGCTTACATTCCATGCCACCTTTCCATTGCTGCTCTCTTCCGGCTCACCCACAATCTCCGGCTCGATCTTCAAGCGGCACAAGTCCAGGAGCGCATCGAGTGCGTTGGTCTGCGGCTCTGTCTTTTGCAGTGTTTCCAGGTGCTCGGACAGCAGTTGTTCGCGGCTGACCAGCGCAAATCCCGGCAACAGGCGACGGCGAAGCTTACGGAACTCCTTGAGGCACTTGTCATGATCGCCGTCATCCCAGCAATACCACTGCGCGGGGTAGCGTGACCGCTCCGGATGGGGAACGACACTGCCGCCGGCAATGCGCATCCCCTGCGCAACCGTCAGGATTCTTGCGACAAGTGCCGCGCACTTCGCGTCGTTTACCGGACAGCCTTCACCCGTGGCAGCAATCACAAGGCTGATTTCGAGATGGGCACGCCCTTCCTCGACAATCGCGGAAGATCCTCCGTCCTTGTCCACCGGATGACGTGACAGCGTAAATACATGCGTACGCTTTCCCGGCGGCGTGTATACCTGCGGCTCGAATCCGTGGCAAACGATGCCGACACCGCCAAACCGCAAATCATGTCCTTCCGCATTCAGCCGCAACTGCAGCGCATGCACGAAACCGGTAAAGGCACCGGGAGCAGGAAAGCCCCATGTCATCGGGCTCGAAATGGCGTTTGCGTTCAGGACGCGCAACCGTGGCAGCACGACTACCGCTTCAATGTTTTCCGCGCTCATCGTGCAATCTCCTCGCGGAAGGTGCGCAGCTCCTCGGACAGCAGGATCTTCCATTCCCGGTGTTCTTCATCTCCCATCGGGGTACGGTCGGTGTTGATGGCGGCATTGAGCCAATTCGCAAAACGGCTGCTGATCTCCTCAACCCAGTCTCCCTGCGGGGCAACAACAGCGTCCGCTTCAACACCGGTATCGTCCTCGCCCTCAGCACCTCGACCCAGCCAGAGTTTTTCAACAGTATCGAGCCGGCATCCCGGAAGCATGCTCCAGCCGCTCGGTATGTCTTCTTTAACATGGGCGGCGTAGTCAAGTACAAGATCGATGATCTCGGCTACAAGCGTGGCGCGCCGATTGCGAATCCTGATGTTGTTCCAGTCCTTCGCATCGAGCAGGAACTTGCGCAAGGTCTTTACTCGATCGCCGATGTCGCGCCGGCTGCCCAGTGCACCGTACTTGGCAAAGATGGACTTGTACCGCATCGGTGGCCTGACCGGCTCGCTTTGCCATGACGGCGGCACTGAAGGGAGCAAATTGTTCACGCCGCCGCGCTCGCTATTCAACTGGCTGATGTTTTGCGGTTTGGTACCGCCCAATTTTTGAATCGCGATATCGGGATATTCGCGGAATCCCTCATGCCATGCGCTTTTTTCCTTCCGTGCAGCACGAGCGGCCTTTACGTCATCGGAGAAACGATCCGTCTGCAAGGTGTCGTGCAGACGATGTACCAACGCCGTAGGAAAAAGCGGCGCAAGCAGATGGTAGCCGCCGTCGAGCAGAGGAAAATAAAGCTGCTTTGCCAAGGTGTGGGATGCAGTCGCTACTTTCCCGTCCACGATACCGGCGAAGGCGTCGATCCATGTTTGCGCCTGCTCGCTATCGTCGGACAGCGCAGCAAGCAATGCCGGATCGTTTTCCAATGCCCGGCTGAGAATGGACTTGCCGTCGCATGCAAGTTTCAGAAACTTGAACACGTCCAGCGCCGCTGCATTGCCGACGACATCATCGGCGCGTCCGTCGTCAAGGACATGCGTGCCGACCAACGCGGGCTCCGCACACAAGCATTCCCGCAGGTACACGTTGGTGCCGCGTGCATCCGGGTGGATCGGTTTGAGCGTGTGGCTCGCCAGCTGAATCTGGGCAACGCGCCGGGCGGCGTCCTCAAGCCATGTTTCGCGTTGATGTTCGTCGAGCAGTTTTTGGCGCTTTTCGTCGTCGCCATCACTCAACTTATCCAACTTAAGTTGGCAGCGTTCCTGAATAAATGTACTGATCAGACTTCGAAGGTCAATCTGTTGCGAATCCGAGGAATCAGCGTCCATATTATCTCCTTATTAACAACTCTCGATTGAGTGGGTTACAGAAGTGATGGCATACGCTAAACTCCCCCTCGAAGAAGAACCCGAGGGGGACGTACAAGACGAGCTGCGCCCGTCTTTACGATCTTCTGATCGTATACGTACAAGTCATACCCATACCTGACTCTCCTTTCTCTACGACAAAAACCCGTAGATGGCTCTCTTAGCTTGCCGGCCAGAGACAGTTCTTCTTCAGCAATGCCAACAATCGTGAGTTCCACGATTGTTGGCATTTTTTTTCGAGAACTGCGAAGAGTATGCCATATATGAAGTAAGAATGAATAGGACATTTTTTTCGCTACTTGTTAGTTGCTAGAATATGGTTCTGCCGAACAGGCAGCTTAGAAATATTCCTTCTTGCATCACATCCACTGCCGCAAAGGCAGCTTTCCCCTAGGTGCCCTATCATGCTGTGTGCTGTCATTCGGCATGAAACCGCCTGAATCCGAGCACAGGGTGGTATCTCCACCCTTGCTCGCTCCCTTTTTCAGGCAACTCGGTCGTGCCAAATCGCCTCGCACAACTCTCCGCATCCATTCCCATCGACTCGGCCAGCACGGCCAGCTCGTCGAGATAATCCGCCGCTCCCCAGGGAGTAACGCCGCTGCTGCACTCGAAGGCCAGCGGCTTCAATCGACTGTTGGTCTGGTCTGTCTCCGTCCCATCCAGCTCAATCCGGCAAAACCGGAACGCCTCCCCGCTTTCATCCGGCACCAGCACAAAGCGCTCGCGCCCTTCGTTATCCTGCCGAAACCGGGTTTCTCGCTGCTCCACGCCCGAGTAGTGGCTAAGGGTCGTCCACCAGCGCCGCACGCTCCTGCCCCTCACCCCGGGCAGATCGAGCATGCATGCGATCAACCGCATATGCTCCATGTCCACCAGGCTATGCTGGGGATCGAGGGCGGAACGCTGCACGATACGAGGAGCGGCGCCAAGAATTTCATATTCGTCCGGCCGTAGCAGGTCGGTCAGACGATGGCTGGCAAAACGGAACGCCGGGTTCGATCCGCTTTCAAAGCCCGGCCGCTGGAAAGCCGCGCCTCCGGGACGCTCCAGCGCCAACCGATTGGTATCGAGCAGCAGCACGTTCGACGATGAACAGTTGCCGGGGCGATGCCGTCGAATGCGGCCGGCCAACTGGATGATCGAGCGCATCGAGGAAGGCTCGACGATCGCCCAGTCGTAATCGTGATCGCGCCCCACTTCCGCCACGGGGGAAGCAAGCACCAGGAAAATGTGCTCTTGCTCCGAGTGAGTGTCGATATCCTTGCGCAGCTCGGCATCCTTGAACACCGCATTCGGATCGCCACGCTGGAGCAGTCGATCAAGACGCTGCTCAATGGCGGATCGCATCAACAGTGGATGGCGGGAGTGATAAACGCATAGGTGGATATGATGGCCGTCTGCATTGTGCCGGAACAGGGAAAGCGCCACGTCGATCAAGGGGTCGATGTTCGCCATGCGCACCAGGCCGAAACTGATCCGCTTTCCGCTAACCGGATCAAGACTGGCATGTTGTGCATGCAGCGCCAGCACGTGCGGCAGCAGAAGCGCCGCCAACGCATGGCGCACCAGGTGCGGTTTGCCTGGCGGAATATCCACCGGTACGATCCGCCCCCGCCGCCGCACTTCGTCTCGCGTCGCTTCGTCAAGCTTCCGGAGACGTTTTTGCACGAAGGCGTCGTGCGCTGTGCGAAACGCCTCTTCGTCCGCATGCTCGCTGGCAGCCACCTGATGTTCGTCGAACCAGGCGCAGCAGACATCGACGGCTGTTCCCGGCATGCCCCGGTTGGCTTGATACACGCGCCGCCCTGTGAGATAGGCGGCGAATAATCCTTGTATCAACGCCGGCGGCAAGGTGGCCGAAGAAAGCAAGACCCGGCTCCCCAGCAGGCCAGCCCAATGCACGAGGCGGGTCAGCGCCGGCAAGTCTTCCAGACCGAAGTCGTCCGGTTCGTCCAGCACGAGATCCGAGGTCAGCAAGCGCAACATCGGTGCAATTTGATGACCGCCCCGCGTGCTTTCGGTCGCAGGCATCAGGTGATCGACGGTACACACCAGCACGGGTGCGTTGAGCAGCTTTTGCACGCTGCTGCCTCGCCGGCCGCCGTCGTCCGCAAGCCATTCACTTAACGGCCCGTCTTCCAGGTTGCCGTCGTAATGCACATAGGTATTGTCCGGCAACAGCGCCTCGGCGGACTCGCTGCCGATCACCGTCTCCTTGACGCGCGCAGCTTCGTGATGGGTAAATAACTGCCGCACCGCGCTGCCGCCAACCAGTACGGCCAGATCGTCTTCGCCAAGACCAAGACGCGTCCTGTAAGCCGTGCCCGTCTGCAGCGTCAATGTACGCAACCCCAGAGCGATGGAGAAACGTGCTCCCCGTTGCGGGTCCGACAGGCCATACAGAATGCGTCCATTGGCAAGCGTTTTACCGCAGCCGGTCGATGCCATGTTGACCCCGAAGAATCCTTGCTGACCCGCCTTTTGGCGGATGGAGACAGCGAGGTCGAATGCCTTGTCTTGCCAGCGAAAGCGCAGGTTGTCGCTGCGGCGCTTGAATCCCTTGTGATGCGCAATGCGCGGAAGCGCGTTGTCGAGGCGCGGCAGACTGTGGACAATCCGGTGCGCGTTCTTCTCCACGCCGATCAGATGTTCGTCCAGCTTTTGCTTGAGCTTACCGTCGCTGCCGGTATTGGCATAAGCCTCGTAATTCGGATCGCCCAAGCCCGGCTGCGCTTCGCAGCTTGAATAATGATGATCCGCCAGCATCAAGGCCAACCTCGCCAAGTGGGCAACATACGGATTGACTGCGAGCCAGTCTTGCTGGAAAAAGCCTGCACGTGCAAGCATGCGACTCGCAAGCTTGGCTGCTCGTGCGCGCCAGGCAGCACTGGCATCCGGCAGCCCCAGCTTGAACGTCCAGCACGCTTTAAGGTCGCTCTTGCTATCCGGCAGGCGGGTGCCGCACCAGTTTGGATCGATGGCTTCGAATAGCCTCGTTACCGAGCGAAGGTCGACATCGGATAATGGAGTTGGAAGACGGTGATGGCTGACGACCAGCCATCCTACCGTGCGCGCCAACGGCGGCAGTTTCTCAAGCGGTGCGGTCTCGATACCTTGCTCCGGGTCATCGCGAATCAGTCTTTTTATCCAGTTTTTGTCCGACGTTTCGGATAACGCTGCAAGTCGGGCAAGCCACCCGCGGTCATCGTCGTCACCGACGAATGCCTGGAACAAGCGCAACGATATCCATTCGTGCCGATAAGGGTCTGCAACCCTTGCGCTTTTCTGCAGCTTGTTCTGGAACAGAACGATAGCCTTGCCGAAATCATGGAACAGCGCAGCCATCGCGCTGAGCAAACGGATATCTTCCGCCGTATGCCAGTCGTTCTCATCTTCGTTGCGCAAGACATTGCGGCGGGTGAAATTGGTGGGAACCGCACCTTGCGCATTGAACTGGCTCGCATCTCCCACGATCCAGAGCAATTCGCTGTAATCGCGGCCTCGAATCCAATGGCAGGCAACCGCTGTATTACGGCGTGCGGTTTTCTTCAGGAGCTGTCGCAGCGTATCCAGACCTTGCTGGGTAATCGGCGTTTGCCAGGTACGGTCGCCGCGACGTTCGGCGAACTGGTCGAGAATCCGGCGAGTTTCGGTCAACGCACGCTTGGAACACTGGGAAATCAACAGCACATTCACTGCGCCATCCTCCCGGTTCGCTCGGCAATCTCCTTGATCGTATCAATCATGAAATCGAGCGCATCCGAACGTGTGAAACTTTCGACGCAGGCATTACGGAACTCCTGCTCATTGTCGCCCCGCATTGCGGAGACAAATGCCAAGGGCAAGACAATTGCGTCTTTCACCAGATCGGCCACGTCGAACACCAGGCCGCCGCGCCGCGTCTTCCCATGCAACACCGCCAGGCCGTGCGGCAAGCCAAGCACCCAGGTTGCAGTCGCTCCGAGCCCATAGGCCAGATAGTTTCCGTGATCGAGGAAATGATTGGCAGGATCGCCGCCGCCACCACGCTTGGAACGCACAAAGTCGCCGTACTGCACAGCATTTGCCGCGAGCTTGTATAACTGTTTGGTAAGCCGCGCTTCTTCGGTCAACAAACCGGTGACATCCGGAGCAGCCTCTACCGAGATGCGCGCCTTGCCGATCACCTCGGTGAGCATTTGAGGATCGATGTCGAATCCTGCATCTCTCAAGGGGCGGCTGTTCACCCAGTGCTCGCTTATTCGCTGAAGACGAGCTGTCTGAAGCGCCTTGGCAGCGGCCAGACGCAAGTCATCGTCAAACCAGAATCGCACCCAATGCTGCAGATATTCGGTAGGACGGTACTCGCTTTGCGGCGAGAACCAAGCTACTTCGATATCAATCTCATTTGCGCAATAAAGCGGTGTTCCACCACCTCCGCAAAAACCAACCAGCACGCCGGCCTTGGCAAGCTCCCGCATCGCCGCCTGGGTAATCGACGTGCCGGAACCGAGCAACACAGTCGTCGTGTTAGCGATGGGTATATTCCAATACAACGATTGCTTACCCTGATCGGTAACGAACTCTACCCTGCCGCCATTGACCAGCAAGCGGCAATGTTCAAGGTAATAGATATTGGCGCGCTTCGAGTGCAGTATCGATTTGAGATCACTCGACGCAATGTCCTTATGCATCTTTCCTCCCAACATGGTTTTGGCGCCCTGCGTTTCCCGTCAGTTCACGGACGTGTGTAATGTATTGCGCGCGAGGCTCAGCAGTTGAGCCACCACCACTCCAAAGTCATTTCCGATCGTCGGCGACTGATTCCATTCCTCTTTTCAACAACTCCTTTACCCGCTTCCGGAGGTTTGCCGGCCCCACCACCGTCACCTCCGGCACATGCCGCAAAATATCCATCACCAGTTCCCGATCATCGCTATATGGCACCCGCAGCACGTAATGCCCGTCCGGCTCCACCTCGGATTGCTGTTGCGGATGCCACAACTCACTGCCAACCCAGCGTGCCCGCTCCGAAGAAAATCGCAGCGTCGTCCACTCCACGTTCACACCGCAGAAAATGCCGTAACCGGCCCCTACCGCCGCATCCAATTCGGTATCCGGCACGTCGAGCGCCGGCTCGTCGTGCAACGTGACGTCCTGGATTGCGTCGAGCGAAAACGAACGTATCGCTTCACGCAAATGACACCATGCATCGAGGTACCAGTTATCGCGGTAATAGATCAGCCGCTGCGGCGAGAGGGTGCGTGTTTCGACAGCATTCCGGCCTCGATGAAAATGCCGGATCGTCAATCGGCGCCGGCCAAGCACGGCGGTGCTGATGGGGCCGAACGCCGTCGGCAGGACGTTGCGGGCATTGACCCTGAGTACGCGAATGCGCTTTTGCACTTCGCTTGCGGACGCATCCGAACTGTCCAGCAGGCGCTGCAGGCGATCGAGCAAGGGCCGGACATGGGGCGTCAACAAACCCGGCTGCAATTCCTGCAGCAACTGCTGCATGGTCAACAGCGCATGGATTTCATCCGGGTTGAACCAGATGCCCGGCAGTTCGTGCCTTGGTTCGTCCGGCTCAGGGTCGAGGCGGTAGCCGCCGGCATCGGCGTCGTACTCGACCGGCGCGTTCAAGCGGTCGCGCAGATAAGCCAGGTCGCGCTTGAACGTCGCAAGCGATATTTCCAGTTCGTCCAGAAATCGCTGCCTCGGCACCACGCGGCGTTCATGCAACAGTTTTTTGATCAGGTAGAGGCGCTCGGTACGGTCCATGCTGAGGATGAGGATGGGCGGAATTGTTTGTTGCTCCCAATCTATCCCTTTTCATTCTCCTGAGCACTACCGTGAATTGGGTATTTCTTGATGCGGACATGTGTTTTTTGGAAATTATGTTCGTGCCGATCGGCAGCGGCCGCGTCGTCGTCTTGGGAAATCAGGCGGGGTTTTGTGATGGCTGCGCCAATTCAATGTTTTTATGGCAATGCTGTTGCCGGGTGTCTTTTATCGGAAATTGCCGTCAAGTCAGCGGTGTGCTCGGGGATTGCATGAAGGAGAAATCTGGATTCCCGGCACAGGGGGAGCGTGTGCACGGCGGCTCCCTTGGCAGGCACTCTCTCCCTGTGAACCTCCTCCCGCTCCCGGCTGAGGATTACCAACCAGTCTGCGCAGCGTCTTTCCCCCTTCTCTCGCAGGCGGAGCGAGGGCCGGAGATGAGGAGGTTCGCCGAGGGGTAGTGCTTTCGAGATACAACCTTTGTGTCTCGACCCTACCACCCCCACCCTAGCCCTCCCCCTTACAGGAGGAGGGGACTGTTCATTGTTGATTTTTCGCAAATTTAACAATGCAAAATTTGAGAAAAAAACAGAATTCCTCAACTCGAAAATTGAACTTCCAAAGACCTTTAAAAGGGGTGACCTTATCACCTCCCCTCTGCTGTCCGCCTCGCTCGCCGGCAATTTCCCGTCGGATGCACTACGCATTCGGCCCCCTTCGTCCAGCCTGCCACTCTTGTGCCGGCCGGCTTCCATGCAACTGCCCTGCGATTCCGCCTGGCAAGGCGGCTCTGCGCAGTGATCCATCGGATATAATGCAAGGTTTGATTGCAGAAGAGCCCATCATGGAAGCCGAACGCCTCAATTCCCTCTCCTCACTGCTCGCGGACCTGACTACCCGCGAAGCCGAACTTCGGAGGTATCTTTGACTTCGATGTGAAGTCGGAGAAGCTGGAACAAGTCAACGCCGAGCTGGAAGACCCCAACGTCTGGAACGACCCCAAGCGGGCCCAGGACCTCGGCAAGGAAAAGAAATCGCTGGAAGCGATTGTCCTCACACTCACCAAGATCGACACCGACCTCGCCGACGCCCGCGACCTGTTCGAGATGGCGCGCGAGGAGCAGGATGACGACACCCTGCACGCGATCGAGCACGACACGGACGAACTCAAGAAGCTGGTCGAAGGCATGGAGTTCCGCCGGATGTTTTCCAATCCGATGGACCCGAACAATTGCTTCATCGATATCCAGGCCGGCGCCGGCGGCACCGAGGCGCAGGACTGGGCGTCGATGCTGCTGCGCCAATACCTTCGCTACTGCGAGCGCAAGGGTTTCAAGGTCGAGATCCTGGAACAGTCCGAGGGCGAAGTCGCCGGCATCAAGACCGCGACGCTGAAGGTCGAGGGCGATTACGCCTACGGCTTCCTGCGTACAGAAACCGGCGTGCACCGCCTGGTGCGCAAGTCGCCGTTCGATTCCGCCAACGGCCGCCATACCTCGTTCTCCAGCATTTTCGTGTACCCGGAAGTGGACGAGTCGATCGACATCGACGTCAATCCGGCCGATGTGCGGGTCGATACCTACCGCGCGTCCGGCGCCGGCGGCCAGCACATCAACAAGACCGATTCCGCTGTGCGCCTGACGCACGCGCCATCGGGCATCGTCGTGCAGTGCCAGAACGACCGCAGCCAGCACCGCAACCGCGCCGAGGCCTGGGAGATGCTGAAGTCGCGCCTGTACGAACTGGAATTACGCAAGCGCATGAGCGAGCAGCAGAAGCTGGAAGACTCCAAGACCGACGTCGGCTGGGGCCACCAGATCCGGTCCTACGTGCTGGACCAGTCGCGCATCAAGGATCTGCGCACCAGCTTCGAAACCGGCAATACCAAGGCTGTGCTCGACGGCGACCTGGACGACTTCATCGCCGCATCGCTCAAGCAAGGCGTGTAATCGCACATCGCCATTTTCATCCTGACCGTTCCATGTCCATGAATAACCAAAACGAAACCGCGGCTCCGGCCACAGACGAGAATTCGATCATCGCCGAGCGCCGCGCGAAACTGGCCGCGTTGCGCGAACAGGGAGTCGCCTTCCCGAACGATTTCCGTCCCGGGCACAAGGCGGCCGACCTGCACGAGCGCTACGGCGCGATGAACAATGAAGAGCTGGAAGCGCAGCCGATCAAGGTGTCCGTTGCCGGCCGCATGATGCTCAAGCGGGTGATGGGCAAGGCCTCGTTCGCGACCATCCTGGATGCCTCCGGCCGCAAGGCCGATGGCCGCATCCAGTTGTACATCACCAACGACAATGCGGGCGAAGAGACGCACGCTGCGTTCAAGCATTACGACCTGGGCGACATCCTCGGCGCCGAGGGCTTGCTGTTCAAGACCAAGACCGGCGAGCTGTCGGTAAAGGTGACGGGACTGCGTCTGCTGACCAAATCCCTGCGTCCGCTGCCGGACAAGTTCCACGGCCTGAGCGACCAGGAGACCAAGTACCGCCAGCGCTACGTCGATCTCATCATGAATGAAGAGACACGCCGTACCTTCAAGGCGCGTACCGCAGCGATGTCATCCATGCGCCGCTTCATGGCCGAACACGGCTTCATGGAAGTGGAAACGCCGATGCTGCATCCGATTCCCGGCGGCGCAGCGGCCAAGCCTTTCATCACGCACCACAATGCGCTGGACATGGAAATGTTCCTGCGCATCGCGCCGGAGCTGTACCTGAAGCGGCTGGTGGTCGGCGGCTTCGAACGCGTGTTCGAAGTCAACCGCAACTTCCGCAACGAGGGCGTGTCGCCGCGCCACAATCCGGAATTCACGATGATGGAGTTCTACGCCGCTTACGTGGACTACAAGTGGCTGATGGACTTCACCGAGGCGGTGATCCGCCAGGCCGCGATCGATGCGCACGGCACTGCCTGCCTCACCTATCAGGGCCGCGAACTCGACCTGAGCAAGCCGTTCGAACGCCTGACCATCGTCGGCGCGATCAACAAATATGCGCCGCAGTACACGAACGAACAGTTGCATGACGCAGCCTTCCTGAAGGCGGAACTGAAGAAGTTCGGCGTCGAGCCTTTCGCGAACGCCGGCCTCGGCGCCTTGCAGTTGTCCCTGTTTGAAGAGACGGCGGAAGCGCAGTTGTGGAACCCGACCTACATCATCGACTATCCGGTCGAAGTGTCGCCGCTGGCGCGCGCATCGGACACGGTGCCGGGCATCACCGAGCGATTCGAGCTGTTCATCACCGGTCGCGAGATCGCCAACGGCTTCTCCGAGCTGAACGATGCGGAAGACCAGGCGGCGCGCTTCCAGGCGCAAGTCGCCGCCAAAGATGCCGGCGATGAGGAAGCGATGTATTACGACGCCGACTACATTCGCGCGCTGGAATACGGCCTGCCCCCTACCGGCGGCTGCGGCATCGGCATCGATCGCCTGATGATGCTGATCACCGATTCGCCCAATATCCGTGACGTCATCCTGTTTCCGCACCTGCGCAGGGAAGACTGACAACGCGGCAACATCGACGCATCAAAACGGGACCCGCGGGTCCCGTTTTTACATGAAATGCAAGGATGTTTGTCATATCGTTGAGATGGGCCGGGCAAGGTTACAAAGCCTTACACCTGACACACTAATCGTCTTTCCTCTCCCATTGTTACCCTCGATAATCACCGCATGCTTTGAGCTGCCGTTATCCATGCCACAGGAGGTAATTAATGGAAAACAAAACTTCGTCGAGCCGTGTTCATCCGCTGGTTGCCGGCGCCGCCATCTCCGTCATGCTGGTCAGCCTCACAGGCGTCGCGGCGATCACCGGACTGATTCCCAACTCGCACAGCACCACCGCACCTGCATCGCCGGTCGCAGCATCCGTCGGCGCCGCATCAGCCGCCACATCGCCGGCCGCACTGGTCGAACCTCGTAGCGACACGGCGCTGGCATCCGCAACGGCGAAGCCGGAGCCATCGGCGCCAGCTACGGAAACGAAAAAGTACGCACCGCACACGGTACAAGCGAAAGAGTCACATCCGCGCAGGACATATACGCCGTCTTCATCGACCAGAGTCGCCGCCGCCTCCCCGGTATGCCATAGCTGCGGCCGTGTGGAGTCGGTGCAGGCAATTCAACATGCCGCCCAGCCGTCCGGCATCGGCATGGTTGCCGGAGCAGTGCTCGGCGGCGTGCTGGGCAACCAGGTTGGCGGCGGGAACGGCCGGAAGATTGCGACTGTCGCCGGTGCAGTCGGCGGCGGTTACGCCGGTAATGAAATTGAAAAGCAGTCCCGCGCCACCGTGTCCTACCAGGTTAGGGTCCGGATGGAAGATGGCGAACTGCGCTCCTTCCCCTACCATCAACAACCCGGCTGGAGCGTCGGCGACCGTGTGCGCGTCGTCAACGGCCAACTGGCATCCCGCGCCTGACTGAAGGCGCATCCGCATCCGGTTTGTGCACCGGAGCATCGGGAAAGGCGGCGACATGCCGCCTTTTTCCGTTTCCGACAGTGAATCCCGTGGATGCCGGACTTGCCATGGCAGCGGCACCGGCGCATACTTGCCATTTTGATATTGCCGGATTGATCGTCGGTTCAGATCGTCTGCGGGATACCGCAAGGACAAAGCAGCGTTCGTGCAGTTTCCAGGACGGCCCTCATTCGACAAAAGTCCGGAATCGAGGCACAACCAGAAATCCGTGCCTCCACTGTCGATTCGAATCCAATGCCTTCCCGCTACGAAACCGGACCACCACCCGCCAATGGGTGGACGAGCCAGGCACGTCTTGAACTCGAGGCGAATGTCGCTCGCTACACCACTCTCTATGACCATGCTCCAGTCGCTTATTTTCGCCTTGATCGAAACGGCGTCATTCTCGATGTCAATCTGACAGGAGCCGGCCTGCTCGGCCTGACCCGTGCGTCGTTGACCGGGCGGCGCATCGAGGAATTCATTTCGCTTGATGCTCAAGCCGCGTATGGCGTCTTTCTGAAGCAGGTATTCCGCAGCGACACCAGCGAGTCCATTGAACTCACCTTTCTGGCAACGGACAAGCGCCCGTTCTTTGCACATGTCGAAGCGAATATGGACAAGGAGACAGGGACCTGCAGGCTGGTCCTGTGCGACATCAGTGAGCGCAAACAGGCTGAACTGAGCCTGATCGAGAGCGAAGAGCGGTTCCGCCTGATGGCGGACTCCGCCCCCGTGCTGATCTGGATCACCGACCTGCAGGAAAACTACCTGTGGTTCAACAAAATGTGGCTGGACTTTACCGGGCGCACGCTGGAACAGGAACTCGGCAACGGCTGGCTGCAGGGAGTCCATGAAGACGACGTCGAGATCTGCTCGAAAGTCCAGTCGGAAGCATTCGCCGAGCACCGCCCTTTCAGCATGGAGTACCGGTTACGCTGCCATGACGGCAGCTACCATTACATGCTGGCACACGGTGTGCCGCGCATGTCGCCGTCGGGCCGCTTCATGGGGTACATCGGGAGCAGCACCGACATTTCCGAACGCAAGAAAGTGGAAGAAGCCCTCCACCATTCACGGCAGATGCTGCGACGTCTGTTTTCCTATCAGGAACGCGTGAGAGAAGACGAACGCAAGCGGATCGCCCGTGAAATCCACGACGATCTGGGACAAAACCTGCTGGCACTACGCATCGACGTCGCCATGCTGCATGCGCGAACGGGGGCGTCGCATCCGAGATTGAATGAACGGGCGCGGGTCGCCCTGACCCATATCGACGCAACGATGAAGGCTGTTCGCGCGGCGATCAACAATCTGCGTCCGACGGTGCTCGATCTCGGACTCAATGCGGCGATCGAATGGCAGGTGCAGGACTTCCGGCGACGCAGCGGCATCGCATGTGAATTGACGATGGAAGACGATTTCAGGCTTGACGACGACCGCGCAACAGCGCTGTTCCGTGTTCTCCAGGAATCGCTGAATAACGTGCTGCGTCATGCGCAAGCCAGTGAAGTGAAGATCGATGTCTACAGGGACGGAGACAGCCTTGTCCTTCGGGTTGCCGATAACGGCATTGGCATGTACGCAAATGTTCGTAAAAAAGCAAACTCATTCGGCCTGGTCGGCATCGAAGAACGCATCAACGCGCTCGGCGGAGAACTGGATATCTCCGGCCAACGCTATCGCGGAACGACGTTGACGATCTCCTTGCCGATAAGGCCGGTGTAACCGCGGGCTACTGCGCTTCTTCGATCCAGGCGGCCTGGATGGCTTCCAGCACTTTCTCGCCGCCGCGCTTCGGGTCGTCGTCAAAGTCGTCCAGTTCGCACACCCAATTGTGCAGGTCGGTAAAGCGCACGGTCATCGGGTCGATATCGGGAAACTTGTCGTGCAGCTCTTCTGCAATCCGCGTGATGTCAATCCACTTCATAGGCCGCCCCCGGTCAATGGTTCTCGCTCACCTGGTTGATCGTGTACTTCGGAATTTCGACCACTAGGTCCTCCTTGTCCAGGATCGCCTGGCAGGACAGGCGAGACGTCGCTTCCAGTCCCCATGCACGATCCAGCAAGTCCTCTTCCTTTTCTTCGGGCTCGTTCAGCGAATCGAATCCTTCCCTGACCACCACGTGGCAGGTCGTGCATGCGCATGATTTTTCGCAGGCGTGCTCGATATCGATGTCGTTTTCGAGCAGGGCATCGCATACCGACATACCGGCCGGCGCTTCGATGACTGCGCCTTCGGGGCACAAGGTGGCATGGGGAAGAACAACGATTTGGGGCACTTGGTTTACCTCGATATGTAATGTATGGCGTATGCGGGCAATGCTGCTCTAGTGGTCCGGCAGTCTTGAATTTCGGATTGCGTTCGGTCAGCGCGCGGTAAGGTTCCCTCCCCCTCTCAGGGCTGAGGATTACCCACAAGTCCGCTGCTGCATATTCCCCCCTCTCCCGCGAGCGGGAGAGGGGCCGGGCGTGAGGGCGGCAGCAAGAGCGCGGTCCTCAAAAATGTGATCGGCATGGTATTTCGTATCATATGCAATTCGTACTCGAACTCCACCTGTCTTGACAATCTCCCTCACCCCCAGCCCCCGCTCCGCGCCCCACAGGTTGGCTTGCAAGCCAACCCGGTTACAGCGGCGCAAAGCATGCTTTGCGAAACCCCGCTTTCGCCCCGCCCGCGGGAGAGGGGAGCCCGGCATGTGCGTGCGCAAAGAGATGCGGGTAATCCTCAGCTCTCAGAGGGAGGGCTAGGGAGGGTGTAGTGAGGTCGAATCAGCGACTGCGTTAGCTCTACCTCACCACCCCTCGCCGGGCGCCCCCGTCCCAACCTTCCCCCTGAGAGGGGGAAGGAGCCGTACGGAGCGTATTCATGCGCAGCTCAAAAACCAAAGCTTATGTACTACTAGGCAATCTGATCAAGCTTCCGGCCGGCCAGCGCGGCGCGTACGCTCCTGTCCATGCGGCGCGCGGCGAACTCTTCCGTCCCTTTGGCAAGCGCTCCTACCGCCACCTTGATGGCCTGATGGTCATCCGACTTCAGCGCCTGGCGCAATGACTCCATCAGCGCAACCAACTCGGCCTTTTCCGTGTCGGACAGCAGATCGCCGTCGGCATCGAGCGCGGACTGCGTGGCGAGCAGGATACGCTCGGCTTCCACCTGTTCTTCGCGCAGCGCGCGCAGTTTCATGTCGATGTCCGCTGAACTATAGGAATCCTGCAGCATCTTCGCGATTTCGTCGTCGCCGAGACCGTAGGACGGTTTCACGGCGATCGACGCTTCCACGCCGGAACGCTGTTCACGCGCCGACACCGACAGCAAGCCGTCCGCGTCGACCTGATAAGTCACGCGAATGCGCGCCGCGCCGGCTGCCATCGGCGGAATGCCGCGCAACTCGAACCGCGCCAGCGAGCGGCAGTCGCTCACCAGCTCACGTTCGCCCTGCACGACATGAATCGCCATTGCGGTCTGGCCATCCTTGAAGGTGGTGAACTCCTGCGCCCGTGCACACGGGATGGTGGAATTGCGCGGGATAACCTTCTCGACCAGTCCGCCCATGGTCTCGATGCCGAGCGACAGCGGGATGACGTCGAGCAGCAGCCAATCGTCGCCCGCAGCGCGATTGCCTGCCAGCAGATTTGCCTGAATGGCGGCGCCGAGCGCAACCACTTTGTCGGGATCGATATTGGCCAGCGGCGTCGTCTTGAAGAACTCCCCGACCGCCTTGCGAATATGCGGCATGCGGGTTGCGCCACCGACCAGCACGACGCCGTCGACGTCTTCCACCGACAATCCCGCATCGCGCAACGCCTTCCTGGTCGGCGTGATCGTCTTCGCGACGAGGTGCTGCGTAATTTGCACAAACGTGACGGCGGACAGGGTCAGGTGCACCTCCTCCCCGGAATTGAGCACCGCATCGATATGCGTCTCTGCCTGGGAAGACAGCAGCTCCTTGGCTTCGCGCGCCTTCACCATCAGGACGCGGACATCCTTGTCGGACAACGGCGCCAGATTGGCCTGCTCGATCATCCAGCACAGCAGGCGATGGTCGAAGTCGTCTCCGCCCAGCGCGGAATCGCCGCCGGTCGCGAGCACTTCGAAGACACCCTTGGTCAGCCGGAGAATCGAAATGTCGAAGGTGCCGCCGCCGAGATCGTACACTGCATAAATGCCTTCGGAGCCGTTGTCCAGTCCATAGGCGATTGCCGCTGCGGTCGGTTCATTGAGCAGCCGCAGGACGTTCAGGCCGGCGAGCTTTGCTGCGTCCTTGGTCGCCTGGCGCTGCGCATCGTCGAAATAGGCGGGCACCGTGATCACCGCACCGACCAGTTCATCGCCGAGCGCGTCTTCGGCCCGCTGGCGCAAGGTCGCGAGGATTTCGGCTGACACTTCGACCGGGCTTTTCACGCCGGCGACGGTTTTCAGCTGCACCATGCCGGGCGCATCGACAAAGTCGTACGGCATGTTCTCCGCATGAGCGATGTCTTTCAGCCCGCGCCCCATGAAGCGCTTCACCGACACGATGGTGTTCTTGGGATCGGTGGTCTGTGCCGCTTGCGCCTTGTAGCCGATATGCGCGTTGCCGCCCGGCAGATAACGCACGATGGATGGCAGCAGCGGGCGCCCTGCTTCGTCGCTCAACACCTCGGGAATACTGCTGCGCACGGTGGCCACCAGCGAATTGGTCGTGCCCAGGTCGATGCCTATCGCCAGCCGATGCTGATGCGGCGCAGTGGACATGCCGGGTTCGGAAATTTGGAGTAAGGCCATAATGTGTTTTCAGACTGTCGATGCTCGCACCGGAGCCAGGCTCCGATGTCAGCCCTCGATCGTTTCAAAAGCGGACTGCACTTCGTTCCCGAACTTTTCGAGAAACATCAACTGCCGCACGCCCTGCGCCGCCGCTTCGTAATCTCCCGCATCCAGCAGTTCGCCGACATGCGCCACCTTGGACTTGCGCGCCTCGCGCAGATCGTTCTCAAGCGCTTCGAGCGCCTCCAGGTCCTTGCCCGCCCTGGCATCCTCCAGTGCTTCGCGCCACTCCATTTGCTGCATCAGGAAATCGCGCGGCATCGCGGTATTGGACTCGGTCTGCAGATCGACGCCATTCAACTCGCACAGGTAGGCGGCGCGCTTGAACGGGCTGCGCAGCGTCTGGTATGCCTCGTTGGCGCGCGTCGCCCACTGCATTGCCACGCGTTTTTCGGTGTCGCCGGCATTGGAGAATTTGTCGGGATGGACCTGGTTCTGCACTTCCCGGTACGCATTGTCCAATGCTGTCATATCGACCGAGAAACGCTGCGGCAAGTGGAACAACTCGAAGTGATTTTGCATGGTTACTTAAAACAAAAGCCTGTTCATACTTCAACAGGCTTGTGATGCGAACCCGTATCCGCGCCCTCCTTTCGAGAATGCGCGGAACCGCCGGTCAGATACGGAAACTTTCTCCGCAACCGCACTCATCTTTCACGTTCGGATTGTGGAACTTGAAGCCCTCGTTCAAGCCTTCACGCGCGAAATCAAGTTCGGTGCCGTCGATGTACGGCAGGCTCTTCGGGTCGACGAACACCTTCACGCCATGCGACTCGAACACCTGGTCTTCCGGCGCGCTTTCATCCACGTATTCCAGCTTGTACGCCAGCCCGGAACAACCGGTCGTGCGCACGCCGAAGCGCAAGCCTATCCCTTTGCCGCGCCTTTCCATGTAGCGGTTGATGTGCTTCGCCGCTTTTTCGGTGAGTGTAATTGCCATGGTTCTCAATCAAAACAAGTCTTCATGCCTGGCAGAACGGACGATGTCCACGTCGCGCGCCATTCGGTTCGCGACGCAGGTGCCTGCTTATGCCGCCTCTTTCGACTCGCCGGCATGCTTCGTCTTGTAATCCTGAACGGCCGCCTTGATCGCATCCTCGGCGAGGATCGAGCAGTGGATTTTCACCGGCGGCAGCGCAAGCTCTTCCGCGATCTGCGTATTCTTGATCGACAGCGCCTGGTCCAGCGTCTTGCCCTTGACCCATTCGGTCACCAGCGACGACGATGCGATCGCCGAGCCGCAGCCGTAGGTCTTGAACTTCGCGTCTTCGATCACGCCATCGGCGCCCACCTTGATCTGCAGCTTCATCACGTCGCCGCAGGCGGGCGCGCCCACCATGCCGGTGCCGACGGATTCGTCGCCCTTCTCGAAAGCGCCTACGTTGCGCGGGTTTTCATAATGGTCGAGAACTTTTTCCGAATAAGACATTTTGATGCTCCTTGTAACTTGATGGTCACCGTCTGGATCAGTGAGCCGCCCACTGGATGGTGCTCAGGTCGATCCCGTCCTTGTACATGTCCCACAGCGGCGAAAGCTCGCGCAGTTTGGCCACCTTGGTCTTGATCAGGTTGATCGTGAAATCGATGTCTTCCTCCGTCGTGAAGCGGCCGATGGTGAAGCGGATCGAACTGTGCGCCAGTTCATCGCTGCGACCGAGCGCGCGCAATACGTAGGAAGGTTCCAGGCTGGCCGATGTACATGCCGAACCGGAAGACACTGCGATGTCCTTGATCGCCATGATCAGCGACTCGCCCTCGACATAGTTGAAGCTGACATTCAGGTTGTGCGGCACCCGATGCTCCATGTCGCCGTTGACATACACCTCCTCGATCTCGGTCAGTCCCTTTGCGAGCCGGTCGCGCAGCGCCTTGATACGGACGATTTCCTCGTCCATCTCTTCCCTGGCGAGGCGGAAGGCTTCGCCCATCCCGACGATCTGGTGTGTCGGCAGCGTGCCGGAACGCAAACCGCGCTCGTGACCACCGCCATGCATCTGCGCTTCGATACGCACCCGCGGCTTGCGGCGCACGTACAAGGCGCCGATGCCCTTGGGACCGTAGGTCTTGTGCGCAGTGAACGTCATCAGGTCGACCTTCCACTTTTCCAGGTCGATGCGCACCTTGCCGGTTGCCTGTGCGGCATCGCAATGGAAGATGATGCCCTTGGAGCGGCAAAGTTCGCCGATTTCCGGGATCGGCTGGATCACGCCGATCTCGTTGTTGACCAGCATGACGGATACCAAGATCGTGTCCGGGCGAATCGCTTCCTGCAACTGCTCCAACGTGATCAGGCCATTGTCCTGCGGCTGCAGATAGGTCGCTTCAAAACCCTGGCGTTCCAGCTCGCGCACCGTGTCGAGCACGGCCTTGTGCTCGGTCTTGACGGTGATGATGTGCTTGCCCTTGGTCTTGTAGAACTGGGCTGCGCCTTTCAGTGCGAGGTTGTTGCCTTCGGTCGCACCCGAGGTCCAGATGATCTCGCGCGGGTCAGCGTTCACCAGCGCGGCTACCTGCGCCCGTGCCTCTTCGACCGCCTTCTCGGCGCTCCAGCCATACATATGGCTGCGCGAAGCCGGATTGCCGAACTGCTCGCGCAGGTAGGGAATCATCTTGTCGGCGACACGCGGGTCAATCGGCGTGGTCGCCGAGTAATCCATGTAGATAGGGAAATGCGGAGCCTTGATGGTGTCGATCAGGCTTTTTTCCAATGGGGCATTCATTCTGTCAATCACTCCAATCAAGCGGCCATGTGGGAACGGGGCATCGCCACCACATTGTGTTCTGCGTTCTTCTGGCGCTGCTGGTCCACGAGGTCCTTCAGCGATACGGAATCAAGGTATTCGACCATCTTTGCGTTCAGGGTCGCCCACAGGTCGTGCGTCATGCACCGGCTGCCATGCTCGTGGCCGGGGCTGTGGCAATTTTCCTTGCCGCCGCACTGGGTAGCGTCGATAGGTTCGTCGACCGCGATGATAATGTCTGCAACCGTCACATCTTCGGCACGGCGCGCGAGTGTATAACCGCCACCGGGGCCGCGGACAGACTCGACGATCTCGTGCCGCCGCAGCTTTCCGAACAGTTGTTCCAGATAAGACAGGGAAATTTCTTGCCGCTGGCTGATAGCGGACAGTGTGACCGGCCCTTTGTCCTCGCGTAACGCGAGGTCAATCATCGCCGTCACGGCAAATCGGCCTTTTGTAGTCAGACGCATAAACCTCAACTCCAGTGCGAAACGCTGTTGGTGTTTCGAATATCCCCGATTCCCGAAGGATTTGCTCAAGTATACCAAAGTTGAGTAATTTTGTCAGGTATTCCCCGAGTGCGACTGAACGCGACCGAATGCGCGAGGAAAAGCCGGGAGTTGTTTGCTGCACCGCAACTTGAACGACCGCTATTATTTCATATTTCACATTGCGGTGCCGAACGACGGCTGCGGTACGGCCATCGCTTCAAACCGTTATTTCAGTTTGAAGCGTATGAACATCATGTATGTGGTGGGGTCATCGCCGTAGCGCGACGTCATGGCCGATGGAACAAGGTGTCGATTGGCGAACACGCCGATATCGAAGCGGAACGATTCCGACGCCCGGACTTCATGGAAGTAGCCGACCGTCAGCCTGTTCATCTTGAAAAACTGTCGCTGCAGCGCCTCATTCTCGCGCATGAGTTCGTCGCTCCCGACCTGTTCGATGCGACCGAAGACCGCTTGCGCTCCGCCGAACCTGTAGACGGATTCGAGCAGGTATCCCAGTGTCGCCTCCCGGTCCTTCCGGGAACTGCGCCCCCATGCAAAGGTGGTTTGCAGGTCGCCATCGGACAGATGCAGCTTGTGTGTTGCCGAAATCGCGGTGCGGCGGACCTGGTCGCCAGGCACCAGTTGGTCCAGCCCGCTTGCCAAGCCCCGGCTCAACTGCAACGTCCAGTTGGGAGACGGATTGAACGAAAGCCGCGCAACTCTGGAGGAAAGGACAAAGGACCCGCGATCCGCTGCCTGCGTTACTGCCGAAGAATCAGCGGCAGAAAAGCTTGTGCTTTCCAATGTCACGTTCCGCCATGTATAGCCAACTGTCAGGCCCGCCGAAGTACTTTCATCGGACTCCAGCCATCGCCCCAGTTGCATGAACTCCGGATGGCCGATCGCCATTCGCAGAAATGTGCCGGTGTCCAGAAGCCCTTGCAACTGCGTATCCCCTACCGCAGCGCCGCCGAAAACCACACCGGTGTAACTGTAAGGAAGCCGGTAGACGAACCCGGCATCGATCGGTCGTTCACTGGAAGGCGCCGACGAACCGGTCGACGTTGCGGCAGATGCACGCCAGCCACCTCGCCAATGATCGGCCGCCGGCGTTTCCCCGGCGTGCGTATCGGTCACGCGCCAGCAGGACAAGAAAACGACCAGCCAGCCAGCGGATACGAGAATTCCCGTTGGTCGCGTCATGATTCCGCCACTCCAGTCTGCAGCAGGTATCCGACTCCGACGCAAGCTCTGTTCCAACCGGCTTCACGTGTGCACTGTCACTTCAGGTAACCGGGTCAACTGCAAGACACAGGCGCAATGGACAAATAGACAAACTGCGGCGGTAATTTTTACATGTGCGTCATGCAGATCACGGCTTGGCGTGGCTGTGCACAATGGATTGAATCAGTCCCGCGCAGGCGTCCTCAATGTAATCCAGCACGAGGTCGAAATCCTTTGCACCGCGATAATAGGGGTCGTGGACGATAGTCGCATTCCGGCGCACTGCATATGCCATCAGAAGCCCAAGCTTCCTGCGCTGTTCGGGCGGACACATTGCTTGCAGGACCTCGAGGTTGTTGAAGTCCATCGCAAGCACGAGGTCGAATGACTGGAAATCGCCCGGCGCGACCTGCCTGGCACGCAGAAGGCTCAAGTCATAGCCGCGCCGCTGCGCGGCCGCCTGCGCCCTGGGATCGGGCGGTTGTCCGACGTGGTAATCGTGCGTTCCTGCCGAGTCGACCAGGACAACGTGCTGGAGACCCGCAGCGGCCAGGCGTTTGCGCATTACCGCTTCTGCCGTCGGAGATCGGCAAATGTTCCCCATGCACACAAACAAGACTTGGGTGGTTTTCATGCAAAGCCCGGATCCGGCCAGTTACCGCGATATTTGCAGACCGGCACGGCACACAATGCTGCGCCGATTCATGGCGAACGCGCTTGACGCATGCTGCATCAAGCGAAGCCGCCCATGACTGCCATGTTCTCCGAATTTCATTAAAGCAGCATGATTTCACACAAGCGATGAGCACTTTTTGAATGGCTGTTTACCCGGCAAACACAACATCGATGCACGCCAGATGAACCTCATTTGAAGCTCGGGCAACAGTGGCGTCACTCCTGCTTTTTCAGAAGATGCATCGGGCCGAACAGCGCCTGCATGGTCCGGTTACCGATAAAAGACAGATTGTAGGGATGTTCGGAAACCGCTTTCGGAAAACGCGTGGTGACTTCCAGGGTGCTCAACTGCTCGGCGATTTTTCCCCACAAGACCAGGGTGGGAAGCGGCCTGCCGGCCGACTGCGAGCGATCCGCCAGGCCTTCCAGAACCACTTGCAGGAACGGCCGCCACGCCCTGGCATCCCGCACCGGTGGCACCTCGCTGCGATAGACAAGGCTTGCGTTCAACAACAGGAAGCCGTGGCGCGTCAGATTGGCCTGTAACTCCGTCAGGGTCTGGATGAACGGCGAACCGATGGCGCGCGCCCTGAGCGATATATGCGCCATGGCATCCCCGGACGCGTTGTCGCCATCCAGCAGACCATCCGCGACCAGCAGCATTTTCATGAAGTTCCGCAGGGAAGTCGCACGATTGACCTGCTTCGACAAGCCTTTCTCCGACCACAATGATTCGACGGCGCCGTCCATGAAACAGACGCCGGTAGCGCTCTGCTCGCGCGGATACGGCCCTTCGCCGACAAGGACATAGCGCACGGCATCCAGGGGAAGCGTAAAGGCGGCGAACAGCCGCCCTTCGGTCGGCAGGTAGTGTCCCTGCGCGAGCGACGGGAGATATGCGGGGTCGGCGTCCGCCACCGCCTCCAGGCCGCGCATCAGCAGCGGCCGCCAGCTCTCATGTGCAAGGGAAAGCGCGCCGAGGATGGGAGCGGGAATCGGTTGCGGCATGTTGCGTCTGCTCTGAATGGAAAGCGCAGATTGTAATCTGCTCCGGCCCGATGAAGGCCGGTGCGGATTACGAAAGCTGCTTTCCGGCGAGCGGAACGACGTTATCCACGCCAGGCGCACCGAACAACTGCTCTTTCAAAAGATGCAACTGGTCGCGTACCTGGGCCGCCTTTTCGAACTCCAGATTCTTCGCATGATCGATCATCAGTTTTTCGAGTCGCTTGATTTCCTTGCTCACCTGCTTCTCGCTCATGTTTTCGTACTTCGCCTGCTCCTGTGCAACCAGCAGTTCGCCGCGCGCTTCCTGCGGGCTGTACACGCCGTCGATCAGATCGCGGATCTCCTTTTTCACGCCGGCCGGCGTGATGTGGTTGGCCGCGTTGAACGCAATCTGCTTGGCGCGGCGCCGGTCCGTCTCGTCGATCGCGCGGCGCATCGAATCGGTCACCTTGTCGCCGTACAGGATCGCCGTTCCGTTCAGGTTACGGGCAGCACGGCCAATGGTCTGGATCAGGCTTCGCTCGGAACGCAGGAAACCTTCCTTGTCGGCGTCCAGGATGGCGACCAGCGATACCTCCGGAATATCCAGTCCTTCACGCAGCAGGTTGATGCCGACCAGTACATCGAAGGTCCCGAGCCGCAAATCGCGAATGATCTCGACCCGCTCGACAGTGTCGATATCGCTGTGGAGGTAGCGCACCTTGATGCCGTTGTCCCCAAGGAACTCGGTAAGCTGCTCGGCCATGCGCTTGGTCAGCGTCGTCACCAGCACGCGCTCGTCCTTCGCGACACGCTCGGTGATCTCGGACATGAGATCGTCGACCTGGCTGCTTGCTGGACGCACGATGATTTGGGGATCGACGAGGCCGGTAGGACGCACCACCTGCTCGACGACCTGACCGGTATGCGTATTCTCGTAGTCGGCGGGCGTGGCCGAGACAAACACCGTCTGCCGCATCTTGCTTTCGAATTCCGCGAACTTCAGCGGCCGGTTGTCGAGTGCGGACGGCAGGCGGAAGCCGTAATCCACCAGGTTGGTCTTGCGGGCGCGGTCGCCGTTGTACATGCCGTTGAGCTGGCCGAGCAGGACGTGCGACTCGTCGAGGAACATCACCGCGTCGTCGGGCAGATAGTCGACCAGCGTCGGCGGCGGCTCGCCCGCCTTGGCGCCGCTGAGATGGCGCGAATAGTTTTCGATCCCCTTGGTAAAGCCGATTTCCTGCATCATCTCCAGGTCGAAGCGAGTGCGCTGCTCCAGCCGCTGCTCTTCGACCAATTTATTCTCCTTGCGGAAAAACTCCAGTCTTTCGCGCAACTCTTCCTTGATCGTCTCGATCGCACGCAACACGGTATCGCGCGGCGTTACATAGTGCGAACCGGGATAAACGGTGAAGCGCGGGATTTTCTGGCGCACGCGGCCGGTGAGCGGGTCGAACAGTTGCAGGCTGTCGATCTCATCGTCGAACATTTCGATGCGCACCGCCAGTTCCGCGTGTTCGGCCGGGAATACGTCGATCGTGTCGCCGCGCACGCGGAAGGTGCCGCGGCCGAAATCGACTTCGTTGCGGGTGTACTGCATCTGGATCAGGCGCGCGATGACATCGCGCTGGCTGACCTTGTCCTTGGCGCGCAGCGTCAGGATCATCTTGTGGTATTCGTTCGGATTACCGATACCGTAGATCGCCGACACCGTGGCGACGATCACCACGTCGCGCCGTTCCATCAGCGACTTGGTGCAGGACAGCCGCATCTGCTCGATGTGCTCGTTGATCGACGAATCCTTTTCGATGAACAGATCGCGCTGCGGAACGTAGGCTTCCGGCTGGTAGTAGTCGTAATAGCTGACGAAATATTCGACCGCGTTCTGCGGGAAGAACTCGCGGAATTCGCTGTACAACTGTGCTGCCAGCGTCTTGTTCGGGGCGAACACGATTGCCGGACGTCCGAGCCGGGCGATCGTATTTGCCATCGTGTAGGTCTTGCCCGATCCCGTGACGCCGAGCAAGGTCTGGAACGACAAGCCGTCCTCGATGCCCTCCACCAGCTTCGCGATCGCATCCGGCTGGTCGCCGGCCGGCGGAAACGGCTGATACAGCCGGTACGGCGAATCCGGGAAAGTGATGATTTTCGACTCGTCGATCGGGTTCGAAACCTGGGATAAATCTGCCATCTGCTTTCGACCTTTGGTAAAATAATTAGTTGCACGCGAGTTTCAAGCTTCCTTACTGAAACTATCTACCATCTTGCTGCAACGTGCTTGCTTCTGCAGCCAACTTTTCATGTTATCACGATGAGCCAAACCCATCCCGCCTCCCTCTTTACCGCAGTCGACATGGCGCCGCGCGACCCGATCCTCGGCATTACCGAGGCCTTCAATGCCGACAAGAACCCGAACAAGGTCAACCTTGGCGTCGGTGTTTACTACGATGACAACGGCAAGGTGCCGCTGCTCGATTGCGTGCGCAAGGCGGAAGCTCAACTGATGGAGAAGGCCGCTCCCCGCACCTATTTGCCGATCGATGGGCTGGCGGCTTACGACAAGGCGGTACAGGAACTGGTATTTGGCGCCGACAGTGCGGTTGTTCAAGAAAAGCGGGCGATCACCGTGCAGGCGCTCGGCGGCACCGGCGCGCTGAAGATCGGCGCGGACTTCCTGAAGCGCTTCTCGCCGGATTCCCAAGTCTGGATCAGCGACCCGAGCTGGGAGAACCATCGCGCACTGTTCGAATCCGCCGGTTTCGTCGTCAACAACTATCCGTATTACGATCCGGCGACACGCGGCGTTAACTTTGCCGGCATGCTGAACGCGCTGAAAGAAATGCCGGCCGGCTCGATCGTGCTGCTGCATGCCTGCTGCCACAATCCGACCGGCGCCGACCTGACCGGCGACCAGTGGGCCGAAGTCATTCAGGTGGTCACGCAACGCGGCCTGGTGCCGTTCCTCGACATGGCCTACCAGGGCTTCGGCGATGGCATCGACGAGGATGGCAAGGTGGTGCGCCGCTTCGCGGAAGCCGGCGGTCCGCTGTTCGTATCGAACTCTTTTTCGAAATCGTTCTCGCTGTATGGCGAGCGCGTCGGCGCACTGAGCATCGTCGCCGTCAGCACGGAAGAAGCGGCTCGCGTGCTGTCGCAACTGAAGCGCGTGGTGCGCACCAACTACTCCAACCCGCCGATCCACGGCGGTCAGGTGGTTGCCACCGCCCTCGCCTCGCCGGACCTGCGCGCGCTGTGGGAAGAAGAACTTGCCGGGATGCGCGTGCGCATCCGCGAAATGCGCCAGGCATTTGTGCAGAAGCTGAAAGAAAAGGCGCCGGGCCACGATTTCGACTTCGTCATCAAGCAGCGCGGCATGTTCTCGTACTCGGGCCTTACCAAGGCGCAAGTCGAGCGTCTGCGCGACGAGTTCTCCATCTATGCGGTCGATACCGGTCGCATCTGCGTGGCCGCACTGAATTCACGCAATATCGATAGCGTGATCGATGCGATTGCAAAGGTACTGTAGTAGGGAAATCCCGCGGACGAATTTGCCGTGTCGTCGCGGGGTCTTCGGAAATGCATCCGTCTTTTTTGACATTTCCGGAAAGATCGGCCTATAATAGCGGCTCTGTTCCCTGATAGCTCAGTCGGTAGAGCGACGGACTGTTAATCCGCAGGTCCCTGGTTCGAGTCCAGGTCGGGGAGCCAAAAAATTCAAGGGCTTACGAGTGATCGTAAGCCCTTTTTCTTTGGGTTATTACCCAAATATTACCTACTTGGGTAATATTTCTTCGCTACCCCCCACTCCCTAACGCTTTGATTGCCATCGCACAGATACCGGCAACGGCGATCTGGCCGAGCGTCGTTCACAAAGCATTACCGCTACATGAAATGCAGAAGTAGTCTCCCGACCGAGTTGGTCAAGTCCCTCGCGAACAATGCAAGCCATTTATGGGCATCGTCGTTAAAGTGCGATTCGCTGAAACCATTGCGCGAGTTGGCAACGGCGTTGGTGATTGTCGGAATCGAATTGACTATCTGATCAGGAAACGTCCGAAATCTGCAGCAAAAGATGGAGAGACGGAAATGATGTTGACGCAAGACCAGACAGTCTGAACGTTCATTCGTTACTACGTAGAGGGCAATGCGTTCGAGGGGAAGAAGGTATCGATCCAGGACATCCAAACGGCACTCGATGAAGCGAAGCGCCTCAAAGTTGCGCTTGAAGCCACGGCGAGCCCGGGCCTCAAGGCGGACGGGGGCTACAAGGAAACGATGGGTGGATTCGCACAGGTTCTTGCCGGAGCCCTTCGGGTTGGTGTCAAGTGAGCGGCGTAAAGGACGCAATGTTCTTACGGAGGCCCGGCGCATCCGATACGCAACGAGACATCGCTCTGTTTCGGAAGTTCTGCAGCTTTTCCGAGATAGAGCTTTTTCTTTTCCGATCGGATGAGATCGAACCGTGCCTGGAACAGCGTTGCGCCGTCCGCATTCAGCAAAGTATAGGCCGCTACCTTCGACGTACATCCGCAGTATCCTGTCGACTGGCGCAGCTTCAAATTGGCGTCGACGTATGCCTTGCCTTTGACGGTATAGGGAATGGATGCTGTTACGTCAACGCACTCCTGGAACAAGTTCTGCACCGGTAGGGCGGGAAGGTTGTCCGCGTATGCCATCGGACACAGGAGCAGGCTGGCCAGGAAGTATTTACGCACGCGTGCCACCGTTCGTGACGCGATCGGGGACGTACTTCACGCGCAAAACGAGATGGTTTTGTCGCGTGGCGCCGGTGTAATGTCTTAGGCTATGGAAGAACGTGCCCTCCACCTCTATGCAACCATGGCTGTATCCCTTGATGGAATCATGCAGGTAGAAGCCACCTCGTACCGGATTGCAAGCCTTTTTCGTCATTAAATCGGCTGGCTCCATGCGGACCCGATTGCGCCCCCAGTTCATCCAGAACGGTTCGCACTTACCGGCATCTGCTCCGCGTGGAATCTGCTGGATTCCCCAAGCCGGGGCGAGGCTGCATCTATCCGTGCCGTCATCTTTTGCGGTCCCTTTGTCCGCAGGATAGAGCTTGTAGAACCCTTCCGGGATCGGGCCGTACTCGGGAGTACACTGTTGTGCCGGATGCTGGAATCCTTTGAATCCGGTCGTTGCTTTGAACCGGACGCCGTTCCAGTGGAGCCGTTGCCCGTCGAAATCCATGTGTGCCAACATCGTTTTTCCTTTCTCGCGGTCGATATTTTTGATTTTTATTGTAAATATGTTAACATATTCCTGCAATATTTCTTTTTTACTCCCCAATGTCGGAAAAACTCTCTTCCGTACCGTCCTGACAGGACGATCTTGCCTTCCTCGATGACGAAAAGGCCGAGAAAGCGAACCAGGAGATACCCGTTCCAGAAGTCGAGTGCGCCCGGTGGTGCGATCGATCTCAACGGCAGCCAGGCGGACCTTCTCGCCATGATCGAAACGTAACAGCCAATCCGGGATGATGGGATCTTCCAGGCCGGGAACCAGTATCCGATTCGCAGCATAGCGAGACGCATTCTTCTTCCAATAGCCGCAAGAGTGCGACACAGCCACATCCTCGGTGGATTCCGCCCATTCCCAAAATTTCGCTGCAAAAAGCGCGCATGCCTCCCGGTGGAAATGATCGGCAAACTCGAAACCGATGCCGCCATGCGGGTAATAGACTTGGCGTTCGTCCCATCCTTCCAGTTCAGCGACGTGCTGAGCGCCAGCCTTGGTCAGTGCATAGGTGGTGCCCAATGCCTGCTTGCATCTGGTGTAAAAAACCTTATGGGTGATGAAACCGGTCTTGTTTTCGATCCGGTGCAGCAAATAATACGTGCTGCGGAGATCGCGGTTGGTTCCGGTCAGTTTGTGCAACAAGTCGATGCTGGCAAACTGGATACGGCCCAGGAGGCGCAAGACCTTTTGTTGTTCATGTTGGATATGCGGCATAGGCAAGGCAGGCTAATGGTAGTTATTCGGGACTGCGAATCGCCTGCAAGGCGGCGCGTTCGGCGTCGGACAAGCCACCGATTGTGTTGCTTGTGTGGTTGGTCGGCTCGACGCTGTGGTCGCGGTAATAGCGAGCTGATCGGCCTTGACCGTCTCCCACTCCTCTTTCGAGATGCTGTGCTGGAAATTGCACAGATCGCGTCGCACACTTGCACGATGAAGCTGGGGTGGCACGCGGAACAGAATTCGCCCCTACGCAAATCTTGAATCGCTTCAGGGGGTGCTCCGGTGATTTCAGCAAGTCGCCTGACACTGGTCGGATCGGTTCCGGAGCGGCCGCAATCTTTATGCTCGGACCACCCGGGATGTCGACAGATTTCTCCGGACGCTCTCTCGGCCGGACGGTCCATACCTGGCGCACCTGGCCGCCTGGAGAATCGAAGTAGAGCGCGTTTCAAACGCGGATCACGCGGGTATCAAGCGTCGCGCTGGTGGCCATCATGATCGCTGCCTTGTCCGTCGGCAGGATCCCTGCGGCGTTCCGGATCGTCTCCTGGTACGGGATACCAGCGTCACGTGCGTGGGATCGGAGTCGATCGAAGCCCGCGTCGAGCTCCTTTCGGACGGAATCGTCCGGTGCGGCCGCGACGATCGCGTCCTGGTGCCTGAGGTAGACCGCAAGCGCCGATCGCGACTCGATTTCGCCCTCCGACATGCCCGGATTTTCCTGCTTGAGCTTCTCGCGCTCCCGATCTCTCTCCGCATTGAGGTCGATACCTTGAGCCTTGAGCTTGTCGAGGATCTCCGGATGTTTTTCGAGGATGACTTCGAAGGCGCGGATGTCTTTGTTACGTTCCGCGGCGGCTTCTCGGCGCTCCGACTTATTTTCCTGATTTACTTCACTACGAATTTCTTCCTTCTTCGTCTCCGTGGCGTCTTTGCTGAACCCTTCAATGAATTCTGGCAACCAGTTATCGATTTTCACCGGTTGGTTATTCAGTGTCTGAGACTTGGCTTCCTCGACCTGGATCCGGAATTGGATGCGGACGGCTGCTCACTTGGCCGGGTCCTCGAATGTTCGGTTATACCTGCCGCCACAATGCATGCTGTTTAACTGAATATTTAACAGGCTTGGCCCGTCCGTTATGCATGGGGGCGAGCCGTTATGCACGGACACTGACCAGCGCCAAGCCGCACAGATCCTGGCTCTCAGTGAATCGCCCGATTTAACAGGAACATAAAAATCCGTGAAAGACGGACAGATGCCGCTACGTCCCGATTTCGATGCAGTGTAGAGAAGAATTGTTCCCAAGACAATATAACGGTAGCGTTTGCTGCACCGTACGGTTACTTTCCCGCTGGCACGCGATGGCTGCTTGTGACTGAGTTCAGCCGAACGGCCGCGAAATCGAATGCCCGCTTCCACGGCGCTAACTCGCCATCGGAAACTGGCCGATCCCCGACTTTACGGTACAACTTCGATGGCAACGATGCGTGGTCAGGCCGCCCTACGCTCAGCCAGATTGGGAGGAAGAATCAAGACCAATTCAACGGTCTTTTGGGTTCGTAGCAAGACCTGTTCGGGGAGCCACAGAATTCAAGGGCTTACGTGTGATCGTCGGCCCTTTTCTTTTGGGTTATCACCCAGATGTTGCCCACCTGGACAATACTTCTCGTAAAGCCTCCTTCCCTTTTGTTTCTCAGCATGCAGTAAGGACTGGTGGAAAGGCACCGCAATTTCCCATAAACATGGCATGACCGTCACAGCCAATTCCGGCTATTGTGTCTCCCTCGACACAGCCTCCCACTTTTTCAAGGGTGCAGGTAGCAAACCTGAACAGTGACCAAGGGGGAAGCGGAGATGATTGTCATCGGCGCAGTACCGTTGTTCCTTGTTTTCGCCAACACGCAAATCAAGGAACTACTTGACCAGTTCGTCGGAGGATGCGTGCTTATCGTAGCGAAACATTCCATAACTTCTGGCAGTGCCTCTGCACTCAGCCATCATCGTCAAGTCCGGCAACAGATGCGCCGAGTGCTCCAAGGCCGCCATCTGGATAACTAATCTATTGCATGCACGTAGCACAAGATGCATGAAGATTCATACGCTACGTCTTGATCTGCCGCAACAATTCAACTAGAAACCAAGATGCTGACCTTGGAAGCTCTGCTGGCCTTGTTCGATTCGCCGACTGAACAGCAATGGAGTCAAACGCTGTTCGACATTGCGGTCAAGTGCGGGTTTACCCATACCTTGTTCGGCGTGATTCCGAACCGTTCGGCGTCACTCGATGCGGCCTACCTGACCAGCAACTATCCGGTCGAGTGGCGCAAGATCTGCGACAAGATGCGGGTGCACTACGTAGACCCGATCGTCAGCCACTGCCTGCACAGTACTCTGCCGTTCATCTGGAAGACATCCACCTTCCGCGGCAAACACCAGGCCGCCCTCTACGAGCAAGCCGCCGGCTATGGCTTGTGCTCCGGGGTCAGCCTGCCCATACACGGTACAGGAGGCCAGTTCGGTGTGCTCAGTTTCGCCGGTCCGGATGCCGAACACCCGGCCAGGACGAGCAGTTTGCAGGACTTGGCCATGTTGACGCTGATCAGGGACTATGCGCTCGAATCGGCCCAGCGCTTCCTGCCGGCAAATGCGGGACAGGCACTGCTGACCGTGCGCTTGACAGCGCGCGAACTCGAATGTCTTCAATGGGCAATGCTTGGCAAGTCTTCGTGGGAGATTTCGAAAATCATGCGCCGTTCGGAAGCGACTGTGAACTTCCACCTCGCCAACACGAAGAAGAAATTCAACGTCCAGACGCGGCAGCAGGCCGTGGTCAAGGCGATCAAGCTCGGGCTGCTGACGCCATCGTGAACGTCATGCCTCGCTGCGTCGTTTTTCGGCTTTTCGGCGCTGGCCCTGCAATCGATGTGGGAAGTCGTCGCCTATGGCCACCGCGCCGGCATCACCCAGCGTCTCAAAGATAAACATAGATGTCGCTGAAGCCGGGATCGGCCGCGCTGTCGCCGGACAGCACAAGGGTATCGCCACGCGCATATGGCAGGCCGATACCTCCCTGGGCGCGCGCGCCAGCCTTCATCAGGACGAAGCTCCAGGCATCTGGCCGCTGCTGCAAAGTGATCGGCACGGCCGAGGTGAACATCCAGCATGGCGGCGATCCGCCCAAGGACTCGGGGCTGAACGTGATCGGGGCCTGCCCGGATTGCGCACCCTGCACCTGCCAGCCGCTCAAGTCGAGTCGCGGGCTGAACACGCGGTACCGCCAGATCGTCGCGCGCGCCGCCAGCGGCCACATGCAGCTCGCTGCCGGCGGCGCAAAAAGCGCGATTGCTCCCCACAGGCGCACTGCGTTGCCGCCGTAAAGAACGAAGTCGAGACCGGGCTGGCCGTTTGCCAGCAGCGTGTAGCGTCCGTTGGCCACGCCGCTCAGGTCGATCGGCACTTCGTCCTGCGGGGTGGCCGCCGTCGTCGTCTGCCAGACTACATGCCCGCGCCGGTCTTGCAGCGTCAGCACGGCGCTGGTCATCGGCGCCGGCGGCGCCCATGTGAAGCTCGCGGGCCGCACGGGCAAAGCGCTCTGCGCGAACGGCGGGCCTAGCGCGCCGTCCGCCTGGTCCAGGTTGTCGGCATAGAAGCAGGACTGCGACAAGAGCAGTCCGCCCGTGGCGCCCTGGCTCAGCTGGCTCTGGTCATAGTCCGTGTAATTGAGCAGGTTCGGGTCGTCGCAAGACAGCAGGAACACGAGCGGCGCGCCGGCATCCAGGCCGGCAGTCATGGCGGGGTCGCGCGCATAGAGCGCGAAGCCCCCCGGAACCGGCCGCCCGAACAGGCCATAGCGCACCATCAGTGCGGCACTGGCCGCATCCGGTGCAAGGCGCAGCGGCGTTGCCACGCCGTCGGCAAAATAGCTGTGCAGCACCTGCACCGTGCACCATGGCTCGATCGCCATCCTAGGTTCCCAGCTCTGCCGAAGCCGAGCTCACTTCTGGAATCGGTGCGATCACCCAGGCGTTCTGCACTGTGATCATGCGCAGCTTGTACAAGACCGAAGGCAGGTAGTTGTTCCCGAGCATGGTCCACAAGGTGCCCGAGTCGGCCATGCCCAGGCTGACGATTTCCATCGTCAATTGCGACATGTCCTGCGGAAAACGGGGCGAATTCTGAGCGTCGAACATCTGGCGTGCCTGAAAGAAGCCCATGCTGGCGCTGAGCATCTTGAGTGCGTTGTCATAGTTGTTCGGGAAATTGGCCGCCACCAGCACGTAGAGATTCAAGTAAAGCGAGGGATTGGTTTTCGTGTAGCCGCCCCCTCCCGTGGCCACAAAACCGGTCGAGCCGACCGAAGTCTCGCGCTCCAGGTTGACGAGCGAAAGCACGACCTTGTTGTCGGTCTGGGCGACAGCACCGGCCGGCGGCGGCGCTATGCTGGCGAGCACGGCATGCTTCTCGCCGCCGCCAAAGCTGGTGCTCAAGTAGGTGTTGAGTTCGTTGAGCACGAAACTCAGCGCGATATCGATCATGGGCTCTCCCGGTCCAAGGGCGGAACGCCGCGCACGGCGTTCCGCACGGCTTCACTCAGGCGGTTTGGGCGACCGGCTCGGCCGAAGCGGGGGCTGGCGCCGGGGCCGGCGCGGGCGCACCGCTGCCAGCGCTTTGCCCGCTGCTCGACGCCGAGCTGGTCGGCGCCACCGCATTGATCAGGGTCCAGGCTGCATATGGTGTCAGCGAATTGGCGATCAGGCCGCTATCGCCGCCGCGCGCCGTCAGGCCGTTGGTCGGGTCGCCGGTCAGATCGGTGATCGCAAATGGCGGTATATTGCCGATCTTGGCCATGCTGGCCGTGCAGCTGCCGGCCGCGCTCGACGTCGATGCCGTGTATTTTAGTCCGGTCAGCGTGAACATCTGGTTCTCGCCGAACAGCACGAAGCCGTTCGCATAGCTGCCGCAAACGGTCTGCAACTGCACGCGCGCCACCGGCAGACTGGTGCCGCTGCTTGTCACCGGCACCCAGGCGCAACTGCAGCCGGAGCCACCGAAATACAGGCTGGACGGGCCGCTCGTGCCGGAAAGGGCCAGCAGCACGCCATTGGTCGGGTCGCCCGCCATGTCGCTCACCACCATCTGGCCCGGCGGCGTCGGCAGTGCCGCCAGCAGCGTCCATTCGTTGGCGCCGGCGCCGCTGAACAGCCAGGCATAGATATTGGTGCCGTCCGTGATCACCAGGCCATTGGCCAGGTCGCCGCACATGGCCACGATATTGGTCATGCCGTTGGGTGTCGGCAACGTGTTCCAGACTGCACCGGTCACGCCGACTCCGGTCAGGTAGAAGATGCTCTTGTTGTCGGCCACGGCAACGCCATTGGTCAGATCACCCACCAGATGGATCGGAGTGCCCAGGCTCGAAGGCAGCGCCGCCGACGGCTGGCCTTGGGCAGCCGCCACCGTGAAGCTTTGCACGCCGCTGTCGGTGAGCACGGCGATGCCGTTGACGGCCGGTGGCTTCAGGCCGGTGAAGGTGCCGGTGATCGTGTTCATGGCCGGCTTCGGCTGCGGCGCGTTGCCGCCGCTATTGTTGTTCGCGTTGTTGTTGCTGTTGTTACCGGGTTTCAGGGTCGTTGCCATGCTAGTCCTCCGTGGTTGGTGCTACTGGGTCAATAAAAAAACGGGTCAAACAAGCTTTCCTTCCTTGCGCATTTCACGCAGCACGCCCTGGCGGATGTCGTCCAGGCGTAACTGCTCATCGCCGCGGCGCGCAGCGGTCAGGGCCGCGTGGCGCAGCACGTTGCCGATCGCGCCGCCGCTGATCTCGTACTGTTCGGCCAGCGCCGTCAGATCGACGTCCGGCGCCAGCCGACCTGTGGCGCCGAAGGCCTGGCGCCACAGACACAGCCGCTCCTCCGCCTCGGGCGGCGGAAAATAAATCGTGGCCTGGAAGCGGCGCGCGAACGCTTCGTCGAGGTTGTTCTTCAAATTCGTGGCCAGGATAGCGATGCCGGCAAAGTCTTCGATCCGTTGCAACAGATAGGCCACTTCCTGGTTCGCATAGCGGTCGTTCGCGCTATTGGCCGCGCCCCGCTTGCCAAACAAGGCATCCGCCTCGTCGAAGAACAGGATCCAGTCTTCATGCTCGGCCTGGTCGAACACGCGCGCCAGATTCTTCTCCGTTTCGCCGATGTACTTCGACACCAGTTGCGACAGATCGACGCGGTACACGTCGCGCCCGCAGCGCTTGCCGAGCAGGCTGGCCGTGAGCGTCTTGCCGGTGCCGGGCGGGCCGTAGAACAGCACCCGCAGGCCGGGCCGCACGTACTTGTCGAGGCGCCAGCGACGCACCAGGGCCGGGCCGTGCTCGATCCAGGCGCGCACTTCATCGATGGCCTCGTACAGCGCGTCGCCGGCCACCAGGTCTTCCCAGTCGAGCATCGTCTCCAGGCGCTTGGCCGGAAAATCGCTCGTGTAAGGCGGCTGCCAGGCACCGCCCGTGGTCAGCGTGTGCAGACGCCCGGACGGCACACGCAACAGGCTCGTGAACAGCCCGCCCGCCCCTGCCTCCAGCTCCACCAGACGCGCGCGCCGGAACGGGTGGGCCGGCTCGAACAGCCGCGCCAGCCGCAAACGCCGATCGAGCGAGGTTCCGGCCAGCACGAAGGCCGCCGTCTCCAGCGTCGGCTGGAAGGCGCCATGGGCCGCGCCGGCGCCGCCGAACTCGGTGAAGCCGCGCTCCGTGTTCACGTTTTTCATCAGGAACGGGTCGAGCAGTTGGGGCCGCAGATGTCCGAGCAAGGCGAGGATCAGCACGAAGCGCTGGTCGAAATCGAGGCCGTGCGCGCGCAGCAAGGCTGCATACGGGCCGTCGTCCTCGTCCAGCGCCGGCGGCCGCAAGTCGTACACGCTCGGCACCGTGCACTCCTGCTCGAAATACAGGCGGATGCCGGCGTCGATCACGGCGCTGGCCCAGGCCATTTCGCGTTCGAGCGTGGCTGCGTTCGCGCTGAGCAGGGGGGCGCCGTCTCTCATTTCCAGCTTACCCATAGGATCTCTTTCATCCACGACAGCCGGATCGTGCCCAGCGCCCATGGCAGCGTGGTCAGCAGGATGTCGAAGGCACGCTCGGGCACGCGCAGCTGCCAGTGCTCTTCCTTGCGCCGCAGTTCGCCGGCGCGCTGCAGGAAGGTTTCCTGCAAGCTGTCCGGGCTCGTGTTGCCGAGCCGGCTCCAGTGGGCGATCACGGCGCTCAGCAGGCTGGTGCACAGCTCGCGCTCCTGCTCCGACGGAACCGGACCCGGTTCGAGCGCGTCCTCCAGCGCCATCCCGCAAAGGATCTTGGGCAGGGCCAGTTCCTCCTCCGGCGCGTCGATCCGCCCGCAGACGAGGTAGTCGAGCAGGTAGACGGCGCGCATGCGCTTGGCCTCGCCGCGGAACTGGCCGGCGGCCGTCAGGCCGAGCGCATCGAACAAGTGGCCGAGGAAGGGCCAGAGCAGCACCATGCCGGCGTTGCGCACTTCGATCGATGTGTTCTCCGGCGTAACCTGGGCCGGCACGGGCGCAGGCGGCGCCGGCTGGCTCGCCACGTGGTCGAGCAGGCGCGTGGCGGCGCGGCGGCGTGCGGTATCCATCCGCGCCAGTTCGGCGCGCAGACGCTCCAGCAAGCGCGGCAGCGGCAGCGCGCCGTCGAGCCAGGCGCGACGGCTTGTCGCCAACAGCCAGGCTGCCAGATCGGGGCGGCGCGTGCCGCTGCGCGCCAGCATTTGCAGCAGCTCGGCGTCGACGATCTCCAGCCATGCCTGGGCGGCCAAGCGCGGCGCCAGCGCCGCCAGGCTCTCGCTCAAGAGGCTGCGCCACCATAGCGGCTGCGCGGCCGCGCGCCCGCACAGGATGCGCACGGCCTCGGCGCGCAGCGCGGGCGGCAGCAGGTGCGCCAGCCGTTCGCGTTCGAGCGGACGCATGCACGCGGCGCGCAGCACAGCCAGGAAGCGGCGCGGCTCGGCGCGCATCGCGTCGGCCAGTTGGGCATACAACGCGGCTTGGTCAGGTGCTCCGTCCCAGGCCGCCTGCCAGCCGCTCGCGCCCAGGCGCAGCAGCCGGCCCAGCGCTTGCGCCAGCAATGGCGCCGCCGGCACTGCCGGCCAGACCGCCTGCCCCGATACGGTGCCGGCGCTGCGCGGCACCGGCGCTCCGAGCCGGCGCAACTGGGTCTCACACAAATCGACAAGGACGGCAAAGCGCGCTTCGCCGGCGTGCGCACGGGCGGCGCGCCAAACCTGGCGCCAGTAAGCGGCCGGCGCCGCCGGCGCCACACCTTGACCGATCGCGGCCAGCAGCTCCACCAAGCTGGCGGGCACCCGGGCGCCGATCAACGCACCGAGTACGGCCTGCCATTGGCCGCGCTCGCCGCCGCCGGCCAGCAGCAGCGATTCGAGCGCCCCCGCGAAGTCCGGCGCCAGCCAGTCGAGCAGGCGCCGCAATTGCGCCGGCGGCAGGTAGTCGACCAGGCGTGTCAGCAGCGCGCCATCACGGTCGGCGCGCAGCGCGGCCAGCACGGCCTCACGCTCGCCTAGCGCCGGCCCCTGCTGCAGCAGGCGGCGCCAGCCCGGCCCTGTGCCGGGCCGGCCGTCGCGCAAGAAGTGCCAGCCGGCGTCGGTGTCGGCGTCGGCCACGCCCGCCTGCTGGTCGGCCTGCAAGGTCCGCAGGATCACCGGCAGCGCCGTACCGCGTCCGGCCTGGACCCGGCCCTTGGTGGCCGCCACCAGCGTCGTCAGCAACTGTCCATAGGCGAGGCCGTGGCGGCGCGCCAGCCGCCGCACGAGGTCTTCCACGTAGCTGCGGTCGTTGAACCAGGAGCCGCGTTCCAGCACCAGGCTGCGCACGGCGAATTCGCGCACGGCGCGCGCCATGTTCCCGCTCGGGCTCAGCGCCGGGACCGGCGTGCTACGCGGCCGCATGCCGGCCGCGCCGGTCGTACTCAGCCATTCTTCATGCAGCGACAGCAGCAGCGCCCGGAGCGCCTGTTCGTCGAGCGTGGCGGCCGCCAGGCCGCCTTCGTCGCGCGCCAGTTCCGTCAGCAGTTGGTGCACGTCGATGCGGTGGCGGCGCGCCAGTTGCTGCACCAGGCGGCTCAGCGCACTGCGCGCCTGGCGTGCATCGACGCCGGGCACCGGCCATTCGCGCAGCAGCAAGGTGCGCGCCGCCGCGCGCAGCGCATCCGCCGGCACTGCCAGCACGTCGAGTGCCTGCTGTTCGCGCCGCAGTTCGCCCAACACGCGCGCCAGCCGCACGCGCCGTGCGCCGCCGGCAGCCATCGGTTCGTAAGCGGCCAGGCTGTCCAGCCAGTCGCGGTAGGAACGGCCGGTAGCGGCTGCCATCTGCTGCACCAGGCTCTTGATGAAGGCGCGCGTATTGAAGTGCGAACCGCGCTCGACCAGCAGGGCCTGCAGCACGAACTCCCACAGGCGGCGGCCGAAGCGCTGTTCATCTTCGTGCACCAGGTGCCGCCGCGCCTGGATCGAACGCACGGTGTCGACGGTACCGACGATCCAGCCGCCATGCTGCGGTTCCAGCACGTCCACCAGTTGGCGCAAGCGCGCGTCGCCAGCTTGGGCGGCAAGGCGCTTGCGCACCGGCGCCTGGGCGCCGAGCCGGCGCAGCAAGGCGCGCAGGGCGTCAGGCGTTTCCCTGAGCGCGGCGTCGAGCAGGCTTGCTAACCCCCGTTCCACCACGCCGGGCGCGCTTGGCGCGAGCACGCCGTGCTGGAGCACGTGGGCCAGGGCCGCCAGCCCGCTGCCAGGCGACATAACGGGCGCGGCCGGCGGGGGCGGCAGTTCCTCGTACAAATCGTTGAGCAGTGCCGGCAGGCTGATGCCGCGCGCATGCGGCAGGCCGGGCCGGGTTGCTATCGACACCAGGGTCGCCAGCAATTCGCGATAGGTAATCCGGTAGCGGCTGGCTAGGCCGGCCAGGATGTGCGCCGCCAGCGCCTTGGTGTTGAAGTAGGAGCCGCGTTCCAGCAGCAGATAGCTGAACACGAATTCCCACACGGCGACCGTGAATTCCTGACGCGCTGCCGGCACCAACGGGCGCTGCTGGTGCGCCTGGGCCACCTCTGCCACGACGGCCAGCACCATGGTTGCCTGCTCCGGCTCCAGGCAGCGCACGACGGCGGCCGCCAGGGGTTCGGCCAACTCGGCCAAACGGCGCCGCACGCTGTGCTTGCGTCCCAACTCGCGCAGCAGGGTCACGGCCGGCGCCGGCTCGGCCAGGGCCGCGCGCAGCATGGCGCCGACGTCCGTCGCGGGTGCGCCGTCGAGCCAGGCGGCGAACGCAGCCAGCGGCGACTCGGGTGCGGACAATTGGTGCGCGCCGCGCCAGCGCAGGCCCGGCTGGCGGCGCAGGAAGGCCGTCAGCTCGGCGCCCAGGCGCGCGCCAAGCTCGTGTTCGAGCTGGTGCATCGTCAATTCGCCGAGGTCGAGCGTGATGCTGGAAAAGCGCAGCACGACGCGGCCGTCGTCGGCCGCGAATACGGCCGCGTCCAGCACCTCGGCCAGGGCCGCGCGCGCGAAGCGGCTCACCTGCTCCTGGACGGCGCGCGCCTGCGGCACGCTATGCGTCTGCAAGTCGAACACGGTACGGCCGATCACGCTCATCTGCATGGTCTACTCCACTTGGGCATCCTGAGCCCGGTCCAGTTCGGCGATGAAGCTCGCCAGCGCAGTGTGCGCGTCCGGGCCGGCACTCGCTCCCTGCTGGCGCGCGGCCTGCCATTTGCCGTGCAAGTCGGCGAAGGCTTGCATGCGCGGCTGATTCAGCCAGAACAGGCGCACGTCGATATGGCCGGGGAAGTTGTCGACCGCCGTCTGCAAGGCGAAGGCGCGGAAGGCCGGGTCCTGAAAACGCAGCGGCCAGTCCGGCAGCGCCAGGCTGACGCGGTGGTCGTAGAACGCCGGCGCCTGGTCGGCCGTATCCCCGGTGCGCAGCTGGCCGTGGTCGACCGCATGCAGATGTTCACCGGCATACAAGTGTTGCTCGGGATAGCTGCGCAAAAAGTCGATCGCGGCCTGGCGCGCCTGCTCCGCCCCGGCCTGGTCTGGCGCGCTGTACACGGTGCAGGGCGCGTCCGTACCCGGCCACTGGAAGCGCAATTCGTGCCCTGCATCGGTGGCGACGATCTGGTAATTGGCGGCCTCGGCGCCGTGGTCGAGCAAGGCGCGCAGCACGGCCGGCTGGCTGGCCGTGAAGCGCAGCGCCGACGCGTTGGCGGCCATTTGCGTGCAAGCGCCGTCCGGGTCGGCGTGGGGATCGACGTAGGTATACGCGGCCGGCTGGCCGCCCTGTCTGGACAAGCCCAGCAACAAGGCCAGGCGCGACACCGGGCCCGAGTCGTAGTCGGCGCTTTCGGCCCGGCTGCGCGCGCCACCCAGCCAATTGCCGAGCGTGCTCGCCTCGGCCGGGTCGATGCCGGTCCCGTGCGGCACGGCATAGCGCTTCAGGAATTCAAGTTTCCAGCCGATCAGGTCGCGCGCGATGCTGCTGCGATCGCCGGCCGGGCGCGGGTCGAGCCGCATCAGAGCCAGGTCGTCGAAGCGCTCGCAGAAATGGGCCAGCAAGTGGTCGAGCACGCGGTTGCGGCGCTGCTCGAAGGGATCGAAGTGACGCACCGCCTGTTCCCAGCCGTCCAGGTAGTGGCGCACGCGGCCGTCGGCGGCGGCCGTCGTGCCGCCTTCCGTGCCCGCTGCCGGCGTGCGCGGCAGGCGCTGGATCTGGCGCGCCTGGGCCGCCGGGTCGCAGCACAGGCGCTGGATCAAGGCCGTCAGCACGCCGATCTGGCGCGCCGACTCCTCGTGGGTGGCGAAGTCCTGGTCGCCGCGTGCGAACACGCGTCCTTCCAGGTCAGCCAGGGCCAGGCGCCAGCGCTCGCCGGGACGCGCTTGCACACGGTAGCAGGCGGCGCGCGTACCGAACTGGAACAGCTGGCGCACCCAGCGCTCCTGGCCGGCCGCGCTCAGTTGCCGGCCATCGAGCAGCACCTGGCCCTGGGTGTCGAGCAGGCGTACCATGCGGTTGCCGCGCTCGACCACCAGCAGCGCGCGCGCGGCCGCTTCCGGCGACCGGGCCAGGTCGGTCAGCATGATCGCCAGCGTCTGCACGCGAACACGCGCATCGTCCGCGCTGGCATAGCGCTCGGCGCCAAACGCCAGGGCTTGGCCGTCTTCCTCTTCCAGCCAAAGCTGATGCTGCTGGCCGGGCAACTGGCGCACCTGGTAGTGGGCCGGGTCCGTGCCGCGCGCCAGGATGCGCCGTCCGGCTGCCTCGGCCAAGTCCGGCGCTGCGTACTCGGCGCTGCGCAGCAGCAGGCTGTCGGCCTGTTCCGGGTCGCGCACGTGCAGCACATAACGTGCCGGTTCGGGCGCCGGGCGTGGTGCCGGCGTCACGCCGCCGGCGCGCAGCACACTGACTACCTCGGGCGGGCCGTCCGGGCACACCAGCGAGTGCAGGAAGTAACTGCGGTCGAGCAGCGGATCGAGCGAGAACAGGCGTCCCGCCTGTGCCAACTGGGTCTGGGCATCAGCCAGCCACTGCTCGAAGAACAACAAATAGGCCTTGAGCTGCTTGGCCATGGCCAGGCGGGCCGTCCGTTGGGCCACCTCGGCTTCCGACGTCGTCTGCGGCAAGGCCAGGCCTTCGGCGCCGAGTCCGTAGATGGCGGGGAATTGACGCTGCAGCGAAAAATATGCGCCGATGTCGCGCTGCTGACCGAGCGGTAGCGTGGCGTAGGCTGTGCTGGCCGGATCGGCCACGGCCAGCCCTGCGGTCGGCGCGGCCGCGGCCAGGCGCTGAGCCAGCAGACGCTGCACGCGCGCCAGGTTGACGTTGACGGGTGCATCCTGGCACACGAGCTGGAACGGCAGCGACGTGAGCGGCGCAAACACGGACGGCTGCAGGCGCGCGACCTGGCCGGACGGCACCGGCGCCGTACCGTTCAGCGGCACGCCGCCGACCTGGACCTGCAGCGCGTTCACCGCGACGACGCCGCTTACGGCCAGCATGGCTCCAGCCAGTTCCGCCTGCGCCACGCTGACGCGCGCCGGCTGCAACTGGCTGTCGGGGATCATCCCGACCGACAGCGGCGGACCGTCGTAGATCGCCTCGGGCGGCACACCGAGCTGCATCGCCGCGCTCACGCTGATGGTCTGGATGCAGGGCACCAGCGTGTCCTGCAGCTCGAACAGCAGGTTGGCCGCCACCGCATCCGGATCGGCATCGGGCGTGACCTCGACCGTGGCGTTGACGCTGACCAGGCACAGGGACAGCACGGCGGGCGCCGCCTGCAAGGCCTCTCCGATGTTGCGGTGCCCCAGATAGGCGCGGTGCACTTCTTCAATCAGGGCGGTGCAATCCTGGCTCGGGTCGATCACTTCGATCGAGACCGCATACTGCCCGGTCTGCCCGGAAACCGCCGCGACGGCCTGCACCCAGACATTCTTGAAATTCGGCCAGCGCGCGGCCAGCCCTTGATCGATGATCAGCTTGCGGTAATCGTTGACCGTCAAGGGATTGCAAGTCAGGATGCGCGGCCCCGGGAACAACGTGCTGTACTGCTCCGACAGCGCCGCCGGCTGCTCGGCCAGCACATCGGCCACCGGAAAATCGCAACGGTAGCCGAGGTCCGTGATCGCATAGCACAACTGCTCCAGCATGGTCCGACCCGGATCGTGCTCGTTGTAGTCGGTCCAGGTGGCGCCGGACAAAGCCTGGCAGGCGTCGATGCCCTCTTGCAGCAGGCCGGCGAAGTCCATGCTCGCCAGCGGCGGCGCCGTGCGCACGATCTGGTTCTGGTCGTTGAGCAAACTCATGCCGCGTCCGTCATATCGAATGGGATCGACAACACGTAGGTCGGCGCCGCTCCCGCGTTGGCGTCGGCGTCGTTAACGGCCGCAGGCGCCGGCGCGGTGCCGCCGTCGAGCAGGCTGATCGCATGCTGCGGAGCCGTCACCAGCACCGACCATGGCGCGCGCGCACGCGCCGCCTGGCCTTCCGTCAGCGGCAGCGGCGCATCCTGCGGCGGCGGCAGCATGAAGCTCTGCGCTATCGTCACCGGTCCGGCCTGGGCCACATAGCTCTGGGCGCGCACCAAGGCCGCCACCTGGTCGACCTGGATGCAGCCGCTGCCGATGTCGAGCCGGGCCGGATACGGCGGCTGCGGCGACAGAAACTCGCACAGGGCTGAATTTAATTGCTTGCTGCATGCAACCACGTCGGCCCCCGGCTGGAACTGCACAGCCACGCTGACCAGCAGGCTCTCGTAGCTGAGGTTGCGCACGCAAATGCTGGCGATCGTCGGCGAGCTCGCGGCCTGGAGCGCGCAGGCGATCGCCCCCAGGTCGGCGCTGCTGACCGGCGGCGCCAGTTGCGGCGCGGCGCTGCCGTCGCCGGCCACGGCCAGCACGATCTGGCCTGCCGGCACCTGGTACTGGCTGTCGTAGCCGCGGCTGTTGTTCACGCCCACGCACTTGGCCTGCCACAGCTTGGGAAACGCATCCAGCGCCAACTGCTCGTAGTCGCGCCCCTGGCTCGCGCGCTGCTTGTGGCGCAGCCGTTCGCTGACGCGCGCACGGTAGCGTGCCTCGGTCTCGGCCGGCGCCCCGCCCTGGCCCGGGTACGGCTGGCTCACGGATTTGATCGCGGTCTGCGGCGTCAAAGGCGCCGTGATGCTCCCGGCCGGCAGCGGATGGGGTACGCCGGTCGCGCCGTCGCTCAACTGGCGCTTGGCGGTCAGCGCCTGCGACAGGATCGCCACGGTGCGCGGATAGTCCTGCGCATCGCGCGCCACTCGTGCTTCAAGCCAGAACAGGCCTGCCGCCATCACCGTATTGCCGGTGTCGAGCGCGGCCGGCAGATTCAGCGTGACGATACCTGAGCCGCCGAAGTCGCTGGTATGCGAGGTCACGCTCGCGGCCGGCACATCGACCCAGCCGTTGGCGGCCAGCCAGCGCCAGCACACGGCCTGACGCACCGCCTTGACCTGCCCTTGGACCAAGGTCACGGCGGCTGTGCTCGCCTCGCGCAGTTCCAGGTGCAGGTTCAGCGCCTGCCCGGCTACGGCGCCATCGATGCCGAGGTAGAGGTGGCCGTCGTCCGCTTCGACCGGGAACAGGGTCGGCGCCGGCGCCGTGTTCAACGCATAGCCGAACGGCGTCAGTTGGCAGCACTGCGGCGGCAAGCCGGCTGCGGCCACCAGGGCCACGCTCTCGCTGGCCGTGTAATCGAGCGCGACGCTCTTGAGCATCGGCACGAAAGGCGGATTCGGCAGCGTCACGCCGGCCGGCGGATCGCTCTTGCCGAACAGGCTCTTGATCCAGTTCCACCACTTTGTCGGCAAGCTTGGAGAGTCCGTCTCGCCCTTGACCGACGCGATCGCCTTTTCCGCAAACAGGTTGGGGAAAATCGCACTGCCAAAGCCATAGGCCGGCGCCGCGAAGCTCAACTGCAAGGTCGCGCGCGGCGTCGCCGAAGCCGGCTGCGACAAGCTTTGCACGGCGTCCGCGTATGACCAGGCCAGCGGGCTCAGGTCGAGCGTATAAGTGCTCGTGCCGGCGATCGTGTCGGTGAACAGCACCAGCGGCGCCGGCGTCGAGGGCGCGCTGCCGTCCGTCGGCACGGCAGCAAGCGGCGTCCAGGCGCCGGCCGCGTAGGCCGCAGCGCCGGCCGTGAAGATCGTGTCGTTGAACACGTACGGCGTATAGCCCGCGTAATAATCGGCGAAGGTGTAGGCCGCCACTGTCGACGTCGGCGGTGTCGACGAGGGGTTGGCCAGCGGCAGGTTCATCCACGTCAAATGAACGGTCGCCTGGCTCACGGCCTTGGTGCTCAGTTCCGGATGGGCCAGCAACAGGTACTGCCCCGGCAGCGGCGCATTGCCGAACGCCGGAAACGGCTTGCCCGCCGCCACCGGCCCGCCGCCATTGGCGATCTGCAGCGCCGTCAAGCCCTGGACCTGGACCGTGATGTCCAGCGCCGACAGCTGCAGGGGCTGGAAGTACGAATAGGCGTAGACCGGTGCCGCCGGATTCAGGCACAGCTTGAGCATCGGCCAGGGGCTGGCCAGGCCGGGCAGCAAGGCCGGGTTTGCCGTCAACGTGTTCTCGCCCGGCTGCAGGGTGAACTTCAACTGCCACTGGTTGGGTGTGGCGCCATTGCTCAAGGTGAAGCCGCCAGCCGGCGCAAACCAGTCTTTCGCGCCGCTCAAGCCAAGGGTGAAGGCTACCGCCAGGCTGGGCGCGCCGGCCTGCAGATAGGCCTGTGCCTGGGTGTCGCCATTGCTCCCGAACTGCAGATCGAGCGTGACCGTGCGCGTGCCTTCCGCCAGCGCCAGCGCCGGCGCCGCGATCACCAGGCCCAGCTCGGCGTCCAGCGACGGCGCGCCGGCGGCCGGGGGCGCGCCGAAGGTCGGCCAGCCATTCTGCGGATTCTGCAGCGGCGCGCCCAGCCCGTCCTGGGAATCGGCCACCGGCGCCGCGCAGGCCTGGCTCACCATGCCGTCCGATCCGCGCACCAGGCACAGCGTGGAGATGGCCGCCACACTCGCCTGGCTCAACACCGTGTCCTGTTCGGACGCGTAGACAATCGTTTTGCCGTTCGCATCCTGGCCCGCCTTGAACTGGGTACCGGCCGGCAACGTCAGGCTGGCGCAGGTCGGCGCCAGGCCCACCACCACCAGGGCCGTGTCGGCCTCGGCCCCCTTCCGGGCCATGCCCAGCACCTCGCGGTAGTAATAGTCGAGATAGCGCGCCGTGAAGCGGTTCAGGTCGTGACGCGCCACGTCCAGCAGGCGCAGGAAGGCCAGGTACAAACCCGTGTGCGGCGGATGGTCGTTCTGCGTCAAGCTGTACACCAGGGCATGGCGCGCGGCCTGGGCCAACTGGCGCCCGGCCTCCTCGAACAAAGCGCCGGCCTGGGCCTGGCTGACGCTGCCGCTAGCGCCGCCCGCGTTCTCCCAGACCGGGGACATCGGCCCCCGCCCCTTGTCCAGCGTTTGCCACTGGGCGGCCAGTTGCGGGTCGCTCAACAGGCCCTGGAGGGCCGGCCCCAGATGCTGGCTAATCTGCTGCCCCAGCGTGGTGAACACGGGATTGAGCGCGCGCGTCAACATCTGGCTGTTCTGCTGCTCCAGCTCGCGGTACCAGCCGTCGAGCCGGCGCACGGTGGAATGCAACTCGTCCAGCCGCCCCGGCGCCACATCCGCCGCCAGCGCGATCTCGGCCATCAGGAAGCTGGTGTCGCTGGCCAGGAACGGCGACCAGTCGCCCCCATCCTGCCCGCTCAGGCTGGTGTATTCGAGCAAGTGCGCATAGCGGCGCGCCATGGCCATGCGCTCGGTGCCGCCGCGCTCGTCGAGCGAGATGTACTCGGGCGCCAGGGCCGGCCGCAGGCGCTCGCGCCGCGTCAAGCCCCAGCCGCTGCTGACCGGCTTAGCCGATACGGCGCACATTCGTGCCCTCCCCTTGCAAATAGAAGGGATACACCATGTTGCTGCGCGAGTTGGTCTGGCGGATCGTGTAGGTCAGACCGATTTCGAGCAAGCCGTCGACCAGCTCCGACTCCACCACCGTGATCTGTTCCACGTCGATGCGCGGCTCGTAGGCCAGAATCGCATTCGACAATGTCGTTTTGATGCGTGCGACCAGCGTGCTGTCGACGCTGTCGAACACGAACTGGCCCAGGCCCGCGCCATAGTCGGGCAGCATGATGCGCTCCTGGCGCAGCGTCGAAAACAGTATCTGCAAACTCTGCTGGATGTCGGTGTCGTCGCTCACCATCTGCACGGTGCCGCTGCCCGCGTCAAAGCTGGGCGGAAAACTCCAGCCGCAGCCAAGGAAGTCGCCGTTATCGGTCGTGGCCGCCACTCTAGCCTCCGATCATCACCGTGAAGCAACCGAGCAGGATCTTGCCTCCATGCGCGGTCGTATCGCCCATGCGCGCCGCCGGCTTGCCGCCGATCATCACCGTCGACGAACCCTGCACGATCGTATCCGGCGGCCCCACGCATACGAGTGTGTCGCCCACCACGGCGGCGGGCAATTTCCCGATCAGGACCGTCGGCACGCCGGGGCCGATCGTCGGCCCGCCCACATGGGGCACGGGCCCGTCCGACAGCGGGCACTCGTGGAAATCGGTCAAGCGCGCGGCGAAAGGCATGCGGACCTCAATTGATCATCACCAGCGAGCCCTGCACTGCCGTCTCCCCGCTCGACGCCAGCTTGGCGCTGGCATCTCCCTGCAAGGACAGCGTGGCGCTGGCGCTCGCGCTGAGCATGGCCGCGTTGGCGCTCAACTGGTCGTTCGCCTTCAGCGACACGTTGGCGTCGGCCGTCAGGCTGATATTGGTCTTCGCGTTCAGCGTGATCGCGGCGCAACTGTCCAGCGTGATGCCCGAGGACGACATCGTGATCGTGTTCTTGTTCGAATCGGCCAGCGTGATCGAATTCGCCTGGTCGCTCAGCGTCATCACCTGGCCACCCGGGGTACGCACGACGATCACCTTGTTCACGTCGTCGAAGGTCACCTTCAGCTGGTTCTTGGTCACGATCGCCTTGTTCGTGTTCTGGGCATCGGCCGTGAACGGCGGCTGGTGCGCCTGGGCGTTGTACAAGCTGCCCAGCACGATCGGATAACGCGGGTCCTCATTCAAGAAGCCGAGCACGACCTCGTCGCCGACCTCCGGCACGAAGAAGATGCCGGCCTGCTTGGTCGCATAACCGCTGGCCAGGCGCGCCCAGATATAGTCGCCATTAGCGGCGATCACCGGCACCTCGACCTGGACCCGCGTTTCGCCGTCCGGGTCCTGGTCGATCTGTTTGACTGTGGCCGTCACCAGGCCCGAAATGCCCGGCAACAGCCCGGCCGCCGGCGGCGCCTCCACCTCGCCGGCCTCGTCCACGAACCAGCGCGGCGACAGGCCAAGCCCAACCTCGGTGCGCCAGTTGCCGCCCTCGATCGTGTGCTGCACGCTGGACATGAAGGCATTGCCATTGAAGCGGTCGCCGCAACCGGCGATCTCGATCAGCCCGCCCGGCTTCGGCGTCGCATTGCCGCGGAACGAAACCTTGCCGCGGATGCGCGCCATGCGCGACTTGAGCAACTGGGCATTGGCCCAGGTCGTCAATTCCTGGGCCGGCCCCGGCACCGTGCTCTGCATCTGATAGGCGCCGGTCGCCAGCACCTGCGCCAACTGCTGGCCGCTCAGGTCGCCCTGCTGGTTCACGCTCGGCTCGCTCGACGAAGCGCTGGCTACGGTTTGGTTCGCATAATCCCAGCCGCTGCAGTTCACGGACGACAACTGCAGGCTCGCGTCGATCTCCGCGTTCATGTCGTACAGCGCGTCGCCATAGGTGATGACGAGATCCGGTGTGCCGTCGACGACGGGCGCCTGTACCGTCACCGTGCCGTCGTCGACCAGCACGATCTGGCCATTGACTTCCGCGCGCGCGACGAGGAAGTCCCAATCCGTCGCGTAATAGCGCACGATCTCGTCGTGCACGGCCTGGGTCGAACTGACTTTCGGCGTCAGACCGGCCGAGCTGATGATCTGGCTGAAGGCCTCGCTGTCGGACTTGCCGACGTAACCGCTCTTGCGCCCGATCGTCAGCTTGATCGCCTTGTCGAAGCAGGTCAGCACGAGGTAGGACTTGCCATCCGTCTTCACCTGGATCGCATGGCGCACGATGATGCCCTCGAAGATCGTGCTGGTTTGGCCGTGGTAGCCGGCTGCGATCGAAATGCTCACGCCGGGCACCATCGTGCTCGACGAAGAAATCGCAAACGATTCGCTCGACAGGCTGCCGTCGTAGAGTTCGATGCGCGCGCTGGCGATCCTGTTCACCTGCTTCAGCACGCGCAGCCGCGCGAACTGGTAGGTGCCAGGCACCGGCTGGCCGTTGGCCAGCACCGTGAACGAAACCTCGTCGGTCTGGCCGGCGAGTGGGGAAACGGGTGCCATCTATTTCTCCAGAGGTGGAAAGTAGAGCGTGTGCCCCGGCGTCAGCTTGCGGAAGTGCGACAGCCCGTTGCGGGCCGCCACCCCGAGGTAATACTTGCTGTCGCCATAAATCTTGTCGCACATGGCCGGCAAGGTGTCGCCCGCCACCACCACGCGCGCATGGGTCAGGTCAGGCGAACTCTTGTTTGCGCTCTGTTCGATCTGGTTCGGCGACAGGTACTGCTCGAATGCGACGTTGAGCTTGGCGCGCAAGGGCGTGCCGTCCGAACGGAACAACAGGTAATCGATGTCCAGGCTCGTCAGACGGCAGTAGAACTGCGCGCCGCTGCCCCACACGATCTCCAGGTAGTTCGGGCTGTGGATCGTGCCGTTGTACGAATAGGCCACCGTCTTGAAGCTGGCGATCTCGTCGGCCACGCTCGTGATCGCCGGCTGCGCCACCCCGGTCGCATCCAGGTAGAACTCGAAACTGAGCTTTTGCGGGTCGAGCGTATAAAACTTGGTCGTCACCCCGGCCGCGTCGGTCGAGTCGTTCTTCGTGTACTGGGTGGTGTGGGTCTGACGATAGGTCTCCGGGTTCAGCTGCAGCGTGTAGGTGCCCACGTTCTGCGTGAAGCCGGAATCGGCATAGGCGACGATGGCTAACTTCTTCAGCGTCATCTGGTGTCCTGCTCCACTTGCTCCAGCTCTTCCAGCACGCGCGCCACGCAGGTCTGCACCAGCTCGCGTTCGAGCTTTTTCAGGGCCTCGGCCAGGGCTGCGGTCGATACCGTCTCGCCGGGCGGCTGGCTTACGCTGGCCTTGATCACCAGTTCGCGCACTTCCAGGGGCATGCTCGCTTCTCCCGCTTCAACTGGCCGGCAAGGCCGGTACGGCGCCCGGCGCCTTGATGAAATACGAATACGCGAGTTCGATAGCCTCGATCGCGATTTCGTTCTTCTCCGCGCTCATGTCCGACACGTTCCACTTGACCGGCCAGGCGTTGGTGAAGTGCCAGGACATCAGCGGCGAACCGCTGGCATTGAGCAAAGACAGGGTGAGGTCGTTGGGCACGATCGGCTGGTCGAAGTTCGACTCCATGATCCCTTTGCACCACGTGGCCAGGCCCGAATTGGGCAGCAGCACGCCGCGCTTGAGGATCAGGTTGCCGTACTTGGCGCGCGCGGGCAGGCGATGCACATAGGTGTTCTCGCCGCCCTCCTTCAGTTCGAGCACGTCGCGTTCGGCCGTCAAGCCCTGCACTTCGAGAAAGCTCGAATCGCCGTCCGTCCCCAGTCCGATCAGATTGACCGTGAAGTAAAAACTGACCGGCGGATAGTAATTGCTCATGGCCGCTCAAGCACCCTTAGGGGTTGGCGATGGTCAAGCCTTCGTGCGCCACTTCGATCGTTTCGACCGCTACCTCGTTGCCGTCGGCCTTCAGGTCGGTGCCCGTGATCTTGGTCGGCCAGGCATTGGCCAGGGTCCAGACCATGGTCGTGCTGCCGGTCTGGTCGAGCAGCGAGATCGTCATCGGCGTGCGCGGCACCGTGTTCATCTGGATCGTGTTGAACCAATCCCAGAACCGGTTGTCATGCACAAAGATGCCCTTCTTCAGCGTCACATTGCCGAACTTGCGGATGCCCGGCATTTTCACGGTCGACCAGTTGGTCGAGTCGCCGGCCCGGTATTCGATGACCTGGGCCTCGATGTCGAGCCCGGTGACTTCCTGGAAGGACACGGTCTGGCCATTCATGGTCACCGAAAACTGAAACTTCGGTAAGGGCCAGATCTTCGGATCTTGAGTTCCGCCTGCCATACTTGATTCTCCTTACGCGTTACTGCCGTTGATCAGGATGTCTGCATTTCCTGCTGGAAGGTCAGCACGATGAATTCGGCCGGCCGCACCACGGCCACCTTGACGGTCACGTTCATCATGCCGTTCAGGATATCTTCGCCGGTCATCGTCTGGCCCAGGCCGACCGCCACCGAATAGGCGTCGCTCGGCTTGGCGCCGACCAGGGCGCCCGCCTTCCACTGCAGGTTCAGGAAGTTGTTGATCGTGCTCGTCACGGCCACCCAGGTCAGGCTGTCGTTGGCCTGGAACACGAAGGGCTGCAGTGCGTACTTGATCGACTGCTCCAGGAAGATCATGGTGCGGCGCACGCTGATGTAGCGCCAGTCGTCGCTGTTGCCGGCCATCGTGCGCGCGCCCCAGACCAGCAGGCCATAGTTCGGGAAGGTGCGGATCGCATTCACGGCCAGGCCGTTGATCGGCACGTTCAAATCGCCTTGCTGCGAGTCGGACAGCGTCACGGTCGGCGACACGGCATTGACGATCGTCGTATTCGCCGGCGACTGGAACACGCCGAAGGTGTTGTCATTGCGCGTGTAGACTCCGGCCATGGCGCTGCTCGGCGGCAGCAGGTTAACGCTGATGCACAGGTCGGCCATCGTCTGCTGGTACAGCGGCGACAGGTTCTGCAAGGTCTTGTTGGTCGTGTTCACGCCGATCGCGCCGGTCGGGTCGCTCGGCGAGGTCACCGGCGGAATCACCATGTTCGCCAGCACCGCCTGGTAGGACGCCAGCTTCGGGTTCGGCTGGCTGTTCACCGGCGGGAACAGCACGGCTGCCTCATTATTCATATCGGACTGGAAGGTCGCGAAGGTGGCCGGCGTGATCCACGTATAGTCGATGGTGTTCTGCGGCACGATATTGGTGTTGATCCACGGGTAGTAGGCAACACCGTACTTGTTGAAGTCCTCGCCCAGCCCGTTAACCGAATAAAAACCGGACATGCCATCCGCACCCTGGATCGGATCGGTGGCGGTGTTATTCGGCGGGTTGTAGCCGTTCAACACATCGAGAATCACGATCCGGCTTTGCATCGCCTCGCAATGCATCAGCGCCTGCTGCGACACCGACTTCCAATCGGCCGCGTCGAGCAGCATCGCGTCCGGCATCACGATCATGGTCGGCTCGGCATATTGTTCGAGCGCCGTGAAGCACTGGACGTAATCGGCCTCCGACACGCCGTTCGCCATCGCCGTTTCATAGGTTCCGATCGACAGGATATAGCAATTGCCGCCGCCGTTATTGAAGAACAACTGCATCCCGTAATACAGGTTGAAGCGCAGGTTCGTGCTATCGAAGGTGCACGGCGGGAAGGTCGTCGAATTGGTCGCGTAATTGAACTTCGGCTGCGGCGCCCCGCCGGTACCGGCCGTTGGCGACGCGAAGTACTGCTGGAATTCGGCCAGGGACGAAATCGCCAGCGGCACGTTGATCAAATTTTGATTGCCGTTCTTGGCATACTCGGTGTAGCCGATGAACACGGGGACCGCCGTTTGCACGGCGACGACGGAACTGGAAAAGCCGTCTACCTCGTTGATATATACGCCGGGTGTGGTTGGTGCTGCCATTATGCGTACGCTCCCATGCCTGTAAGACCGCGAAAAATACCGGGGGCGGATCGGACTGCTACGCTACCCGCCGGGCCACCGTGGCCGCCGCTCACGCTTGCGGCCGATTTGATAAAAATCAAAAACCAGTGGCGAGTCTAGGCCCGGCCCAAAGCGAAAGACAATAAGCGGGAACGCAAACCTAGCAGATTTGCTAGGTCATGCGCGCACGGCCGCCGGCCGGCGTTACCATCGGCCCCAAACCTGTCCACATCCGTGCACGATGAAAGTTTCGCTGACCCGCGAACCGGCTGCCTCGGCGGCCGGCAAGACGAGCTTGTCGCCAGCCGCGCGTGCGCTCGGCCAGAGCCCGCGCATGCGCGCGCAGCGCGCCAGCCTCGACGCGGCCTTCGGCGCCTCCGGCTCGCCGGTGCAGCGCGTGCTGATCGCCCAGCGCGACCCGGCCAGCGTGCCGCTGCCGCCCGGCGCAACCGCCAAGCTGCAGGAAGTGATCGCCCTGACCAATGCGATGGGCGCGCACATCGCGCCGAACCTGACCGTGAACATCCGCATCGACGCGCGCGATGACATGGATCCAAGCCCTGCCTACACCAATGCCGCCGGCAACACGATCGATGTCGAGATCGCAGCATGGTTCGTCAAGCTCGCGTCAGTGGGAGACCTGGCCGGCATGCTGGCGCACGAAATCGGCGTACACACACTGGCCGACCAGTTGATGACGCCAGTGGAAGAGCATCAGGAGCAGGTCAACGAGGTCAATGACTTCTCGCAGAAGGTGGGCCTGTTCACGCATACCGTCACCGGCTGGTCCTCGCCCGGCCAGAACTGGGGGGCGGACGGCCGCCAGCGCGACCACACGAACGTCGTGCGCGATACCGGCCTTGGTGCGGCGCCGGCCAACCGCCGTACGGGCGTCTACGTCGAAACCAGCCTGCACCTGGCGAACGAGGCCTACAACCGCTACATCCACAACCCTGCACGGCAAACGCGCGAAGTGCGCGACATCCTGCAAAGCTTCCTGTTCGACTATGCGCGCATCCTCGTCACCAACGATGGCAAAGCGCCGAAGATCTTCTCGACAGCCCATTACATCGGCGACGTGTTCAACTGGTACCGCGATGTCGTGGTGCGCCGCTACAGCGGCCAGTATCCCTGGCTGAACAACCAGGAACTGCTGCCCAGCGCCGGCGGCTGGCGCCTGCGCGGCTACCTGTTGGACAAGCTGGCCAGCATGATCGCGGTGCGCCTGAACGACACGCGCGTCGGGCGCAGCATGGTCGGCAAGGGTGTGCGCGGTGTCGGCAAAGTAATCGATTACGGTCTAATCAAGCCGACCAAGGCCATCGCCGGCCTGCCCGGCATCAAGCACACGCTGAACGCAGCCGGCCACGTGGCTGGCTTCGGCGCGCGCTGGACGGAAGCGGGCCTCAAGGCCGCGTTCGGCGGCACCTGGTGGCTGGCCAAGAAATTGTATTCGGCGGTCCGCCCGTGATGAGAGCCTCGCTGCCGGCCACGCCGGCACTGGCCCAGTCCGGCACGGCGGCGCCGCTGCAAACCGGCGGCGGCTTGCAGGACAGCGCGCGCATGCGTGAACAAAGCGCCACCGTCAGTCTCATCAACGATAGCCCACGCGTGCTGCAACTGGCCGCACTGAACGCAGCCATCCAGCGCCAAACGCCGTCCGGCATCGAGAACCGTGCCAACGACTGTTTCCTCAACGCCCTGATCCAGCTGATCGGGGCCGGTTACCAGGACCGCTTCAACCCCGCCACCAACCCTTGGCCCGCGCACCGCGAGGCCCAGGCGCAACTGTGGGCCGTGATCCGCCAGGTCGAAGCAGGCCGCTCGAACGTCAGCGGAAAGGCGATCGGCGCCCTGCGCCGTACCCTGTGCGGCATCCGGCTCGGAAACGGTACGGTCATCGCCACCGAAGGCGAGCAGGAAGACGCGGCTGAAGTGCTGCGGCACCTGCTCGAACTGGCCTTGGGGCGGGACGACATGGTTGCGGTCGAGGAAGAGCGCCGCTACGAAAGTTCGGAGGCCGACGCCAGCTACAGCGGCGACCGCTCGCAACTGCAAACCTATACGGACAAGAAGGCAACCAGCGTCACCCCGACCGGCATGATCGGCGTCGACATGAGCCACTACGCCAACTTCCACGACTTCCTGTACCACGAATACGGCGATGGCAACGTGCGCACCGAGTTCGACGCCGGCAACCGCTATGCGATCCAGGTCGGCAGCGAAGTGCACCGGGTCGGCGAAGTCAGCGTACAGCGCCGCTTCCGCACGCTGCCGGATGTGCTCACCTTCAACCTGCACCGCTTCCGCGTTGGCATCGACGGCGGCCAGCACCGGATCGACCGCCGCTTCGACATGCCGCACCAGCTCGTGCTGCGCACCGGTGTGGCCGATGCGCCGCGCTGGGAAGTGTTTCAGTTGATCGGCTTCGTAGTGCAGCGCGGCGACCTGTCCGGCGGCCACTACGTCGCCGAGCGTGCCGTTCACGGCGGCTGGCTGCAGCGCGATGACGCCAAGGCCTCCGAGGTCCGCAGCGAGCCGCAGGAACGCGATGCCGGCTATCTCTACACCTACCGTCGCAAGGCGGTCATGGAAACGAAGCCGGACGCGGAATTGATGCAGGAGACCAAGCCGGAAGCGAGCCTGCGCGAACTCGGCGATGAGACTGCCGTTACGGACGGCACGACAGCAGCCCCAACACATGGCACGATCCCACCGGGCACCGCCAGCAGCGCCCGGCTCGGCCTGCCCAACAGCGGCCACGATTGTTTCATGAACGTGGCAGTACAAATGGTGAGCGGCCCCTTGCGCGAAGTTTTCGAGCGCCGGCGAAAGAAGGACCGCGTGCTCGACGCCGTCTGGGCGCTGGCCGAGGATGTGGCCAAAGGCGGCAGCGAAGCGATCGAGCTCAAACGCGTGACGGCGATGCGCGCATTACTGAAAAAAGCGGGCCTCATCGCCAGCATGACAGGCGAGGAAGACGCCTCCGAACTGCTGATCAGGCTTCTCGAACGGGGCAACACGGGCAAGGACAAGATCCGCGAAAAGCGGGTGCGGACCTTCCAGTCCGAACACGCGGAAGCGTGGACCGGCAAGATGCCCAAGGACCCGGCCGAATACACCAAGGGACGCAGCGAAGAGCAGGCCGAGCCGTCCAACACGATCGTGATCGACATCGTCCACTTCGACACGCTGGAACAATTCCTCGCCCACCGCTACCACGTGGGCATGAGCACCACCTACGACAAGGCCAACCGCGCCCTGGTGCGCCAGGGCGGACAAAGCCTGGCCGTGTCGACCGTGAAGGAGCAAATGCAACTGCTGCACTTGCCCGACGTGCTCGTCTTCGTGCTCAACCGCAGTATCGAGGACGGCGGCGGACGGCGGCGCCTGGACAAGACCTTTTTCATGCCGCCGACGTTCACAATCGGCAGCCCACGCAGCCAGAGCGGCACGTTGCGCTACCGGCTGACCGGCATTGTGATGCACACCGGCTCGCGCGACACCGGCCACTACACGGCCTGGATGTGCCACGGTGACGACTGGCTGCACGCCAATGACAGCAGCGTCACCCAGCATGCGCACCCGGGCACGGATCAGGACAAAGGCTACCTCTATACCTACCGCCGCATCGACGAAACGAGCACCAGCGAGCGCCGCGTGGAAGATCAGGCAGGCCTGACGGCGGACGCACTTCTGCTGGACCGTATCCGCCAGGGCGACACCACGCGCGTGGTGCAGATCCTCGATTCGGGCCAGGCCAACCCACGCCTGGCCGCCACCGACAGCGGCGACACCGCATTGCATCTGGCCGTGCGTCAGGACAACGCGACGATGGTGCGCGCTCTGCTGCGGCGCGGGGCCGACCCGGCCGCTCCCAACCATGAACACATGAGCGCCCTGGACCTGGCCGAGCACCTGGACAGCGCCGAGATCGTCAAGCTGCTGCGCCAGCCGACCGTGAGCGATGTCGGGCTGCTCGCGCAGGATGTGAAACGCCTGGACGGCAAGGACACCGGCCGCATCGCCCGCCTCTACCAGCGCCTGAGCGAGCTGGACGACACGCTCAACAATTACTTCGGCAAACTGCTTGGCACCGACAAGGCCGGCGCCGCCGTTATCCTGCGCCTGAAACACACCTTGCACGAAGTGCGCACCGACCTGAACACGCGCGCCGCCGCCGCCCACGGCATTGCGCGCCAGGGGCCGGGCATGCGCCCGGACTCGCACCGCTCCTACACCGACTGGAACGACAACGATCTGAAGACCATGCTTGCCGGCCTGAGCAAGGATGCCCAGGCCGCCTTCCACCGTTTCGCCGAGAGTGCGAAGAAAAAAGGCGGCGAGGCCGGCAAGCCGATCTCGGAAGGCTTGACGGCCGCTTATGCCCAGCCCATGGAAGGCTTCGCGAACATCGGCCCATGGCGCGGCGACGGCGATCTCGAATACGCCGTCGGCAGTGTCGGCTGGGACCAGAAAGCCATGTACGCGGACGAGCACAGCGACTTCGACGGCCGCCTGCACCATACGCAGGACAAGCACAGTGCCGCCGAAGGCACCGAAGAAGCCCTTGAGGAAAGCGCCAGGAAGGAAGTCAGGAAAAGCAAGCGCAATGGCGTGATCCTCGACGCCACCATCGCCGACCCCCGCAACTACGAACTGATCTGGGAAAAAGTCCTCACGAACGTCAACAAAGGCGGCCTCGATCCCGCCATGATCCGCGAAGTGCACGCGCCGCGCCCCACTGCACTGCGTTCGAAAACGGTGATCGATACTACCTTGGCCAAACCGGCCGACAGCTCCGGAACGCTCGACGCCAAATCGCTGGGCGCCGCCCTGGAACTGGAGCAGCTGGCACGCGGCCAGCCCAGCGACCAGATCCGCCACATCAAACCGCCGAGCTGGCTGGCCGACGAGATCAAGAAGATTCAGACCGGCGAAAAGAGCGGCTACTCGTACCACAAGAACGACCGCCACTGGCTGCCTCCCGGCGTGCTCTATTACGAAGCCTCGGCCAGCAAGGGCAGCAAGGTCAAGATCGTGTTCGACCTCGACCAGAAAGCCTTCTACGTCACCTGCACGCATTACAAGGGCTACTCGATCCGCGACGCGAGCGGCCTGCACTTCTGCCACCCGTTCTTCCAGGTCGATCTGCCATCCGCCACCGACGCCGCTGCCACTACCGCCACGGTCGAACACAAGACCGGCACCGAGCCTGGCGACAAGACGGGCAAGAAGCCAAAGAAAGAGAAAGGACCGAAAAAGCGCTAGCCGCCCGACACTTGCCATGGAACGCGACCATATTCAAACACCCACGACCACGCAGAGCACGTCCGACGTCGCTTCGTCATCCAGGCCGGGCACCTATCTTGCCGATAACCGAAAGGAAGCTGTTGCACAGCGTGCCTTGAGCGAACTCGCAAACAACAGTCCGCAATCGCAACGCGCCCACCAATTGCGCGCCGCGACGGGGCAGGCCGTCGCCCAACTGCAAGGCACGAACGCTACCAAGGGCGGTCTGCCCGAGCAGCTGAAATCGGGCATCGAAAGCCTGTCGGGTGTCGCGATGGATGATGTGAAAGTCCATTACAACTCCAGCCGGCCCGCCCACCTGAACGCCCACGCCTACGCCCAAGGCAGCGAGATTCACCTCGGCCCGGGACAGGAAAAACATCTGCCGCACGAAGCCTGGCACGTCGTCCAGCAGGCGCAAGGCCGCGTGCGGCCGACCATGCAACTGGCCAGCGCGGAAGTCAACGATGACGCCGGGCTGGAACAGGAAGCCGACACCATGGGAGCACGCGCATTGTCGGCGGGCGCCGGGCTGCCCGCCAGTTTCGACTCAGGACCGGCCATACAACGCGTCCCCTCCGGCATCGCTCCCATCCAGCGGGTCGAGCTGAATCTGCCCAACGGCGCCGAGGCCTGGACTGTGAACAGCGAGACCCATGCCGCCCAGGTCAAAAGCTGGATCGACCACCAGGCCGAGCAGTCCAACAGTGCAGCTCTGTTGAGCTTGATGCAGCAATTGCAGCAGTCGCTGCGGCCGTCCTCGGCAGACGCGTTCCTGCTCGCCTACGCCATCACCAAGCTGGCCGAGGTACGCTCCGGCCTGCCCGCCAAGATCAAGGCTTTGCGCCGGCTGGCCAACCCCGGCGAAATCACCGACGTGGGCGCTTACGTGAATGCCCAGACGGCTTACCAGAACCTGCTGGCGAATAACTACTCGATGGCCCAGATCATGGCGACGCACCAGAGTGCCGGCCTGGAATTCGAATTTGCTACCTATACCAGCGCAGAGGAAGTCAGCTCCCATCATGTTCTGGCCGAGTCCGCGCCGATGTCGGGCCTGTTCCATCTGCCTTTCGTGCTGGAGACCGATTCGGGCAAGGAGCTGGAGATCGGCTTCCCTCCCTTTTTGGTACCCCACGATACCAACACCAAGGCGCACATCAAGGCGATCTGGCAGACCATGCGCGCGAAGATGGCCGAGATCCGCGAGGCCGCGCGGGGCGATGATGTCACGGCGCTGATGGCGAAGATACAGGCGGCAGGACTAGGGAAAGGCTGGCATCTCAAGGACGAAGTCGCGGCGGACTTGAGGGTGGCGGCCGAGCGAACCAAACACACCGGCACGACGGCGATGGTGTATTCGCAACTGAATCTGTCAATGCACGGCGCCGAAAGCGCCGCGCTGATCGATCAAGTCAGCCGCAGCCCGGATCGGTTTGCCACCAGTGCGGAAAGAGAACTGATCATTCCCGTGTATGGCGAGGTGGAGCACATGCTGGCCGGCGAACGCGAGGCTATCGCTGACATGACCCAGGAAATCTTCATCCATGTCGCAAAGGCAGCGACCAGCGCCATGGCCATTCCGAGCATCATGATTTCCGGCAGCCCCTTGTTGCGCCTGATTCGGATGGAGGGCCTGTTCGATTTGCAGTCGACAGTGAAGGAACTGCACGGGGTCTGGGTCAAGGATTCGCTACCGAACATCCTGCGCACGATCGGGACCGAAGCGGCGGCGCCGGCCGCGGATCTGCTTGCCGCCGCCCGCAGCAAGTTGCTGATCTTTATCCGAGCCGGGATACAGAAGCAGCTTGAAGCCGCTACGGAAGGCAGCGCCTTGCGGAACCTGGATGAGGGACTCAAGTCGGCACTCCAATCCATATCGCTTGCCCTGGGCGCCACGCTGTCGGACGCGCAAACATGGATGGACGAGGAAGACTGGGGCAAGCATGCGGCGCTCAATCAGCGGTTTGATCAACTCGATCAGGCATTGCAGACATTCGCACGGAACGACGGTTATCGCATCTTCCCGGAATTGGTCGCGCTTCGTCAGCAGTTACGCGTCCTGCGCGTGCGCTTCGCCAGATACAGACCGGATACTACCGGTCAGGAGGAACACTATGAACCTGGCGACGGGTTCTACTATCTGACCAGTGCGTCCTGGACCGAACCGGCTGCGGATGTCGAGAAATTGCAAAACGCCAAAAAAACCGTCGAAGGTCTCGACGCCCGCACCTTCCTCAGCAAACTGACCGACCGGTTTACGGCGGAGATCATCGGCGAGATCGACGGCGCCATCGCGACGCTGCGCAGCGCCAGGGACTACCTGCCCTCGCCCAAGACAGGCTTCAACAAGAGCGAAAAATTCGGCCAGGGCCTTGGTGTGCGCAAAGACACCCATATCAAAACGCTACCGGCCAGCAAGAGCGTGGCCGAAATCCGGGGCGACTCGATCATCGGCCATTATCTTGGCTAAGCGGCTTGTCAAAAGACGCTGGATCGGGAGCCGATATTGTCACTGCAACTGGTTTCCATTCAGGCAGAGCTCCATGGTGGCGGCGGCAGTGGCGCTGACAACCGACCTGGCCGGACGCCGGTAGCGAAGTAAGGACAACAACGGCTCATAATCGGAAATTTTTACCACCACAGCCCGCTATCCGGTTTTCAAGCCCATTTTCATTTGGTCGTCACATTGATTCCGCGCATTCTTGCGGCGTCGACCACCCCGGTTCCGGCCGCGCAGGAAACTCCAACCTCTCCCGCAATGCTCGTAATGCAAGCATGTTGATCCGCCTCATCGTCCTGGCAACATCTGCACCGATTCGATTCACACTCGCCCTGTCTCAATACCTCAGCGCAAGCTTTCTTGACGAAAATCAAACGCATCACGCACCGCTTTGATACATTCGGAATCGTTGCACATTAGAAACAAGAGGCATGCCAGTGTTGCCCAACGCTTCACAGCAGTGCAGGCTTACCGTACGTTCAACCGCGCTTCTTTATAAAAAACAAGACGCGCCAATCCACTTTCAAGTCCTCTTCCATCAATGTTCCCAAATGGGAATGTGCAGCCATTCTGCTTTCTCGACTGTGAATGCGCACCTAGTGCTCCGTCAAGCTCAAATCTTCCGGTTGGGCCGGCTGCTCGAAGGCGATTGCGGCGTTGCAAATGCTCGCCGGGGGAGGCGGCCCCGGCTGCGCTTTGCGCGCGGCCAGCGAGGCCTCGCACTCACGTCCGATCAACTCGGCCGAACCCGAAAGTTGAAGATTGACGGACCACTAGAACAGTTGCCGAAGCATTCACCAATACCGTTTTACTCAGGCGCTGCATCCTTGCGGCAATCCGCAAATGCATCCCGCGCCGACATATCCAATCCGATTGGAAAGGAGACATTGCCATGACCAAGGCACATGCACATGCGTTGTCCGGCAAGACAATTCCCGGAACATCCGGCCTGTCCCTTGAATTGGTCTGCCCGGCGGACACATTGGTCGCATTGCGATCCGCCGTTCACAACGGCGCCGACCGCATACGTATCGATCATCGATGGAATGGCGCAGCACTTGCTTTTTCGAGGCGGGACGAAAGGCATCTGCTAGCCAAGGGAATCCGCCATGCCCACGATCACCACTGCAAGGTGTCGCTTGACCTGAAGACGACAGAACCTGCGACCGGCTGGAAAGAAATGCGTGCCGCACTTGATATGGCGGTATGTTGCGGAATCGACGCAATCACGCTTGACGACCCCGCCCTCCTTTTATATGCAGTATCGGCACATGAAGGCTTGAACCTGCATTACGCACCGTCTCACAATGCCCTATACACAGAGGGAATCCGTTGCGTGCAACGATACACGGGGGTTTCGCGCATCATTCTGCCGCCCGACCTGTCGTTTGCGCATATCCGGCAAATTTCGACGGAAACTCCACTGGATCTGGAGGTCAACGCTTCAATTCACCTCTTCGGGAGACCCGAGCGTTTGGCTGCAAACCCGCTGGAATCCGGCACACTCGATGCGTGGAGCATCGAAGGCTTGCCGACGGACGATGGCCGTGCGGGGCGCTGCGGAAACGGCGAAGAAGCAAGCAACGACCGTTGTTTCACGAGGCACGGCAACGGAAATGCCGGCATGCTTCGTCGTTTGCCCGACCTTGCAGCCGCACGCATCCGGGCGATTCAAATCGTAACGAACGACAATACGCCGGCTCATCTTGCGAGGACGGTCCGGATATGGCGAGAAGCCATCGACTTCTACCTCGAGGACCTCGGTCACTACAAGGCAAAGCCGTCATGGATAACGGAACTCAACAGGCTGTCGTCCGTGCCAGAATTGCCTTGATTCCATCCGTCCCTATTGGTCTGCGGTTGAGACTCTCCGAATGGAAAGCGTCTTGGTTGCAACAAAAATTTCGCGTAGCAGGTAAACGAAACTGCCGATCAGCGAAAACATGCCAAGCACAAAGCAAAGTGCGATGAATTTCGTCAGGCCGAGATTCAGTGCATCGCCGATAAACAGCGCCGCAATCACGACGCAAACCAGCAGCCCGCAAGAGGTGCTCAGCGTGATCGCCCGGTTGATCAGATGGGCCCGCCGGTACAGTGACGTCAGTTCGAGATGGGCTGCAACATGGTCGGACGAGGTCGCGGATTGAATCCTGTCTTCAAGAATCCGCGAACGATCAATGATTCTGGCCAGTCGATTGGTAAGGACCGCCAGCTTCGTACCCACGCCGGTCAACAGAAAGACCGGTGCAATCGAGAGCTGAATGATGTGACTGATGTCGCCGAGCTGGATTTCCATTTTTTGTGACCACATTTCGAAGTGCAGAGCCGTGCAATCGTCCGGGTTTCCGGACCGCAGCGTAGTCTATCAGGTACCGTTGCCCGCATGCAGGTTGCATGGCAACCAGCCCGCTCTTGCAACAAGTCTTGCTCGCAACGGAATCTCATCAACGACACCGTATTTTTACGGTATCCCTGCACTCTTGCCAGCTTATTCATTTGTTCATACCATTTCATGTCGCAATGCAGCAAATCATGCGCCTGGCACATGACAAAGCACCGAGCTTTGTCATGCATCGGGGTGTGCGGGGCTGCACGCCTCTACGGCAAGGATTTCCACGCGGCGGGAGAAGCGGCGGAACAAACGCATTAGCACCCGCGTCTCACAACCCGGACTAGTCGTTACTGGAACCTGCTACCGGAAACAAGACAGGCACGAAAGGGCGCCAGATTCTTGACGCCTTATTGCCATCACCATCCTTTCGTGCCGGATGGTGCCGTGACCCAACTGGACGGCGCGTTCCGCCATGACACACAAACCAAACATTGTCAGGGTCTTCGTACACTCTCCTTCGGAGCCGATCAGACGCCGGTTGTTTCGCCTGTTCGACGAAATTCCGCTGGTGGAACTCGTCGGCACCACGAACACCGGTCCTGTTCCGCCCCACATGCTGACCGAGCTGCAACCGGATTTGCTGCTATTGAATCTGGAAGCGCGCGACCACACCGGGTGGCTTCTGCTCGGCGAAGCCTTCCTGCACCTCCCGAACTGCAAGGCAATCGTGCTCGCCAAAGGAATGGGCGCGAACGAGCCGGCGCGAGACCTGGACACAGACCTGGAGCCGCACTCGGGAAATGCGATCAGTGCCGTCGTCGACCCCGATGACTGCGCCAGACTGCAAAGCGAAGTACTTCGCTCGATCGAAGAACAACGGGATAACCGTCATGCAGAATTTCCATCTCACCCGGACGGAAGCGTAGCCTATCTATACGATTATGTTGATTACATCTCGACGGTAAACGAAGAGAAGACATACTCCAGCATTGTCCGGAACATTGCCGAACGCCGTAGAAAACATGCGGGGCGCCGGCATGATGAAATTGATCGCGCAGAAACTGCTGCCCGCTTCCAGGCATTCGTCGAGCAGTTGCCCGGGTTACCGTACGTTGCGAATCTGGACAGCGCCGGAAGCAGTGTTTACGTCAGTCCGCGAATCAAGGACGTGCTTGGCTTTTCGCCTGCGGAATGGTGCAACGATCCCGGCTTGCGCATACGGCAGCTTCATGCGGACGACAGGAAACTCGTACTGGGCGCCATCCGGAAAGCCATCGCCGAAAACACTTCTTACAGCATCGACTACCGGATCCACGCGCATGGCGGCGCGATGCACTGGTTTCACGACGAAGCGCGAGTCACGTTCAATCAACATGGAACACCGCTCTTCCTGCAAGGAACGATGCTGGATATTACCGAACGCAAGCAGGCCCAGGCAGAGCTTGAGCGATCCCACAATGAACTTCAGGAACTCATCACCGTACTCGATTCCTTGCGTGCCGAGGAGCAGCGACGGCTTGCCCAAGAGATGCATGATGACTTCGGCCAGCTTCTGGCGGCAATGAAAATCGATCTCTGCACACTGCGGCAGCACTTGCCGAAGGAAGATGCGGAAAGCGTGCGATATCTGAGCAGCATCAACGATCTGGTCGATACCATGGTGACGTCGGTGCGCAGGATTATTGCCGATCTCCCGCCAAAGATTGTTGAAGACCTTGGCTTGTTCGGCGCCGTGACCTCGCTGACAAGGAATTTCGAAAAACGCCATCAGATCATTTGCCGTTTGCAAATAACCGGGCGTGAACCGGAACTGGAAACAAGAATGGCGACCGCAATGTACCGTATGGTGCAGGAAGCCCTTACCAACATCGTCAAGCATGCCATGGCAACTTCGGTCGACATCCGCATCGACTGCGACAGCGAGTGCATTGCTCTTCGCGTTACCGACAACGGAAGAGGAATTGATGCTGCCTGCCTGCGCAAAGCGGGTTCATTCGGTCTTGTCGGCATGCGAGAGCGGATCGCGGCTCTTGGTGGCGAATTGAGGATTGACGGCGATGAACGCACAGGAACGTCACTCAGGATTGTTGTTCCGCTTCGACACCGGGATTGAGCCGACTGCCAACGGCAGGCGCTGAGGTGAGACTGGCGCGTTTCGCACTATGTTGATCCGCACTACCTCGATCGTCTCGATGTCGTGGGAAAGGAGTGGCCATATGGCGCACTACCTGCGGGCAAGAGAGCGATTGTGATTTCTCAATCACGCTTTATTCTGGTCTGTTAATTTGAATTTTTAGCGGTCCTACACTAGGACGTGTCTGCAAACCTACTTGTGCAGCCAGGTTTTGCAGACATGCCCGAATGACGGTTCTTTGCCGGACGACGCCGCGTCGGGAGATTGAAACGCTTCAAGGCCGGCGCCCTGTTGCTGCGTTACCCTTCTTGCACATCCTGTTCGTGGCTACCAACATCCTGCCAACAGCCCCGTCTGCAATAGAGAATTGTGATGACCATTTACCTGGAACACAGCACCGTCAAGCTGCCGAATTTCGTCACCACGCTTTCCCGGTTCCCGGCCGGAAAGGTCGGATCGTCCCTATTGTCGATCATCCATTCGGCCATGGATGGCGTCATCATCGTCGACTCCACACGACAGATTGTTCTGGTCAACGACAAGGCTGAACGCATGTTCGGCTACGCCGCCGCTGAACTGCTAGACAAACCGCTTGACGTCTTGATGCCTCCGCGTTTGACCACCGACCAGCGGCGCCGCATGGATCGCCTTTCCTCCATTCATGTCAACGGACGCCGGAGCAAGCTCGAATTAAGAGGGATGCACGCGGACGGCGAGCAGCTCGCGCTCCATGCCAGCATCTCGCGGCTCTCGGTGCATGGAGAGGTCTTCCTGGCGCTGATACTGCATGATGTTGAGACACGGAAACCATCGCACCATGGCAAGCAAAGACCTGTGAGGCCTTCCGAACTCCGCAAATGGGCCGCCTCGTCGCAACAGGCCACGGAAGTGGAAAAGCGGCGTTTTTCGAAAAAGCTGTACGACGATATCGGTCAGCGCCTGAGCGTCCTCAAACTGGACCTGGACTGGCTGGAGAACAGCCTGCCGGACGGCGCCGGCGGCCTACCCGCGCGAGTCGCGCAAATGCAAGGGCTGCTCGACAACGTCATCACGATGACGAAGAGCATGGCCTCGGCGTTGCGCCCTCCGCTTCTCGACGATTTCGGCTTGCTGCCTGCAGTCGAATGGATGGCGGAGAATTTCGAGAAGAAAACGGAGGTGGCCTGCAGTGTCGAGAGCAGCGGCTTGGCCGTGAAGCTCGACGACGTGATCGAGTCGGCGGTATTCCGGATCGTGCAGGAAGGGCTCTCCAATATCGAGCGCCACGCACACGCCAGCAATGCAAGAATTCTCCTGCAGCATGCGGGAAATCAACTCGATGTTATGATTCAGGACGATGGCATCGGTATGGAGGTCGGCAGCGACGGCAAAGCCGGCTGCTATGGCTTGATCGCCATGCAGGAACGTGTGTTCGCTTTGGGAGGTACAATCAGCATCCTGAATCTCGATCCACATGGCGTTGCAATTCATGCCTCGATACCGATAGACCCCATTTTCAGCAACGAACCGAAAACCCTTCCGCCGACACCACACCTATGATCCGCATTGTCATCGCCGACGACCACACCATCATGCGCGAAGGCCTCAAGCGCATTCTCGATGGAGCCGACGACATCCAGGTCGTGGGCGAAGCCGTCGACGGCTTCGAGGCATTGGCGCATGTACGCAAGGGCGGTTTCGACTTGCTGATGCTCGACCTGTCGATGCCGGGGCGGAGCGGTGTCGAACTGATTCGCCAGATCAAGGACGAAGTGCCCAAACTGCCCATCCTCATCCTCACCATGCACGAGGAGGAGCAGTATGCAGTGCGCGCGATCCGTGCCGGTGCGCGCGGCTACCTGACCAAGGAGAGCGCGGGAACCCAGCTTGTCAGCGCGATCCGCAAGGTAGCGTCCGGGCGTCCCTACATCAGCCTCGAAGTAGCGGAACAACTGGCGATGGACGTCATGCCGGCCAACGAAGACCTGCCGCACAAGCAGTTGAGCAATCGGGAGTTCGAGGTGTTCACCCTGTTGGTCAGCGGCAAGTCGATTACCGAGATCGCCGATTTCCTGCACCTCAGCGCCAAGACTGTCAGCACGCACAAGACCCGCATCCTGACCAAGATGAACATGAATTCCCTAGCTGAAATGGTGCAGTACGCCGTGCAGCACCGGTTGCTCAGTCCGCTGAAAAACTGAAACAGTTCTCCGGAACAGCATTTCCCCTCACTCCCCTTTTTGCAAAGCCTCTCGCTGCAAATTCGCCACATTCCGGCGAACATTGCTTCCATACGTCAGCAAACCTCCCGGCAGACTATAGGAAAATTCCTATACGAGCCGCTGCCTTCCTACATTTCAATTCAGCCCACACCGATAGTAATTGTCAGTTTCGGTTGCGATACTGGCCACTTCCGATAGCAGCATGACAGGCATGTAATTTGCGATTACCCCTTGCGCTTTCCAAACGCCGGAAAGTCCGCAATTGCCATGTCAGCTGCCCACCAAACACTATGCAGGCGGACTTGTCCAGCCGCAAACCACGTAATTTTGATTGCCTGAATTAGGAGATGATCATGCTGTCCTCACAATCGCCAGACGCTCGTTCCGACACAGCCGCGCCCGGCTTGCACTCTTCCTCCATTGAGGCGGGCTGGCAGCGCCAGGGCAAGCTCTGGTCGAACCTGAAGGAATTGTGCGAAGTGCTGCGCATACCGTCAGCCGCTATCCATACCGACGAAGAACTCCTTTTCCAGCACGTCCAGTTCAAGACCGGACAGCGTGTCCATACCATCGGCCAGCCTTTCGACACCCTCTACATCGTGCATTCCGGCTTCCTGAAGACAGTGTTGATCGATGAGTTCGGCAACGAGCAGGTACTCAGCTTTCCGATGAAGGGCGACCTGTTCGGGGTGGACGGCATCCATACGAAACGGTACGCCTCCGAAGCGGTTGCGCTGTCAAACTGCGACCTGATCCTGCTGCCGTTCAAGAAACTCACCGCGCTCGGCCGCGCGCATGTCGAATTCGAACATGCGATGTACAGCGTGATGAGCCGGGAACTGGTGCGCGAACAGGCAATGGTCAGCATGCTGGGTGCACTGAGCGCCGAAGCGCGCGTGGCACGTTTCCTGGTCAGCCTGTCCGAGCGTTATGCCGAGATGGGCTATTCAAGTAAATTATTCAACCTGCGCATGACCCGGCATGAGATCGGCAGCTATCTTGGCCTGACACTGGAAACAGTCAGCCGGACGCTGTCGGCATTCAATGAAATCGGTTTGATTACCGTGGATCAGCGCTCGATCGGGATCAAGGATCCGGAAGCGCTCAGAACGCTGCGCCGGCTGCCGCCGTCGAGCTCGCGAGCCAAACAGATCGCTGCCAAGAAATCCCGGCAAGCAGCAGCGCCGATGGAGGAGCGCGATCCCGACTCCGACTGGGGGCAAGTCGCGACGGCCTGATTCCGACAAAAGGAATGCAAAAAGCCCGGTTCAAGACCGGGCTTTTTTGTCGAACTTTTTTGCGTCGAACCAGATCAGAACGGCTGTCGACGTACGCCCGTCACCCGTCCGCTCGGGGCTTTCCGATAGGGATTACGCGATCGGGCTAAGAACGCTATTTGCGACTACTTGCGTTTTCCGCCGCCGGGGGAAGGTCCTTTTCGTTCTTCTGCACCGTGCTCTTCCCCGGTGGCAGAGCTGCGGGCTGCGTGCGCGGTTGCATTGACTGCGCTTTCCACTGCATCGGTTGTACCGCTTGCGGCATCGATTGCCGCACCAGCGTAGCCGGCGGTTGTCTGTGCCGCCCTGTCAGCCGCGCCCTCGATGTTCGAGCGCGCCGCCATCATGTTGTTCTTCGCCAGCGCAGCAACTTCCTTGAACGCCGATTCCCAGACGGAGAACATACTCGTTACCGGGTTGAAGTCCTCAACGCGATCACGCACGCTGCCGCCGGGCATGGCCATCGACGCAGTGCCGCTGCCCGCCTGCTTGCGCAACTGCTCGACATAATCCTGCATCGATCTGCCGATTTCATTTTGCATCTCGGCAAAAATCCGCATGATTTCCTTCTGATAGTTCATTGCTTCGTCCGGATTTCTGCCCAGCATTCCGGATTGCAGACTGGCGCCGATGTTGCGCGGATCGCGCACCGTGGTCATGGCCTGCGCAAGATTCAACTGTTCGGTAAAGACACGGTGCGTGGCACCGATGACGACACGATCGATCTTTTCCGTTCCTGAAAAGATCGCATCAGCAAAACGGCGCGATGCTTCAAGCTGCGTCTGATACACGCCGACCAATGGATTCAAGACATTTTGCATGATTGCTCTCCTGGAAGTATGAGAACAGGACTGAACTGTTGTGGATATTAGAGAGGGACGCGGTCAAGAGCGTATATTGTGTCCGCAATCGCCTCGCGCTTCCACTCGCACGCCTGCACGCTTGAGCCAGATCAAGGGCTTCTCTTGCCGCATGAGCAGCGAGGCGGCTCATGCGGCAATGTACCGCGGCAGGTCAGCACATGTGCTGACCGCCATTGATCGCAATATTCGATCCGGTGATGAATCCGGACTCTTCCGAACAAAGGTAGACGACCAGAGCGGCGACTTCATCCGGTTCTCCGAGTCTGCCGACCGGGATCTCCGGAAGGATTTTCGACTCCAGGATTTCCTGCGGCACCTGCATGACCATCTTCGTACGCAGATAGCCGGGTGAAATCGTGTTGACGGTAATACCCTTGGCTGCCACTTCCAGCGCCAGCGCCTTGGTGAACCCATGCAGCGCTGCCTTCGCCGCCGCATAGTTGGTTTGGCCGTAGGCGCCTTTCTGGCCATTCACCGATGAAATGTTGACGACGCGCCCCCACTGGTTTTCCAGCATGCCGTGAAGAACGTGCTTTGTCATGTGGAACGCGCTGTCGAGATTGGTCTTGCGCACCTCGTACCAGTCTTCCCGCGACATTTTCTTTAATGTCGTATCCCGTGTAATGCCGGCGTTGTTCACCAGAATATCGATACGACCGGTATCGCCGATCATCTGCATCACGCCCGCTTCGCATGAAGCAAAATCGGACACGTCGACCATATAGGCCAGAAAATCGAAACCTGCGTCGCGCTGACTCTTCAGCCAGTCGCCTGCATGCGCATTGTGGGGCGAATAGGTAGCTGCGACGCGATATCCTGCGCCATGCAGCTTCTTGCAAATCGCTTCCCCCAAACCGCCCATGCCTCCCGTTACCAATGCCACCCGTTGTGTGTCCATGTGTTGTCCTCTCCGTTTTATCGATCAGTTCGGCGCTGTACGTACTCTTTGCGATTACGAACAGCGCGCAAAAACCGGCACATGCGGCCAGCCGACAATGCCGCGATGTTTCGATCTGGCGATGCACATTTAGTTCTGGCGACGAGAACCGTAACGGGTGCGCCATACCGCATTCCGGGACGGCAGAAACGCCGTGGAGAGACATATTGCGCGAAGCAAACCCCGGTGGATGTAAAACGATAGGCAAGTCTGTTGCCGCATGACGCGATGGTGGCGAACCAGCGCAACACGGGCCTGTCTATACGGGTGTTGAAGTGTCTTGCTCGTTAGCGAAACCTTACCTCCGGTCAAGACGACCACTGTGCAAGATCCATTACACGCCTGTCAGGCCATGAACGAATGCAATCCAAGGTATATGTCTCCTATTCCCCGGAACAACCTGGTTCCGTCTTCGCGCTGTTCTACTGCGAGTCCGGCACTGACGTTCATGGCTGGCATCTGGAAACCAGGGGACCGTATTTTTCCGCTGCCTTTTTCATGGTGGAGGATTTCTATTCCGGTCATCCTCCGCACTTGTATCGAAGCATGGAAGACGATGTTTACGGCCCGTGGATGATGGACTGCCCGCCGACCAGGAATGAAATACGTTGCCCGGTTCCCGACAGCGTCGTACATGAACTGGAACGCATGCAGTCGCGCTTCGTTGAAGAGTGGCTGTTCTTCCGTGATGATCCGCACATCGACGCCGAAATAAACGCATTCAGGGAGCTGGGACTGCCAGTCCACGAGGTCAATCTCAAGGCACGCCGCCTGCACAGGCTGCCGGGCACGGACGGTACATGGAAGTACATGGCGCCCGGCACCGATGTCAACGTGGTGCAACTGGTGAGGAAGTACTGGCGGCTCTGTGAAAAAATACCCTCACCGTGACGACAGCTGTGCGGCGACAAACGCGTTCCAGGTCTCGACGTGCCACCGGCAGCCGATGCGTCCGGTAACACTGCCGTCCTCCGCCAGCCCTTCCACCGGTCCATGAAAGACAGCGAACATGAGGGCGCCTTCCGGACTGACCGGCTGGTGCACCGCGCCGTCCTTCTCCAGAAGATAAACGCCTGCGGTGAAGCGACGATCCGGATCGTCGGCATAGTGGAATCCGCCTTCCAGCACGATCCCTTCCACCGCGCCGATGTGGCGGTGCGCCGGCGCCGCACACCCCTTGTCCAGCCTGATCAGCAAAGTGAAGCGGCCATGTTCGGGATCGGCACTCAATAACTTGAAACTGGCGCCGGGCATCGCCCAGGGCGCCCACGGCAGGTTCTGCGGATCGCAGGTGAACAAGGTGTCGAGTGCGGATGAGGTAGCAGACAATTCGGAGTTCATGGGGCAAGGCATCAATGGAAAGCGGGCGCCATGCTACTCCAAGCGGGAGTTCCTGCCAATGGGCAGTGGGATCGTGCGGCCGGCGCCAGTCGGCCTACAATCTTTTCTGCTCGCCCGCAGGATGCCTGATCGGAAGGACGACACGGAATCGGGAGCCGAGTCCCGTTCCCTGCCCGACCGGTTTGGTAGTGAAAAACGGGTCGAAGATGCGCGACAGGTTTTCCTTGGCAATGCCGGAGCCGGTGTCGGAAATCTCGACCCATACCTGCCTTTCGTCCCCCCCGGTACGGATGGTAATGCATCCTCTCTCTTCGCCGATGGCCTGCGCCGCGTTGACCACGATGTTCATGATGACCTGATTGATCTGCGAAGGCAGGCATTCGATTTCCGGGATCTCTCCGTACTCCTTGACGATATCCGCCTTGTACTTGATTTCATTGTTGACGATGTTTAGCGTGGAATCGATGCCTTGGTGCAGATCGGCCCACTCCCACTGCAGGTTTGCGTCGACGCGCGAAAAATCCTTCAGGTCCTGCACGGAATGCTCGCCGGCGTTATGCGCCAGCATTGTGCTGCGGCCCGTCGCGAGGCGCTCCAGATCGACCTGTGCCGTATGCAAGGCCTCCTCCGCCAGCCTGACTTCCGTTACATCCTGCACGGTCTGAATCGCGCCGGCAATGCGGCCGTCAACATCGAACAAAGGCGCTGCGGCAAAGCGAATCCAGCGGCCGCTTTTACCCAGATGCGGGAAAAAATCTTCGACTTCGTACGCCCCGCGACCAGCGGCACCGACCTGAAACGGTTCAGCAAATAGACGTCGGCCATGTCGCCGATGGTACTGGTCAGGATGAAATCGGCCAGCACTTTTTGCTGCTGCACATAGTACGGCTGCCAGTGGTTGCCGGTTCCGATCATCTTGTCGGCGCCGATCCCCGTCGCGCTTTCGCAGGCGGCGTTCCAGTGGGTGACAACATGGCCGAGATCGATCACGAATGCCGCGACCGCACTGTCCCGAAACGATTCGGGCAGCACGGGAGGCCCGACGGCATCGCACATGCTCTCAGGCATCACTGCGCCGGTTCCCGCCTCATTCGATGCATCTTGCGGCGTAGTATGCCGTTCCCCGTTCATGTCGCCCATCCTTGCCGCCGGGAGCCTTCACTTGCAGGCATACCGGCTGGTTCCGACATGCCGACTGCCAGCATGCCGATTCATTATCGTACGGAATATTCCTGCCGGCCAGTTGCCAATCGAGTTGCTAATCGCTCAGCAATTCAGGCGCGATGGTCTGGGTGTCCTTGATGGTTTGCAGCACGATATTGGAACGGATGTCGAGCACGCCATCGGTCTTGTACAGCTTTTCGAGCACGAAGGCCGAGAAATGCTTGAGGTTTCGCGCCCGCACCCGCAGCAGGTAATTGGCTTCACCGGTAATGATGTAGGAGCCGACCACCTCCGGCCAGGTCTGCAACGCGACGCTGAAATTTTCATGCCAGCGTTCGACGTCGCGCCGCATCGTCACCTGGACGAAGGCATCCACTTCCAGTCCAAGCGCAGCAGGGTCGAGCACCGCGCTGTAACGCGCAATCATCCCGCCTTCTTCGAGCAGGCGAACGCGGCGGAGACAGGAAGACGGCGACAGGAAGACCTTTTCGGCCAGTTCCAGATTGCTGATCCGGCCGTCCTGCTGCAGCAGCTGCAGCAGCTTCAAATCCGTGGCATCGAGCTTCATTTCGCACTTTTGAATCAATTATTTTTAATAATTGAAATTTTATTCGAAATTTTACGTTTTCAACACTTCATTTTGAAACAACAATCCAGCGCTTTCGTCATAAAATTTCCTGACTCGTCAACATCAGGAAACCACCCGCATGCAAGCGCCACCAGCCCTTTGGGACATCAGCCCCCTGCTCTCGCCGGCCACACCCGTGTGGCCCGGAGACACCCCTTTCAGCGCGGAACCGACCTGGCAAATCGAAGGCACCTGTCCGGTTCGCGTGAGCCGTCTTACGCTCTCGACGCACACCGGCGCGCACTGCGATGCGCCGTCGCATTACGATGCGCACGGCGCATCCATTGATGCCATTGCACTCGACACCTACCTTGGGCCGTGCCGAGTGATTCACTGCGTCGGCGTCGATCGTGTCGAGCCCGGCCATATCGCGCAAGCGCTGGCAAACGTACCGCCGCGCGTGCTGCTGCGCACCTACGCCAGCGCGCCGCACGATAGCTGGGATTCCGCCTTTGCCAGCATCGCGCCGGAAACCGTCGCATTGCTCGCCGCGCACGGTGTGGTCCTGATCGGTATCGACACCCCGTCGCTGGATCCGCAGGAATCCAAAACGATGGATGCGCATCATGCAGTGCGTGTCCACAAGATGGCGATTCTGGAAGGGGTGGTGCTCGACGCCGTTGCACCGGGCGATTACGAGCTGATTGCGCTTCCGTTGAAACTGGCCGGCATGGACGCCAGCCCCGTTCGTGCGGTGCTTCGGCCACTGGATGGAGGCAAGCCATGATCACGCGCTCCGACTGCCAGGCGCTGGACGCCGACGACAAACTCGCCCACCTGCGCGAGCAGTTCGCACTGCCGGAAGGCGTGATCTATCTCGACGGCAATTCGCTCGGTGCCCGGCCCAAGGCTGCGCTGGCGCGCGCGCAGCAGGTGGTCGCGCAAGAATGGGGCGAGGACCTGATCCGCAGCTGGAACAAGGCCGGATGGTTCGACCTGCCGTCACATCTCGGAGACAAGCTGGCGCCGTTGGTCGGGGCCGGTCCGGGAGAGATCGTGGTGACGGATTCGACCTCGATCAACCTGTTCAAGGCGCTTGCCGCGGCATTGCACAAGCAGGCCGCCGATCCTGCTCGCTCCGATCGCCGGACCATCGTCACGGAGCGCGCCAACTTCCCCACCGACATCTATATGGCGGAAGGGCTCAACACGTGGCTGGATCGCGGCTATCACGTGCGCCTGGTCGATTCGCCGGAAGAACTGGATGGCGTCATCGACGCACAGACAGCGGTACTCATGCTGACCCATGTGAACTATCGTACCGGCCACATGCACGATATGGGCAACCTGACGAAACTCGCGCACGAACGTGGCGCGCTGACGGTCTGGGACCTTGCGCACTCGGCGGGCGCCGTCCCTGTCCGCCTGCATGACGACGGCGCGGACTATGCGGTCGGCTGCACCTACAAGTACCTCAATGGCGGCCCCGGCTCGCCCGCGTTCCTGTGGGTTGCGCCGCGCCACCAGGCCGGCTTCCGCCAGCCGCTTTCGGGATGGTGGTCGCACGCCACGCCGTTTGCGATGCAGCCGGGATTCCGCCCGGTCGATGGCATCCGTCGCGCACTGTGCGGCACACAACCGATTGCCTCGCTGGCGATGGTCGAATGCGGGCTGGCCGTGTTCGCGCAAACCGATATGGACGCAATCCGGAGCAAATCGCTGGCGCTGACCGACCTGTTCATCGAGCTGCTGGAGTCGCGCTGCACGCGCCATCCTCTGCAGCTCGTCACGCCGCGCGAACACCACCGGCGCGGGAGCCAGGTGAGCGTCGCGCATCCGCACGGCTACGCTGTGATGCAGGCGTTGATTGCGCGCGGCGTGATCGGCGACTATCGCGAACCGCACATCATGCGTTTCGGCTTCACGCCCCTGTACACACGCTTCGTCGACGTCTGGGATGCCATCGACGTGCTGACCGACATTCTCGACAATGCAAGCTACGACGCCACCGCGCAACGCGACGCGGTAACCTGACCGGAGAGCAAGGAAATGGACAAGGACAAAGACGCCATTCACTGGCACGGCGCGAAGATGGACTTCAGCGAAGCAATGAGTTACGGCGATTACCTGGCGCTGGATCAGGTACTGTCGGCACAGCACCCGCGCTCGCCCGACCACAACGAGATGCTGTTCATCGTGCAGCACCAAACCAGCGAGTTGTGGATGAAGCTGATGCTGCATGAACTGCATGGGGCACGACGCCAGATGCATCAGGGCGATTTACCGCCGGCCTTCAAGATGCTCGCGCGCGTCGCGCGCATCATGGATCAACTGGTGCATGCGTGGGATGTGCTGGCGACGATGACGCCGCCAGAGTACACCGCGATCCGCCCCTATCTCGGGCAGTCGTCGGGCTTCCAGTCCTGGCAGTACCGCGAACTGGAGTTCATCCTCGGGAACAAGAACGCGGCGCTGCTCAAGGTGCACACCGCGGCGCCGGAAACCCATGCGCGCCTGGAACAGGCATTGCGCATGCCGTCGATCTACGATGAGGCGATCCTGCTGATGGCACGCCAGGGCTTCTCCATCGACGCCGCACGCCTGCAGGCCGACTGGACGCAGCCGACCGTGGCCGACGAATCGGTGAAGGCGGCGTGGCTGGAGGTGTACCGGTCGCCGGACCAGCATTGGGCCTTGTACGAACTGGCGGAAAAGCTGGTCGACCTCGAAACCGCGTTCCGCTTCTGGCGCTTCCGCCATGTCACGACGGTGGAGCGGATCATCGGCTTCAAGACCGGCACCGGCGGCACCGCGGGAGCCAGTTATCTGAAGAAGATGCTGGACGTCGTACTGTTCCCGGAACTGTTTGCATTGCGCACCTTGCTCTGACCGGAACAACACGAAACAATCGGTAAAATTCCAACGTAATCAGCAGGATAGCGGCTCGGCAACAGGTATAATAGCGCCCACGCACAGAGCGAGTAATGGGCAATTCTTCCATACGCTGCAAATCCCCAATCGTTCGGGCCGCCTTCCACGCGGCCCGTTTCATTTGTCCGGAAGTGCATGACGTTTTGCTTATGACGCCGGCCCTGCACCTGCACTTACGAACCCAGTACTTATGCCAAAAAGCCCAAGCAGCAAGCCGATCGAAATCAAGATTTCCACTGTCGTTGCCGTTTCCGCCATCCTGCGCGCGTCCGACCTGGCGACACTGGACGAAGCGATGAAGAAAATGACCGGCGGCGCTTCCGACTATTTCGATCATGAGTTTGCGGTGATCGACGTTGCTTCCTGCGATTTGACGGAAGGCGGTGTCGACTGGCCGGCACTGATCGCGCTGTTCAAGTCGTACAGCCTGAACCCGGTTGCGGTGCGAGGTGCTCCGGCATCGGTGGAAGCAGACATTCTGGCAAGCGGCCTGAGCATTGACACCCTGGTCAAGCCGAGACAGGAGACGCCGGCGGAGGAAACGCCCCCGCCCCCTCCTCCTGTCGCAGCGCCTGCTCCTGCGGCGCCACCCGCCGCCATGGTTACGGCGCCCTCCGCAATGATCGTCGACACCCCGGTACGCGCTGGGCAGCGCATCTACGCGCGCGGCAGCGACCTGATCGTCACCGCCATCGTCAACAACGGCGCCGAGTTGATTGCGGACGGCAGCATTCACGTCTACGCGCCTTTGCGCGGCCGTGCGCTGGCAGGCGCCAGCGGCAATGCGGAATCGAGGATTTTTGCGCTGAGCATGGAAGCCGAACTGGTTTCGATTGCCGGCATCTACCGCACCTTTGAAAGCGGTCTACCGAAGGATCTGGCGAAGCAGCCGGCGCAGGTCCGTCTTGCCGGCGACCGGATAGATATGTTATCTATTCGCGCTTAGTTATCTTTATATAAACAAGGAGTCTGTTCGTGGCCAAAATCATTGTTGTAACGTCGGGTAAAGGGGGCGTCGGCAAAACCACCTCCAGCGCCAGCTTCGCGTCGGGGCTGGCCTTGCGCGGGCACAAGACCGCCGTCATCGATTTCGACGTCGGCCTGCGCAACCTCGACCTGATCATGGGCTGCGAGCGCCGTGTCGTCTACGACCTGATCAACGTCATCAACAATGAAGCAACCCTCAAGCAGGCGCTGATCAAGGACAAGCACTGCGAGAACCTGTTCGTGCTGCCGGCCTCGCAGACGCGCGACAAGGATGCGCTGACCGAACAAGGCGTCGAACGCGTGCTCAACGACCTGGCCAAGATGGATTTCGAATACATCGTCTGCGATTCCCCGGCCGGTATCGAGCATGGTGCAGTAATGGCGCTGACCTTCGCCGACGAAGCGATCGTGGTGACCAACCCGGAAGTGTCCTCGGTGCGCGATTCCGACCGCATCCTCGGCATCATCCAGGCCAAGTCGCGCCGCACCCTCAACGGCGGCGAACCAGTGAAGGAGCACCTGCTGATCACCCGCTACATGCCCAAGCGCGTCGAAGGCGGCGAGATGCTGTCCTATACCGACGTGCAGGAAATCCTGCGCATCCCGCTGATCGGCATCATTCCGGAATCGGAGTCGGTGCTGCACGCGTCGAACCAGGGCAATCCGGTGATCCACATGACCGGGACGGACGTGTCGGAAGCTTATCAGGATGTGGTCGCGCGCTTCCTCGGCCATGAAGTGCCGCTGCGCTTCATCGCGTACGAAAAGCCCGGCCTGCTCCAGCGACTGTTCAAGGGAAAGTGATATGGCGCTGCTTTCATTCCTGTTCAATACCAAGCCTAAAAGCGCAAGCGCTGCCAAGGAACGCCTGCAGGTCATCATCGCGCGCGAGCGCAACGGCCGCGACGGTCCCGATTTCCTGCCCGCGCTGCACAAGGAACTGATCGAAGTGATTTCGAAGTATGCGAAGGTCAACGCCGACGACATCAAGATTTCGCTCGACCGTCAGGGCAACCTGGAAGTGCTGGATGTGAACGTCGTGCTGCCGGACGTGGTGCCCGGCAAGTAAGAAGGTACCATCCCTCGCGAAGTCCCGGCCTCGCGAGGCGGCATGAAGAAAATCAGTGCAGTTGGTGCTTCAGTTCGGACAACTCGCGATGGGCCTGCATGACGGCATCCTTCAGTTCGCCGTCAAAACTGCCGGACGACTGTTCGCAGGCATCCCTTGCACGATCGCCCAACTGCTCCAGGTCGTCGATGCACTGGCGAATCTGGTTCTCGTCCTGCGACTGTATCGTATCTCTCGCCTGGCTGGTCTTCTGGTCGAGTTGCTGCATTGAATCTTTCAGATCCGTCGGCACCGATTGCGCGGACTGACAACGTTGCGCTGCCTGATGAACCGTGTTTTCCACTTGACTAAAGCGCTGCTGCAATTCATTTGCGGACATCATGTTACGTCTCCTTGATGATTGCCGATTGCGGAACATATCGGCGGAAACAATTTGATACAGCTTTAACAACATAGTTCCTGCTTGCGCAAAGCCTGGCAATTGATATAAAAAATCGCCGTCGGGGTGCCATAGCCCCCCCAAATCTGAAGCAAAGCCATCGAACCCGGAAAGTGCTTGTTTGTCCTACCGGACAGGGTGCACACGGTGCTCCCTCCCCTCTTCGCCAACGTTCCCGCCGAGCCATTTCCGGTACAATCCGCCCCATCATGAATCCTCCTCAGCACCTGTTTTCCTATCCCCGTTACCGGCCGGACTACACCGCGCCTGCGCCGTTCCTGCCCATGACCCGCGCGGAAATGGATACGCTCGGATGGGACGCCTGCGACGTCATCCTGGTCACCGGCGATGCCTATATCGACCACCCGAGTTTCGGCATGGCGCTGGTGGGAAGGTTGCTGGAAAAACAGGGATTCCGGGTTGGCATCATCAGCCAGCCGGACTGGCATTCCGCCGACACGTTTCGCGCGCTGGGCAAACCGAACCTGTATTTCGGCATCACCGCCGGCAACATGGATTCGATGATCAACCGTTATACCTCCGACCGGAAGATACGCTCGGAAGATGCCTACACTGCAAGCGGCGATCCGAACAAGCGCCCGGACCGGGCACTGGTTGTGTACGCGCAGCGCGCACGAGAAGCCTATCCGGATACGGGCATCGTGATCGGCAGCATCGAGGCCAGCCTGCGCCGCATTGCGCATTACGATTACTGGTCGGACAAGGTGCGGCGCTCGGTGCTGCCCGACTCCAAGGCCGACATCCTCTTGTACGGTAACGCGGAACGCGCGCTGGTCGCGTTGACGCACCGGATCGCTGCCGGCGAGTCGATCAAGTCCATCCGCGACCTGCGCGGCACCGCCTTCATGGTGGCGCACGGCTGGAAGCCTGCCGACGACTGGAGCGAAGCGAATTCGACGCGCTACGATACACCCGGCCGCATCGAAGCGCATCCCGATCCGTATGAGATGAAGTCGAAGGACGCGGCCAGCTGCGCAACCGAACAAAAGCCCGCGCAGCAGCCGGTGCTGATCCTGAGCCGCGAAGAGCGGCAGGCGGCGCTGAGGGAACAGCGCAACAAGACCGTGGTTCGCCTGCCCGCCTATGAAGCCGTCAAGGACGACCCGGTGCTGTATGCGCATGCATCGCGCGTTCTTCACCTTGAATCCAACCCAGGCAATGCGCGCGCGCTTGTACAAGCGCATGGCGAGCGCGACGTCTGGCTGAATCCGCCGCCGCTGCCGCTGGCGATGGATGAAATGGACGGCGTGTTCGACCTGCCATATGCGCGTTCGCCGCACCCGAGCTACGGCAAGGCGCGCATCCCGGCCTGGGAAATGATCCGTTTTTCGGTCAACATCATGCGCGGCTGCTTCGGCGGCTGCACCTTCTGCTCGATCACCG
>CBIHRJ010000006.1:0-127183 GCA_966212445.1 uncultured Noviherbaspirillum sp. | reverse complement strand
TCAAGGACGGCACCCTGACGCTGTACACCTACAAGGATGGCAAGCGCGTGCAACTCGCTGTGACGAAGTAAGCGGTACAGCAGTTCCTGCCGATGCGGCGATGAAGCCGGCCGCATCGGCAGCGTTTCGGAATGCGCGAAACCTGTTCCTTGTTTTTCATGAATATCGAAGCCAGCCGGCAAACCATTGGTGCGCATCCGACAGGCCATGCATCCGACAACACACAAGAAGATCGGGATCATCACCGGCTCCGGCCCGGAAGCCGGGCTTGACCTGTGGAACAAGCTGCTGCAAGCCAATCGCCGTCTGCATGGCGCACATTTCCGTGGCGACCTGGATGCGCCGGCGGTCACGATTCTGTCCGAACCGCAGCTCGGGCTTTCGATGGAACTCGAATCGAACGACGCCGCCGTTTGGGAATGCCTGCGCGCAAGCGCAGAAGCCATTGCGCAACGGGTCGACTATTACGCAATTGCCTGCAATACGCTGAACTATTACCAGCCGCAGCTCGATGCGCTGAAGCTGCCCGCGAAACTCGTTTCCTTCGCCGATGTCGTACTCGACTTTCTGCAGGCGAACCGGATAGCGCGCGTCGCACTGCTCGGCGCCAGGCCGGTCACCGACCTCGGCCCGTGGTCGCACTACCGGGCGCTGGCGGACCAGGTGGACATCGAATTGCCGCGGTCCGCGCAGGCGGAGCAACTGCATCAACTGATTTATGACGTGAAGACATTCGGCGGCGGCGTGCCGGAAATCGGCATGCGTTTCCGCCGCCTGCTCGATACGCTCGAGGCGGACACAGTGCTGCTTGCCTGTACCGAGTTGCCGCTGATCCCGATCGATGCCGGCGGCAAGCGTGTCGTCGACGTCACCGGGCTTGTCGCCGACAAACTGGCGCAGCTGGCAAACCCTTATTGAACATTCTGAACATTCAAAACAAAAACGATGAGCAGAAAACACATCGGCCTGATCTACACCGGCGGCACGGTGGGCATGACGAATACCGCACAGGGCTACGCACCGATGCCGGATTTCGCGGCCGTACTGTCGGCGCTGCTCGACCATCAGGGCGAATGCCTGCCGCAGTACACACTGCATGCCGATGCCGCGCCGATCGACAGCACCAACGCGACGCCGCAGGACTGGCAGAACATCGCACGCGATATCGCGGCACGCTATGACGACTACGACGGTTTCGTGGTGCTGCACGGCACCGATACCATGGCGTACACGGCGGCCGCGTTGTCGTACATGCTGCAGGGTTTGCGCAAACCGGTGATCCTGACCGGCTCGCAGGTGCCGCTGGGCATGCCGCGCTCGGATGCGGCGCAAAACCTGATTACCGCGTTGCAGATCGCCGCCGGCGATGAAATCAACGAAGTCGCCGTCTATTTCGGTCAGCGGCTGTTGCGCGGCAATCGCGCCACCAAGGTGAGCGCCTGGCGAATGGCGGCGTTCGACAGCCCCAATTATCCGTGGCTGGCCGAGGTCGGCATCGACATTCGCTTCAATCGCGCAATGCTTCTGCCGCGTGCCGAGCACGAGCAGTTTTCCTTGCCGGAGTATGCGGAGCGGATGGTGTTGCCGTTGCGCTTCGCTCCCGGCCTGACGCCGCGCGCGGTGCAGGCACTGCTCGACCTCAAGCCGCATGCGATGATCCTGCAGTGCTACGGCGCGGGTAATGCGCCGGATCGCGATCCGGCACTAATCGACATGCTCGCGCGCGCCACCGAAGCCGGAACTGTGCTGGTGGCGTGCAGCCAGTCGCTGCATGGCAGCGTCTCGATCGGCACTTATGCCGCGGGTTCCGCCATGACTGCCGTCGGCGTGATCGGCGCGCGCGACATGGGTTTCGAAGCGATCTTCGCCAAGCTGCACCATCTGTTTGCGCTTGGACTCGCACCCGAAACCGTGCGTGAGGTCTTTCTGCACGATATCAGCGGCGAACTGACTGTCTGAGAACCTGTGCTTTCGGCTGCGCCTTCAGACGCGCGCCAGCAGTTCGCACTCTTCATCGGTGAACAGCCGCGACCGCGTGAGAAAGCGTTTTCCGCTTCCGTTGTCGAGTGAAAACATGCCGCCATTGCCGTCGACCACATCGATGATCAATTGTGTGTGCCGCCAGTACTCGAACTGTTCGGCGCCCATGTAAAACGGCGCGCCCGCGACATCGCCAAGATATACGTCGGTGTCGCTGACGTTGAAGTCGCCTCGCCGATAGCACATCGGCGAGCTGCCGTCGCAGCAGCCGCCGGACTGGAAAAACATCAGGTCGCCGTGGCGCGCGCGCAGGGCGGCGATGAAATCTGCCGCCGCATCGGTGGCGACCACCCGTTCAATCGCTCTACGATCCATGTCTCGTCCTTGCAAGAGTGACGCGCGGACCCGCTTGTGGCAGGTCCGCGCCGGAGCGCCGATACCTTAGAAGAAGCCGAGCGCCTTCGGGCTGTAGCTCACCAGCAGGTTCTTGGTCTGCTGATAATGATCCAGCATCATCTTGTGCGTTTCGCGGCCGATGCCCGACTGCTTGTAGCCGCCGAATGCCGCATGCGCGGGATACAGGTGGTAGCAGTTGGTCCATACGCGTCCGGCCTGGATGTTGCGGCCCATGCGGAAGGCGCGCGATCCGTCGCGTGTCCAGACGCCGGCGCCAAGGCCGTACAAGGTGTCATTGGCGATCGCGAGCGCATCGTCTTCATCCTTGAAGGTGGTGACCGATACCACCGGGCCGAAGATTTCTTCCTGGAAGATGCGCATCTTGTTGTTGCCGGCGAAGATTGTCGGCTTCACGTAATAGCCGTTGGCGAGGTCGCCGCCAAGATGGTTCTGCTCGCCGCCGATCAGCACCTTCGCGCCTTCCTGGCGGCCGATGTCGAGGTAGGACAGGATCTTTTCCAGTTGTTCCTGCGATGCCTGGGCGCCGATCATGGTGGTGCTGTCGAGCGGGTTGCCCTGCTTGATCGCGGCGACGCGCTTGACCGCGCGTTCCATGAACTTGTCATAGATCGACTCCTGCACCAGCACGCGCGACGGGCAGGTGCAGACTTCGCCCTGGTTCAACGCGAACATCGCGAAGCCTTCAAGCGCCTTGTCGAAGTAGTCGTCGTCCTGCTCCATCACATCGGCGAAGAAGATGTTGGGCGACTTGCCGCCCAGTTCCAGCGTGACCGGGATGATGTTTTGCGCGGCGTATTGCATGATCAGGCGGCCGGTGCCGGTCTCGCCGGTGAATGCGATCTTGGCGATGCGCTTGCTGGTGGCGAGCGGCTTGCCGGCTTCCAGGCCGAAGCCGTTGACGACATTGAGCACGCCCGGCGGCAGCAGGTCCTGGATCAGTTCGACCAGCACCATGATCGATGCCGGCGTCTGCTCGGCGGGCTTGAGCACCACGCAATTGCCTGCGGCCAGCGCGGGCGCAAGCTTCCACACCGCCATCAGGATCGGGAAGTTCCAGGGAATGATCTGGCCGACGACACCGAGCGGCTCATGGAAATGATAGGCATAGGTTTCGGAGTCGATCGGAGCGATCGAGCCTTCCTGCGCGCGGATGCAGCCGGCGAAGTAGCGGAAGTGATCGATGGCCAGCGGAATGTCGGCCGCCATGGTTTCGCGGATCGGCTTGCCATTGTCGATGGTTTCCGCGGTTGCCAGCAACTGCAGGTTGGCCTCCATGCGGTCGGCGATCTTCAGCAGGATGTTGGCGCGCTCGGTGGGAGACGTCTTGCCCCAGGCCTTTTTCGCGGCATGGGCGGCGTCGAGCGCCAGTTCGATGTCTTCGGCGGTCGAGCGCGCGATTTCGCAGAACGGCTGGCCGATGACGGGACTGATGTTCTGGAAATACTCGCCCTTGGATGGCGCCACGAATTTGCCGCCGATGAAGTTGTCGTAGCGTTGCTTGAACGGATTCTGGATGCCGAGTTTGCTGATATCTGCGAGATTCATGTCTTCCTCCTGGAGTTGTCAACGAGGGGCTGTTCCCCCGGTGCCGAATGCACGCGGGTGATAGCGCAATCGGTGTGCCAGGCATGCGCGCGACCGGAGAATGGCGCGCTTTTCAGAGGGAAGAGTGAAACGGAATGCGTCGAACAGCTGGCTTGCGGCAGATCAGGTGGTTGTGTACCGACTGTTCATTTTCGTGACAGTGGCAGTTGTCGTTGTTTCAATTTGCCGCAGTTAGAGCGCGTTTCCTGTCGGTGTACGGGAGCCAAGGTTGCGCTGAGGAGCGCACGCGTGCGAACGTACGCCGAGCACCGCTGGCGCAAGATTGGTCGCGGCCAGCGTAGGCACGTACGCTGGCAGGAAAAGCGCTCTAGAGCGCGTCTTCGCGCGAGTCGGCCGTCAGCAGGTCCTTGGCATAGCTGGCGCGGTCCATGTCGATAATCTCGGCGCACAACTGCACCGGGCAGTCGGCCAGACCCTTGCAGGCCATGCGCAGCACCCGCAGCATGGCGCCTGACAGGTCGCTCTTGGTCTGTGCCGACCTGCCGCTCAGCAACGCCAGTTTGGCGTGAACAAAGGCGCGGCGCTCGTCGGCAGTACCGACCAGGAAGGTATCGAGGGGAAGGGCGCGGCTCTTGATGTCGAATTCCTCGAACTGGCCGGAGGCGACGAGCGCATGGTTCAAGGCGATCAGTATCCGCTTGGGATCGAGGTCGGAGAGGTTGCTGGTGTATTCAAGTGTCAGATGCGGCATGTCGTGAAGCGTAGCCGGGGCCGTGGAGCCCCCGAAATTGATGGGCAAGACCAGATGATAGCTGAACTGACAACAATTTCGTCAAATACTGCCTTCCTTTTCGATCACGAGAATGCGCGCCGCCCCCTGGGGATGGGCGACATGTTCGCACCCGATACCTGCAAAGAAGACGTCGCCGGCGCCGAGCCGGGCGATTTTTTCGACGCCTTGTTCCCGGTAGTGCATGTCGACCGTGCCGTCGAGGACCGCGAACACTTCTTCGCCGTCGTTCACGTGCCAGCGATACGGCGCATCGGTCCAATGCAGGCGGGTCGTGACACCGCCCATGTTGGCGATGTCGAGCGCGCCCCAGGCCTTGTCCGCGGTGAATTCCCGGCTGCGGATGATTTTCATGCGGTCTCCCTGGATGAAAATGCTTGTTGCCACGGAATGCTCAACTGAAGACAGGGCGGAAAAAACTGCGTTCGTAGCTGACGATGCAACGCGTGTCTTCCGCATACCTGAACGCCGCCTGACAATCGGCGTCGCTCGCTGTTTTGGTCCGGTATTCCTCATACGCCGCAAGGCTCGGAAAGGAGAACAGGGCGAGGGCGACATTGTTGAATCCCTCGGACGGCATGAAGTAACCGTGATGCTTTCCGCCGAATTTTTCCACCAGCGGAATCCAGAGCTTGCCGTAATGCTCGAACTCCTTGAGCTTGTACGGATCGATGATGTAGCGCAGATAGCAGGTAACCATGTTCTTCCTTACGGGTTCGCTGTGACGGAAACGGGCTCCGGCTGATCAACCGATTGCGTGCCCGGTGCGGGAAACAACTGCGTGAACGAGAAGGCAAACTCGCTCGGCCCATGCAATTGCAGGTATTGCAGCCGCTCCTTCGCTTCTGCGATCGTCGGGATGTGTCCATGCGGGATCCACCAGAGCGCCTGATATGCGTCGTGAAAGCGTTCGAACCACTCCTTGCGCTGCCGCATCACTTCCGCATGCATGCTGCGATACACGAACTGTTTCAGGTGCTCCGGCGATGCCCACACGGACATGTTGATCAGGATGCGTTCGTCCTCGTAGGGTTGCAGCGCAGTCGCGTTGCCCTCGTCGGTTTTCAGGCGCCATACGAATCCCGGACTGGTTTCGGCGAGGGCATTGATTTCATCGAGCCGCGCCACGAAACCGGCCATCAAGGGGGTATTGATGGCAGCGCGGGCGCGGCCGATGTTGATCTGGGCGAGCTGGCAAGGACGTTTCATCCACTTTCTCCTGTCAGCAGCAAGCGTCGTTGCAGAGGCGGTGACGTTGCAGGGTGGCTTGCACTGCGACGGGGCGGGTCAAGCGTCCGGCGGCTTGTGCGAGCAGCGCGCGCACGCCGTGCAGTGCTTGCAGAGCGCTGGTGCGCCGGCAATCGACACGCGCTTCCTGATCTGCCTCGATCACGGTCAGGCGTCCGGGAATCGCGGTAAATGTATCGCCTGCATGCAGGAAGTAGTCGTGGTTGATGCCTTCGACCGTAATCCACACGCGGCCGCTTTGGATACGCAGGATCTGCTCGCGTGCAGCGATGCCTGACACGGCTTGGCCGGGTTGCAGAACAAGTGTCTGGTTTGTGAATAGCCCTCTCATGATCGTCGCTCCTGAAAGCGCCGGCGGGTGCCGCTGCAGGCTGCAGATATCGGACAATTCCCTACCGCGCAGAGCTATTCTAGTTCTTGCTTCGCGTTTGTCTAAACGATATATTTTGGATTCTCTTGTTAGAAATTCTCACATATGGCCGATTTTCGCCGCTTGCCCAACCTGGCCGCATTGCGTGCCTTCGAGGCTGCCGCCCGGCACGGCAACTTTTCGCGCGCCGCCGAAGAGATCCACGTCACGCACGGAGCGATCAGCCACCAGGTGCGCGCATTGGAAGAAGAGCTGGGCGTCGCGCTGTTTGCGCGGCATGGCAAACGCATCGCGATTACCCCGGAAGGCGAGCGCTTCGCGGCGACGCTGCGCTCCGCGCTCGGCGACATCGCCGCTGCCGCGGCGGCACTCAAGGCCGATGCCAGGCACCAGCGCCTGACGGTGACCGCCTTGCCTTCGTTCGCGGCGCGCTGGCTGTCGCCCCGGATGGGGCAGTTCATCGAGCAGCATCCGGGACTGGAAGTGATGCTGCAGTCCAGCAGCCAGTTGACCGATTTCGTCCGCGAGTCGGTCGACATCGGCATCCGTTTCGGCAAGGGACATTATCCTGGTCTGGCGGTAGAGAAGATCATGGACGACTACTACTATCCGGTAGCCAGTCCCCGCTTCCATCGCGGCAAGCTGCCGCGCACGCCAGAGAAGCTGGCGGAGAGCCTGCTGCTGCGCTGTGAAATGGAGCCGTGGACGCCATGGTTTCGCGCAGCCGGTCTCGATGCGCTGGAGCCGACCGGCGGCCTGGTGTTCCAGGATTCATCGATGCTGGTGCGCGCGGCGGCGGAAGGGCATGGCATTGCGCTGGCACGGCATGCCATTGCGATGTCCGAGATCGCATCGGGCGAACTGGTGCGCCTGTCCGATGTTGCGGTGAAGTGCCCGCATTCCTACTTTCTGGTGTGTCCGCCCGAGGCGCTGAAGAAGCCGCAGGTGCAGGCGTTCCGTACATGGTTGCTCGACGAGATCGGGAAGCAGGATGCGCCGGTTTAAAGCCGTTTGTGCTCTTGCTACAGCATTGGTGCGTCACGGCGCATCCTAAGTAACGAACCAGGGACCTTGAGCGGTTTCGTTACGTGCGCTGTCATCCCATGGCATGCCGCTTGGTGCTGGCCAAGAAGAAGGCGTGCGGCAGGCACCTCAAGGCGTTTGATTTGTCGCAGTATGGCGGCATATCGAATGCGATTTATCAGGTGTCCGTAGCGATGGCTGGTGATAAGTGGCTGAGAAGAGCGGTTGACATTATCAATAGATTTGCCCCCTAAGATATATGCTTCCTCCGTACGCAGGCTGTAGTGTTTGTCGCGGATGCAGCGACGGAGTTGGTCAAGCAGTTTTGGCGACCTTGTGTTGGTTGTGACCGGCGGTATAAACTCGGTGACGTTTTTCATGATTATTTAGTACTGTTTTTTATGCAGCACATTGTCGAAATAACCATCCTGCAAGCGTTTGCGCCGGTTCATCTTGTCCAGTTATGCGGACAGGCCGGGAAGTTAATCAGACACCTGCTGTCCGTCTAAATAGAAAGTTAGGCATACAGTGAGGACCATGAACGCCTATCTCCGAATCAAGCGGATTCCCTACGAGGAGCCGTACCACCTTCAACTGCAGGTGGAGGCATCGAACGGTCGTCAGTCGGCGTTCTTCGAGTTCTATGTGGGTGCACAAGCCCTTACAGAGTTCTCGGAGGAGCTCGAAGCATTCCCACGCCACTCATCTCATGTCTTCCTATACGAGGTAGGCTCCGAGAGACCTGAAGATCGGTGGGCCTATTACTTCAGGTTCCGGGTCTTTACCACAAATGGCGTCGGTCATTGCGCTATTCAGCTTCGCTTCAACAACAACCAAGAGCTTCCGCACAGAGAAATAAGCGAGTTCTGCATTGAGGCGGAGCCAGCCCAGATCAATCGTTTAGGCATGCTCTTCCGTTCATTCGCGAAGTTGGAGTCACCCCTGCTGGAATGGTCTCCGTTGGAAGTCAGGTCGGCATGAATTATCGGAAGAAAAGACAGTGCCTAACAAGGCCAATGCAGCCGACGCTTGTACCTCGCGCGGCTGATTGGCGTCGTTAAGGGGCGGATACCGCTTCGTTTCTGAGATAGATATGCCAATTTCACGCCGAGAATTCCTTGTTGCCGGTGCTATCACACCATTCCTTTCTTCTTGCACCACCAACCTTTCTAAGTTCAGCGAGGAGCCAATAACTGCTCTCGCTGCACGACTCGGTGTCTGTGCTGCAACGTACGCCACTCTTGATGCTGGAAAACCCAACCCCGCTGTGGCGGTATCAGGGTGCTTGTCAGCACATCACATTGGCGCTGCAGGAATTTTTCAGGCAGCTTCGCTCACCAAGCCGATCATCGCGTTCGTTGCGTTGGCACTGGTGCGTGATGGCAAGCTCGATTTGAGCGCGCCGGTTTCGCACTACCTGCCTGACGGGTACGCACACCGGAACCCCTTTGGCGGCACGAACGCCCCTTTAGTCGATTTGGTGCCAGCGAGTACATTGGAGCGTATCCCGTTGTCAACATTGCTTAATCACAGTTCGGGTTTGCCGAACTGGACGAGCGGTGCGCTCACTCCTGAGTTTGCACCGGGTGAGCGATGGCAGTACTCGGGCGAAGGTTACGTCCTCTTGCAGGCAGTCATCAGTGCAGTGACAGGACTGGATATCGAGTTGTGCGTGTCAAAGTATATCTTCGAGCCGCTCGGCATGCGTCATTCGAGGCTACACCTGACGGAAGACATTCGTAAGCAGCTTGTGAACGGCAACTCGTGGTTCGGATTGGGCCGGCAATTCGATTTCAGCGAGCCTAACGCTGCGGCATCGCTGTACACAACCGCCGAGGACTATGCGAAGCTGATCTCCGCTCTGCTGGCCGATACCGATTTGCTGTCATTGACGCTCGCCAATCCTGTCATAACTGACCCCGAGTTGGGCCTCGCGTGGGGTTACGGGTGGGGCGTCGAGACTGCTGTCGGCGGTCCCTACCTCTGGCAATGGGGCAATAACCCAGGGTATCGGGCGTTTGCAATGGTGTCGGTGTCTTCTGGGAATGGGTACGTATTGCTGACCAATAGCGAACGCGGAATGCCATTGGCCGCTTCACTCGCACGTTCGACCATTCCGGCGGAGCATGGCGTATTTCGTTTCCATATGCTTGGGTGACCAATGCAACTTCGCCCTAACTTACGGTTCGACACCGACGCTCGCGTCGGTCAACATAAGCGTTGGGTCTTATGAAGAGCGGTCGCCAGCGTCGCGAGGAAATACAAGTCCGCCGCATAGGCAAGCGTGCGGCGGTGCAGGCTGAAGAGAATCGGCTACGCGAGAAGCAAGAAGCGAAGAAACGCGCGGAGCGTCTGAAGGGCCAGGTGCTCGTCAACCCGCTGAATCTAAGGCCAACGAACAGCTACGGGACTCCGACGTTCGTGCGGAGAGGCTTCTATGTGGACATGCCGTTCAACTGCAAGCAATGTGGCATTCCCCAGGTTTGGTCCGCTACACAGCAGAAGTGGTGGTACGAATCGGCAAAGGGCGATGTCTGGACCGTGGCGGTCCTATGCCGGCAGTGCAGGCGACAAGAACGGGAGCGGAAAGAAAATGCTCGCAAAGTCCATCTGGAAGGCCTCGCGAAGAAGCAGGCGCGTGAAACCGGCCCAGTCAATGTGAGTTGATTTTCCGGTTCAAGCGAGAGCGTCTGTTACCTCTACAGCACCACCTTCACCATCGGATGCGAAGACAGTTCGCGGTACAGGTTGTCGAGCTGCTCGCGGCTGGTGGCGCGCACGGTGACGGTGAGCGACAGGTAGGTGCCCTTGGCCGAGGGCCGCATTTCCATCTTGCCGGCGTGGAAGGCGGGATCGTGGCGCACGACCACGTCCACCATGGTCTGGGCGAATGCGTCCTGCATGACTCCCATGATCTTGATCGGGAAGTCGCTCGGGTATTCGATGAGGCTGTCGACAGGTTGAGCCATGATGAGTCTAGTCTTGCAGGGCGCGCTGCGCCCTTGCTGAACGGATGCGGGAAAGCCGTTATTTTACGCTGTCTTGGCTGCCTGGTAGGCCGCGTGCAGCTTGCGGAATACAGGCCCCGGCACGCCGTCGCCGATCGGTTTGCCGTCGAGCGAGACGACCGCGAGGATTTCCCTGCCGGCGGACGAGATCATCACCTCGTCGGCGGTGAACACTTCTTCAGGTGTAATGCGACGGGCTTCGAGAGGGATGTCGCCGGCCTCGCACAATTCCTGGATCAGGCCGTAGCGGATGCCTTCGAGAATCAGTTCGTTCTTCGGCGGCACCGCCATTTTTCCGCCCTTCACGACCCACACATTGGAGGACGAACCTTCGGTGAGAAAGCCGTCGCGGAACTGGATCGATTCGGTTGCGTCATGTTCCACCGCATACTGCGCCGCCAGCACGTTGCCCAGCAGCGAGACCGACTTGATGTCGCAACGCAGCCAGCGCTTGTCTTCCATCGTGACGCAGGCAATGCCGTTGGCGACGGTATCCGCTGACGGCGGAACGAACGGGTTGGTCATGATGAACACAGTCGGCGTCGTGTCCTGCGGAAACGCATGCGCGCGCCTGGCGACGCCGCGCGTGACCTGGATGTAAATCAACTGGTCGTCCGCCGGATGTGCGTCCGCGACCTTGCCGGCCAGCGCCATCCATTCCTGTTCGCTATGCGGATTGGCAATGCCGACCGCCTTCAGGCTGCGGAACAGGCGTGCGAGATGCTGTTTCGCGCGGAATAACTTTCTTGCATACATGGGCACGACTTCGTAGATGCCGTCGCCGAAAATGAAGCCGCGATCCAGTACCGGGATCTTCGCTTCGGAAAGCGGTGTCATCGCGCCATTGAGGTAAACCAGGGGGTCTTGCATGTTATTGGTCCTTGTGAACGGATCGTGGACCATTCTTGCACGAGTGTGCGCGGGAGGTTATGCAAAATAGGTATGCGGCAGGACGAAAGGGGCGGGGCCCCGACAGGAAAAACGATGCTGTTTTGCCATGAAGCCCGCGGAGGACACGAAGGCTTGATGGCTCGCCTCGTGCCCTTCGCGGGCTTCGTGGTTCAATCTCTTGCGGAGACAGGCTTGCCTCCGGTTCGACATCACTTCATCCACAGGCGCACGGAATCCCATGCGCGGCCGAAGATGGTGGCCTGGTTCACCTGATCCAGCGCCACCACCGGCAATTCGGTCAGCGGCTTGCCGTCGACCATCATCTTCAGTATGGCAACCGTGCTGTACTGCGTAATCGGCGCGATCAGCGGATCCTTGCGTTCCAGCACCGGCTTCATCTTGTCGGCCACGCCCTTCGGCACGGTGACGTAGATGTCGTGCGTGAAGCCGATCTTCACGTCGCTTTGCGAGCCTTTCCAGACTTCCGGCGTTGCTACCGGCTGGCCCTTGGCATACAGCTTCACGGTGTCGAAATTCTGGAAACCCCAGTTCAGCAGCCTCTGGCTTTCCTGCGCACGCACCTGGTCGGACACGGTACCCAGCACGACGGAGATCAGGCGACGCTCGCCGGCGGGACCGTTCGGGCGTTTGGCAGTGGCGATCAGGCAATAGCCGGCGGCGGTAGTATGGCCGGTCTTCATGCCGTCCACGGTCGGATCAAGCCACAGCAAGCGGTTGCGGTTCGGCTGCTTGATCTTGTTATAGGTGAATTCTTTGGTCGAGTAGATCTTGTAATAGTCCGGATTGTCGGCGATCAGCTTGGCGGCCAGTGTCGCCAGGTCTTGGGCGGTCGAATAGTTGTCCGGGCTGGGCAGGCCGTGCGAGTTGGCGAAATGCGTGTTCTTCAGGCCCATACGTTCGACTTCGCGATTCATCAGCACGACGAAGGCTTCCTCGGTGCCGGCGACGGCTTCGGCCAGCGCCACGGCGGCGTCATTGCCGGATTGCACGATCAGCCCGTACAGCAAGTCCTTGACCGAAACCGGTGTGGCCGGATCGATAAACATCTTCGAGCTGCTCGGGTCGACCTTCCATGCGCGTACCGAGACATTGACCATCTGGTCCGGAGAGAGGCGCTTCTCCTTGATCGCGGAAAAGGCGAGATGGGCTGTCATGATCTTGGTCAGCGACGCCGGTTCGATGCGCATGGTCGGATCTTGCGATGCGAGCACCTGGCCACTGGTGGCGTCGAGCAGCAGCCAGGATTTGGCGGCAATGGTCGGGGCAGGGACGGCTTGGGCGAAAGCGACGGACAATGAGAAGACGGAGGCAGCGAGCGCCGCGAGTAGTTTTTTCATGGGTTCCTGGAAATGAAGGCCGGCCCGGAAGCCGGCAGGTGACTAGATCGTGAGAAGCGAGCGATAAATTATAACGCCGCAACCCTTCCGTGCCGGAAAGTTGCCATCATCAACGTGCATGATTGGCAAGAATTTCAACGGTGCCACATTTCGACCACGAAATTCTTTATATGTTGCAACCTACGGTGAAAAAAATGGTCGGCGCCCGGAATCACGATCACCGGCAGGTCTTGTGGCCGCGCCCAGTCGAGCACGTCCGACAGCGGAATGGTGTCGTCGTATTCGCCGTGGATGACGATGCTGTTGCCCGGCACTTCCGGCACTTCCCACTTGCCGGCGGCGGTGCCGACCAGCACCAGGCGTTCCGCCGGTGTGCCCTGCGCGATCAGCCGCTGCTGCAACTGCGCCTGCACGAAGGTTCCGAAAGAGAACCCGCCGAGCGCGACGGGCAGGTCCGGGTACTGCTGTTGCATATGGGACAACAGCAGCGCCATGTCATCGGTCTCACCGCGGCCGGCATCGTGCGTGCCCTCGGATTTGCCGACACCGCGGAAATTCATGCGTACCGCCGCGTAGCCGATGGCGACGAAAGCGCGCGCCAGCGTCTGCGCCACCTTGTTGTCCATGGTGCCGCCGTAGAGCGGATGCGGATGGGCGACCAGCGCCAGGCCGCGCGGCGTCGCGTGCGGCAGGTCGAGCGCGCATTCCAGCGCGCCGGCCGCGCCGGTGATCGAGAAACGTTGGGTATGTGCATTCATTGTTGTTCTTGCGGGGAACGGCTGCTCAGATCTTCAGTCGTTCGACGACCTTGCCGCCGACCAGGTGCTCGTCAATGATCTCGTCGATATCGTGCTGGTCGACATAGGTGTACCAGGTGCCTTCCGGGTAGACCACGATCACCGGGCCTTCTTCGCAGCGATCGAGGCAGCCGGCCTTGTTGATGCGGACCTTGCCCTGGCCGTTCAGGTTGAGTTGCTTGATGCGGCTTTTCGCGTGCTCTTGCGCCGCTTGCGCGCCTTTGCTGGCGCAGCAGGGGCGGCCTTCGTCGCGATGGTTCAGGCAAAAGAAGACGTGATGCTGGTAGTACTGATTGTCGGCCATGTCGGTATTCGGGAAACATTGCGGCGAAGGCGCAATGATACACCTCGCTCAGCCGTTCTTCAGGCGCGGCTGGCGATGCATCGGATGCAGCAGGATCCAGAATGCGAAGAAGGGCCAGAATACCGACAGGAAATGCGCGGCGCCATTGAAGTTGAGGAATTTCCCCTGGATCCAGGTCTGCAGCGTGGCGACGAAATACGGATTGGCCGGCACCAGGTTGATGGTCAGCAGGCTCAGCAGCAGGCTGATGCCGGCCAGGCGGCGCTGCGCCAGCGGCGGTGCGTAGGCCAGTCCGGCAACCATCATGGTGCCGATCAGCAGGCCGCCCTGCGCGCCCGGTGTCAGCCAGGCGGTGGCATTGGCAGGTGTGAACAGCAAGGCGTTGGCCAGCAGCTTGACGGCGAACACCGCGATCGCGAGCGACACGATCAAGAGCGCCCGCGGCGCCTGCTTGCGCAACAGGCAACTGAGCATGAGCAGTCCGCCGGCAAAACCGCAGGCGGTGATCAGCGTTTCCGCCAGCCAGTACTCCTGTACGCCGAGGTGGATCGGATGCGTGAGCTGCGCGGCTAGGTCGACCGGTGTTTCCAGCCAGTCGGAAAGCCAGTCGGAAAGCACCGGCATGAACTGGCCGTGCCCGAACAGATATGCCTGCGGATAAATCTGCGCCAGCGGCCACAGCCCGACCACGATCAGGCCGCGTCCGGCTTCCGGCACGATCCACTCGCGCCGTATTCGCAGCAGGCGGCTTTGCTCCAGGAACGTGGGCGCCAGCAGCACGCCGGCAGTCGCACCAAGGCATGCGCCCGCCATATTGGTCAGGAAATCGAGGTTGGACGACACCCGGTTCGGCAGGAAGGTTTGCAGCGCTTCCATCGAGCCGGACAGCAGCATTCCGCAAAACGCGGCAACAATTGCCGCCATGCCGCCGCGCAGGTTCGGATACAGCGCAAACACCATCAGTGTGCCGAAAGGCAGGTAGCCGATGATATTGGTGACAACATCAAAGCCGGTCCAGTAGTACGGCATCGGGCCGCGCAGGAAGCCGAACAGGGGCAGGCCGATGTCGCGCCAGTTGGACAACGGATGCAGGCTGGCGTAGGAAATCAGGAAGGTGTACATCAACAGGCCGGCCCGGGCAAAGGTCGACCTGGCGGCGGTGTGGGCCGGCGTGCGAGAGCTGGTTTGCGGGTTTTCCACTTCTAACAACATTGCGCGGTCATCGTCGATTCGGCGAGCGGGCGGGATTACCCTTCTTCCGGCATATTCTCGACAGATGTGCGCAATGCAGCAAGCGAAATTATTTCAGGTCCAGCGTCGCCAGCCAGCGGATGACGTCTGCGATGACGGCGTCACTGGCTGTCGCCAAGGCACGGGCGCCGCCGGTCGCATCCGCGCTTGGCGCCGGCGCCCGCGTGCTGAAGCTTTTTTGCGCAAGCAGTTTGCGTCCCTTGAACACCGTCGCCAGCAAGCCGACATGCCCGCTGCTTTGGCCGGGGCCGCTGAAACCTTGCGTAAAGTCGTCCAACTCGATGCGCAGCAGCGGCGCATGGTTGTCCGCGTCCGCCGCCGACAGCACCGTGCCGCCGCTGCCGGCAATGCGCGACTTCAGTTCCTGCTGCAGCAACTGCGCGGGCGGCATGGTCCAGCGCGCATGCGCATACGGTTGCGGTTGCTGGTCATTCGCGTAATTCAGCCGGTAGTACATCACCGTGCTGTCCAGCCAGGCCGGCGCGCTCACGCCGACAATGCTGATCGACGGCAGCGCGGGCAGCTTCGAAGTTGGCGCGGTACCCGGCGGCCCCAAGTCGTAGAGGACCGGCGGCTCGGAAGGCGATACCACGGCGCACGCTGCGAGCAGTGCCAGGGCGATTGCTGCGACAGTAGCAACAGCGGCAATACGGACAGATCGGTTCATTGGTTTTCTCCTCTTGTCGGCGGCGCCACGAAGCCCGGCTCGCCGGGTCCCGGCACAGCGCGGCGAGAACCGAACAGCACGCTCTGCGGCCGGTCGCTCAGGCTGTCCAGCGTGCGATTGAGCGCGCGCAGCGAACTGCGCACGTCGCTTGCCAGCGGTAGCGTTTCATATTCGAGGCGATCGGCCACCGAGCCGATACGTCGCGCGGTATCGGTAAAGCTTTCGATCGCGCCATTCGGCTGTTGCAGCCTTGTCGCCATGTTGTCGAGGTTGCCGGTCAGCTTGCTGGCGTTCGCCGACAACGTGCTTAGCGAGGCCATGGTGCGCTGCGCCTGCGTGGTCAGCGCCGGCAGTTTCGCCAGCGTCGGCTGCAATTGCCGCGGAATGGTCTGCAGTTCGGCGGCGGCCTTGCCGATGTTGTCGAAGGCGGTGATGATGGTTTGCTGGTTGGCGGGTTCGAGCAGCGTGCCGACCCGCTTGACCACTTCCTCGGTCTGCTCCAGGATCGCCAGGCCGCGGCTTTGCAACTGGTCGAGCAGGCTCGGCCGCATCTCGATGCGCGCGATGTTTTCGGTGCTGCTGCGCAACAGGGTTTTGCTGCTGCCGTCGTCGTCCAGTTGCACGTAGGCGATGCCGGTCACGCCCTGGTAGCCGAGCGTGGCAAAGGTCGACTTCGTGATGGGCGTGTTCGGCTGCACACGGATGCGCACCAGCAACTGTCCCGGCACCTGCGGGTCGAACGAGATGTCATCCACCTTGCCGACGTCGAGGCCGCGATAGCGCACCGCCGCCTGCGGGTTCAGGCCGGTCAGCGTCAGCGTCGTTGCGATCTGGTAAGGGACCCATTCTTCGCGGTCGCGGTTGAACCACATCGCGATCAGTACTGCCGCCGTCAGCAGCGCGATGGTGAACAGGCCCGCCATCAAGGCATGCGATTTATTTTCCATGATGCGTTTCCAGCTCCTTGCCGTGTAAGGCCTCCAGTGCGCGCCTGCCGCGTTCGCCGAGGAAGAAATGTTGGATGAACGGATGATCGATCCCGATCACCTGTTGCGGCGCGCCGGCGGCGATCACACGTTTTTCCGCCAGCACCGCGATGCGCGTCGACAGCGCGAACAGCGTATCGAGGTCGTGCGTCACCATCACTACCGTCAGGTGCATCAGGCTGTGCAGGCTGCGGATCAGCGCAACGAAACTTTCCGACAGGTCGGGGTCCAGTCCTGCAGTCGGCTCGTCGAGAAACAGTAGTTCCGGTTCCAGCGCAAGTGCGCGCGCCAACGCGACCCGCTTGACCATGCCGCCGGACAGGTCGGCCGGCATCTTCAGTGCATCCTTCGGGCTGATGCCGACCATGTCCAGCTTGAGCAGTGCGGCGTCGCGCACCAGCGTCTCCGGCAAGCCGCGCAACTCGCGCATCGGCTGCGCGACATTGTCGAGCGCGGTCAGCGCCGAGAACAGCGCGCCGTGCTGGAACAGCATGCCCCAGCGTCCGCGGATATCATGCAAGGTCCGCGCATCGCTGCGATGGATGTCCTCGCCGAATACCTGCACGTTGCCGCGCGTCGGTTTTTGCAGCCCCAGCATTTCGCGCAGCAGCGTCGTCTTGCCGGAGCCGGAGCCGCCGACCAGCGCCAGGATTTCTCCCTGCTGCACATCGAGATCGAGGTCCTTGTGGACGACGAAATCGCCGAACTGCGTGCACAGGTTCGTGATCCGGATGACTGCGGAAGACATCAATAAAATCCCACGTTCTTGAACAGGATCGCGAACACCGCATCGGCCAGGATCACCACCGTGATTGCGGTCACCACCGACAGCGTGGTGCCTTGTCCCAGGCTTTCGGTATTCGGCTTGATGCGCAGTCCGAAGTGACAGGCCACGAGTGCGATCAGGCTGCCGAACACGACGCCTTTGCCGAGACCGATCCAGTAATTCGGCAGCGGCACCGCGTCCGGGAGCTGCTGCAGGAAATAGGCAGGCGACAGGTCGAGTTCCAGTTGCGCCGCCGCCATGCCGCCGAGCAGTGCGACCGCGTCGGTCCATACGACCAGCAGCGGCATCGACAGCGCCAATGCCAGCACTTTCGGCATGATCAGGCGAAAGCCGTGCGGCATGCCCATTACCAGCATCGCGTCCAGTTCCTCCGTCACGCGCATCACACCCAGCTGCGCAGTGATCGACGAGCCGGAGCGGCCGGCGACGAGGATTGCCGCCAGCAGCGGCCCGAGTTCCCGGATCACGCTCATTCCGAGAATGTTGACCAGATAGACGTCGCCGCCGAAGGTGTGCAATTGCTGGGCAGAAAGATAGGACAGCACGACTCCGATCAAAAATCCTACCAGCGCGGTAATCCCGAGCGCCTGGTAGCCGATGTGAAAGATGTTCGCCGATATTTCCTTCCATGGGCCGCGCAGCGGACGCATCGCAAAGGCGGCAATGTCGAGCGTCAACTGCCCGATCAGGGCGATGAACGCGATCAAATGATCGACAATATTGGCGACGACGCCTTCCAATGCCGCCATCGATATCCAGCGCCCGGAAATCGGTTGCGGCAGGTCCAGCGTGCCGGCCTCTTCGAGGCGGCGAAACAGCGCTTCCTGCGCGGGCGCCAGTACAAGCTGTTGCGGGCGCGACTTGCCCCATGCGTTCCAGAACAGCTGTGCGCCGATGTGGTCCAGTGCGGCAATGCGCGACAGATCCCAGCGCACGCCGTTCGGGTCGCTGCTCCCGGCCAGCGTCGCCAGCCGCTTCTCCAGTTCGCGCACATGCCCGGATCGGGCAAGCGCATGCACCTGCCACGAACCGCTGGCAGCGATGAGGGTTTGCTTTTCTCTGTTGACGGTCAGCACGGGGACTTGTTGGTCTGGCATCTTGTTAGTGTACGGGAGAATCAGGCGGCGAGGATGCTTGCTGCGCCGACACGGCTTATTGCCGCAGGTGGTGTCTTGTCAGCGGGAATCATGAGGCGCCGGCATACCGCTACAATGCACGTATGAAAAATACACTGACATCGGAACGCATCGAGGCGCTGCTGCGCCCGGCCGCACAGCAAGTCGCGGTCAAGCTTGTCGACGAAACCGGTTCGACCAACGCCGACCTGCTGGCCGGCCTCGACCGCCTGCAGGGCCCGAGCCTGCTGCTCGCGCACCGGCAGACCGCCGGCCGCGGCCGCGCCGGCCGCAGCTGGCTTTCGGCGCCGGGCAAGTCCCTGACCTTTTCCCTCGCCTGGAAGTTCCATCTGCCGGTGCAGGCACTGGTGGGGTTGCCGCTGGCTGTCGGCGTCGCGCTGGCCGAAGCCTTGGCAATGTTCAACGTCAACGTGCGGCTGAAATGGCCGAACGACGTCCTGTACGAAGGCAGGAAACTGGCCGGCATCCTGATCGAATCCGCCGGCGCCGGCCGCGTGCCGCATGAGGCGAGCTGGGCGGTGATCGGCGTCGGCATCAACATGGCACTTAACGACGAGTTGGTCGCGCAGATCGGGCGGCCGGTGGCCAATATTCCCTGGCTGGCGGAGCTGGAACAGGACATGCTTGTAGCAACGCTGTTGAGCGGGCTGGCCGAGGCGCTGCAGCAGTTCGAACATGAAGGGCTGACGGCGTTTACGCCGCGCTGGAACGCCTTGCACGCCTACACCGGGCAGCCGGTCTGCATCCTCGACAACGGCAGGACGCTGCACGAAGGCATTGCGGTCGGGGTCGACGGAAGCGGACGTTTCCTGCTCGACAGTCCCCAGGGACGCACGGCGATCGTCGCCGGCGATGTGTCGCTGCGGGCGCGGGAGGGATAGACGATGCTATTGCTGATCGATGCCGGCAACACGCGCGTCAAATGGGCGCTGGTGGACAGCGGATCGCACGCGCTGGGCCGCTGGTCGGCGTCCGGCATGGCGGAGCACGCGCAAGTGCGGCAACTGGGCGATGCATGGCGCGAGCACCGGATCACACGCGTGCTGATCTCGAACGTGGCGGGTCAGGCGGCGCACGACGCGCTGGAAGCGGCGCTTGGAATGCAGCCGGTGCCGCTGGAATGGTTCGCGTCGGTCGCTGAACTGGCCGGCGTTCGCAGCGCTTATCGCGACCCGGCGCAACTCGGCTGCGATCGCTTTGCTTCCGCCATTGGAGCGCATGCGCTGTTCCCGCAACAGGCGCTGGTGGTGGCCACCTGCGGCACGGCGACGACGGTCGACGCCATCAGCCCGGACGGCGTTTTTCTCGGTGGTATGATTCTGCCCGGATTGGGCCTGATGGCGAGTTCGCTGGCGCGGAATACCGCGCGGTTGCCGCAGGTCGTGCCCGGCGTCGGCATCGACGGTAGTCAGTTTGCCGACAATACCGACGCCGCCATCGCCAGCGGCTGCATGGCGGCGCAAGCCGGTGCGATCGAATGTGCGGTAGCGGCGCATCTGCGCGGCCACGGCACGGTCCGCTGCGTGCTGTCGGGCGGCGCGGCCGCGCTGATCGCGCCGCATCTGTCGGCGCCGTCGACGCAGGTTGAAAACCTGGTGCTGGTTGGCCTGCACCATGTCGCAATGAATACATGATGCTGAAATTTTTCTTCTGGATTTTGCTGCTCGCCAACGCCGGCCTGCTTGCCCATCAACGGGGCGCCTTCGACAACATGCTGTCGAGCGGGCGTGAGCCGGCGCGCATGAGCCAGCAGATCAATGCCGACAAGATCAGGCTGATCCCGCCGCCCGAGGCCAAACCGGCCCCGGACCCGCAACCGGCGCCGCCGTCCGCCGCCCCGGCCGCATCGCCCGAGGGAACACCGGCAGACGCCAAAGCGCCGGAGGCGACGCCGGTGGCCGCCAAGACACCCGAGGTGGCAGCATGCACCGAGATCGGCAATTTCAATCCGGAAGAAGCCAGGCGCTTCACTGCATTGCTGACGCCGCTTGCTCTCGGTGATCGCGTATCGCAGCGGGCGGTACAGGAAGTCGCTTCTCACATGGTCTTCATCCCGCCGCAGGCCGACAAGGACGGGGCAGAGAAAAAAGCGGGCGAACTGCGCCGGCTTGGAGTCGAGGATTTCTTCATCATCCAGGACAATTCGGCGCTGCGCTGGGGCATTTCTCTCGGCGTGTTCAAGCAGGAAGAAGCGGCGCGCGCGCATCTGGCGAGCCTGAACCAGAAAGGCGTGCGCAGCGCGCGTATCGGGCAGCGCATGGCGACGACGAACCTGGTGGCGTTCAAACTGCGCGGGCTGGATGCCGCCGCCAAGGCCGCATTGGAAAAGATCAAGACGGGATTCGCGAAGCAGGAAATGCGTGCTTGTGACGGTGCGTGACGCGTTTTACACAATCATCCGAAATCAAGGCGGCAGATTCGGTTTCACCACCAAGCAGACGAAGAGCACGCAAGCGCTCATCGCGTTTCCTCGTCCGGTAGAGTGCCGTCCGCTGTCCCGAGCTTGCGCATGGCGCGGCGGATCAATTCCATCTGGTCAGTGAAATTGCGGCAGGCGGCGCACACCAGCAAATGCACGCGCATGCGCGCACGCTCCACCATCGTCAGCTCGCGGTCCATGCCTTCCGAGGTCAGACGGTGTACTTCCTTACAGGTGGGTTTGAGGGACATTGTCAAATTCCTATGTGCGCTTGCCAAACCAGTTCAAGTCCAGGCACTCGCGCAATTGTACGCGTGCACGATAAAGCATGACCCAGGCATTAGACGTGGAGATGCGCAATTCCTTACAGATTTCGTCGGTCTCCAGTTCCAGCCATTCCCGCATCATGAAAATGCGCGCGGTCTTTGCCGGCAGTTTTTCAAGGCAGATTTCCATCACCCGGAAGAAGTCCTTCTGCTCCAGCGTCGCATCCGGGTCGCCCCACTGGCGCGGCATGTCGATCGTGTGGCCGTCGGGCTTGAACAAGGCATCGATCACATCGGCTTCCGATTGGTCGTCCCGGGCGTCGATCTGCACTTCGCGCTTCGACGTGCGCAATACGTCGATGATCTTGTGCTTCAAAATGCCGGTGACATAAGTCCGCAGCGACGACTGGCCGGCGAAGCGGTCGGGCTTTTCCAGCACGGCGATCAGCGTGTCCTGCACCACGTCTTCGGCAAGCGCATCGTTACGCAGCTGCAAGACGGCAAAACGCACCAGCGCGGGGCGCAGGGCTTCGAGATCGCGGTGCAGGGTAGGGTTCATTTTCGGCCGATTGTCATTTGCGCAAAAGCCTAACGGATCGCCCCGCGAAATACAAGAAACTGCCAAGAAATCGCCGCGCTTTCCCTGTAAAATCGCGAAAATTGATTTTCTGGACCGACCATGACCGATTTAACCGATCCCGCCGCCGATCTGAGTGCGGTCTCCCCGCAGATCAAGGCGCAGATCCTCGCCGAGGCGCTGCCCTACATCCGCAAGTTCCACGGCAAGACCATCGTCGTCAAGTACGGCGGCAATGCGATGACCGAGGAGCGCCTGAAGCACGGCTTCGCGCGCGACGTGATCCTGCTCAAGCTGGTCGGCATGAACCCGGTCGTAGTGCACGGGGGCGGTCCGCAGATCGACAATGCGCTGAAGAAGATCGGCAAGCAGGGCACCTTCGTGCAAGGCATGCGCATCACCGACGAGGAAACCATGGAAGTGGTGGAATGGGTGCTGGGCGGCGAAGTGCAGCAGGACATCGTCATGCTGATCAATCACTACGGCGGCCAGGCGGTCGGCCTGACCGGCAAGGACGGCGGCCTGATCCGTGCGCGCAAGATGAAGATGCCGGACCGCGAGAAGCCGGGCGAGTTTCTCGACATCGGTTTCGTCGGCGAGATCGAAGCGATCAACCCGGCGGTCGTGAAGGCGCTGCAGGACGACGCCTTCATCCCCATCATTTCGCCGATCGGTTTCGGTGACGATGGCCAAGCGTACAACATCAACGCCGACCTGGTGGCAGGCAAGATTGCGGAGATCCTGAAAGCCGAAAAGCTGATCATGATGACCAACATCGCCGGCGTGCAGGACAAGAGCGGCAACCTGCTGACCAATCTGTCGGCACGCGAGATCGACGAGATGTTCGCCGACGGCACGATCTCCGGCGGCATGCTGCCGAAGATCTCGTCGGCGCTGGACGCTGCGAAGTCGGGCGTCAACACCGTGCACATCATCGACGGCCGCATCGAGCATTCGCTGCTGCTGGAAGTGCTGACCGAGCAGGCGTTCGGCACGATGATCCGGTCGCACTGATCAGGACCGCGCCGGTCGTTCCCTGTAGTTTCCTGTAGGGCGGGTCCCACCCGCCATCGCCAATGAGGCGGCGGGTGGGACCCGCCCTACTTTTTGCTTACCCGCTAGTAAACCTTTTCCACCTCATACCCCCGCGCCCGCAACAGCACGGGCACACCGGTGTCGCCGATCAGGTGCATCAGGCCGACGCCGACGAATGCGCTTTCGTCGTGTTTGAGCAGCGTTTCGATCTTGTCCGCCATTTCCGGATTGCGTTGGTCGAGCAGTACGCGCTGCGTGAATTCCGATGAGGCCGTCTGCAGCTTCATCGACTCGCGCAGGAAATCTTCGATAGCCGCACCGTTTGCGCTTGCCCATGCATTGATCAATATCTGTGCTTTCTTCAGTGCGCTGCCGTCATTCAGCTCCGCCAGGTTCTCGCGCAGGTACTGCTCCTGCAACGCGTCGCTCATGCCGTCGAACAGCGACATCTGGTAATCGGCCGTTTCCAGTCCCTGAACGGTCATGGTTTGCCTGGCGGCCTGCGAGAGCAGGAGCATTTCGCTGCCCTGCGCCCGCTGGTAGCCGTGGCGTTCGAGGTCGAGTCCGAGCAGCAGGTTGGTGACCAGCCAGGGCTTCATGCGACGCACGTTCTCGTACGGTATGCCGAAACCTTGCAGCGCTTTCTTCAGTTGGGCGAGGCTATCGGCGGACAGGCGGCTTTCGATCGTTTCGGCGCCTGCGTACATGCCATGTCTTTGCAGCGCAGCCTGGAAGGGCGCGTTGTCGCGGATATCGATTTCCAGCACCAGCTTGTGCGAGTGCGCCAGCGCATCGGTGACTTCGGCTGCGAGAGGGAAGAAGTCTGGCGTGCCGACATGGATGGTGCCGAACAGGTAGGAAGTGTGGCCGTGGTGGCGGATGCGGAACAGTGTGCCACGCTGTCGGGCACTGGCCGCTTGTGCAGATGGCGTGACTGCTGCATTATTCCCGGCATGCACGGGCGCCAGCCACAGGCCCGCGACGACACTTAGCAATAAAATAATTCTCGACTTCATGTTTCTCCCTGCGCGCCCGATTATTTTTCCTTGCCTGACGGACGCCGAAACGACTCTAACAGATGCCCAAGCCGATTTGGTTGTTCGACCTCGATAACACGCTGCACAACGCCTCGCATGCGATTTTCCCGGCGATTAACGCCAACATGAATGCCTTCATGGCGAAGGCGCTGGGCGATGGCGAGACGCCGGCCGATGCCGACGTCGTCAATGCTGCTCGCATGCTGTACTGGAAGCGCTATGGCGCGACCTTGCTCGGCATGATCAAGCACCATCAGGTGAAGATGGACGACTTCCTGCGCGAAGCGCATTTCTTCGACGACCTTGACGGCATGATCCGCGCCGAACGCGGCCTGGCCCGCCTGCTGCGCCGTCTGCCCGGGCGCAAGATCCTGCTGACCAACGCGCCGCGCCGCTACGCGCAGGACGTGTTGCGCCACCTCGGCCTGCACCGGCATTTTGCCAAGCACATCCCGATCGAGTCCATGCACGTCCACCGCCAGTTGCGCCCGAAGCCGTCCAGGCAGCTGCTGCGCAAGCTGATCGCCAAAGAGCGCACCACCGCCGGCCGCTGCGTGCTGGTGGAAGACACCACGGACAACCTCAGGGCTGCCAAGGCGCTCGGAATGCGCACCGTCTGGGTGACGCAGTACCTGGCCGGCAATCCGCACCAGCAGGTGAGCGCCGGCGGCCGACGCGTTCCTGTTGTCGCGCGACGCCCCAATTATGTCGATGTCAAAGTAGAATCCGTAAGGAAACTGCCAGAAAGCCTGCATAGACTGCGTTAATTACTGATAACCAAGACCAAGAACGAGACATCATGGCGACCACAAAACCGGGCGAACGCAAGCTGCAAATCCTCCAGACCCTGGCCGAGATGCTGGAGCATCCGAAGGGAGAAAAAATCACCACGGCCGCGCTGGCTGCCAGGCTGGAAGTGTCGGAGGCGGCCCTGTACCGCCACTTCGCCAGCAAGGCGCAAATGTTCGAAGGCCTGATCGAATTCATCGAGTCGACCGTCTTCGGCCTGATCAACCAGATCAGTGAACAGCAGGAAAACGGCCTGTCGCAAGTGCAGGCGATCGGCGGCATGCTGCTCAATTTCGCCGAGCGCAACCCCGGCATGACGCGCGTGCTGATCGGCGATGCGCTGGTCAACGAAGACGAGCGCCTGCAATCGCGCATGAACCAGTTCATCGAACGCGTGGAACTCGCCCTCAAGCAGGCGTTGCGCGTCGCCGTCACGCAGGGCGCAGCGAACGAGGCCGAGGTCGGCGTGCGCGCCAACATGATCACCAGCCTGGTGGTCGGGCGCTGGCATCGTTTTGCCAAGAGCGGCTTCAAGCAGAGCCCGTCGGAAAACGGGCAGACCCAGATTGCCATGCTGCTGGCATGAGCACTTTGTAAAAGCGAATTTGGTTTTTGCCGCTTGCACCAAAATTTGCTTCGATTCTTGAGCGTTGACGCGCTATTTCTAGCGGTTCCGATCCCCCGTTTCCCCGCTTTCGTTTGGTTTGCCCTGCGGCTGCAATGCGTTCGTCATAGCAGCCGCGCGACGGTCACGATGCCGAAAAGCGGCGAACGGCAAACCTCAGTACACTCTTCGTCTTCGCGCATCACGCACGGCCCGGCGCGCCACTCATGCAGACGGATATGACCTCGAACAAGACCTTTCCCGCACTCGCATTCGCTTCGCTCCTGATGGGCGGCATGGCAATCGGCTTTGCCGGCATCTTCATGCGCCTGTCGGACGTCAATCCGCTGGCTTCGGCGTTCTGGCGCATGGCGCTGGCCGCACCTTTCCTGTGGGCGTGGGCGTTCGCCGTCCGCGCGCAGGACAAGGACGCGGGCAAGCGCACCGATTTCGGCAAGTCGCTGGTGCTGGCGGGGATCTGGTTCGCCGGCGACATGGGCATCTGGCACCTGTCGCTGCACTACACCACGGTCGCCAATGCCACGCTGCTGTCCAACTTCGCGCCGGTCTTCATCGCACTATGGATGTGGATCGCCTACCGCGTCCGTTTCGCGCCGGTCTTCATCGTCGGCATGGCGGTTGCGCTGATCGGTGCGATCATGCTCGTCGGGCCGAATGCGTCCGGCGGCGACCACAAGCTGCTGGGCGATGGGCTCGGCCTCGCCAGCGCCGTGTTTTATGCCGCCTATCAATTGGTCATCAAGGATGCGCGTGCCCAGTATTCGACCGCACGCCTGATGGCATGGAGCACCACGGTCACCGGATTGGCGCTATTGCCGTTCGCGCTGACTGCGCCGGGCAATTTCTGGCCGGTTCAGCTTGCCGGCTGGCTGCCGCTGCTGGCCCTGGCGCTGGTCGCACAAATTGGCGGACAGACCGTAATCGCCTATGCCTTCGCCCATCTGCCGGCATCGCTGTCTTCCGTCAGTCTGCTGATTCAGCCGCTCACCGCGGCGGTTGCCGCCTGGCTGATTTTCCAGGAAGCGCTCGGGCTGCTGCAAATCCTGGGCGGCGCGTTGCTGTTGACCGGAATTTATTTGTCGAAGCGGGGCAGTTAGCTGTGACGGCCGGCAGGCCGCCGGAGCGCCGGCCGCCAGGATTTACAATAGCGGTTTTCCCGCGTACGACACTGCCTTGATTTCCCCGCACCATCTTTCCGACGACTGTTTCGCGCTGCTCGACGATTGCGATGCCAGCACCGCCGAGCCGCGTTCGCGCCTGTACTCCGGCTGCATCGGCGTGCTTGACTGCGAAGGCGCAGCCGGGCTGCCGGCTGTACTCGGCCGCATGCAGGATGCGTTGCAACGGGGGCTGCATGCGGTTGCGCTGTTTGCCTACGAGCTGGGCGCGGAGATGCAGGGTGTGGAGGCACGCAACGGCGCATGGGCGCAGGTATTGCTGTTCGACCGTTGCGAGCACATGACGTCCGCGCAGGTGGAACACTGGCTCGCCGGGCGCACGCGGAATCAGCAGCGCGCCGGCATTGCGCACATGTCCGCCAGCGTCAGCGAAGAAGAGTTTGCGTACGCCATCGCGCGTATTCATGACTACATCGAAGCGGGCGACACCTACCAGATCAATTACACCTACCGCTTGCACTTCGATGCCTACGGCACACCGGCCGCCTTGTACCGCCGGCTGCGCCAGCGCCAGCCGGTTCCTTACGGCGCACTGATTGCGCTGCCCGATGGACGTGCAGTGCTGTCGCTGTCGCCCGAGCTGTTCGTCCGGCACACACAGGGGAAAATCCTTGCGCGGCCGATGAAGGGCACGGCCGCTGCAGACGATGATGAACAGCGCAATGCTGAAATCGCCGCGGCGCTAGCCGCCGATCCGAAGAACCGCGCCGAAAACCTGATGATCGTCGACCTGCTGCGCAATGATCTCGGCCGTATCGCCGCCTTCGGTTCGGTGCGCGTGCCGAAACTCTTCAGCGTCGACCGCTACAGCAGCGTGCTGCAGATGACATCAACGGTCGAGGCGGAGTTGCGCGACAAGCTCACGCTTGAGGAAATCGTCGCCGCGCTGTATCCCTGCGGTTCGATCACCGGCGCACCCAAGCGACGGACGATGCAAATCATCCGCGAACTCGAAGCCGATGCGCGCGGCTTGTACACCGGTGCGATAGGCTGGTTCGATGCGGCCACGGACGCCGCCCGCCCCGGCGATTTCTGCCTGTCGGTGCCGATCCGCACCCTGATGCTGCAAGCCCCCGATGCCGCCGGTGTGCGCAAAGGCGAAATGGGCGTGGGCGCCGGGATTGTGCACGACAGCGTGGCCGCTGAGGAATTCGCCGAGTGCAGGCTGAAGGCAGGTTTCCTCACTGGTCTGCCGCAGGAATTCGAACTGTTCGAGACGATGCATGCGACGCGTGCGGAAGCTTGCCGCCATGCCGGACTGCACCTGCAACGCCTGCGCGCGTCCGCATCGTATTTCGGCTTCGCGTTCGATGAGGCGGATATCCGCACCCGGCTGCAACAGGCATGCGCATCGCTGGGCGAAGGCGCGTACCGGTTTCGTCTTGCGCTCGCACAGAACGGCAACTGCGTGATCCAGACCGCACCGCTCGCGCCGGTAACGACGCCGGTCGGCGTGTTGCTGGCGCAAGAGACGACCATGTCCGAAGACCTGTTCCTGCGCCACAAGTCCACCGTGCGTGAACGCTATGACGCCGCCTGGCGTACCGCCGAAGCGCGCGGCGCATTCGACATGCTGTTCTGCAACGAGCGCGGCGAATTGACCGAAGGCGGGCGCAGCAATGTCTTTCTCAAGCTGGACGGCCGCTGGTACACGCCGCCGCTGGATGCCGGCCTGCTGCCGGGCGTGATGCGCTCGGTGCTGCTCGGCGATCCGGCATGGAATGCGCAGGAGCGGCGGCTGACTCCGGAAGACCTGGAGCGCGCTGAAGAAATCGTGCTGTGCAACGCACTGCGCGGCGTCTTACCCGCGCGCCTTGTCCGCGACTGACGCCGCCGGCTTCGGCTGGAACACGACCAGCCAGGTCGCCAGCACGACCAGTGCGCAGCCGATCAGCGTGTTCAGGTTAATGGCTTCGTGCAGGAACAGCGCGCCCCACACCAGCGCAAACAGCGGAATCAGGAACGTCACCGTCAGCGCCTTGGTCGGTCCCAGATCGACGATCAGACGGAAGTAAATGAAGTACGCGACTGCGCTGCACAGCAGTGCCAGCAAGGCCGCGATCAGCAGCACGAAAGGCGTGATGTCGCCGCGCACCGGCGACAGCGGCAGGAAGGGCAGCAGCACCAGCGCCGCGCCGAGCTGCGAGCCGGTTGCCATCAACGGCGCAGCGATGCCCGCGGATTTTTTCTTGGAGTAGGCCCCCGCCACACCATAGCAGCACGCCGCGCCGATGCAGGCCAGCGCCGCCAGCATCACTTGCGGCGTGAACTGCGCCGGGCCGAGCCGGACCAGGAAGGCCACACCGGCGACACCGATCACCAGCCCGGCGATCTTGCGGGCGGTCAGTTGTTCACCGAGCACGGCGGCGCCGACCAGCGCGCCCCACAGCGGGCTTGTGGCATTCAGGATCGCCGAATAACCGGCGGGCAGCGTCAGCGCCGCAAACGAAAACAGCGCGAACGGCAGCGCGGAATTGAGCGTGCCGAGCACCAGGTACTGCCTCCAGTTGGCGCGGAAATGCATCGCACGCCGGGTCGCCGTCATGAAGATCAGCATTGCGATGCCGGCCAGCGCAACGCGTACTTCGGCAGTCCATAGCGCACCGAGCACCGGTGCAACGAGTCGCATGAAAAGAAACGAGGCGCCCCAGATGGCAGCGAGGGTCAACAGGCGGGCAAGATCGGCGCTGCGCATGGCGTACTCGGTGATGAAGAAGCGCTTAGCATAGTGGAAACCGGCATTCTGCGCTGGCCGGAATCGGACACCGATCTATGCGTCACCCCTGGGGCTGGGCGCGTTGCCGCGACGCGAGCAGCGCGCCGTGCGCGCCGAAGCGCCGCATCAGCGCCTGCGTCACGCTTTCCGCCTCACCGGTTCATGCTGCGGCGCTGACAGCACCAGCGCCATCGCCACCAGCACTACCGCGCCGCCGGCGAGCGTCGACATGCCGACTGTCTCGTGCAGGAAGAGATAGCCCCACAACATGCTGAACAACGGAATCAGGAAAGTCACGCACATCGCCCGCGTCGGCCCGACCTTCACGATCAGCGGGATGAACAGCGCCTGCGCCAGTCCGGACGACAGCAGCGACATCGCCAGCACGCAGCTTAGTGCAAGCAGCGAAGGCATCGCATGCGGCAGCGAGAACGGCACCGCCGGCAGCATCATGAGTCCGCCCAGCGCCAGCGAGCCGGTGGCCATCGCGATTGGATGGATGCCGCCCGGCGTGCCGGTCTTTTTCACGATGATGCTCGACATGGCATAGCAGCCGGCGGCGAGCAGGCAGGCGCCGATCGCCAGCAAGGTCGACGCGTTCAGCGGCAGCGTGCCGGCGCCGACCAGGATCGCAACACCGGCAATCCCCGCCAGCAGTCCCGACAGCCGCCGCATGGTCAGACGCTCGGCCAGCCATGCCACGGAAAATGCCGCGCCGAACAGCGGCGCGGTCGCATTCAGGACCGCCGAGTGCGCCGCCGGCAAATGCAGCGCCGCGAACGAAAAGCAGGTGAACGGAATCACGCCGGCGAACAGTCCGACGATCGCGAAGGGTTTGATGTTGCGCCGCCATTGCATCCGCACTCCGGTCGTCATGGCAAACGTCATCAACGCCATACCCGCCAGCACGGTGCGCAAGGCCGCCGTCAGCAATGGGCCGACCTCGGGCACGGCAATGCGCAGGAAGATGAAGGAGGCGCCCCAGATGGCGGAAAGGAAAACCAGCTTGACGAGGTCGGCTGCGGACATGAAAGGGTGGGTTGCAAGGAGGAAAGGCGGAACCGCCGGCTGATTGTAGCACCGGCGTTCAGGTGCTGCTGACGGCGCTTTTTGCCGTTGCGGCAAGTCCGGCGGCGTGTCCGTAACCGTACGGCGCTTGACACAAACCAAGAGCGAATGCGAGGGGAGAGCCAATAATCATGGCAGGGGAGATTCGACATGTTGATACAAGATTCCAGACGTCGCGCCACTGTGCTGGCGCTCGCGGTTGCCAGCCTGTTGAGCGGGATTGGTTCGCATGCGGGTGGTGCCGACAAAGGCAATTCACTGCACCATCCGGTCAAGAGTGCCGAGAGTACCGAGGGAGACGCTGCCATGACAATGGCAGCATCGGCAGCGGAGCAACGGCACTTCGTTATTTACAACAACTACAGGATATTGTTCGAGACACCTTCAAGAAGTGCGGACGGTATCGATGACGCCATTGATGGCGAGGTGCAAAAGGCACTTCTTTCATTGACGACGCGCAATCTCGACTACAGTTTTGCCGTCTGTTCGATGCGTACGCTGGTTACGCATGAGTAGTTGGGTGGTTGCCGCACACCGCGCAATCCGTGCTGCGCCCTACCCGAATGCTGGTCCATTCCATGCTGCGTGCATCAAGCAGGAGCAGGCGTCCTGCCAGTGATTCGCCGACGCCGGCAACGAGCTTCAGCGCCTCCGCGGCTTGCATGGTGCCGATGATGCCGACCAGCGGGGCGAACACGCCCATGGTCGAGCACAGCACTTCCTCGAACTGCTGATCGGGCGGGAACAGGCAGGCGTAGCATGGCGCATCCTCGCGACGCGGATCGAACACGGCGATCTGGCCGTCGAAACGGATCGCCGCGCCGGACACCAGCGGCACCTTGTGCGCCACGCACGCGCGATTGACCGCATGGCGCGTCGCAAAGTTGTCGCTGCAATCGAGCACGACGCTGGCCTGCTGCACCAGCTCCGCCAGGCGTGCGTCGTCGGCGCGTTCCGTCAGCGCAACCACGTCCACTTCCGGATTGATCTGCGCCAGCGTCTGCTTGCCGGACAGTGCCTTCGGCTGGCCGATGCGTTCTGTCGTGTGCAGGATCTGGCGCTGCAGGTTGGTCAGATCGACCGTGTCGTTGTCGACCAGGGTGATCCTGCCGATGCCCGCCGATGCAAGATAGTAGGCGGCGGGCGAACCCAGGCCGCCGGCGCCGATCACCAACGCATGCCCCGCCAGCAAACGTTCCTGGCCTTCAATGCCTATTTCATCAAGCAGGATATGGCGCGAATAGCGCAGGAGCTGGTTGTCGTTCATGGGAAAGGAGAGGCGGCGGGGTTGCGGGGCTACTGTCATTTAACCATAGGTGCCGCCATCGCGAAAGCCGCGGCATGTTCGCATACCGCAAAACAAAAGAGGCCGCATCGCTGCGGCCTCTTTCTGCATGGTCAGTGCGTGGGCTTATTTCTTTTCGCCTGCGCCGTTGCCGTTGTGCTCACCATTCTTCTTGTCGTTAATGGTGTTTTCCTTCTTGCTTTCGATGGTTGCCGATTTCGAGAGTTGTACCGGCAAGCCCTTCAGGTGATTCAATGCCTGTGCGAGCTGGAAATCGTCCTTGCTGCCGAACTCCAGCGGCTTGTGCTTCTTTTCCAGCGCGGCCAGGCGCTGCTCCTGTTGCAGTTCATCGATCTTGCGCGCGGTTTCTTCCTTGTCCTTGTCGTTCGACAGGTGCTTGGTCAGATCTGCTTCACGCAGGCGCAGGCCGTTCAGACCATCGCCGTCCGCATATTCATCGACCAGCAGGTCGGGCACGATGCCCTTGGCCTGGATCGAGCGGCCGTTCGGCGTGTAATAGCGTGCCGTGGTCAGCTTGACGGCGGTATCGGCCGACAGTTGACGGATGGTCTGCACCGAGCCCTTGCCGAAGGTTTGCGTACCCATGATGGTCGCACGCTTGTAATCCTGCAGCGCGCCGGCGACGATCTCCGACGCGGAGGCGGAACCAGTATTCACCAGCACCACCATCGGCACCTTCTTGACCGCCTCCGGCAGTTTTGCCAGGGGATCGCTGGTCGAAATGCGCGACGAGGTATAAAACTCGCGGCGCGCGTAGAAGGTCTGCTTCGAATCCGGCAACTGGCCGTTGGTCGACACCACCGGCACATCCTTCGGCAGGAAGGCGGCGGAGACGCCGATCGCGCCCGGCAGCACTCCGCCCGGGTCATTGCGCAGGTCGAGCACCAGGCCCTTCAGGTTGGGATCCTGCGCGTAGATGGCGCCGATCTTCCTGGCCATGTCGTCGACCGTCGGTTCCTGGAACTGGGCGACGCGCACCCATGCATAGCCGGGTTCGACGACCTTGGACTTCACGCTTTGCACGTGGATTTCCTGGCGTACGATGGTGACGATGATCGGCTTATCCTCGTCCTTCCGGGAAATGGTCAGCGTGATCTTGGTGTTCGGCTCGCCGCGCATGCGCTTGACGGCTTCATCCAGCGTCAGGCCCTTGACCGGCGTGCTGTCCAGGCGGGTGATCAGGTCGCCCGCTTTGATACCGGCCTTGAAGGCAGGCGAATCCTCGATCGGTGAGATCACCTTGACGTAGCCGTCTTCCATGCCGACTTCGATGCCGAGGCCGACGAACTTGCCTTGCGTGCCTTCGCGCAGTTCCTTGAAGGCCTTCTTGTCCAGATAGGCGGAATGCGGGTCCAGCGACGCCACCATGCCCGAGATCGCCTCGGTCAGCAGCTTCTTGTCTTCGACCGTTTCGACGTAGTCGGACTTGATGAGACCGAACACGTCAGCCAGTTGCCGCAATTCTTCCAGCGGCAACGGAGCTGTCGCTTTCTGTGCGCTTGCGTCGAATTGCATCGAACCGGCGATGCCGGCAATGATGCCCAAACCGATGAGGCCGAAGTTCTTGAGTTTGCTGCCCATATTTCACCTAGTAGTTATCCACCCGAGTGGATCGAACGCGCGGCCTTGATGCCGCATCTCAAAGTATAAACCCGATTGTTGGTTGCCGCCGCTATTGCCGGCACTGGCGATGACTTCACCGGTTTTGACAATGTCGCCGGCCCGTTTCAGCACGGCCTGGTTATTACCGTAGATGGTCATGTACTCATTGCCATGATCGATGATGATCAGGTTGCCGAAACCACGCAGCCATTCTGCAAATACCACCTGGCCGCTGGCGACCGCCTTGACCTCGGCGCCCTCGGCGGCACGGATGAACAGACCTTTCCAGCTTGGCCCGTCGCCGCGCTTGCTGCCGAACTTCGCAATCAGGTCGCCCCGGACCGGCAATCGCAGTTGCCCGCGCAGCGAGCTGAATGCCTGTCCGAAGCCCTCGGCTTGGACGTTGAGCTCGGGCGTGAGTTCATTTCGGCCCAACAATTTTTTCGGCGGCTCGTCATTGTCAATTGCATCAGGATTGCGGCCTGGCGTATTGAGAGATCGCATTTTCGCTGCGGCCGCGGCTTCTGCGCGGGCCTTTGCGCGTGCCAGTTGTTCCTGGCGCCGCTTCTCGCGGGCAGCGGCTTCGGACTTGCGCTGTTCTTCAATCAACTTCGCCAGTCTGTCGACCAGGTTGCTCAGACGTTGCTGGTCGCGTTCGATGCCGCCGGCTTCCTTGCGCTGCGCCGCCAGTTTGTTCGACAGCTGCGCCAGCAGCGTCGCGCGCCGCGCTTTTTCCTTTTCCAGTTGGGCCTTCTGTTCGCGCTGCTCCTGCGCGATCTCTTCGAGTTCGTCCCGCGCTTCCTGCGCGGCGGCCTTGTTGGCTTCGACGGCAGCCAGGTTGGTACGCAGCGATGCGATCAGTTTTGCCTGGGCCTGCGATACGTAGCCCATGTATTGCAGCTCGCGATTGATGCGGTTCGGATTGTCGCCGGACAGCAGCAGCTTGACGCGGTCTTCATTGCCGGCCATGTACTGGTCGCGCAGCAGGCGGGCCAGCTTTTTCTGCTGGCCGTCGATGGTGCCGGCAAGGCGCCCCTGTTCTTCGGAGAGCCCTGCCAGCCTGGCTTCGATGTCGTGCTGGTCGGCGTCCAGTTCATGCAGCGCGCGGTTGGCATCCGAAATCGCCGCTTCCGAATGGGCCAGTGCGTCGGCTGCCTGGCTCTTCGCGCTTTCCGTCTTGCCGATGTCGCGCCGCAGTGCGCTCAGCCGCTGTTCCAGTTCGGCCCGTTCGGCCTCGGCCGCCCGCTTCTGGCGGGTGCGCTCGGTGATCTTGCCGGCGTCCGCCGTGCCGGCGCACAGCAGGGCCGCCATGCCGAGCGCCGGCAGGAGCTTCCATCGGTGATGCATGCGATGCAGCTTGAACAAGGAAGCTTCCTATTTCGACTTGCCCTGGCTGGCGACGGCCTTCATCGCTGCTTCGATCGCTTCGCGGTCGCCCAGGTAGTAGCTCTTGATCGGCTTGAGGTCGGCGTCCAGTTCGTATACCAGCGGCTGGCCGTTGGGGATGTTGAGGCCGACGATGTCCTGGTCGCTGATGCCGTCCAGGCTCTTGATCAACGCACGCAGGCTGTTGCCGTGCGCGGAGATGATGATGCGCTTGCCGGCGCGGATCGCCGGCGCAATCGAGTCGTCCCACGCCGGCATCACACGGGCCACGGTGTCTTTCAGGCATTCGGTGAGCGGGATTTGTTCTCTCTTCAGACCGGTGTAGCGAGGGTCGTTGTAAGAGGCGCGCGGATCGTTCGGATCGAGCGGGTTGGGCGGCACGTCATAGCTGCGGCGCCAGATCAGCACCTGCTCGTCGCCGTATTTGGCGGCGGTTTCGGCCTTGTTCAGGCCTTGCAGTGCGCCGTAGTGGCGCTCGTTCAGACGCCAGTCGTGTTCCACCGGCAGCCACATCAGGTCCATTTCGTCGAGCGTCAGCCATAGCGTGCGGATCGCACGCTTGAGCACTGAGGTGTAGCAAAGGTCGAAGGTGAAGCCGGCTTCTTTGAGGATCTTGCCGGCCTGGCGCGCTTCGTTCATTCCTTTTTCGGTCAGGTCGACGTCGGTCCAGCCGGTAAAGCGGTTTTCGAGGTTCCAGGTGGACTCGCCGTGGCGCATCAATACGATTTTGTACATGGTGAAAGTTGGGAAATAAACAAAGATTGTTTGAGAAGGACTGTGATTTGAAAGCTGTTTCGGCTTCTATTTTATAATGGCGGGATTGCTCGAAACCATTGAAACCTTGGAGTACCGTGAAATTCCTCATTGATAACATCTGGCTGATCGGCATCGCACTGCTTTCGGGTGGCGCGCTGCTTTGGCCCAATCTGCAACGCCGCGGCCAGAAAGTGTCCACCCTGCAGGCGATTCAACTGATCAACCAGAACAAGGCTGCCATCGTCGACGTGCGTGAGCCGGCCGCGTTCGCCGCCGGTCATTTGCGCGATGCGAAGAACATTCCTCTCAAGGAACTGTCGAACCGCATGGGTGAGCTCGACAAGTTCAAGTCCAAATCCGTGATCGTCATCTGTCAATCCGGTGTGCAATCCGCGAAAGCCGCTTCGCAGCTGAAGAAGGCAGGGTTTGCCGAGGCCGTCAGCCTGGACGGCGGCATCGCCGCATGGCAGACGCAGAGCCTGCCGACGGTCAAGTAATGGAGCAAAGATCATGACTGCACGTGTCCTCATGTACAGCACCGGTGTCTGTCCGTATTGCGTCATGGCGGAGCGCCTGTTGAAAGCCAAGGGCGTCGAGAACATCGAAAAGATCCGCGTCGACCTGCAGCCGGAGCAGCGCGCCGAAATGATGCAAAAGACCGGCCGCCGCACCGTCCCGCAGATCTACATCGGCGATACCCACGTCGGCGGATTCGACGATCTGAGCGCGCTTGACCACGCAGGCAAACTTGACCCGCTTTTGCAGGGCGCCTGATTCAATAGTGCTAACATTATTCTTTCGAAGGGACGGCGTTCTCGCCGTCCTTTTTCCTTCTTACTCTCAACGAAAGTAGCCCATGTCCGAACAAAACCAGCAGCCCGTATTCCAGATCCAGCGCGTCTACCTGAAAGACCTGTCGCTGGAGCAGCCGAATTCCCCGGCCGTGTTCCTGGAACAGGAAGGCCCGAATATCGAAGTCGCTGTCGACGTCGGCGTCGAAGCGCTGGCCGAAACCATTTTCGAATCCACCGTCACCATCACCGTGACCGCCAAGATCAAGGACAAGGTCGCGTTCCTGGTCGAAGGCAAGCAGGCCGGCATTTTCGAAGCCGCCAACATCCCGCCGGAACAGCTTGATCCGCTGCTCGGCATCGGCTGCCCGAACATCATTTATCCGTACCTGCGCGCCAATATTGCCGACGTGATTACGCGCGCCGGTTTCCCGCCGGTGCACTTGTCCGAAATCAACTTCGAATCGTTCTACCAGCAACGCCTGCAGGCACTGGCCGAACAGCAGCAACAGCAGCAAGGCGGTTCCGGTCTGGTGATGCCCGACGGCACGGCTGCCAGGCATTGAGCGGCGGATCGGAAGCGACCACGAGGGAGGGGCGATGAAGTCTGCACGTTTGTTCCTGCTGGCAGGCGCGTTGGCGTGCGCAGCTACCGCAGCACACGCACTTGAGTTCAAGTCCGTCGGTACCGCGCCGGCGGTGCTGTACGACGCGCCATCGGCGAAAGGCCGCAAGGTGTTTGTCGCGCCGCGCGGCATGCCGGTCGAAGTGGTGCTCACCTATGGAGAATGGACCAAGGTACGCGATGCCAGCGGCGACCTGTCCTGGGTCGAGTCGAAAATGCTCGTGCCCAAGCATAACCTCGTGGTCAGCGTGGCCGGAGCCCGTGTGCGCGAAGCAGCAGCCGAAACGGCGCCGGTCATCTTCACTGCCGACAAGGGCGTGCTGCTGGAAATGGTCGATCCTGTCACAAGTGGCTGGGTCAAGGTCCGGCACCGCGACGGACAGAGCGGTTTCGTGAAGGCCGCCGAAGTCTGGGGCGAGTGACGTCCGGCCCCGGCCTCATTCCAGCTCTGATCACTACATAACATGAACATCACCATACTCGGCGCGGGCGCATGGGGTACCGCGCTTGCCATCGTGCTCGCCGACCGGCATGACGTCGCCCTGTGGGGACGTGAACCAGAGGCGATGCGCGCAGCTGCCGAACGGCGTGAAAACATCGCCTATCTGCCTGGCTTTGCATTGCCGCCGGCACTCGTCGTCACCGCCGATTTCGATGCCGCCCTCGCGCGCGTCGCAGGCGATGGCGACAACCTGCTGGTCATCGCATCCTCGGTTTCCGGTTTGCGTCCGCTGACACAGCGTTTGCGGGAGCGCTCCATTCCCAACCTGGTCTGGCTGTGCAAGGGCTTCGAGGAAAAGACCCAGCTGTTACCGCACCAGATCGTGCGCGAAGAACTGGGCGCGGCGATTCCGCATGGCGCATTGTCCGGCCCTTCCTTTGCCCAGGAGGTCGCCCGCGGCCTGCCGTGCGCGTTGACGGTCGCGTCCGACACGCCGGCTCTGCGAGAACGCGTGGTGAAGGCGATCCACGGACGGTCGATCCGGGTGTACTCGACGGACGATCTGGCGGGCGTCGAAGTCGGCGGCGCGGTGAAGAACATCCTCGCCATCGCCACCGGTGTCATCGACGGCCTCGGCCTCGGACTGAATGCGCGCGCTGCGCTGATTACGCGCGGACTCGCGGAGATCACCCGACTCGGCATCGCGCTCGGCGGCCGTGCGGAAACCTTCATGGGGCTGACCGGCGTGGGCGACCTGATCCTGACCTGCACCGGCGACCTGTCGCGCAACCGGCGCGTCGGGATCGGGCTGGCGGAAGGCAAGAAGCTGGATACGATCGTTGCCGAACTTGGACACGTCGCCGAAGGCGTGCGTTGTGCCCAAGCGGTGCGTACGCTCGCGGCGAATCACGGGGTCGACATGCCCATCACGAACGCCGTTGCCGGTGTGCTGTTTGACGGCGATTCACCGCGCGACATGGTGGGGAAGCTGTTGTCGCGCGATCCGCGCGACGAGGCAGCCTGAGGGCCGATTCAATGGCTTAATGGGTTGTAATGGGTTGACCTGATTGCTGCGCCTTCATCCTTGCGCAGCATGGTCATCAACACTGAGGAATCCTCCAGCGCAAGGAGCGCATAGGGTTCATTGCCGTGCAGATAGAGCATCTGTTGCGCCTGCAGGACCTGCATCTTGCCTTGCGCCTGCACCTCGACCGTCCCTTCCAGGCATTGCAAGGTGATTTCGCCCGGTACGTGGTGCTCGGGCACCGATTTTCCCTTCGGCAGTACCAGTCGCATCACCTCGATGTCATCCGTCCTGACCAGGGCCATTGAAGCGGCTTCCGCCAGCTTCGGGCCCAGCGGGCGGAGATCGATGGTTTCGCCGGAAGCGGGATGGGGCAGGGACATGGGCGCTCTCCTTCTTGAAGGCATGCTCGATGTTATCGAGACTGCATGAGCGCCTGCTTTGTTCCGTTGTCCAGGGGAAGGCGGCTTGCATGGGAAACCCGGGTGCCGGCAAGCGGCACCCGCTTGTCCGTCGGGATGGCGCCGTCGACCATCAGCGACATGTAGCGCAGGCAGCACACGCGCAGGAACGATGCAAAGTTATCGATCTCGCCGCGGTAAGCGACCAGTTCGTCGTACAGCTTCGTGATCAACTGGCTGGTGCTCATGCCGTCGCGCGTGGCGATTTCTTCCAGCGCCCGCCAGAACAGGTTCTCCAGCCGTATCGACGTCACGACGCCATGCAGGCGAATGGAGCGCGCGCGGCACTCGTACAGATCGGGATCGGCCTTCACGAAGATTTCACACATGATCGCTCCTGCAAGGGCGCAGACTATTCGTCTGTGACCACCTGTTTATAGCACAATCTCTGTCCCCAGCAAGTTGAGGAATTGCGCAATCCATGCGGGATGCGCCGGCCATGCGGGCGCAGTGACGAGGTTGCCATCAGTCACTGCGGCAGTGACATCGATTTCCGCATAATGCGCGCCGGCTTGCTCGACTTCCGGCCGGCAGGCGGGATAGGCGGAACAACGCTTGCCTTCCAGCACGCCGGCGGCTGCAAGGATCTGCGCCCCATGGCAGATGGCGGCAATCGGCTTCTGCGTTTTTGCGAAGTGGCGCACCATTTCCAGCAGTTGCGCATTGAGACGCAGGTATTCCGGAGCACGACCGCCGGGAATCACCAGAGCATCATAGCCGCTTGCCTGCACCGCGTCGAAGTCGTGGGTGAGCGTAAAGCGGTGTCCGGGCTTTTCCGAATAGGTTTGATGGCCTTCGAAGTCATGGATGGCGGTGAGCACGAAATCGCCCGCCTTCTTTCCGGGACAGACCGCATGCACCTGGTGGCCGACCGCCAGCAGCGCTTGATAAGGAACCATGATTTCATAGTCTTCACCGAAGTCGCCTACCAGCATCAGGATATTTTTTGCAGCCATGATCGTCTCCTCGTGGGTGATAAGAAGATCAATTGTTCTCCCTGCGATCCTTGCATGGGTAATCATGGGTTACTACATTGGAGCCGATATGCTTTTGATTTTTGGAAAATCGGAAAACTATTTGACCGATCTCAAGTCAGAGATGTCTCGACACGCGCAACGTGTCGCCCGCTGCCGGTTTGTTCCGGATTGAACCCTGTCTTTCGCCTGTCGCCGGATCGGATACCGACCTTGTTTCTGATGCGTCAATATTCCGTACGGAAATCGGCCTCATAATGCAACGATGCGCCCGAAGCGCGGCATTCACGCCGGACGCACGGTGCTGCTCCGGCGTGGTCGAAACCGGTTTGCTTCGGCTTTATACTAGCGAATTGTCATTTTTTAAAATTTACTCCATGCAAAAGAATTTCGCATTCCCTTCCCGCCGCGCCATGCGCAGCGTCGTCAATCGCGGCTTTACGCTGATCGAGATCATGGTGGTGGTGGTCATCATGGGTATTCTGGCGGCCTTGGTCGTGCCCAAGCTGATGGGCCGCGCCGACGACGCCCGCATCACCGCCGCCAAGCAGGACATCGCCACGCTGGGGCAGGCGCTCAAGCTGTACAAGCTCGACAACCAGCGCTATCCGACCACCGAGCAGGGCCTGCAGGCGTTGATCAGCAAGCCGTCCAGCGGGCCGGCCGCGAACGGCTGGAAGAGCGGCGGCTATGTCGACAAGCTGCCGAAGGATCCGTGGGGCAATCAGTACCAGTACCTGTCGCCGGGAGTCAAAGGCGAGATCGACATCTTTTCCTACGGCGCCGACGGCCAGCCCGGCGGCACCGGCAACGATGCAGACATTGGTTCGTGGGAGCTTTAATTTCTCCGATGAAAGCCGGCGCATGTTTGCGGCGCAGGAAATCCGCACACGGCTTTACCCTGCTCGAACTGCTGGTGGTGCTGGTGATCGCCGGCATCCTGCTCGGCATGGTGGCCTTCAATGCGATGCCTGGCCAGCGCCAGGCGATGCAGAACGAGGCGCAGCGCATTGCATTGCTGATGCAGCTCGCGCGCGACGAGGCGATCGTGCGCAACCGGCCGATCGCGTTTGAAGCGGATGACAACCGTTACCGCTTCCTGATTCGTGAAAACGATGAGTGGCAGCCGATTGCGGAAGATGAGCTGTTGCGCGAACGCGAGTTCAAGCGCGCGCCGGTCGCGTTGTCGATTACCCCCGCAGTGGCGGCGCAGCGCAATCCGCTGCGCATCGTATTCGGCCGCGAGCCGGTCGACAAGCCGTTCGTATTGACCCTGGCGGCCGGCGAGGCCAGTGTCGCCATCCGCGCCGACGGCATCGGCCATTTCACGGTGGAGTGAGATGAGAACGATCATGCAAGCTGCCCGGCGTCATCGCGGCTTCACGCTGCTTGAAGTGCTGGTCGCGCTGGTCATTGTCGGCACCGCGCTCGGCGCCAGCCTGCGCGCGGTTGCCAGCCTGACGCAGAACAGCAGCGCCTTGCGCGCGTCCATGATGGCGACCTGGTCGGCGGAAAACCGGCTCGCGCAGATCCGCCTCGCCGGCGAGTTTCCCGATTTCGGCAAGCGCAGCTTCGCGTGCCCGCAGGGCGACCTGCAGCTGACTTGCGAAGAAGAAGTGCTGGCCACGCCGAATCCGTTTTTCCGGCGTGTCGAGGTCAGCGTCTATGACGCCGACAACCCGGAGCGCCGGATTATCAAGCTGGCGCAGATCGTGCGGCGCACATGATGAGCAAGCACCGTGGTTTCACCCTTATAGAATTGCTGGTGGCGATCACCATCCTCGCCATCGTCGCCGTGCTCGGCTGGCGCGGCCTCGACAGCATCGTCAGGGCGCGTGTCGCACTCAATGCCGACCTTGAACAGACGCGCGGACTGCAGCTCGCGTTCGCGCAGATGCAAAGCGACGCGAGCAGTATTGTTATGCCTGCGAGTGTAGGCAATCGCAATACGTTTGCCGCGCAGGACGGGCGAGTGATCATGATGCGCCATGTGTTCGCGGAGAACCAGCCATCCCGCGTACAGGTTGTCGCCTATCGTGTCACCGACGGTGTGCTGACGCGCCGCGAGTCGGTCGCCACGCGCGATCTCAGGGAGCTGGACGCGGCGTGGAAAGCCGCGCTGGCCGACAGCGGCGGCTTGCCGCCGGTCGTGCTGCACAGCGACGTGAACGCGATGACGATTCGCACCTGGACCGGGAAGGGCCCCTGGATGGCGCCGAACGGAAGCACGCCGAGCCTCGCCAATGCCAACGCGCTGCCGCCCATGCCGACCGGCCTGGAAGTGTCGCTGATGCTGCGCGACCGTCCATCACAGCTGATCAAGATATTCCTGCTGGGGGCGGCATGATTGTGCGCAGGCATGTGCGTCAGCGTGGCGTGGCGGTGGTTACCGCCCTGCTTCTCACCACCCTGGCGATCACCATCGTCGCCAGCCTGTTCTGGCAGCAGCAGGTGCAGGTGCGCTCGATTGAAAACCAGCGGCTGCAGTTGCAGAAGCAGTGGATACTGCGTGGCGCGTTCGACTGGATAAGGTTGATCCTGCGAGAAGACAAGCGCGTCGGCCGGAATGTCGATCATTTGGGAGAGCCGTGGGCGGTGCCGCTGGCCGAAACGCGGCTGGACGATTATGTCGAAAGCGGGCAAGCAGGCGGCGATGCCTCCGATGCGGTGATCTGGGGCGGTGTCGTGGATGCGCAATCGCGCTACAACCTGAACAACCTCGTTCAGAACGGCGAGGTCAAACCGGAGGAAGTCGCGGTATTCGACCGGCTGCTCGGCTATCTGCAACTGAATCCTGCATTGGCGCAGGCAACGGCGGACCTGATGGCGGCAGCACAGGCGAAATCCCCTGCATCGGAAGGGAATACCTCGGGTTCGTTGCCGATGGACATCGCCTACGTGGATGACTTGCTGGCCGTGCCCGGCTTTACGCCCGAGATACTGGCCAAGCTGCGGGACTATGTCGTGGTTTTACCCGGTATGCGGAAGGTCAACGTGAATACGGCATCCGCGGAGGTCATTGCAGCAAGAGTTGATACACTGTCGCTTTCCGATGCTGCAGCGCTGGTTGCTTCCCGCGAGAATGCATGGTTCAGGAACACCGGTGATTTTACTAACTCACCGTTACTACAGGGAAAAGGCCTGGGTTCCGGTGAAGGCCAGATTGACGTATACACCGATTATTTTCTCGTCAACGGCAATGTCCGCCTCAGTCGCGCCGGCATGGAAATGCAGGCGCTGATCGAACGTACCGGCCTGGATCCCAAGGTTCTCTGGATCCGCGAAAACTAGACTAGAAGAGAAAGAACGAGCATCTTGAGCACACTGTACATTCGCCTGCCGTCGCATGCCGTCGCCGAGAGCCTGCAGCCCGGCACGCCGCTGTATTGTGAATTCGCACTGGCCAGCGGCGGCACGATCGAGCGCGAAGGCGTTGCCGGCCTGTCCGAAATGGCGGAGACGGTGCGCAAGGCGCAGAACGTCGTGCTGCTGCTGGCCGCCGGCGACGTCACCCTGTTGCGGGTGAAGGTGCCGCCGCTGTCGCCGGGGCGCCTGAAGGCTGCGCTGCCCAACCTGGTTGAAGAACAGTTGATGAGCGACCCCGCGGAGTGCGTAGTGGTCGCCGACAGTTCGCGCGGCGACACGCGAACCGTTGCCGTGGTCCAACGCGCCTGGCTGGAAGTCCTTTCCAGGACACTGCACACACTGGGTGTGCGTAATGTTGCCGCGCTGCCGGCGCAACTCTGCCTGCCGCATGAACCCGGCGCCGCTGCCGCCGCAGTCGCCGAACATGGCGCCGACATCGATGTCGCAGTGCGGCTGGCGGAACACGACGGTATCGGCCTTTCGATCGTGGCGGACCAGCCGGAAGCCGCCGCATTCGAAGTATTGCAGTCGCTCGCCGCGGTAGTGCCGCAGGGACAGGTCGCCCTCTATGTGCCGCAGGCGCGCGTGCGGGACTACCAGGATTCGCTGCACATTGCGCCAGCCTTGCAGGAACGTTTTACGCTGCACGCCGACAACTGGCGGCGCTGGATCGACGGCGCCGGAACGGCGGGAATCAATCTGATGGAAGGGTTGGGAGCGGCCGCCGGCCCGAAGATCGACTGGCGCCGCTGGCGCTGGCCGTTGGCGCTGGCGTTGACGCTGCTGGCGATCAACCTGATCGCATTGAACGTCGAATGGCTGCGCCTGAAGCGCGAAGCGGATGCGCTGCGCACCAGCATGGTCCAGATTTACCGCAATGCCTTTCCGAAGGAGACCGTGATCATCGATCCGCTGGCGCAGTTGCGACAGAAGATGGCGACGGCGCAGCGCGAATCCGGACAGCTCGCGGCGGACGACTTCCTCGCATTGGCGGCTGCCTTCAGCGAGGCCTGGGCTGTGGCCGGGCAGGGCGCAGCCGCGATTGCAGGACTCGAATACCACGATCGCATATTGACGGTGAAGCTCAAGCCGGGCAACAGCGCGCCGCTGGAGCCGTTGCAGAACGCGCTTGCACAGCGTCACCTGTCAGTGTCGCAGCCGGGCGAAGGCATGCTGCAGATCAGGAGCGGAAAATGAACGCGGCTACCCGCATGAACGGAATGAAACAAACGCTGTCGACTTTCTGGAGCGAACGCAACCGGCGCGAGCAGAACATGCTCTCCGCAGCAGCAGTTGTCATCCTGATCGGCCTGGTCTACACATTGCTGGTGGACCCAGCCCTCAGCGGCCGCACCGAACTGCAAAAGCAGTTGCCGGCACTACGGCAGCAGGCCGCCGAAGCCCAACTGCTGGCGAGGCAGGCGACCGCCACCACGGCAAAAGCCGTCACAAGCGCACCGCCGATGACGCGCGAAAGCCTGGATGCAGCGCTGGCCAGAAAGGGACTGAAAGCGCAGAACATCGCGGTGACCGGCGAGCTGGCGAAGCTGCAGTTCAATGGCATCTCCTTTTCCGCACTGGTCGACTGGCTCAATGAAATGCAACACAATGCGCGCCTGTCGGTGCTTGATGTCAATGTCGAGGCGCAGGCGCAAGCGGATACCGTGAATGCATCGCTGACCTTGCGTCAGCAGCGCAGCGAATGATCGCAATGAGAGAGAACAGCTAGTGCGGCGCCTCGTGATATGGTTACTGGCGGCGATCGTCACCATTGTGCTGACGGTGATGGTTTTCGTGCCGGCGGCGTGGATGTCCGCGCTGGTGGAATCGCAGACAGGCGGGCGCTTGACGCTGGGCGATGCCCAAGGCACGCTATGGCGCGGATCCGCCTTCATCGGCGGCGCGCCGAGCGGCAACGATCCGGTCACGCCCTTGCTGCCGGGAAGGTTTTCCTGGCGCCTGTCGCCACTGGCCTTGCTGGGACAGGTGGATCTTGAAATGGAAAATCCGGAAGCCTTGTCGCAACCGGTTCGCATTACCGGCAACTGGTACCAGTGGCAGGTAAGCCCGGGTTACCTGACCTTGCCGGCGGAGCGCCTGGCCGGGCTCGGCGCCCCGTTGAACACCATCCAGCCCTCGGGACGGATGAAACTGGCATGGACACCGCTGCAGGTCGCGCGAATCGGCAACGCGATCGAGGTCGGCGGTACCATGACCTTGCAGATGGACGACATTGCCTCGCGTCTGTCACCGATCAAACCGTTGGGCGCTTACCAACTGATAATGGATTGGCGTGGCCGGCAGGCACAACTGGTATTGAAATCGGACAAGGGACCGATGTTGCTGAGCGGTACCGGCGCCCTTGCCAACGGCAGGTTGCGGTTTTCAGGAAAGGCGGAAGCCGCGGAAGGACAGGAAGAAAGGCTGGCAAATCTGTTGAATTTGCTGGGACGACGCCGTAGGGAAGGCGACAAGGATGTTATCGCGCTAGAGTTCAAATGAAAAAAAATCGATCAGCAGAAACATTACCAGGGTCCGGCTGGCGCCGGTTCGGTGCAAGCGCCTTGCTGGCCTGCGCCATGACCACCGGCGTGCCGCATGCATACGCGCAGGACCCTTCATCCAACCAGGCGACGCTCAACTTCGTCGGCGCCGATATCGAGTCAGTGATCAAGGCGGTCGGGCATTACACGCGCAGCAATTTCATCATCGATCCGCGCGTCAAGGGTACCATTACGCTGGTATCGGAGAGGCCGGTCAACAAGGCGCAGGCGCTCGACCTGCTGGCCTCCGCGCTGCGGCTGCAGGGCTACGCGATGGTGAAGACCGACGGCCTGATCAAGGTGGTGCCGGAAGCGGACGCCAAACTGCAGGCGGGCCCAATCCAGACCGGCGCGGTGCGCGGCGACCAGATCGCCACACAGATCTTCCGTCTCAACTATGAATCCGCGAACAACCTGGTGCAGATCCTGCGCCCGCTGATCTCGCCGAACAACACGATCAACGTCAATCCCGGCAACAACAGCATCGTCATCACCGATTATGCGGACAACCTCAAGCGACTCGGCAGGATCATCGCCGCGCTCGATTCGCCCGCGGTCGGCGACCTCGACGTGGTGCCGGTCCGCAATGCGATCGCGACCGATATCGCGGTGATGGTCAACCGCTTGCTGGAGCAGGGCACTGCGGCGCCCGGCGGCGACACTGGACGCGTCACCGTGCTGGCCGACACGCGCACCAACGCCGTCATCGTCAAGGCGCCATCGCCGGCGCGCGCCAATCTCGCCAAGTCGCTGATCGCGAAGCTCGACCAGCCGACCGCGCAGCCGGGCAACGTGCACGTGGTCTACCTGCGTAATGCCGACGCGGTACGTTTGGCGCAAACCTTGCGTGCAGTGGTGGCAGCCGATACGGCAGGACAGGGCGGTGCGGCAGGTGCACAGCAGCCACAGGCGCAGGCTCAGCCGACAGCGGCGATGCAGGGACAGCAGGGACAACTCGGCGGCGCGCCGTTGAGCCAAACGCCTCAGCAACCGACCACGCTGCCGTCCGGCGGTCCCGCCGGCTTCATCCAGGCCGACGCCGCTACCAATACGCTCATCATCACCGCCAGCGAAGCGGTGTACCGCAACCTGCGCACCGTGATCGACAAGCTCGACGCGCGCCGCGCGCAGGTGTACGTGGAGTCCCTGATCGTCGAAGTGTCCGCCGAAAAGGCCGCCGAACTCGGCGTGCAGTGGCTGGGCCTGTCCGGCGACGGCACCAGCGCCTACCGGGTCGGCGGCGGCACCGCGTTTTCGACGGCCGGCAACAACATCATCAACCAGGCGATCGCCAGCAGTTCCACTGGCACGCCGCTCGCGCCCGGCAACGGCCTGACGCTGGGCGTGTTCCGCCAGATCGGGGGGCGGCTCGGCCTGGGCGCGCTCGCCCGCGCCCTTGAAAACGACGTCAACGCCAACATTCTGTCGATACCCAACCTGATCACGCTCGACAACGAGGAAGCCCGCATCATCGTTGGCCAGAACGTGCCGTTCATTACCGGCCAGTACACCACGCAGGCATCGGGAGGCGCAGCCGGCGTCAATCCGTTCCAGACCATCGAGCGCCGCGACGTCGGCCTGTCCCTGCGCGTGCGCCCGCAGATTTCCGAGGGCGGCACCATCAAGCTGGCGATTTACCAGGAGACGTCGAGCATCCGCGACACCGCCAATGCAGCAGGCATCATCACCAACAAGCGCTCGATCGAATCGAACGTGCTGGTCGACGACGGCCAGATCATCGTGCTCGGCGGCCTGATCCAGGATGAATTGCAGAACGGCAATGAGAAGGTGCCCGGCCTCGGCGATATCCCCGTGATCGGCAACCTCTTCAAGTATCAGACCCGCAGGAACACCAAGACCAACCTGATGGTGTTCCTGCGGCCCACGGTCATCCGCACCGGCGAACAGAGCGCGAGCGTGCTGGCCGACCGTTACGACTTCATCCGCGGCGTGCAGGCCGCGGCGCAACCGGCAAGCCCGGCGCTGTTGTCCGGCGTGCGGCAGCCGCTGCTGCCGCCGCTGGAAGACGGCCGCCCGGTCGGCGGTTCCATGCTCAATGTCGACCCGCGCAATTTCCCGAACCTGCAACCGATACCGCCGGCCACCGTGCCGGCTCAACCTCCAGACCGGAATCCGGACTCATTGCAATGAGCGCTACCATGAACGACGCCCGACTTTTACCCTACGCGTTCGCCCGCGATCACGCGTTGCTGGCGCGGCGCAGCGACACGGCGAACAACGCCGTCGAGGTATGGGTGTCGGACGCCACCGTTCCATCCGCTATCGCGGAAGTCAGCCGCCGCTTCGGCCGCGTCAAACTCAAGTCCGTGCCGCGCGAAGACCTCGAAGCGGCGATCGCGAAAGCCTACGCCAACTCCGGCGGCGATGCCGCGCAGGTGGTCGAGGATGTCGAATCCGATCTCGACCTCGCCAAGCTGATGCTCGACATGCCGGCCATCGAAGACCTGCTGGAATCGGCCGACGACGCGCCGGTGATCCGCATGATCAATGCGCTGCTGACGCAGGCATTGCGTGAAGAGGCATCGGACATCCATATCGAACCCTTCGAGCAGGTGTCGGTCGTGCGCTTCCGCATCGACGGCGCCTTGCGCGACATCGTGCGGCCGAAAAAGGCGATCCACGCCTCGCTGATTTCGCGCATCAAGATCATGGCCCAGCTCGATATCGCCGAGAAGCGCCTGCCGCAGGACGGACGCATCACCTTGCGCGTCGGCGGCAAGCCGGTCGACGTGCGTGTATCGACCCTGCCTACCGGGCACGGCGAACGTGCCGTGCTGCGTCTGCTCGACAAGGAAGGCGGCCGGCTCGACCTCAGCCATCTCGGCATGAGCGCCGGCGTGCAGCAGCAGTTCGACAACCTGATCGGCCAGCCGCACGGCATCGTGCTCGTCACGGGCCCGACCGGTTCCGGCAAGACGACCACGCTGTACGCGGCGCTGTCGCGCCTGAACGCCCCGGCGACCAATATTCTGACCGTCGAAGACCCGATCGAATACGAACTGCCCGGCGTCGGCCAGACGCAGGTCAACGCCCGCATCGACATGACTTTCGCGAAGGCCTTGCGCGCGATCCTGCGCCAGGATCCGGACGTCATCATGATCGGCGAGATCCGCGACCTCGAAACCGCGCAGATCGCAGTGCAGGCATCGCTCACCGGCCACCTGGTGCTGGCGACGCTGCATACCAACGACTCGGCGGCGGCGATCACGCGATTGCTCGACATGGGCATCGAGCCGTTCCTGCTGTCATCGTCGCTGCTCGGCGTCGTCGCGCAGCGCCTGGTGCGCAAGCTGTGTCCGCTTTGCAAGCGAGACGACGGCCAGCAGTGGCACGCGGTCGGTTGCGACAAATGCGGGCACACCGGTTATCAGGGGCGCGTCGGCATCTACGAGCTGCTGATGACGACCGATGAAATCCGTGCGCAGATCCACGACCGCGCGTCGGAAGCGGAGATCCGCGCCATTGCGCAGCGCAACGGCATGCGCACCATGCGCGAGGACGGCGAACGCTGGATCGCCGATGGCACGACCACGCCGGCGGAATTGCTGCGTGTGGCGAAAGAGTAAAGGAAGCCGCGGTCATCGGAGGATGGGAAGGCACGAAAACATGGAGATGAAAACACCGTGCCTTTTGCGTCGTTCGGGGACTCAAGGAAAAGGACATGCCTGCATTTCGTTATGAAGCCGTAGACGCCGCCGGCGCTACCAGAAAGGGCGTCGTCAATGCTGACAGCGCGCGCGCTGCGCGCTCAGACCTGCGCGCGCAAGGTCTGGTACCGATCGTTGTCGATGCCATTGCGGCCCAGGTCGACGAACTCGGCCAGGCGCGTAGCCGCGCATTCGGCGACCGTTTGTCGACCACCGAGCTGGCGCTGTTTACCCGGCAACTGGCCAGCCTGCTGGAAGCCAGCCTGCCGCTGGAACAGGCATTCACCGCGTTGCTGGAACAGGCCGAGCGCCCATACGTGCGCGACCTGATCGGGTCGATCCGCTCCGAAGTGATGGGCGGCTCCTCGCTGTCGGACGCGCTGTCCCGGCATCCGCGCGACTTTGCTGACATCTATCGCGCACTGGTCGCGTCCGGCGAGCAGATCGGCCAGTTGTCGCGCGTGCTGTCGCGGCTGGCCGACTACATCGAGCGGCGCAATGCGCTGGTGCAAAAGGTGCGCCTTGCATTCACCTACCCGGCGATCGTCACCGTGGTGGCATTCGCTATCGTCATCTTCCTGCTGGCATACGTGGTGCCGCAAATCGTTTCTGTGTTTGCGAATACCAAGCAGAAGCTGCCGCTGCTGACGGTCATCATGCTGGCGATTTCCGACTTCGTGCGCAGTTACGGCTGGATTGTCGCCATCGTCGGTGCCGGTGCGGCGTTCGCATGGCGCAGCGCGCTCAAGAACCCCGACATCAAGTACCGCTGGCATCGCTGGCTGCTGACCGCCCCCCTGTACGGCAAGTTCGAGCGCAGCCTCAACACCGCGCGTTTCGCCAGTACACTGGCGATCACCACCGGCTCCGGCGTGCCCATCCTGCGCGCCCTGCAGACCAGCCGCGACACGCTGTCCAATGTCGCCATGCGCGAACAGGTCGAGGACGCCACGACCAGTGTGCGTGAAGGCGTGGGTTTGGCGCGAGCCTTGTCCGCACACAAGCATTTTCCGCCGATGCTGATCCACATGATCCGCGCCGGCGAAGTGACCGGCGAACTGCCCGCGATGCTGGAGCGTGCCTCCAATGCGCAAGAGCAGGATCTGGAGCGGCGGGCGCTGACCATCGCCGGCCTGCTGGAGCCGGCGCTGATCCTGGTCATGGGCGTCGTGGTCTTGCTGATCGTGCTGGCGGTGCTGATGCCGATCATCGAAATCAACCAGTTGGTGCGGTAACCGATAACAAAAGGAATGAGACAAAGGAACGAGATGAAGCGCCTGCCGCTCGCTGCGAGTTTTGTGCTGTTTATCCTGTTGTGCGCGTCGCTCGCGTACTGGGGGCTGCAATTGTTCAAGCCGCCGGTGCGGCCGGTGGCCGCGCCGCCGCGCGCCGCCCAGGCCGAGATACGTCCGGAAGCGGCGAGCGCCTTGTTCGGAGGGCGTGCGGGCAACGTGGCGGCGAGCAATTACCACTTGAAGGGCGTGATCTTCTCGGGCAATCCGCATGACAGCGTCGCTATCCTTAGCGCAAACGGCAAGCCGGCACAGGCAGTGCGGGCGGGCAACGAATTTTTACCCGACGTGAAGGTGCGGGAAGTGCATCGGGATTATGTGTTACTGGCGGAGGGTAGAACGGTCAAGCGGGTCGACCTGCCTGAGAATGCCCCGGCGCAGCTCGGGGCGGCGACTACCGCACCGGTTGGGGTGCAGCGGACCCCGACGCCGCCACCGCCTCCGCCGGTGACCGGAGTGCCATCGCGGGCGCAGACCGCGGCGGCCGGCGGCGTGCCGGCGCCGGTAGTGCCGCCGGGAGCGGTTCCGCCACAGCTGCCGGCACTTGGCCAGCAGCCTTCCCAGCCGGCCGGACAGGCTGCAACCAGCGCACCGCCGACGGTCGTCGTGAGTCCGCCGCCGAGCGTACCGTCCAACCCGCCGCAGGTTCCTGCACAGCCGCAGCAGCAGACTCCCCCGGGCCAGTAAAGCCACACCCTTTACTGGGAAGCAGGTAAATTGAGCGACAAAAAAGTTTGCATTGGAAAAAAGGCTTGAACCACGAAGCCCGCCAAGAGCACGAAGAAAGTCGCTGTTCTTCGTGCTCTTGGCGGGCTTCGTGGCAAACGCGCTTTTGTCGCCTTGATTACCGGAGCGCCGCTCAATCCTTGTCCGGTTCGCCCTGCAGCTTTTTCAAGAGTTGCTGCTGCAACTGACGCTGTCCGGACACGGACTTTCTGTGCTCGCCCGCCACGCGTTGCCTGGCCGGCAGCACGATCGGATTGCGCGGCTTCAATGCCCGTTGCGACGGCTCGACGCGTATCGTCAGTTTCTGCCGCTTGGCGAGTGCCTTGTTAGCCATATCGAATTGCAGCCCATGCTGCTTGCCGATTACAGAACGTAGCGCGACAGGTCTTCGTCGACGGCCAGCGCGCCGAGTTTTTCGTCCACATACGCGCCGTCGATGGCGATGGCCTTGCCGGACGATTCCGTGGCGGAAAACGACATTTCTTCCAGCAGTTTTTCCATCACCGTGTACAGGCGGCGCGCGCCGATGTTTTCGGTTTTTTCATTCACCGAGAACGCAATTTCTGCGAGACGCCGGATGCCGTCTTCGGCAAACTCGATCTTCACGCCTTCGGTACCCAGCAACGCTTCGTATTGCCGCGTCAGGCAGGCGTCGGTGCTGGTGAGGATGCGCTCGAAGTCGGCGATCGCCAGCGATTCGAGCTCAACCCGGATCGGAAAACGGCCCTGCAGTTCCGGGATCAGGTCGGACGGCTTGGCCAGGTGGAAAGCGCCGGACGCGATGAACAGGATGTGGTCGGTCTTGATCATGCCGTACTTGGTGTTCACCGTCGTGCCTTCCACCAGTGGCAGCAGGTCGCGCTGCACGCCCGCGCGCGAGACGTCGGCGCCGCCGACTTCGGAGCGCGTCGCGATCTTGTCGATCTCGTCGAGGAACACGATGCCGTTCTGCTCGACGTTGGTAATCGCTTTCTGCTTGAGTTCGTCCTCGTTGACCAGCTTCGCCGCTTCTTCCTCGATCAGCAGCTTCATCGCTTCCTTGATCTTCAGCTTGCGCTTCTTCTTGCGCGCGCCGCCCAGTCCGGAAAACATCGACTTGATCTGCTCGGTCATTTCTTCCATGCCGGGCGGCGCCATGATTTCCATGTGCGGGCCGGCCTCGGCGACTTCGATTTCGACTTCCTTGTCGTCGAGTGCCCCCTCGCGCAGGCGTTTGCGGAAGGTCTGGCGCGTGGTGTTGCCGCTTTGCGTCTCGCCGTCGGACGGCGCGCTTGGCGTCGCGCTGAAGCCGAAGTCGCGCGCCGGCGGCAGCAGGATGTCGAGTACGCGGTCTTCCGCTGCATCCTCGGCGCGCGTGCGCACCTTGCGCATTTCCGATTCGCGCGTCTGCTTGATGCCGATGTCGATCAGGTCGCGGATGATGGTGTCGACGTCGCGGCCGACGTAGCCGACTTCGGTGAACTTGGTCGCCTCGATCTTGATGAAGGGGGCGTCCGCCAGCTTGGCGAGGCGTCGTGCGATCTCGGTCTTGCCGACGCCGGTCGGGCCGATCATCAGGATGTTCTTGGGTGTAATCTCGTGACGCAGCGGTTCCGCGACCTGCTGGCGGCGCCAGCGGTTGCGCAATGCGATCGCGACCGCGCGCTTGGCGCGCGCCTGGCCGACCACGTGCTTGTCGAGTTCGGAAACTATCTCTTGTGGAGTCATGTTCATGATGTCGTGTGCGCCTTATTCGAGGGTTTCGATGGTATGCGACAGATTGGTATAGATGCAGAGTTCGCCGGCGATGGTGAGCGACTTCTTCACGATCTCAAGCGGCGAGAGCTCGGTGTTTTCCTGCAGGGCCTTGGCGGCGGACTGCGCATACACGCCGCCGGAACCGATCGCGCCGATCCCGGCTTCCGGTTCCAGCACGTCGCCGTTGCCGGTGATGACCAGCGTCGATTCGCGGTCGGCCACCAGCAGCATCGCCTCCAGGCGGCGCAGGATGCGGTCGGTGCGCCAGTCCTTCGCCAGCTCCACCGATGCACGCATCAGGTTGCCCTGGTGCTTTTCCAGCTTGGCTTCGAAGCGTTCGATCAGCGTGAATGCATCTGCGGTACCACCGGCGAATCCTGCCAGCACCTTGCCCTGATAGAGCTTGCGCACCTTGCGGGCAGTGCCTTTCATGACAACGTTGCCGAGCGTGACCTGGCCGTCGCCTCCGAGCGCGACGACGTTGCCGCGTCGAACCGAAAGAATGGTGGTGCCGTGAAATTGTTCCATGCTTGCCTCTTGGTCGATGGGTTATTCGCAGTAATCCACTGCAAATAGGGGCTGTGTGCCGGAATACAAGTAGTGTAGACGACGATTCCGGCAGCGCGAGGGAAAGCAGCCGCAGCGCGGCAGCCGGTTCCATATTCAGTTCTTGCGGGGAAAAATGCGGACGATGTCCTTGAGGCCGATCACGTTGAGCAATTCTGCGACGAGATGGTTGACGTGATGGAATTCGATGACCTTACCGACGCCGCAAAAGGGCGCGAGTCCGGTGAGCAGTCGGCCGGCAGCATTGAAATCGACGCGGCACAGTTGAGAACAATCGATGATCGCTGGATCGTGTTCGTCGGAATAGGCGGCAATGGCGACGATCAGGTCGTCGATACGTCCCTCGACGATGGGTGGTAAAAGAAAGCCTTCGGCTTCGGGAGTCGGCGATGTCGCCTCGGCCGATGCCGTCGTCACGCCGGATTGCGGTGTGGTGAATGCCGGCGGAGATACTTCGAAGGTGACGCAATAATCGATGCTGATTTCCTCGAAGTCCTTTTCCCGGTTCAGCAAGCGCAACAGTTCCAGCAGCAGCAGCCATGCGTCTTCGCTGTCATCCCGGCGTCCGACCTCGATGATCGCGCGGATCTTGTCGGCCAGTTCGGACGCACCGACCAGGAGCAGATCGTGTCCGGTTTTCTGCAGCTTTTGCAGCACGCACAGCAGGACTCCGCAGCCTGCCGGATCAACCTCGGTTACCCGTACGAACTCAAGGCGCAGCGAATGATAGTTTTCCGCGAGTTTCCTGATGCGTTCCGCCTGTCGCTTGCACTCGGCGTTCAGCTTGCCGGAAAAGGCCACCATCGGCATCGTACCCGTTGGCGCCGCTTGCTGCGATTCATGCTGTATGCCATCGGTCCAGGCCGGCGGCGAGGTTTCGAACTTGTTGAGGTAGGCAATGGCAAGATTGTCGAATGCCTCTTGTTTGCCCGTCATGCGGTAGAGGTCGAACAGCATCAGCCAGGCATGGATGGCGACGCTACCCAGCCGGTCTTCCTCGATCGCGCCGCAAAGCATCTGTTCGACCACATCGTTCTGGCCGTTCGCATACATGATGGCCGCTTCTTCGATCACTGCCGCGGCCTCGGAAGAGGGCGCGGCCATATCGGCCACGGCGCTCTGTCCGTTGAGCAGGTATTCGGTGGATTCGCCGAATTCCGGGACCGTCGCCGAGGCGACCGACAACATCGGCTCCGGCTTTGCCTCCTGTTTTTGCGGCGCACGAGGCTTTTCTTGTGGAGCCGGAACGGGCTTGGCTTTGTTTGCGGGACGTGGCGCAGGTTTGGCGGGCGATTTTGCGGCACCCGCCTGGGTTGTCGTCACATTGACGAACTCGGACGACATTTCGGACTCGATCGCATCGATCTTCAGTGCGGTGGCAAGCGCGGCCTGTGCATCGCGCTTGATAGTAGTCGTCCTCCCACCGGATTTGCCGCCGTCACTGCGCGCACCTGTGGCGGATCGCACAGTGCGCGAAGCATCCTTCTGGGCAGGCTTGGCCTGCTGGCGGTCCTTCTTGCCAAAGAGCGAAAAAATCCCCACGTTTTCCCTTGCGTATCTTTTCCCCTTGCACGTCGTCGCGCAAGGGGAACTTCAGGCCTGTAAAGGTAACATAATTACCTGTCGACCCGCCATTACAGCGGCAAGATAACAGTTTGTCAATATTGAAGATGTTTCAAGCCAAGCTATTTCAGAACCTTGTCCGGACGCCGACAATCAGATTTCTTCCTGGTTGCAGCGCAACATCGCGCAGCAGCGAGGTGGACAGGCGCACATCCTGGTTCAACAGATTCTTCACCATGGCGAACCAGGTCCACTGCATGCTTGCGTGGCGGATGGTATACGACAGGTTTGCGTCGACCAGCGTATAGGAAGGCGTTGCCGTCGTCTCGAACGCCGCCAACCGGTCCTGTCGCTGCGCATGGACGGCGCTGACGCCGCTGCGCCACGGGCCCTGGCGATACCCGGCTTCGACGCCGAAGCGGTTTGCCGGCTGCAGCGGCAGGTTGCCCGAGTCGTCGAGCCTGCCACGCGACGTATCGGCGAACGCGCGCAGCGCAAGACCTTCGCCGCGCAGGTTGTAGCTCACTTCCGCTTCCGCGCCTCGTATGGTGGCCTTGCCCTGCGACCAGAAGCGCCGTGTGAATTCCCCCGCCGCGTCGTCATTGCCGTCCTCGTCCACGGTGCTGCCGTCGCTGCGGCCGAACACGAAATTGCGCACGCGGTTTTCGAACAGATTGGCTTTCCATCGCATCAACCCCGCGGTTTTTTGCAGGGACAGTTCGAGATTGCGCGAAGTTTCCTTTTTCAACGCCGGATCGCCGATGTCGAATGTGGCGGTCGATTCGTGCGGGCCGTTCGAATAGAGCTCCTCCGTCGCCGGCGCGCGTTCGGCCAGCGAATAGGTGGCGCCCAATCCATAGCCGTGCGCAAAAGTCCACAATCCGCCGATCGAATACGAGTGCAAGTTGAAGCTCCGATCCGGCAACCCGGGATCATCGGGCCGGCGCTTTGCCGATTCCAGGCGCATGCCGGCACTGGCGCGCACCGGGCCGAAGTCGCGCTCCTCGACGACGAAGGCGGCCAGCGACGACGATTTGGTGACCGGGATGGTGTCGGGTCTGCCGGTCGCCGCCGACAAGGCGGACAGCTTGCTGCTTTCGCTCTGCATGCCGAACACGCCATGCCAGCCGGCTAGCGGCAGGTGCGTGAGCTCCGCGCGCGTCTCGTAGGCCTTGTTGGCGAAATCGGTCGCTGGCGTGCCGTCCTCCATCTTCTCGGTATGCTTGTAGTCGCTTGCGCCGAGCTTGAAGCTGAAGGATTCCGCGCCGGCGAACGGTTGCCGGACCATGCCCGCCACGTCGGCGCGCGTCTGGTTCAGATCGATGAAGGACTTCTCGTCGGTGGGAATGCCGTAGTGGTCGTCGCGGGCGTCGATTGATGCCCCCACATAGCCCCAGTCGGCGATCTTCGACACGCCGAGGCCGAGTGCATGCGCCCGTGTGAACGAGGATGGAAGCCTGCCGGATGCGGAGTCCGGATCGTTCAGGCCGGCGAAACCGGGGATGCGGTAGTTGCCGGTGTCGCGCGTGCTGCCGTCGAGGTGCAGGCCGATGCTGCCGCTGGCCGCGTCGGTCGAGAAGGAAGCGCTCTTTTCCCGGTCCACCGAGCCGAAGCGCAGTTCCGCCTCGCCGGTCGGCTTCGAGGGAAGCTCGGTCGGAATGCGTTCATTGACCACATTCACCAAGCCGCCGATGGCGCCCGAGCCGTACAGTAGCGCCGCTGGACCGCGCAGGATTTCGATCTGGCGCGCGGTGGCCGCGTCGGTAGCGACCGCGTGGTCGTTGGACAGACTGGACAGGTCGGAGACTGCCATGCCGTTCTGCAGGATCTTCACGCGCGGGCCTTCCAGGCCGCGGATGATCGGCCGCGAAGCGCCCGCACCGAAACCGGATGCTGCCACGCCCAGCTCCTGCGATAGCGTGTCGCCGAGCGAGGTGCCTAGCTTGGTGCGCAGTTCGTCGCCCGCCAGGACCTTGGCAGGTGTCAGTATCTGCGCCTGCTCCTCTGCGCCGAAGGGCGTTGCGGTCACGGTGACGGTGGGGAGTGATTGTTCCGCGGCTTGCGCGAAAGTTGTAATGGAGTGCGAGGCGAGCGCGGACAGTACCGCGCTCGCCATCAATGTACGTTGGATGGCCATGATGAGTGTTGATTAGGAATAGCGGATGCAACCGCGCGCATTGGGGGGCATTGCGTGCAGTTGCCGGACAGGAGTGCGACGCGTCGGCCGCGTCAGGCTACGTGTCAGGCGTCGGGCGGGGCGCGGGAGGAAAAGTGGCGGACCGGCGGCGCATTCCATGAGATGAATGCAAGCCGCAAGGCCAGTACCTGGGCGCTGTCGAGGAGGGGCGCGACAAACGGCGGAAGGCAGACCGTGTCGGCGACCGCAGCGGCATCGAAGGCGAGGCAGGAATGGTGATGCCGGTGCCCGTCGTCGTCGAATTGCGAGAAAACCTGCGCTGGGTGGTGCAGCGGTGCGTGTTCGATCCTGTGCGCGATGCCCGCCCATTGCGCAAACAGCAATGCCAGCGCCAGCACAAAGGCAAATGCATTGCCGTACTGCGCGCTGCGGCGGGAGAATCGCATGATCTTATTTTGCCGGAGCGGCATCCGTGAGACGGTAATACAGGCCCATCGGATCGTCTTTCAGCACGCTCATCTTGCCGCTGACAACGATCGGCTCGAAGGTGTACTTGACCGGTGTGCTCGACTTCACTTCAACCACGCCTTCCGGGCCGGCCGGCAGGCAGAATGCACAGGTCTGCGGGTTCACCGACACCAGGAAGTGCTTCTGTTTCTCGCCCGGTTCCAGCGGCATCATGAAGCCCTGGACCTTCACTTCCTGGTCATTGAGCGCCACGATTTCCTTCGAAAACTCCGGCAGGATACGGGTCTTCGTCTTGATCTGCTTGACCTTGGCGAGCGTGTTCCATGACACCACGCCCTGGACATCGGGCAACGACTGCATGGCCGGAGGCGTATTCGGCGGCGGTGCCTGGCCGCCCTGCGGCGGCGCCTGCGTTGCGGAAAACGCCAGTGCCGGTGCTGCCAGCATGGCCATCAAAAGAGTGCGCAAGGATGTTTGCATGACATCTCCGACAATCGGTGTGAACGGGATCGGCTCATTCTACGTCTAACGTGCAAGGGTGGCGGCGATATCGGTGCGATAGGCGCGCAGCGCCGGCAACAGCGCGGCGGAAAATCCGACGCCGAGCGCCACCGCGGCGAGCCAGGCTTCTTCCGGTGCGATGAACAAGCCGGACAGGACGAGATTCTGGTCGCTGGACAGGATGCTGCCGAGCAGGCCGACCGCAACGTGTCCCGCGAGCCAGCCGAGCAATGCGCCGGTCGTCGCCAGCAGCAGGCCTTCCGCCAGCAGCAAAAGCAGAAGCCTGGCCGGCGGCGCGCCCAGCGTGCGCAGCACCGCCAGATCCGTCTTGCGCTCTTCCAGCGCGTTGTACAACGCCGCAAACATCGACAGCGCGGCGGAGGCCAGCATGAGCACCGCTATGCCGCGCAACACGTCGACGCCGACGCCGAGCATGCGGAACAGCTTGGCCGCTTCGAAAGCCGGGGCTGCCGCCTGCAGGTCGGTCTGGGTATTGATCATGCGCGGCAGCGAGATGGCGGCGAGCGGCGACGCATACTGCACCAGCAGCGCCGTCAGTTCGCGCTCCGCATCCATCGCTTCCTTTTCTTCCTTGTCGTTGACGTCGATGCCTTGTTCGACCTCATGCACGCGCCATACCGATTCGACCGGTGTCAGCATCAGGCGGTCGAGCACGGTGCCGGTCGGTTTCAGGATGCCGACGACGGTGTAAGGCGAACCGCTGTGTTCCTCACCGCCGCGCGCGAGGCCGTGCGATCCGACCAGGCTTGCATTCAAGCCGGCGCCGGTCCTGGCTGCCACCTGCGAACCCAGCACCGCCTGCAACGGCGCGGCGAACATTTTGCCCTGCGCCAGCACGCCGCCGTAATGCGCGATGTAGTCCGGATTGGTGCCGACGATGCGAAAACCCCGAAAGCTGTCGCCCAGCGCCAGAGGAATGACTTTCCTGATCATCCGGTTTTGTTCGAGCTGCGCTTGCGCAGCCAGCGGGATATTCCCGGTCGGGATGTCGACGTGAAATACCGAGGACAGGATGAGTTGCAGCGGCGAGCCTTTGGCGCCGACCACAAGATCGATGCCTTGTGCGTCGCGCAGCGCATTGTCTTCCAGTTGGCGCGACGCCGACAGCACGAAGGTCATCATGGCGATGCCGATCGCCATCAGCATCAGGTTGAGCGCGGTCGACAGCGGTTTGTGCTGCAGCGACTTGAGCGCGAGAGTCAGGGCATTGATGCGCATCAGGCGGCCTCCTTTGCCGGTGGATCAAGGCGCAACACCGTCGCCTCGGGCAATGCCGCCAGCACCCGCGCATCGTGCGTCGCGATGACCAGCGAGGCACCGTTGGCGGCGGCCTGCGTGGTCAGCAGGCGGATCACGGACGCGCAGGCTGCATCGTCGAGATTTGCGGTCGGTTCATCGGCCAGCAACAGCGCCGGATGATTGAAGATCGCACGGGCAATCGCGACGCGTTGCTGCTGACCCTGGCTGAGTTGATGCGGTTTTGCGTCGGCCTTGTGTGCCAGCCCCAGTTCGGCCAGCAGCGCGTCGGCGCGCATGGGATCGGCGGCGCGGCCGTTGGCATAGGAGGACAGCAGCAGGTTTTCGCGCACCGACAGGCTGGGCACCAGCGCCAGCTTCTGGGGCAGGAAGCCTATCCTGTCTCCGCGCCAGGCATCGGCTGCGCGTGGCGACAGCGCGCACAGGTCGGTATCGGCCACATGCAGGCTGCCTTGCTGCGGCGTCAGGATGGCGGCCAGCAGGTGCAGCAGCGTCGATTTGCCGCAGCCGGATGGGCCGAGGATGATCGCATGCTGACCGGTCGCGAGCGAAAACGCCGGCACGGATAGTTGCGCCTGGGGCGCGTTCGGGTAGCGATAGTTGAGCTGGGATATTTGCAACATGGTTGCATTATAGTATGCCGAGCTGAGCGAACGCTACAGGTGCGTGAATGCCTCTGCGGATTTTTTACATGACCGACGATCGTCGAGGCCGGAAAGCAAACAAGCGTACGACGGCATGCATCGTACGCTTGTAGAGATCTGTAGTCCGGAGCTTGCTCCGGCGAGGGGGAATCAATCCCCGTACAGCTTCTGCTTTAATTCGCGGCGCTGTTGCGCTTCCAGCGACAGGGTCGCCGTCGGCCGTGCCAGCAGGCGTGGAATGCCGATCGGTTCGCCGGTCTCTTCGCACCAGCCGTATTCGCCGGCGTCGATCGCTGCGATCGATTGCTGCACCTTCTTCAGCAGCTTGCGTTCGCGGTCGCGCGTGCGCAATTCCAGTGCATGCTCTTCTTCGATCGTGGCGCGGTCGGCCGGATCCGGAACCAGCACGGTTTCACGCAAGTGTTCCGTGGTTTCGCCGGCGTTCTTCAGCAGATCACGCTCGAGCTGTTGAAGGCGAGCTTTGAAAAAGGCCAGTTGCGCCTCGTTCATGTAATCCTTCTCGCTCATCTTCAGGATTTGCTCTTCGGTCAACAGGGTGCCGTCGGCGGGGACGGCAGGGGTCGATTTAGTTGTTTTGGTAGCCACTTCGCTTACTTTCGAAACTACGGGTTTTTCCATTGTATCTGTTAATCCGGCCCTTGCATTGTTGCTTCTCATGGAAGAACCGGACGCCTCCGCGGAACGGGTTTTTGAAGCCGTGGTGCCCGAGGACCGCCTCAAATCCGTCGCCGCCTTGCCTGTTTCGGGAATGGCCCTACTGCCGGCCTTGCCCGTGACATTGGTTTTCGCCGTCGTCCTCGCGGCGGATTTTACCGTGCTTTTTACCGTGCTTTGGGTGGATTTGGCAATTGCTTTCGTTGCCGGGTCGATTGTTCCGGCAGATGGCGCAGGCCCATTCTTGATGATTTTGACAAGTTTGGCTGCAGCAGATTGCGATTGAGCGCTCTCCGAGACGCTGGATTTCGGCGTGGCGGACGTGGCAGCCGCAGTCTTGCGGGCACGCTTGGCCGGTGCACTGCGTGTGGATCTTGTGGCGGTTGCGTTCATGCTATCTCCTGATAATGAACTGCCAGACCTGTTCGATCCCTTCCTGAAATCGTTCCTTCCGTGTTTTTCAGCCGCTTCCGGATCGTATCAGGCGCTGCATGGGACGTCTTTCATGCATCTTGCCAAACGACCAACTTCGGCGCTTCAACTTTAATCAATGCTGCAACAGTCTATACCAAACACTGTTCCAGTCCCTGGATAAAGGTTTCCTCGGGAAGATTCTTTCCGATGAAGACCATCTTGCTGCCACGCACTTCACTGTCGCCCCATTTGGCGCCGATATCCGTTCCCATCATCTGGTGAACGCCCTGGAACACCACCTTGCGGTCGGCGCCCTCCATCCATAGCACGCCCTTGTAGCGCAGCATGCGGGGGCCGAACACCTGCACCAGCCCACCGAGGAATTCATCCAGTTTCGCGGTGTTGAACGGGCGGTCGCTACGGAACACGAAGGCGGCAATGTCATCCGAGTGATGGCCGTGGTGGTGATTGTGCGCATGGTCGTGACCGCAGTGCTCGTCGCAATCGTGATGCGCATGGTCGTGTTCGTCCTCTTCGACGGCAAGAAAATCCGGATCGATCTCCAGCTTGTCGTTGAGGTTGAAGCCGCGCAGGTCGAGCACCTCGCCGATCGGCGCTTGCCCGAAATCGACGCGCGCCACCGGTGCGCGCGGATTGATGCGTTTCAGCCGCCGCGTCAGCGTGTCGACGTCTTCGGTCGTCACCAGGTCGGTTTTGGACAGTAACAGCTTGTCGGCGAAGCCCACCTGGCGTTGCGCCTCCTCATGCCCGTCCAGTTGCTGCATCGCGTGCCGCGCGTCGACCACCGTCACTACCGCGTCGAGCAGGTAATGGCTTGCGACCTCGTCATCCATGAAAAAGGTCTGCGCAACCGGCCCCGGATTGGCGAGTCCGGTGGTTTCGATCACGACATGGTCAAAGCTCAGTTCGCCGGCGTCGCGTTTCTGTGCGAGTGTGGAAAGGGCAACGATCAGATCGCCGCGCACAGTGCAGCAGACGCAGCCGTTGCTCATTTCGACGATCTGTTCATTGCTGTTCTGGACCAGGATCTCGTTGTCGATGTTTTCCTGTCCGAATTCATTCTCGATGACAGCAATCCGGTGCCCGTGCTGCTCGCGCAGGATGCGGTTGAGGAGTGTGGTCTTGCCGGCGCCGAGGAAGCCGGTGAGTATCGTTGCGGGTACCATTTTCATATGCATTCAGTGCGCGCAATCGGCGCACCATCCCTTTATCGTGAATTCGATGTCGTGGCTCTGGAAGCCCTTGCCCAGCGCCTCCTGCAAGGCGTCGCGCAGCAGTCCGGCTTCGCCGATGCTGTCGAGGCAGAATACCTTGGCGCACCGGGTGCACTGGAAGTGGCCATGCTGGTGGTGCGGCGCATAGCTGCCGTGTTCATGCCCGCCGCCATGGTCGGCGCCGGCGCTGTAGCGGAACACGCGGTCGTCGCCGGCGATCTTGTGCGCGAGGCCGGCATCGGTCAGGCAATCGAGCGCACGATAGAGCGTGACCCGATCCATGTCGCTCAGCGCATCTTGCACGTCCTGATGCGAAAAGGCGCGCTGCGCGTCCAGCAGGGCCGTCAGTACTCTGACGCGGGCAGCGGTGACGCGCACCGAGGCGTTGCGCAATTGCGTCTCCGCCAGTGCCGCGCTGCCGGACGGCGCCGCATGTCGTGGACTGCGGAATGCGTCCGCATCCGCTTTGGCTTTGCTGCTCATTGGGATGATTTAAACAATGTCATGGCGAAAATTATGACGCAAATCCGCAATCGGGTTGCGAAAGTTGAATATCGGTCAATCCATCCGCCGTCACGGCTTGCTCAACATCAAGCCTTTCAGATATTCGCCTTCGGGAAAGCTGGTTGTCATCGGATGGTCGACGCCTGCCGACAGCCGTTTCAGGATGCGGGCGTCCACCTTGGCGTCGTTGGCGGCGCCGGCGACGATTTTCTGGAACAGGTCGGCGCTGATGGCGCCGGAGCAGGAGTAGGTAAACAGTAACCCGCCCTCGCGCAGCAGCTGGAAGCCGAGCAGGTTGATGTCCTTGTACGCCCGCGCGGCGCGCTCGACATGGCCGGGAGCGGATGCGAATTTGGGCGGATCGAGCACGATCAGGTCGAAGGATTTACCCTGCTCGCGCAACGCGCGCAAGGTCTTGAACACGTCCTCGTCCCGCCATTCCGCCTTGCCGGCGTCGAAACCATTGAGCGCGACATTGCGTTGCGCGATCGCCAGTGCTTCGGCGGAGGAATCGATTGATATCACGCTGCTGGCGCCGCCCTTGAGCGCCGCCAGCGAAAAGCCGCCGGTGTAGCAGAAGCAGTTCAGCACGTCGCGTTCGGCCGCATGCTCCATCACCAGCCGCCGGTTGTCGCGCTGGTCGACATAAAAGCCGGTCTTGTGGCCGGTTTTGATGTCGATCGCATAACGCACGCCGTTTTCGGTAACCAGGGTTTCGTCTGCAGGCTCGCTGCCGGCCAGGGTGCCTGTCACCAGCGGCAAGCCTTCACGCTCGCGTACGGACGCATCCGAGCGCTCGTACACGTTCGGGCAGCCGGTTTCCGCGATCAGCGCCTGCACGATCGGCACTTTCCACGCTTCCACCCCGGCCGACTGGAACTGGCATACCAGATGGCCCGGCTTGCCGCCGTACCAGTCGACCACCAGTCCCGGAAAGCCGTCCGCTTCGCCGAAGACGATGCGTATTGCGTCGCTATCGCGCACCGTCGCCATGCGATACGCCAATGCCTTCTTCACGCGGCGCTTGACCAGTGCGTGATCGACCGCTTCGGTTTCATTGAAGGTCCATACCCGCGCACGGATCTGTGATTTCGGACTCCAGGCAGCACGTGCGAGAAATTGTCCGGAAGCGGATTGCACCAGCGCGGTCGCGCCGGGCTTGTTCTTTTCTTCAGGTTTGCCTTCGACGCGCTCGATGGCGGTCGGGAATATCCAGGGATGGCGGCGCAGCAGGCTTTTTTCCTTGCCGGGCTTGAGGGTGATCGTGAGCATGGTGGTGGAATTCTAGCAGCCATGGGCGGCGCGGGACGTTTGTCAAACGTAATACTTGTGCCCTTTTTGTTGGCAAAGTATTATTTATATTTTTATAATATTTTCCATTTCATCAGAGCCTCCTTCATGAACCTGAAAGACCTGACCAGCGCCATCACCGGCTTTTCCGAAGCCAATCGCCCGATCCGCCTGCGCCTGTCCCATGAACAAGGCGTGCTCGACGATGTGTTGCTGGTCAAGCGCGTGACCGGCACGGAATCCCTGTGCGGCGGCCTGGAATACCGGCTCCTGTGCGTGTCCACCAATGCCCGGCTGCCGCTCAAGGAATTCCTCGCGCTGCCAATTGAACTCCAGTTCGTGACCGACCAGGGCGGCTTGCGTTCGGTCTGCGGCATCGTCGCGCAAGCCGCAGCCGGACAAAGCGATGGCGGACTGGCCACCTATCAGCTTGTCGTGCGCGATGCGCTGGCGCTTATGGAAAAGCGCAACAATACCCGCGTGTTCCGCAATCTCAATGAAGTCGATATCTCCAGGGTCATTCTGGATGAGTGGCGCGATACGAATCCGGTGCTGGCGCAAGCGTTTGATGTCGACCTGGCGTATTTGCGAGGTGCGTATCCGGCGCGCGAATTCACGATGCAACTGGGGGAATCGGATGCCGCCTTCCTGCGCCGTTTATGGAAGCGGCGCGGCATTGCGTGGCACTTCCGTCCGGGCAAGGCCACCCGGCACGGCAGCGACGACACGCCAGCGCACTCGCTGGTGCTGTTCAACAATGCGCTCCTGCTGCCGCAAAACGCCGCCGGCGCCGTGCGCTATCACCGCGATGCCGCCACCGAGGAACGCGCCGGCATCACCGCCTGGCTGCCGGTACGCACCCTCACGCCCGGCGGCATTAGCCGCCGGAGCTGGGACTACAAGCAAGTGCGCATGATGGAAGCGCAATCGATCAGCCGCATCGACCAGGGACCGCTGGGCAACCAGTTCGCGGTCAGCCTCGACGACTACCTGGTCGATCCGCCGCACGCGGGCGACAACGAAGACGATTACCGCCAGCTGGGCGACTTGCGCATGACGCGCCACGAATACGACAGCAAATGCTTTCACGCGGAAGGCGGCGGGCCGGCGTTGTGCGTGGGCGAATGGAATGGGCTCATCGATCATCCGGAAATCGATACCCATCCGCCGGAAGAACGCGAATTCATCATCACCGCGCTGTCGATCGATGCCGAAAACAATCTCCCGAAAGACATGGAAGGCAGGGTCAACCGCCTGTTCGCGGCCAACCGCTGGAGCACGGGGCAAGACGCCGCCCAGTTCGAAGAAGCGCGCACGGAAAGCGGCATGCGCTTTGCCAATGCGTTCACCTGTGTGCGGCGCGGCATCCCGATCGTGCCGGCATTCGATCCGCGCGTCGATCTGCCGCCCGCGCATCCGCTGACCGCCCTTGTCGCCGGGCCGGAAGGGGAAGAAGTGCATTGCGACGAACAGGGGCGGATCAATCTGCATTTCCCTCAATGCCGTCCACGGGACCACGCGCATGCGCAAGGCGCGGGGGCCTCGCGCACCCACCGCGACTCGGCCTGGGTGCGTGTCGGTTGCGGCTGGGCCGGCAGCGGCTATGGCGTGACGGCGCTGCCGCGCGCCGGGATGGAGGCGGTCGTTATTTTCGTGGAGGGGGACCCGGACAAGCCCTTGATTATCTCGCTGACCCATAACGGGGTGAATCCGCCGCCGACGTTCAGCCATGCGGGCAGCCTGCCGGGCAACAAGTACCTGTCGGGGATGAAGAGCAAGGAGATCAAAGGCACCCGCTGCAATCAGCTAAGACTCGACGATACGCCCGGCCAGATCAATGCGCAGCTCGCCAGCGAACACGGGCACAGCGAATTGAACCTGGGCTGGATGACGCATCCGCGGCGCGACGGCAAAGGGGAGGCGCGTGGCGAAGGCGCGGAACTACGCAGTGACAATTCAGTAGTCATTCGCGCCGCCAAACTCATGCTGCTCAGTACACAAGCCATGTTGAGGGCCCAGGGCAAGCAATTGGAACGTGAGCCGCTGAAAGCATTGCTGGAGAATTCGCATGGCCTGCTCAAAGCCTTGGGGGAGTATGCCGAACAGCATCAGGCATTGGGAGTGGACCAGGATCCTCATATAAAAATCAACACTGATCTGAAAAATGCCGAACAGGGCAGCAATACGCAACCGAACGGCACGGAAGGCGGTGCTCCGTTGATTGCGCAGTATGCCGATGGCGGCTTTGCGAGCGCCACCCCTTATTCATCGGTCAGCTATAGCGGCCAGCATCACAACCTGATCGCGCAGCACCATATTCAAGCCGTCGCCGGGAAGCGCTTCAACGTCAATGCCGGAGAAGGCGTTTCACTGTTCGCGCACAAGGATGGCATCAAACACATCGCGCACTACGGCAAGTTCGATATCCAGGCACAGCATGACAGCATCGGTATTGCCGCTGACCAGAACGTCAAAATTACCGCGAGCCAGGGTGAAATTGTCGTTGCTGCACAAAAGAGCATCACGCTCATTTGCGCTGGCGCTTATATCAAGATCGGTGGCGGCAAGATCGAGCTTGGCTGCCCTGGAGAATTCATGGTGAAGGCGGGTGCTCACACTTGGGGGGGACCCGGGCGCATGTCGGCTGATTTACCGCACTTTTCGGGACCAGGCCAAGACCCGGCGCATTGGATCGCGTTGAATTACCTGGACCCGGACACTGGGGAAGGAATCGACGGAGCGGAATATGAAATCCACTTCGACAAAGGGCCGGTTGTCACTGGACAGTTAGACGCAGACGGCAAAGCGCGCCATGAAAATGTGCTGAACAAGCCAGTGAAAAAAGTCATTTACAAGCCGAGGCTCGCCAAAAAGGAAAAAACCGCGCCTCCGCTACAAGACCTCAACGATGCCTGATTGCGCAGTGCGTGGAATAAAAAAAACATACAGGGAAGGATCGAATGGCAGAACTCAATGCAACGCAAATGCGAGATGCACTCGCATGGGCAACCAATGACCAGGAAAAAGCGAAAGAACCCAGCACCAATCCATTTGTATGGTTTTGGGAAGCGATTCAAGGCGACTTCAACGAAGAGCGTTCCACCGGGCAAATTCTGGTGGATGCAGCCATTTCGATGATTCCGCTCGTGGACCAGGTGTGCGACGTCCGCGACCTCATCGCCAACTGCAAAAAGCTGATCCACGACTACAAGGATACCTGGGCATGGGTAGCGCTGGCATTGACCTTGATCGGTCTGTTCCCCACGCTCGGCTCGCTGGTGAAGGGGGTCCTAAAAATCTTCTTTGGTTGGGTGCGGCGCATGGGAGCTGACGCTGTCGTCAAGGCGGTGGAACAAGCGATGACCTGGGTCATCACGTTTTTACGCCGCCGGGATGTACAGAAATATCTAAAGGAAATGCGTATTGATGATGTCTTCAAATGGCTCGCGACCCAAATCAAGGAAGTACGTGCTCAGGTCAATGTGAAAGCGTTGACCGCGGCATTTGACAAGGGCATTCAAGCCATGGAGGGTCTGGTCAATAAAGTGAGTTTGATCCCAAGTGTCGGAAAAAGAGCCAAGGCGATATTGGAACAGGTAAAGGCAGTTCGCCTGATGGCCGATCAACACCTGGCCAACGCCATCAAACCGGTATCCGACATCCTGGACACCATCATTCTGCGGCTGGAGAAAGAAGCGCTGGAAAGACAGCGCGGCATTGTCAATGCCAACAATATTCACTTCAGAGGAGCGATTCCGGAATCGCAGGCAATACCGCTCATGCGCAAACGGCAGCCGGCCTGGTTGAGCAAGGCGGGGGATAACTTTATCGAGCCTGCAGATCCAAAACGCTATCGACAGCGGGTTGATGAGTTATCTGCTAAAGAGGACAAGCTGGGAAATAACCGCGAGCAAAAAGATATTTTTTCCTATCTCAATGATAGAAACATTCGATCATTTCACACGCTGGAACCCTATGCCATCAAAGGCCCTGCGCGCCTGTATCGTATCCTCGCGCCCAACAGCCGGGGGATGAGCGATTGCTGGGTATCCAAGGAAGTGTTCGACCGCTTGCAAAGCGCTCCCGATCCCAAAGCAGCATGGCGCAGATACTTGGGTGTGTGGCCAGACTGGAATGTTGATGGCCAGTTCGTCATCTACGACGTGAAAGCGGGCGAAACGCTCAATACCTGGCGAGGTATTGCATCCAGCCAGGAAAAGAAGGGACTACCAGGCCATTTTCTCGAAGGCGGCTGGGAACAGATTGTCTTTAAACTAGAGAGAGGCGATGCGCGCGCGGACACGATGCGGTATTACAAAATCAAGAACGGCAAGGAAACCACGCTGGGCAAACCGATGACGCAAGCGGAAGTCGATAAAATCACTGCGTCAATGAATGAGTCGCAACAAGCTCTTTTTTATGAAAAGCATCTTTCCGTTAGGGAAGAAATCAACCATCCCAACATCAGCGGCCCGTTCGACACAGGCTGGGGTTATACCGAATTCGACGGCGCAGGCATGGCCGATAAAATCGGCTTGCCTGAATTGCCCGGCCAAGTAACCAATACCCTAAAGTGACGACGATGAATACACAACTTGCAACCACATTCGCCTTTCCCCTGAGCGCTTGGCAAAAGACGCAAGCCGCGATGCTGTATCACTTCGCGTCCCTGGATTACCTCAAGGGTTTGCATCGGATGGTGAGTCAACTGATGGATGGCGTCGTCGATCCCCTGCTGGATCTGGCCAAAGCGCAACACCGCGATTCTTTTCTGGTCGACGAGCGTTGGGGCACGCGTAACACCTCGGAAAACTGGGCTAATAACGCCTGGCCTTTCTTGAAGGACTTTCAGCTATCGCTGGTCAAGGACATTGCCGGGCGCGCATTCGAACGCTATGAAATCACCGGTGCCAACCAATGTCTCCACGGTATCGACGAGTACTCGATGCTATGGGCCACGCCCGAGGAAGAAGAGCGCTTCAATCAAATCATCGAAGCCATTGGACGTTACGCCGCTAAAATCGACGATACATTAAGCGATTCTCATAACAGCAGGTGGGATGACTATGGCTTTACATATGATTACAAGGAATTCGCTGCTCAATTCCCCCAAATTCCCAAGTTCCGTGTACGCACCGATGTACAAGCCGAAACGGGCAAGACGCCGCCCCGTACCGGTGTTTATGTCGCCCAGGATGATCCGCACGCCGCGCTGCAGTTTGCATGGACAGGTGGAGGTGGCGGCAAGCTGCGCCCGTCAAGAACATTCAATGAAATTGGTCATGATGCCCTGGAGAACATTGGCCGCAAAGACCTCTGGTTCGATGAGCAGAAAATGTTCGACTTTGCCACCTCGCCGAAATATGCGTCCTTGCTTAAGAAGGAAGTTTTTTTCAATGGCGAAGCCTATCCTAGCTGGGCGCCTGGCGCAGTCGCCCGTGCATCTTTCACAGACCGCCCCTGCAAGTGGTACTTCGTCGAAATGATCAATGGCGAATTCGAAGATATTGGTGTCGTCAGTGACAGTGATGTACCGACAGCGCCAGCACAAAATCGCCTGCGAGTCGAAGGTGGTCGGCCTTGCCCGCAAGTCGGTTACTGGTTTACGCCCGCAAAAATCGATTCACGCCGCCACTTCAAGGAAGGCGAAAAGATGCCGATCGTCGGCTCCGATTATGGCGCCACTATCTGGCAGTGGGATCCGAATCAAGATTGAACATTCGAAAGCCAATATGAAAAAACTCCTTGCTGCATCTCTCTTTCTGGCCACTATCCAAGCACATGCCCTTGACGTTTACATCGGTACGCTTGGAACGAAAAACGGACAAGTCGTCCTGACACGTTGTGATCTTGTAATGAATCGCTATATTCTGCTCGATGAAACGAAAAATCCGGAAGCACCGATCAAAAATTTTCTCCAAGAGTTCGAAGGTGAGAAGGCACCTGTTTATGGCGAAGTGCTTGGCAATTACGAGGAAAAAGACGGGAACAATATTTTGATTGTGAAGGAGATTCAAAACATTCAAAAAAACAAGACTTGTCATTTGCTTGATCTGCTAGGCAATCCTGATCAGATGGGGGCGGATGCGATGGAGACAACAAACTCTAATCATTAGGACGGAAAGTGTCTTGGAACTCGATATTCTGTGTTTTACCAAATGATCTTTTGGCAGATATAAAAAAGTTGGGTGAGACCTATTCGTCGGATTATTACTCATCAACTGAAGTGGTCATGTTCCTTGAACAGAACAGTTTTTATACCTGCAGGGAAACCATCCCGCGCGCAGCCACTATTCTGTTCGATAAGGAGATAAAAATCTTCACCATAAACGGTATTGAGGGAAAGAATTCCGATCTATGGTTTCTTCCATATAACGCTGTCAATGAATTGCTTTTACGAGCCGAAAAATGGTCGCGATTTCCGCATTCGACTATTGGAGCTTACACGAGTGGAAAATACGCTTGGCCGAAGGAAACCCTGATTTCCTTCGTGCTGGAAATGAAAAAGGAAACGGTAGCATGGGCCAAAAGAATAAACCCCGATGAATTCGGCGTCTTTTGTCTATATGAGTGGGGGAAATTCTGATTCTTTTTTATTTTTTAGCTGTGCAAAAATTTTCACCAGTGCATTTTTGAATGATAAGTGAGGACATATGAAAGGGGTAATTCGACTCGGCGACCCTACCAGCCACGGCGGCAAAGTGGTCAACGCCACGAGCCGTGCAACGGTCAACGGCATTCAAGTCGCCCGGCAAGGCGACGCTTGTACTTGCCCGATCAAAGGGCACTCGGGTTGCGTTATTGCCGAAGGCGATCCTGCCGTTCTCATTGATGGTGTTCCTGTCGCTTTCACCGGCCACAAAACATCATGCGGTGCAGCGCTTATTTCAACCATCCCGACTTCCGGTCGCGGATGATGATTTCTTTGTGACCGCTTTGACGAATGGCAAATAAATTCACGCCCGATCAGCCTGAGAACGCATTGCAGCGGCTGCACGGTGCCGCCCGGCAGGCCGGCTTGCAATGCCTGGAAAACGTATGGCGCGGCTGGCAAGCAGGTTATACCTTACTCTGCAAAAAGGGGCATCAATTTTCCTTCTTCAAGCACCGTCGCAAGGTGGAACATCGTGACGGACACACCACACCAACAACATGACTTTCCTTCCGGCTTGGTTCCATCAAATATTCTCGCATCTGGCGCCAGACGATTTGCAGACGGCGCAACGGCTTTGGCAGGAAGAGCCCGTATTGCGCACGCTTACCCTGCTGCTGGATACGCTGCACCCCGATAATCGCCGGTTGCGTGCTTGCCCCTATTGTGGAAGCCACGCAATCCAGTTGGATGGCGATGCAAGACGCGGTGAATGCAATCTTTGTCACGCGGATTTCGGTCTGAGTGCTGGCACACCGTTTTACCGCATTCATCGCAACAACTATTCCGCGCTGTACGGCACTGCGGTCACCTTATGGGGGCCATGGACCCCCTATTGCGCCTGGGAAATAGCAGGCTGCACCGACCGCAAGCAATTCGCCGACTTTCGACGCCGGCTGATGCCCTTGCTCGATGAAATCGGTGAGACGCAATGGACCTCTCATCCGGCCTATCGGCTGGGATTCACCCCGGCACAACAAGGGGTGCGCTGTTTGCGCTGCGGCGGAGACAAGCTGAAATATCGAAAGCGTCACCACGCTGAAAACCCCACCTTTCTATGTGAAGAGTGTCACTACAATTTTGAATTGCAGGCGACGCGCCGCCATCTCCTACCGATTCCTCCGGAGACGGTCTGCCCCTCTTGTAATGGTCGGGAATTGAACCGCAAAACGATGGATGCCGAGGGCCGCACAAAATACCAATGCCGGGCTTGCCAGAGATATTTTGTAGAACGTCCCAAGAAACGGCACAGATTGGTGGTGGCGAGATAGCCTCGGAAATCACCTTATTCGTCTTCTGTTTTTTTCCTTGCGCGCGGATGCGCTGCGTCGTAAACCTGCGCCAGCCGCTGGAAATCCAGCGAGGTGTACACCTGCGTCGCCGCGATCGACGCATGGCCCAGCATCTCCTGCACGGCGCGCAGGTCGCCGGACGATTGCAGCACGTGCGAGGCGAACGAATGGCGCAACACGTGCGGATGCACGTTGGCCGGAATGCCGAGCGCCCGTGCATGGGCTTTCAGCCGCAATTGCAGCACCCGTGGCGACATGCGGGTGCCGCGCGCAGTCAGGAACAGTGGCCGCGGGTCGGTCCTGACAAGGGTGTCGCGCACCGCCAGCCATGCGGCGATCGCCTGCAAGGCCGGCTGCCCGACCGGCACTTTGCGCTGCTTGTTGCCTTTGCCGGTGACGCTGACTTCCTGTTCGTTGAAATCGATCCAGCCTGCCGACGCGTAATCGCCTTCCTTGATGAAGCGCACGTCGAGCGCGGACAGTTCCGAGACCCGCAGGCCGCTTGAGTACAGCAGTTCGAACATCGCGCGGTTGCACAGTTCGTCGGCCGCCTGCGTATCGCGCCCCGGCGCGCCTTCCGCTACCAACCGTACCGCATCGTCGGCCGACAGCGCTTTCGGCAACGGCTTGTCGCGCTTGGGCGCCTTGACCCCGTCGACCGGATTGGCGGGAATCGCGTCGTTTTCCGCAAGCCAGTCGAAGAATCCGCGCCAGGCAGACAGCTTGCGCGCGATCGAGCGGGGATTAAGCCCCCTGGCATGCAGTTGCGCAGCGAATTTGCGGATCTGGAAATGATTGAGCGCCGCCAGCGACGGCTTGCCGGGAAGCGCTTCCGTCAATGCGGCGAGTTCGGCCAGGTCGCGCCGATAGTTGCCGACGGTATGGGACGACAGCTTGCGCTGTTTTTCCAGTTGATCGAGATAGCCGGCGATGGAGGCCGGGGGGGTATCGGCGCTCATGCCGGCGACGCTGCTCAGTCGAGCAGGCAGGTCATTGCCGCGCTGGCGGTTTCCGCGATCTTCGACAGGAAATCGGTGGCCATGTCGGCGCTGAATCGCTGCGGGTCCGGCGAACCCATGACCAGCAGGCCGAACGCCTTCGGCCCGACGCCGGTGCGCAGCGGCAGCATGACGATCGATTGGATGCTCTCGGCATCGTCCATCCATGATGCCGCCTCGAAGTCCTGGTTCGGTCCGCAGTAAGGAGCAGTCAGGCCGTTGCAGAAAATCCTGGCATCTTCGGAGACTCCGGCGGCAAACCAGGTGTGGGAAAACTCTTCGGCGACACCCCAGATGCGCAAGGTTGCATGCGGTACCGAAAAAATCGTCTGCAGGCCGGTGATCAGGGTATGCGGCAGGTCGACGTCATTGCGCGCCAGCAGCAGCGAGCGTGTCCACAGCAGGAACTTCTGCGTGATCATGTCGTTTTCCTGCCCGATGCGCAGCAGTTCGGACAGGCGCAGCTCCATTGACTTGATCTTGTCGCGCAGGACTTCCATCTGGCGCTCCTGCAGCGATACGGCGCGGCCGGCCACCGGACTGGTGAGCTTCACCCTGGCCAGCAGCTCGCTGTGCTCCTCGAAGAAATGCGGATTGTCGGAGAGGAAGTCGGCGACGGCGTTGGAGTCCAGTTGGCGGGTCATAAAGAGGCGAGGTTCGGTTAAGGTCGCGGCGTCATGCCGGCGCGCAGGCGTGCCGGCACTGAAGCCGTGATTTTAACCGACAACAGGAGTGCGGATGACACCACCGACCGGCTTCCGGCGGCATCACGGCGATTAGTGCCGGTGACGCCGGTCGCTGACGGTGCTTCCCCTGTCTCGTCAGAACTTGTGACGGATGCCGACGTTGAACGCCCTGTTTCCGCTGCCGGCGTTGGTGGCATCGCCCACGGTGAAGGCGGCGCCGTTATCGTTCGTGATCCGGGCGAACGATGTGTACAGGTTGGTGCGTTTCGACAGGTTATGCGTGTAGCCCAGTGCCCATTGATTGGCGTCGGCGTTCAGAGCGGAGCGATCATCCTTGCGGATGTACGAGGCGAGGAAGGTGCCCGGTCCGAAAGGCACGGATACACCCAACAGGTAATCGCGGCTGTCCACCGTGGCGAATCCTTTGCTCCAGTTGACGCCAAGGCTGGCGGCGGCCATTCCGAAGTCGTACTTCGCGCCGAGCAGCGTGTTTTTCGCGCGGTCGCTGGCAGTCGCGTTGTCAATGCCGTGGTAGGCCAATTTTGCCAGGATGGGTCCGTTCTCGTAACCGATCGATGCGCCGATCTGCCTGTTGGCCGTGTTGTCGCCGGCTACTTCGCCGAACCCGTACGCCAACTCTCCGGTAAATCCGCTCCATGAGGGCGCCGTGTACTTGATGGTGTTGTTCATGCGGGTGACGGTCGAGATCAGGTTGGTGCTGTTTCCCGCGAGGCCGGCGCCGAAGGGATCGATCTGATTCAAGACCAGGTAGCGCGGCGTGTACTGGCGGCCCAAATCGACCTCGCCCCAATTGCTGGCCACGCCGACATAGGCCTGACGCCCGAACAGCAGGCCGTTCGGGGCTGATGCATTTGCCTGGCCCATTGCGCCGGTGTCGATCCCGAAGCCGGATTCGAGCAGGAATTTTGCGGAAAGGCCGCCGCCGAGATCTTCCGTTCCCTTGAAGCCGAGGCGCGAACCGGACTGTATGCCACTTGACAGACGGTTAACGGTGCCGCCGGGGCCGCCGCGTTCCGTCGCGAAGCCGGCGTCCAGAATGCCGTAGATGTTAACGGCCGTCTGGGCGGCCGCGCTGCCGGCCGTAGCGGCGAGAGCGCCAAATACGCCGAGAGCGATCATGGATTTTTTCATCTTTGTGTTCCTCACTGAAAGGTTGGAGAGAAATCCGCGCATGTCGGATGAACTCACAGTACGGTTGGTGCGCAACGCGGCGGAGGATTTGGTCGGTATCGGGCAGCTCGAACGCCCGAAAGCGCATCCAATTGCATGGGGTGTGGTTTTTTTGTCACCTTATTCGGTCAAATGTTCGTAAATAACGGCAACATTTTCCAAGTTCATTGAATTGAGCTTAATTTCATGGCGATTCCTGAGTTTTTTGCGCTGCATCATTCGGGCTTGGGGTTGCGTGCGAAATACTGAAACGGTCTAGTGCCGGAGTGCGGTGTTCGTATGGCAAATCGTGAGGAACTGTTGATCATTCGTGCGGCGCGCGCTGGCCAGGCGGCGGCACAATTGTCTCTCGGCAAACGTTACCTTTTCGGCAGTTCAGGCCTGCCGAAAAGCCTGCCCACGGCCTTGTATTGGCTCGATCGTGCAGCGCAACAGGATGAGCAGGACGCGTGGTTGCTGATCGGCAGCCACGTGCCTTTCGAAACCGTCCAGCAGGCGACGCAGCCAGCCAGGCTCTACGTTTGGTATGAGCGAGCGTTCGACGCCGGCGTCGCGCAGGCGGGGCTGGTGCTGGCCAGGCTGGTGCTCGGACAGCCGGATGGCGCTGTCAGCGACGCGATGCGCAGCAAGGCTCTGCGTGCTCTTCAGGCTGCCGCGCATGCCGGCATTGCCGAGGCGCAGTGGCTGCTCGCCCAGATCATCGGTGCGCAACCCGATAAAGGGGTGGCGCACTGGCCGGGCGCCGCACCGGCGCAGGCGGACGACAATCAGGCCATGCTGGAATGGGCGACCCGCGCGGCGAAAAGCGGCGTGGTGGATGCGCAGTACGCACTGGCCGAGCACGCATGGACCGGCGAAAATCGCGCGGAGTTCCTGCACTGGGGGCTGCCGCTGGCGCGCCGGCTGATCGAGCATGATGTGCGCGAAACGCCGACTCTGCAGCGAGATATCGACCTTGCCGTCCGCTGCGCGCACGTACTATATGCTTCCGGCGAGTTCGATGCGGCCGAGGTGACGCGCCTGCTGGAGTTCGCCGCCGAGGCGGGAGACCGCGACGCGCAGCTGGCGCTTGGCCTGTGGCTCGCACGCATGGATTCACACGGCCAGCGCGTCACCGAGATCCCCGGTCTGGCAAATTACAAGAAGGCGATCCGCTGGCTGACGCAAGCGGGCAGGCAGGGGCTTGCCGACGCCTGGTATGCGCTGTCCAAGGTTTACCTGAAACCGGAATGTTCGCAGCGCAGTGTCACAGAGGCGCAGCGCTATCTGGACATGGCTGCGCAGGCCGGGCATGGACTGGCGCAACTGGAATTGGGCGAGGCCGCCTGGCGCGCACGGCGCGAACACGAGTCCAATGATGTACGTGCTGTCGGATGGCTGTTGAAGGCACAGGCGCAAGGCATTGCCGAAGCAACACGGCAACTGGAGAAAATCACTTCCCCAGCGGTTCCGGCGGCATGGGCGCAGGACGCGCTTGAGCGCCTGGGCCGGGAGGCGGCCATTGCGCATCCCTTGCTCGCCGCGCGTCTTCAACTCGCAGCAAGCTTTGGGTTGAGCCGTACCGAGGCCTTGCTGATCGATCCGAAAGCCGCCGACCGCGGCCATTGCTTCGTGGTTGATGTGCGTGTCCGGCATCCGCACAGCAAGCGGCGGCTGATACCGGTGCAGACCGCCGTAGAGCGGCAACTGCTCGACCGGCTGACGGCCGTATTCGAACGCGTGGATTGCGGGCCCGGCGGGCCGGAGGGGAATTATCGCCAGCGCCTGTATCGGTTGAAGACGCTGGCGGCGGACAAGACCAAACTTGCTTGACGGGCTACTGTACCTCGATCTCGCCCTCGAAAACACGTACGGCCGGCCCGGTCAGCATCACCGACGTGCCGGGACCCGCCCACGCGATCGACAGTTCACCGCCCAGGGTCGACACGTGCACCGGCGAATCGAGCAGGCCGCGGCGAATGCCGGCAACCACCGCCGCGCAGGCGCCGCTACCGCACGCCAGCGTTTCTCCAGCGCCGCGCTCGAACACACGCAGCTTGATCTGATGGCGGTCGATGACTTGCATGAACCCCGCGTTCACCCGTTTCGGAAAGCGCGGATGATGCTCGATCACGGGGCCGTCGAGATGTACCGACGCCGTCTGCGCCTGGTCCACTACTTGGACCGCGTGCGGATTGCCCATCGACACCACGGATATCCAGGTGGTCTTGCCGTTGACTTCCAGCGGCCACAGCATATCGTCGCCTTCCTTGCTGCCTTGCAATCCGGAAGCGTCAAACGGCACGTTTGCCGGTTCGAGGATGGGCGCGCCCATATCGACAGTGATGCCGCCATCGTCTTCCAGTCGCGGTTCGATCACGCCGGACATGGTTTCCACCCTGATCGCGCGTTTGTCCGTCAACCCCTTGTCGGTGACGAAGCGTACAAATGCGCGCGCTCCGTTGCCGCATTGCTCGACTTCGCCGCCGTCGGCGTTGTAGATGCGGTAGCGGAAATCGACGCCGGGCGACTGTGGCTTTTCAACCACCAGCATCTGGTCGGCGCCGACGCCGAAACGCCGATCCGCCAATTGCTTCCATTGGGCAGGGGTCAGTTCAACATGCTGGCTGATCGCATCGATAACGACGAAATCATTGCCCGCGCCATGCATCTTGGTGAATTTGAGTTTCATGTGTCGATTATATAGCCGGTAGTCAGGATTCCAGCGGCAAGTCGTCGGCGGGAGCGTTCTTCGCATACACGCACGGTTCTCCCGGCGGACGCGTCTTGAAACGCTTGTGCGCCCAGAAATATTCCGCGGGCGCTTCCAGCACGCGCGCTTCGATGAAGGCATTCATGCGCCTTGTCGCGGCGACGATATCGTCGCCGGGATAATTTTCCCAGGGCGGGTGGAAGCTGACTTTCCAGCCGCGGTAATTCGGAAGGAAGGTTGCGATGACCGGCACCACCTTCGCACCGGTTGCCGCGGCGATGCGCGCGGGTGCGGTCAAGGTTGCCGCCGGCACGCCGAAGAAAGGGACGAATTCCGCGTCCTTCGCACCGAAATCCATGTCCGGCAGCATGAAGAACGGCAACCCTTCGCGCATCGCACGGATGATCGGCTTCACCCCCTCGCCGCGGGAGAACAGGCGCACCGGGCGAAAACGGGAGCGGCCCTTGCGCAGCGCCTCGTCGAAGACCTGGTTCTGCTGGCGCGTATAGATCGAGCACAACTCCGATTTCAGCGCCACCGCCACGCCGGCGATATCGAGACAGACGAAGTGCGGACAGAGCAGGATGGTCGCTCCGGAGCGGATCGTGTCCAGCGGCACGCCCGGTTCGACCACGATCAGGCGCCGGATGCGCGCTTCGGACGCCCACCACAGCACGCCGCGTTCAAGCACGCTGCGGGAATAGGCCTGGAAGTGCTGTCTGGCGATGCGCTTGCGCTCCGTCTCGGTAAATTGCGGCAGGCAAAGCCGCAGGTTGGTCAATGCGATCTCGCGGCGCGAGCGCACGGTGGCGAACAAGAGTGCACCGACTCCATCGCCGATACGGCCAAGCACCGGCAAAGGCAACCAGTGCAGCAGCCACATGACGCCGAGTAACAATTTCATGAATGATCTTCCTGTCCGGCGGGTGGCGTCACTCCGTCCGGAATCTTGTAACGGTTGTAGCTCCAGAAATATTGCGCCGGACAACGGGCAATCAGTTTCTCCATGGCGGCATTGATGGCGCGTGCCTGCTGTTCCGGCGTATCGCCGAGCGGTCCTTCAAGTTGTGCAAAACGCATCACGTAACCGGTGCCATACGGCAGGCGCTCCGCGTAGGTGACGATCACCGGCGCATTCGACATCTGGTGCAGCTTCGCCGGCAAGGTCATGGTGTACGCCGGTTTGCCGAAAAATTCCGCCCAGACTCCTTCGCCGTGCTGCGGTACCTGGTCCGGCAGCACCCCGATCGGTTCGCCAAGTTTCAGCGCCTTGAGCAGGGTGCGCACGCCGGACAGGTTGGCCGGCGCCAGGCGTAGCCGGCCGCGTGCGCGTGCGCCCTCGATCAACGGCTTCAGTGCCTCCTTGTGCGGCGGGCGGTACAGCACGGTCAACGGTGTTTTGGCGGCGACCACCTGCGCAGTGATTTCGAAACAGCCCAGGTGTGGCGTCAGGAACACGATGCCGCGCTTCGCATCGAGGGCCGTCTGCACCACCTCCCAGTTCTCGATGCGCACGCTGTCGAGCACGCGCTGTTGCCGCGCGCACCAGACGAAAGGCAGTTCCAGGATGTTCTTGCCCGCTTCCCTGATGGCTTCATGCAAATGTTTCCCGAAGCCTGCACGATCGATGTTTCCCTTCAGATTGCGGCGATAGGAAGGGGAGGCAAGATAGACCAGCCACCCTAGCGCTGCGCCCAAAGCATGTAGTATTGGCAACGGTAGTGCCGACAACAGACGGAACAGAATGACCAGCATCAAATATGCTTGAGAAATTTTGTGAAATTTTTGCAGACGCGTAAAATATCATATTTGCGTTACCCGCCGAGTTAATAGACAACTTGCGAGGCGGTCTACAAATTTCGCTAAAGCGTCGCAGGCTCGATGGTTGGCCGCGACACGGTCCTCACCATTTTTTCAGGAGCTTGCGATGGCAAACCACTACCTCTTCACTTCGGAATCCGTTTCCGAAGGCCACCCCGATAAAGTCGCGGATCAGATTTCCGATTCGATTCTCGACGCCATCTTCGCTATCGACCCAAAGGCGCGTGTCGCGGCGGAAACGCTGTGCAATACCGGTCTTGTCGTGCTGGCCGGCGAGATCACCACGCACGCCAACGTCGATTACATCGGCGTCGCCCGAGATACGCTCAAGCGCATCGGCTACGACAACGCCGATTTTGGCATCGATTACAAGAGTTGCGCGGTGATGGTCTGCTACGACAGGCAGTCGCCGGACATCGCACAGGGTGTCGACGAAGGCAAAGGTATCGATCTCGACCAGGGTGCGGGCGACCAGGGCCTGATGTTCGGCTACGCCTGCGACGAGACACCCGAACTGATGCCGGCGGCGATCTACTATGCGCACCGCATCGTCGAGCGCCAGTCGCAACTGCGCAAGGACGGTCGCCTGCCGTGGCTGCGCCCGGATGCGAAGTCGCAGGTCACCCTGCGTTATGTCGACGGCAAGCCGGTCGCAATCGACACCATCGTGCTGTCGACCCAGCACGCGCCCGACATGCAGCACAAGGCGATCGAGGAAGCCGCGATCGAGGAAATCATCAAGCCGGTGGTGCCGCAGGAGTGGTTGAAGAATACCCGCTACCTGGTCAACCCGACCGGCCGTTTCGTCATCGGCGGCCCGCAGGGCGATTGCGGACTGACCGGACGCAAGATCATTGTTGACACCTATGGCGGCGCCGCACCGCACGGCGGCGGCGCATTCTCCGGCAAGGACCCGTCCAAGGTCGACCGTTCCGCCGCTTATGCGGGCCGCTACGTCGCCAAGAATATTGTCGCGGCCGGTCTTGCCAAGCGCTGCCAGATCCAGGTGTCGTATGCGATCGGCATTGCCAAGCCGACTTCGGTGATGGTGACCACCTTCGGCACCGGTGTCATCAGCGACGAAAAGCTGGGCGAACTGGTGCAGGAATTGTTCGATCTGCGCCCGAAGGGCATCGTCCAGATGCTCGACCTGCTGCGCCCGATCTATGCAAAAACGGCCGCCTACGGCCACTTCGGCCGCGAAGAGCCGGAGTTTTCCTGGGAGCGCACCGACAAGGCTGCCGCATTGCGCGCTGCTGCCGGACTATAGGCAAGCGCCGCATGCAGTGGCACAATCGGCGATCATCCAAATTGATTCCAGTCATGTTTTTTCGCGCCATTGTCGTCCTCTCCGCCTTTGTCTCCTGCGCCGCGCATGCGGCGGCGCCGCAAACCACGCCGCAAACCGACTGGTGCCAGCGCCTGGCGCCGCGCCTGCCCGGCGTCTCCGTCGCCGAATGCCAACGCAGCGCACTGCAACCGACCGGCGCCGTATCGACCAAGGGTTTTCCCATTCTCATGCGGACCTTTCCTGCCGTCAGGGCAGGAAAGAAGGGCGCGCCGCTGCGCGTTCTGCTGCTGGGCGGAATACACGGTGATGAACTGACTGCAGCCGCCATCGTGTTCGACTGGATGCGATGGCTGAACGGTCCGCAGGCACAGCAATTCCACTGGCACGTCGCACCCGTCGTCAATCCCGACGGCTTGATGGCGTCCAAACCGCAGCGCGTCAACGCCAACGGCGTCGACCTCAACCGCAATTTTCCGACGCCGGGCTGGGAGCACGATGCCAAGGCGTACTGGGCGCGAAGGACCGGCAGCGACCCGCGCCGCTTTCCCGGCCGCGCCCCCTTGTCGGAACCCGAGACACGCTGGTTGCATGACGAAATGGAACGTTTTCAGCCGGATGTCATCATTTCGGTGCATGCGCCGTTCGGCGTGCTGGATTTCGATGGCCCCAACAAGGCGCCGCGACGCTTCGGCCGGCTTTACCTCAATCGGGTCGGCGTGTATCCAGGCTCGTTGGGCAATTACGGCGGTCTGCACAAGAATGTTCCGGTCATTACCATCGAATTGCCGAATGCGCTGAGCATGCCGCCGCCTTCCGAAGTGCGCCGTATCTGGGTGGACATGGTGGAGTGGATCGCGCGCAGCGTTTTGCCGGAGCAGCCGGTGTCGCCGGCGCGGCGTGTGTCTGCCACCTCTGCCATGCGCGATCATTGATATGGATTGGGGTTTTCTGGATCGACTCTAAGGTATAATCTCCGGCTCCAAGGAGCGTTGCAGCACGGTATTCCGACCGTGTCAGGCTTGGACATCTTTCGCAACGGCGCTCACGTTACTTTTTTCTAATTTTCAGGAAAGGAGGGCGTGATGAACGCCGTTATCTCGAAATCCGCATCCCAGGACTTTTTTGTCGCCGATCTCAGCCTGGCCGATTGGGGCCGCAAAGAGATCAAGATTGCCGAAACGGAAATGCCCGGCCTGATGGCCATCCGCGAGGAATTCGCCGCATCGCAACCGCTGAAAGGCGCCCGCATCACCGGTTCGCTGCACATGACGATCCAGACCGCGGTGCTGATCCAGACGCTGGAAGCCCTCGGCGCACAAGTCCGCTGGGCATCCTGCAACATCTACTCCACGCAAGACCATGCCGCCGCCGCGATCGCCGCCAACGGCACGCCGGTGTTCGCGTTCAAGGGCGAGTCGCTCGACGAATACTGGGACTTCACCCACCGCATCTTCGAATGGCCGAACGGCGAGTTCTCCAACATGATCCTCGACGACGGCGGCGATGCGACCCTGCTGCTGCATCTCGGCACGCGGGCTGAAAAAGACATCGGCGTCCTCGCCAATCCGGATTCCGAAGAGGCGGTCTGCCTGTTCAATTCGATCAAGAAGAAACTCGCCGAATCGCCGAACTGGTATTCGACCCGCCTGGCCCAGATCAAGGGCGTGACCGAGGAAACCACGACCGGCGTGCACCGCCTGTACCAGATGCACAAGGAAGGCAAGCTGGCTTTCCCGGCGATCAACGTCAACGATTCGGTCACCAAGTCCAAGTTCGACAATCTGTACGGCTGCCGCGAATCGCTGGTCGACGGCATCAAGCGTGCGACCGACGTGATGGTCGCCGGCAAGGTTGCGGTCGTATGCGGCTACGGCGATGTCGGCAAGGGTTCGGCGCAGGCATTGCGCGCCTTGTCCGCACAGGTGTGGGTCACCGAAATCGATCCGATCTGCGCATTGCAGGCGGCGATGGAAGGCTATCGCGTGGTGACCATGGAATATGCTGCCGCACACGGCGACATCTTCGTCACCTGCACCGGCAACTACCATGTGATCACGCATGAACACATGAAGAAGATGAAAGACCAGGCGATCGTCTGCAACATCGGCCACTTCGACAATGAAATCGAAGTCGCCTCGCTGCGCCAGTACACCTGGGAAAACATCAAGCCGCAGGTTGACCATGTGATCTTCCCCGACGGCAAGCGTATCATCCTGCTGGCCGAAGGCCGTCTGGTGAACCTCGGCTGCGGCACCGGCCATCCGTCCTACGTGATGAGCTCGTCGTTCGCCAACCAGACTATTGCACAGATCGAACTGTTCACCAATACCAAGGCTTATCCGGTCGGCGTCTACACCCTGCCCAAGCATCTGGACGAGAAGGTGGCGCGCCTGCAACTGAAAAAGCTGAATGCACAACTGACCGAACTGACCGATGAACAGGCGGCATACATCGGCGTGCAGAAGAGCGGGCCGTACAAGCCCGAGCATTACCGCTATTAAGCAGTCGGAGACTTCCTTACGTACCATGAGGGAGTGATTCGTTGCGAAGTAAGGCCGCAATCCGGGTGGAGCAATGCCCGGATTGCAATGTACTTGTGGTGCCGGATGCAGGAGGTCACATGCGTTTGCTCATTACCTGGCTGATCAATGCGGCCGCATTGTTTGCCTTGCCCTATCTCATGCGATCGATCCGCGTCGAGAGTTTTTCGACAGCGCTGATCGCTGCACTGGTGCTGGGACTGGTCAACGTACTGATCCGGCCACTGCTGGTCTTGCTCACCTTGCCCGTCACCGTGCTGACGCTGGGCTTGTTCATCTTCGTGATCAACGGCCTGCTGTTCTGGGCAGTGGCTAATTTCGTCGGCGGCTTCCATGTCGCCGGATTCTGGTCGGCAGTGTGGGGCGCGGTACTGTACAGCCTTATTTCGTGGGCCTTGTCCGCTTTGTTGCTCAAATAATCATGAAACAAAATAATTACAGCATCGAGTTTTACCCGCCGAAGACGCCGGAGGGCGTGGAAAAGCTGCGCGCGACGCGCGCGAAACTGGCGGAACTGAAGCCGAAGTATTTCTCCGTGACCTTCGGTGCCGGCGGATCGACGCAGGCAGGCACGCTGGAAACCATATTGGAAATCAAGCGGGAAGGGCACGACGCCGCACCGCATCTGTCGTGCATCGGCAGCTCCCGCGAGAGCCTGCGTGCCATCCTGAACGCGTACAAGTCCAACGGCATCCGCCGCCTGGTGGCGCTGCGCGGCGATTTGCCGAGCGGTTACGGCGCTTCCGGCGAGTTCCGGTATGCGAACGAACTGGTGGAATTCATCCGTGCCGAAACCGGCGACTGGTTCCACATCGAGGTGGCCGCGTATCCGGAAATGCATCCGCAGGCGAAGTCGCCGCAGGACGACGTGCAAAGCTTCGCACGCAAGATCAAGGCGGGCGCGAATGCGGCGATCACGCAGTATTTCTACAATGCCGACGCCTATTTCCGCTTCGTTGACGACGCGCGCAAGGCCGGAGTCGACGTGCCCATCGTTGCCGGCATCATGCCGATCACGAATTATTCGCAATTGATACGCTTCTCGGACATGTGCGGGGCGGAGATTCCGCGCTGGATCCGCCTCAAGCTCGCCAGCTTCGGCGACGACAGCGAGTCGATCAAGGCCTTCGGCCTGGATGTGGTGACAGGGTTATGCGAGCGCTTGCTCGCGGGCGGCGTGCCGGGCATGCATTTCTACACGCTGAACCAGGCTGCCGCGACCACGGCGCTCTGGAAGCGGCTGAATCTGTCTGCGTGATGATCCGACCGGAACGACGACCCATGTCGTCGGAAAGAGGAAAGACTACTGTATCGTCGGCGTGGGTCCGCAAGAAGCGGCGGCATCCAGGTTGTTTCTAGGCTGCTTCTTGCGATGACGTTTCGGTGATGACGGCGTCCAGTGCGATGTCGTGCGGGTCGGGGCTGAATTCCGCCCGCCCGCAGTCGTAGCTGATGCCGACCGCCAGAGGACGCGGCGCCACCGCCAGCGTGCGATCGTAGAAACCGCCACCGTAACCCAGCCGGAAGCGATGTTCGTTGAATCCGACGCATGGCACCAGCAGTGCGTCCGGCCGCACTTCCGTTCCTTCAGCCGGTATCGCGACGCCGAAACCGTCCCTGCTCATCGCATCGCCCGGCTTCCATTCGATGAACACGAGCGGCGCGTCGTTTTCGACGACGACAGGCAGCGCGAGACGTACACCGCGCATGCTCAGTTCCGCATAAGCCGCCTGCAGATCCGGTTCACCGCGTATCGGCCAGTACACGCCCAGTGACGGCGTTTGATGTCTTTCCCACCATGCAAGCAGGCGGGCGCCGATTGCCGCATTCCATTCGCGACGAACTTCGCCGGCAATTGCTTGTCTGTTCGCGAGCAACTCGCGCCGCAATGTGGTTTTTGCGGTCTTGATCGAAGTTGTGTCAGGCATGGTTTCGTCGCGAAATTCGTGGTCTCACATGCTATCCTACAAAACGTAGAATCAGTATTTCAAAAGAAGGCGGTCTCTTGATATTCCCAATGAAATGGATTGCCGGCGTTACGCTTGCAACAGCGTCGGCAGTCCTGTTCACTCCTGTTGCCGCTGCGAAAAAACCGGTTTCCGTTTTTGCCGGCGACGATGATGTTTTTCTTGCGTTGCGCGACGCATCGCGCGACGGCGATGCCGCACGCGCCGCGGAGCTTGCCTCCAGGCTTGGCAATTATGCCATTCCCTCATATGTTGACTATTTCCGCCTGAAGCCGCGGATTGCCAACGCACCGGAACAGGATATCCGCGATTTCCTGGCGCGTTACGACGGCAGCGCGATTGCCGACCGCTTGCGCAACGACTGGCTGCTGGAACTCGGCCGTGCCGGTAACTGGCCCTTGTTCGATGAACAGTATCCGCGTTTTGCGCTGAATGACGATATGCAACTGAAGTGCTATGCATTGATGTCGAAAGTGTCCAAGGGTGAGCGCGTGGCGGAAGAAGCGCGCACCCTGCTGGTCGCCCCGCAAAACTACGGCGAAGCATGTCCGGCCCTGATCACGACGCTGGCCGGGACGAACCAGTTCAGTGACGACGACGTATGGGCGCAGGTGCGATTGATTGCCGAATCCGGATTTGCGGGAACGATACGGCGGCTGGCGCCGGCCACCCGGGCCAGCGAGACCGCGCTGATGCAGGCGCTCGACAAACCCGAAGCGGTGCTGGCGCGGGGACCGGGCAGCGGGCGGGTATCGCACGAGATGTTCGTCCTCGCGCTGGGGCGTAGCGCGAAGAAAAATATTGAACATGCAGTTGACGCGCTGGTGACTTCGTCGAACCGCCTGAATGAGCGCGAACTGGCGCAGGGATGGGCGCAAATCGCCTTGCAGGCATCGCTCAAGCTCGCGCCCGAGGCAACCGTCTACTGGCACCGTACCGATAGCGCGGTGCTGTCGAACGACGCCTATCAGTGGAAGGCGCGTGCCGCATTGCGCGCAGGCGAGTGGAAACTGCTCACGGCAACCGTCCAGGCAATGCCTGCGGCGCTGAGGGAAGATGCCGCATGGGTCTATTGGCTGGGCCGCGCATATCAGAAGGAAGGGCGCAAGGAAGAAGCGCAAAAGCTGTTCGAGTCGATTGCCGGCCAGACCGGTTTCTACGGCCAGTTGGCGCTGGAGGAGCTTGGCCGCAAGATCGTCATTCCGCCGCGGGCGCAGCCGGTGACGTCAGAAGAGATTGCGCCGATGGCGGAAAACAAGGGCTTCCAGCGTGCGCTCAAGTTCTTCGAACTGAACATGCGCTTCGAAGGCTACCGAGAGTGGAACTGGGAACTGCGGGCGATGAACGAACGCCAGCATCTGGCGGCGGCGGAGTTTGCGCGCCAGAGGAACGTGCTGGACCGCATGGTGAACACTTCCGACCGCACCAGGAAGGAGGTCGACTTCACGCAGCGCTTCCCGTCGCCGTTCCGCGACGTGATGCATGCGGCAACCGAGAAGCTTGGCCTCGACATGGCGTGGGTATATGGCCTGATCCGCCAGGAATCGCGCTTCATCCTGAATGCGCGCTCGCATGTCGGCGCCTCCGGCCTGATGCAGTTGATGCCCGCGACTGCGAAGTTCGTCGCGCGCAAGATCGGCATGGGCGATTTCTCGCACGATCAGGTCAACGACATCGGTACCAACATCACCCTGGGCACCAATTACCTGAACATGGTGCTCACCGATCTTGACGGCTCGCAGGCCTTGGCAACAGCCGGCTACAACGCCGGTCCGCGCCGCTCGCGCGAGTGGCGATCGACGCTGTCCGGCGCCGTCGAAGGAGCGATCTTCGCAGAGTCGATCCCGTTCAGCGAGACGCGCAACTACGTGAAAAAGGTCTTGTCGAACGCAACCTATTACGCAGCCTTGTTCGAGGACAAGCCGCAGTCGCTGAAGGCGCGGCTGGGGATGGTCGCACCCAAAGGGTTTTCCCCGGGCGATCTGCCGTAGCGGCCTGTCATTTCTCCGTTACAGGCCACACTACCTCGACAGAGGAAGGAGTGACGTCATGGCATATCGTTCTCTTCTGGTCGTCGGCGGTTCCGGTTTCATCGGCAGTCATCTGATCGCCAAGCTGGCGTCCACCGACTGGCGGGTGACGGTGCCGACCCGGCATTATCAGCATGCGGTGCATCTGCTGGAACTGCCTGAAGTCGATGATATCGTCGAGGCGAATGTGCACGACGACGCAGACCTTGCACGTCTCGTGCGCGACAAGGATGCGGTCGTCAACCTGGTCGGCATCCTGCACGGGCAGCGTGGAACGCCCTACGGACCTGATTTCGCACGCGCGCATGTCGACCTGCCCCGGCGTATCGTCGCCGCCTGTGCCGAGCATCGCGTCAGGCGTTACCTGCACATGAGCGCGCTGGGCGCCGATCGAAACGGGCCGTCGATGTACCAGCGTTCCAAGGCCGATGGCGAGGCCGCCGCGTTTTCCCGTCCGGAGGTTGCGACGACCGCGTTTCGGCCTTCGGTCGTGTTCGGCGACAACGACAGGTTTCTCAATCTGTTTGCGTCGCTGCAGCGCTTGCTGCCGGTCATGGCACTGGCCGGCGCTGATGCGAAATTCCAGCCTGTCTACGTCGAGGACGTGGCGCAGGCGTTCGCTGTCGCGCTGGACAACGACCACACCATCGGCAAGGTCTACGAGCTTGCCGGCCCCAATGTCTATACCTTGCGCGAACTGGTCAGGCTGGCCGGCATGTATTCCGGCCACTGCCGGCCGGTCATCGGCTTGCCGGATTCGCTGGCGCGGATGCAGGCCTTTGTCCTGGAACATCTGCCGGGCGAAACGCTGATGAGCCGCGACAATCTCGATTCCATGAAAGTCGACAACGTCGCACATGGCGCGTGGGCGGAAGAACTGGGCATCGAACCGACGGCGCTGGAGGCGGTCGCACCTTATTACCTGCAGGGACAGCGTCCGCATACGCGCGTCGAGACAATGCACGTGCGCCGCTGACAACGCGGCGTTGGCAAAGTTGCACAAAAGCCTTATCCTCGAAGACCGTTCAGTATTTCCTGCACGTACGTCAATCCAGGATCCGAAGCATGCACAGCACAGAACTCGACCCAACTCTCTCCCAGACCCTCGATGCCGCCGAAAAGGCCGGCCTGAAACTCGTCATCGGCAACAAGAATTACTCGTCATGGTCGATGCGGCCGTGGGTGGTGCTGACGGCTTTCGGCATTCCCTTCGAGGAAATCCGCATCTCGCTCGGCCGTCCCGATACGTCCACGCGCATCGCCCAGTATTCGGCAGCCGGCCGCGTGCCAGTGCTGATTTCCGGTGAGACGACGGTATGGGATTCGCTGGCGATCTGCGAGTATCTGGCCGAGCAGTTCCCCGACAAGGGGCTGTGGCCGCGCGATGCGGGCGCGCGAGCGGTGGCGCGCTCGATTTGCGCCGAGATGCATTCTGGCTTCGCCGGGGTACGTTCGGCGATGTGGATGAACATCCGCGCCAGTTTCCCCGGCAAGGGCCGCACGCCGCAGGCGCAGGCGGATATCGCGCGCATCTGCGAGATCTGGGAAGACTGCCTGGCACGCTCGGGGCCGCACCAGTTCCTGTTTGGCGATTTTTCGATTGCGGATGCGTTTTTCGCGCCCGTCGTCATGCGTTTTCGCACCTACGGCGTGTGGACGGCGCCGGGCGTCCAGGCCTACGTCGACCGCGTGATTGCGCATCCGGCGGTGGCACGGTGGATGCGCGAAGCAGTTGCTGAAAACGACCGCATGGAAAACTATGACGTCTACCCCGATTGATTGTTCGGGGCGGAACCAGGTGGTGTTGAACGCACGATGAAAACCTATGTGGTCGGCGGCGCAGTCCGCGACGCGATGCTTGGCCTGCCGGTGCAGGACCATGATCATGTGGTGGTCGGCGCCACCCCGGACGAGATGATTGCACGCGGCTTCACGCCGGTAGGCAAGGATTTCCCGGTGTTCCTGCATCCCGTCACGCACGAGGAATACGCGCTGGCGCGCACCGAGCGCAAGACCGCGCCGGGTTACAAGGGCTTCGTGTTCCATGCCGAGCCGGACGTCACGCTGGAGCAGGACCTGGTCCGGCGCGACCTAACCATCAATGCGATGGCGCAGGACGATAGCGGCGCCGTCGTCGATCCCTTTGGCGGAAAGAAGGATTTGCAGGCGCGCGTGTTTCGTCACGTGTCAGAAGCGTTTTGCGAAGACCCGGTGCGCATCCTGCGCGTCGCACGATTCGCCGCGCGCTTCACCGAATTCAGTGTCGCACCTGAAACTAATGCCTTGATGCAGCGCATGGTCCAGGCGGGAGAGGTTGATGCGCTGGTGCCTGAACGCGTGTGGCAGGAACTGGCGCGCGGGCTGATGGAAGCCAGGCCGTCGCGCATGTTCGAGGTGTTGCGGGTCTGCGGCGCGCTGGCGCGCATCCTGCCGGAGCTGGATGCCTTGTGGGGCGTGCCGCAACCGCCGCAGCACCACCCGGAAATCGATACCGGCGTGCATGTGATGATGGTGGTCGATCACGCGGCCAGGCAGGATTACAGTTTGCCTATCCGCTGCGCCGCGTTGCTGCACGACCTCGGCAAGGGCACAACGCCGCCGGAAGAATGGCCGAAGCATCACGGCCACGAGGCGCACAGCGTGCGCCTCGTTGAGCAGGTCTGCAAACGCCTGAAGACTCCCAACGATTGCCGCGACCTTGCCATCATGACGGCGCGCGAGCACGGCAATGTCGGCCGGGCGCTGGAACTGCGGCCGAACACCATCGTCACCCTGCTGGAGCGCTGCGATGCCTTCCGCAAGCCGCAGCGTTTCCTCGACATGTTGCGGGCATCGGAATGCGACCATCGCGGCCGTGCGGGTTTCTCCGACCGGATTTTTCCGCAAGCCGCCCGCCTGCAGGCCGCGCTTTCGGCTGCGCAGGCAGTCAATGCGGGCGAGATCGCCAGGAAACATGGCGGCCAGCCGCAGCGTATCCACGATGCCATTCATGCTGCGCGCGTTGCGGCCGTTGGCTCCGCCCTTGACGACGCGCACTCCTGAATCCTACAGCGGCCGCGGTCAGTGTAGCCAGGCCTGTTTCCCGGGTGGAACTTTTCGGCGGCTCTTGTTATGCTTCAAGCGTAGATGCCGAGAGCGTTCCTGCTGGAGGATGTTCAAAATGGCAATTGCCCGATTCCTCGCACTATCGTTCGCGTTCTCGTGTACTGCGGGCGTGTACGCGCAATCCGCCACCGACTTGCGTGTCTTGCTCGACGAGCCGATCCGCCCCTTGCCGCAACCGGCCGAACTCGATCCCGCCAAAGTGGCGCTGGGCAAGCGCCTGTTTTTCGATACCCGCTTTTCCCGCGACGGCAAGGTCAGTTGCGCCAGTTGCCATGATTTCAGCAAGGGCGGCGCCGACGGCAGGGCACGTTCCCCCGGCGTTGATGGCCGTATGGGACCGATGAATTCCCCGAGCGTGTTCAATACCGCTTTCAATTTCCGCCAGCTCTGGAACGGCAAGGCCGAGACGCTGGAAGAGCAGGTCGACATGGTGATCGCCAATCCGAAGGTTTTCGATGCATCATGGGACATGATCCTGGGACGGCTGCGTGTGGACACCGGGCTGGTCCGCGATTTCGAGCGCGCCTACCCGGACGGACTGACGCGCAGGAATGCGACGGACGCAGTCGTGTCGTTCGAGCGTTCGCTGGTCACGCCGTCGCGCTTCGACGCCTATCTGCGCGGCGACGACAAGGCCATCAGCGCTGCCGAGAAGCTGGGCTACCGGAAGTTCAAGAGCTACGGCTGCGTCGCCTGTCATCAGGGTGTGAACGTCGGCGGCAACATGTTCCAGGTATTCGGCGCCATGCAAAGCTATCTGAAGGATGATGGTTCCGCGCAGGAGACCGACCTCGGCCGTTACCTGGTGACGGGACGCGAGAGCGACCGCCATGTGTTCAAGGTGCCGAGCCTGCGCAATGTCGCCATGACCGCACCGTATTTTCATAACGCATCGGCGAAGACGCTGGAAGAGGCGGTCGACGTGATGTTCAAGTACCAGTTGGGCCGGACTGCGCCCGCCGACGACAAGGCGGCAATCGTGCGCTTCCTGCATACGCTGAACGGGAAAGTGCCGCGGCATGCGTTGCCGGAGCCGGCGCGATGAAACTGCGCCGCATCGTGCCGATCATGCTGGGCTTCCTGGCATTGCTCGCGGTCGCGATGTACCTTTATTTGCAAACGCGGGCGATCAACGTCGACGCGCAGAACCGGATCATGTTCTCGCTGCGGGAGCTGAAGCAGCTCGACGTCGAATGGAATGCCAACGTCCTCAAGTCGCGGGTCGGCATCAACAATAACTATGACCCGATCACGACTCCGTTGCAACAGGTCCGCGCGCTGCGCGGCCACCTGGTGCGCGACATCAAGATGACGCAGGGCGGCACGCTTGAAGCGGCCCTGTACCGGATGGAGACCGCGTTTGTCGCCAAGGAAGACCTGGTTGAACAGTTCAAATCGGAGAATGCGTTGCTGCACAATTCCTTGCGTTATTTTCCGACCGCGGTAGCCGAGTTCGATGCGCTGCTGCGCGCCCAGCGCGCAAGCGACCCAAGGATCGACCGCCTGCTGACCGACATACTGCGTTTCCATCTGATGCCGGAAACCGACATCGGCGCAAGGATTGCCGCGGCGATCGGTGAAATCGATCGCGCGCAATCGCGCTATCCCGAGCTCTTGCGCGAACCGCTCTCCCTGTTGTTGCGCCATGCGCGCCTGATCCTGCGGCAGCGCGTGGTGGAAGACGAACTGATGCATCGCATTGCAGCCGCGCCGACCGCCGACGCGATAGACGATCTGAGCGATGCGCTCGATCGCGAATTCGCTGTCATGATGCGCGACAGGCAGGTCTACCGTACCTACCTGTTTGCCTATTCCGGATTGCTGTTGTTTCTGCTTGCGTATGCCGCATGGCGGCTGATGCACAGCTATCACCTGATTGCACAAGTCAACAAACGGCTGCAGGCAGCCAACGACACGCTGGAACGGCGTGTGGCGGAACGCACGGCGGAACTGGAGCGGCAATCGGCGCAACTGGCCGAGCTGGCCACGCACGACATGCTCACCGGGCTGATCAACCGCCGCCACCTGATGACGGAGCTTGCGCAGGCGCTGCAGCGCGCGCAGCGGCGCGGCTGGGTGGTCGCGTTAATGTTCATTGATCTTGACGGCTTCAAGGAAATCAACGATACCCTTGGCCACGCGGCGGGCGACCAGGTGCTCAAAGAGGTGGCGGCGCGCGTCGGGCGCCACGTACGCAAGGAAGATGCAATGGCCCGTCTCGGCGGTGACGAGTTCGTGATTTTGCTTAGCGACGTCAATACGCAGGAAGGTGCTGCGCGCGTTGCAGAAGCTGCACTGGACGAGTTGCGCCAGATTGCCGAGATCGATGGCTATCCGGTGCGGATTTCCGCCAGTATCGGCATCAGCAGCGTACGCGGCGCGAACGGTGTCGACGCTTTGCCCGAGGCATTGCTGAACCAGGCGGATCACGCGATGTACCAAGCCAAGCAACAGGGAAAGAATCGTTATTGCTTCAATCTGCCCGGTGCGTGGCCGGCGCAGAACGTCGTCACTGCATGACAAGGCTCCGGATGCGCTGTTGATGAGCGTGGAGAACGTCGAGGCGATTTCACTTGTTGTCTACCTTGCCACGTCGGTAAACGAACGACCATTTTCTTCTGGTCCGGCGTAGTTCTCCGGTAACAAGTTACGGTACCATTGCCGACTATCAATTTGAGGCTTCCGGGCTGACGCGACTCGCGCGCTGCCCAGCGAATGAGCACATTTGCAAGAGCCTTCCACACAGTTGAAGGAAATCTGATATGCGTAACAGCATTTCGCTTGCGCACAGCACTGCCGCAGCCGAGGAACGACAGCTGGAGCCGCAACCGGTGGTCGCCGACCTCCTGGTTGCCTACCTTGAACAGATGGGGATCGACTTCGTCTTTGGCGTACCGGGCGGCGCGATCGAGCCGATCTATAACGCGCTGGCGCGCAGCCAGCGGCGCGGCGGTCCGCGCCCGGTCGTTGCGCGGCACGAGGCAGGCGCTGCCTTCATGGCCGACGGCTACACCCGCGAAACCGGCAAGCTCGGTGTGTGCTGCGCTACGTCGGGTCCGGGCGCCACCAACCTGATCACCGGTGTTGCCACCGCCTACGACAACGGCATCCCGATGCTGGTCCTGACCGGCCAGCCGGTATTGTCCGCGTTCGGCAAGCGCGCCTTGCAGGAATCCGCATGCACGGGCGTCAACACGCTCGGCATGTTCCGCCACTGCACCCGCTACAACTCGCTGATCTCCCATCCCGAACAGCTCGAGTCCAAGCTCATCGCCGCACTGATGCGCGCTACGCGCACGCCGCGCGGCCCGGTGCACCTGACCATCCCGCTTGACATACTGAAGAGCCCCAGCCCGCAGCCGGCGCCGTCGTACGACCTGCGAACGCTGCTGCAGCCTTCTTCGATGGTCGACGAACCGGCGGTGGAACTCCTGTTCCAGCATGTGCAGCAGGCGAAGAACGTGGTGCTGCTGGTCGGCGGCTGGTGCGGCGAAGCGGCCGGCGCCATCCTGCAGTTCGCGACACTCAAGGGTGCGCGCCTGGTCACGACGCCGGACGGAAAGGGGCTGGTGAGCCCGCGTCATCCGCTGTTTCGTGGCGTGTTCGGTTTCGCAGGCCATACCTCGGCGGACACCGTCTTGCGCGACGAGTCGGTCGACCTGATCCTGGCGGTCGGCACCAGCATGAACGAATGGACCAGCAGCGGCTGGAGCGAGTCGCTGCTCAACAACCGGCTGATCCACATTGACGAGTCAGACGACCATCTTGCGCGCACACCGATGGCCAAGCTGCACGTGCGCGGCCGCATCCTGACGGTTTTCGAGCGCCTCAGCGAGCGCATACGCAACATTCCGCGGGTTGTAGACTGTAGCGAAGATCGGCGCACGGCCAAACAGCAAGTGCAGGAGTGGGACCCGGACACCGTTGTGGACGCCAGGAACAAGCAGGAGAGCGATGCCAGTCCTATTACTCCGCAACGTCTGATGAGTGACCTGGGCAGGCTGTTCCCGCCCAGTACACGTTACCTTGCCGATTCCGGAAACAGTGTCGCTTGGGCGATTCATTACCTGCATCCGAAGGACCGGCGATTGAGCGAACGGAGACTGGGCGGAAAGACTCGCAAGATCTCCCTTGGCCGGCGCAAGACGGACGGCGGCTGGCTGCGTGTGACCATGGATTTTGCACCGATGGGCTGGGCGATCGGCGGTGCCGTCGGTACGGCGCTGGGCAATCCCGACATGCCCGTTGTCTGCATCACCGGCGACGGCAGCATGTTGATGAACGGCCAGGAAATCTCGGTGGCAGTCGCCGAACACGCAACGGTCATTTTCGTTGTGCTCAATGATGCCGCGCTTGGCATGGTCAAGCATGGGCAGCGGCTGGCCGGTGCGGAGCGCATAGCTTTCGAGCTGCCGCCGACCGACTTCGCCGCGATGGCGCGCGCGATGGGCGCCGATGCGTACACCGTCCGTGGTCCGGAAGACATGGATGCGCTGGACATCGAAGCGATTTGCCGCCGCAAGGGCCCGACCTTGCTCGATGTGTATATCGATCCTGAGGAAGTGCCGCCGATGAATTTGCGGATGCGGGTGTTGGGGACGGCTTTATGACCAGCTTTCGATGGACGAAAGCAGTGGAAGCGTGTGGTGTTCAGAAACGACAGATCGCTTCCTGTGCATGGCATGCATAACTTCAAAAGTAAAACCAGTAATGAATAAACTCAAAGGGAAAACGGCACTTGTTACGGGCGGGACCAGTGGCATCGGCTTGGCGACAGCTGCTTTGTTTCAGAGAGAAGGCGCGAATTTGATAGTCACCGGACGCGATGCCAGCGGTTTGGCTCATGCACAAGAAGTTTTAGGTGATCAGGCGCTGGTGATTCGTAGCGATGCGGGGAAACTCGCAGATATCGAAGTCTTGATGCAACTGATAGTAGACCGTTTTGGTCGACTTGATGTCATCTTCGCCAACGCAGGTTTTGCCAATCCTGCCCCGATCGAACGGGTAACAGAAGAGCAGTTCGACGAAATTGTGGCAGTCAATTTCAAAGGGGTATTCTTTACCATCCAGAAGGCGCTGCCTATTCTTAGCGAAAATGCCTCAATTATTGCGACCACTTCCATCGCGAACCGAAAAGGGGTGCCGAACTTCGGTGTGTACGGAGCAAGCAAGGCAGCTTTGCGCTCGCTTGTGCAAACCATGGCGGTAACGCTGGCTAGCCGCGGAGTACGAATCAATGCAATTAGTCCCGGACCGATTGATACCGCCGCATTTGACAGGTTTGGCTTACCCAAGGATATGGTCGAAGCTCGAAAACGGGAAATGGAACAAAAATCGCCAATCAAGCGTTTCGGTACAGCCGACGAAGTTGCCAAAGCTGCCTTGTTTCTCGCCTGTGACGATTCCTCATACCTGGTTGGCGAGGAAATTGTTGTTGACGGTGGAATCAGTCTCGTTTAAAGGAAGGATCGATAGTGAGTGACGTAGACCCGGCCCGCATCGTTCATACGCGTATCTGGAATGAAGAACCCGAGCCTGACAATCCTTTCGCTACACGTGCCGCCTATTGCCGCGGCTACGATGTCTTCGGCGAGCTGGTGGGAAATGCTCGTTGGATTGAGATGCTTTTTCTGCTGTTTCGGGATGAGTTGCCCAAAACATCCACGCTAGATGCGATGGAAGCCCTCGCCGTTGCACTCGCCAATCCCGGTCCGCGTGACGCATCGATACACGCTGCAATGTGTGGCGGTGTCGCCGGCTCCACTGCCGCCGCATCATTGATTGCGGCTTTGTCCGTAGGGGCGGGGCGAAATGGCGGCGCACGCGAGGTTTATGACGCCATGTCCATCTGGCACGAGTGCGGCACCGACTTGAACGCATGGTCGGAGCATGCTGGTGCCGAGTCGCCGGAGTTCGTGGGAACATGGCCCGCACGCGAACATTTGGCCGGCTTCGAACCGCATGGCGTTTCCAGAACGTTGGTTGTATCCCAACTGCTGGAAAAGCTCACGGCCATCGCCGAGATGCCGAACCTGTCTTGGCTCGCGAAGAACAAGCATGAACTGGAGAAGCTGGCCGGATTGCCATTGGCGATCTGTGGCGTGGCCGCAGCGACGCTGGCCGACCTGGGTTTTACCCCGAAGGAGGGGGAAATGCTTTACCTCTTGTTAAGGTTGCCTGGCGCCGCAGCGCATGCGTTGGAGCAAGAGCGTCTCGGATACAAGAAATTTCCGTTCTATCCGGTTGAGCTGGAAGATGATCCCAAGCGCAAGGAGGTTCGATGAAAGGCCCGGACTTGCTGCAGCAATACGCTGGACGTTTGAGAACAAGTGTCGGAGCGTGCTTTCCCGGTGAGCGAGCCGTCTTTCGCGGCCGTGATCTGCATGCCGACCTGAAAGACGCGGATTGGGTGGAGCTCTACGTTTTCGGGATCACGGGACGTCGGTTCACACCGCAGCAGGTTCGCTTGCTGCATGCGATCTGGGTTTACACCAGCTATCCCGATGCGCGTTTGTGGAATAACCGTGTCGCGGGTTTGGCGGCATCTTCCCGCAGCACGGGAAATCTTGGTGTGGCTGCGGCGCTTGCAGTGTCCGAGGCGTCAATCTATGGCAGGGGCATAGATATCCGTATATGCGATTTCCTGCGGCGCACCTGGAAGAAACTGGAAACAGGAGGTGAACTAGCCGATTGCGTTCGCCTTGAAATTGAACATTACCGGGGCATCGCGGGGTACGGTCGCCCGATAACATCCGGCGATGAGCGTATTGCGCCAACGATGGCACTAGCGCGAGAACTCGGCTTGGCTGGTGGCCCGCACATTAAATTGGCCTTTGCAGTTGAAGAGTTTCTTCTTGCGGGGAGGTGGCGGTGGCGCATGAACTATGCAGCCGTCGCTGCCGCTTTGGCGGCTGACATCGGATTGTCCGCAAGGGAATACTACCTTTATATGTTTCCGGCATTCTTGGCCGGTATGCAACCCTGTTTTGTTGAAGCGGCAGACAAGACTGAAGGTACCCTGCTTCCGGTGGCATGTGCGGATATCAAATACAGCGGATTGCAGAAGCGCTCCTGGAGATCTACGGAAATCACAACCTCCGGCTCATCGAGTTGCCGGGAAACTTCTTTGACCTTGTAATTCGTTTGCTTGTGTAACTTGGAAGTACTGCTGCCATAAGCTGAATACTGAATTCTTGAAAACATGATGACAAATGCAATGGACACTAAGCCGAGCACCTACTATCACCCTCCTGGAAACAAAGGTTTGAATGAGTCTGTCGATCCAACAACGATCGACCTGTCGGAAGAAGCATTGCTGCACGAGGCGCGACAAGAAACGGGGCTCGAAGACTTTGGCGACGAGAGCTTTCTACCGGCACTGCGAGTGTTGCTGAAGTCAATGGAAGAAGATGCTCACTTGAACACTATTGGAAGACTTCATGCTAAAGGAAACACAGTGGGTTCCTTGAAAAACCGATTGTGGGCCGAGGCATGCTTTAAGGAGCATCCGGAGATATTGCAACGGAAAATCAATGCGCCAATTATCATTATCGGACCGCATCGTTCAGGAACGACGCGTATGCATCGCATGTTGGCGACCGATTCGCGTTTACAGCATTTGACGACCTGGGAGGGCTTCAATCCTGCTCCAAGAATTGGACAACCTGACATGGGACAGACTGCGCGTTACGATGAAGTGAACGGCTTTCTGACCCAGGCAGAACCGTTGTACCCCGGCGCCTTCGTCGCGCATCCCATGCACGCCGACTGGGCGGAGGAGGAAATGCTCCTTCTCAATCATTCTTTTTCCAGCTTTTCGGCGCTTGGCGCCTACACGATTCCCAGTTACTACAAGTGGTTCCTCGAATCCGACAAGACCGCGGCCTACCGTTACATGGCTGATCTGATGCGACTCATTTCATGGTCGCGCGGCGAGCCTGAGAACAAGCGTTGGGTACTCAAGAATCCCCAGCACATGATGGATCTCGACGTGCTTATCAAGGTGTTCCCTGATGCAAAGCTGGTGTTTACGCATCGCGATCCGCTGAAGACAGTGGGTTCGGTCATGTCGCTGATGTGGCTCTACTCCGTTCAACACACGGATCGCCCCTGCCGTGAACAGGTACGGCAGGTATGGCTGGATTTTTGCGAGCAGGCGGCACGCCGCTGCATGCGGGTGCGTGAGGCGATTCCGGATTCCCAGCAACTGGATGTCTATTACGAAGACGTGAACAGCGACTGGGCGGGTGTCATGCGACGCGTGTACGAATTTTCCGGAGTTGAGTTTACCCCACAGGCGGAACAGGCCATGAGTGACTGGCTGGTCCGGAGCGAGGCCGAAAACCGACATGGCGGGCATCGGTATTCTCTGGACGACTTTGGCGTCAGTGCCGACGAAGTCAATACCCGTATGGCGTTTTTCCGGAAGCGGTATGCAATTCCGCATGAAGGCAAGTAATGACGCGGTATTCGTCTCCGGTGGTTAAGGAAGTCTACGTGACAACCGGGGTGCATCGATGGGGCAGAGAAGCGCGATGAAAACAAAGAGCGATTTGAGTTCCCACGTCAGTACCGATGTCGCGTGGCAGAGCAGCAAGGTGTCGTCCGCGGAGCGGGTACGGTTGCTGCGTCAGCAGCCGGTCACCGTCTGGTTGACGGGCTTGTCCGGAGCCGGTAAATCGACGATAGCGTTCGAGCTGGAACGGACGTTGATGGCCGCCGGTCATCTGGCGTTTGTCCTTGACGGCGACAACATCCGTCACGGCCTGAATCGCGACTTGGGATTTTCCCCCGATGACCGGAGTGAGAACATTCGCCGGATTGCGGAAGTGGCAAGGTTGTTCAATGACGCCGGTTTACTCGTCATCACCTCGTTCATTTCACCTTACCGGAGCGACCGTGATCTGGCGCGCGAGATCATCGGTCACGACCGGTTTCTGGAAACGTATCTTTGCACCGATATCCAGATATGCGAACAACGCGATCCGAAAGGCTTGTACAAAAAAGTGCGCGAGGGCCGCATTGCCGAATTTACCGGAGTAACCGCCCCTTACGAGGAGCCTGTAACTCCCGGGCTCAAAATTGATACCGGATGCATGAAGGTGGAGGACAGCGTGGCGGCGATCATGCAAAAACTTGCGCCGCGCTGGTAGTGGACGGGCTACACTGTTCCAAACGAAAACACCATAAGGGAGAGAGATCGTGCGGTCCTTCTATTGCGTGCCCTTGGCCTTGGCTACAGTCTTGTTCCAGCCATACGGTGCATTCGCGCAAGGTTCCGACGAGGAGGACCTTGCCTTGGTCTATGGCGACAAGGCCACCGTCAGCATCGCAACCGGAAGCCAGCAGACTCTTCGCCGTGCGCCTGCTGTCACGACGGTGATTACCGCCGAGGACATTGCGACGATGGGGGCAACCGATCTCGACCAGGTGTTGGAGACGGTGCCGGGAATACACGTATCCCGCAATGCGATTGCTTACGCGCCGGTTTATATCATACGAGGGATTGGTAGCGGCCCGTCAAATCCACAGGTGTTGATGCTGCAAAACGGTATTCCCCTGACAACAATGTATACCGGCGATGCGGGCAATAGTCGAGGGATTACGCCTGTGGAAAACATCGCTCGCATCGAGATTATCCGGGGGCCGGGATCGGCGCTATATGGAGCCGATGCATATTCCGGTGTGATCAACATCATCACCAAGACTTCCGGGGATGTACAGGGAACCCAGGCCGGTTTGCGTGTCGGATCGTTCGATACGAGGAGCGCGTGGATACTGCACGGTGGATCGCTGGGCGATGTCGATATGGCTGCGTTTCTGCGAGTCGGAACCAGTGACGGGTTCAAGAGGATTATTGAAGCCGATGCACAAACGCTCAATGATCAACGGTTCGGTACGTCGGTGTCGCTGGCTCCAGGGGCGGTAAGCACGGGTTACAACGCAATTGACGGCAGCATAAATCTTGGCTACGGGAAGTGGCGCATGCGGGCTGGTTATGTGTTACGGGACAAGCTTGGGACAGGTGCCGGCGTTTCATCTGCGTTGGATCCCGCGGGTATCGTCAAGAGCGAACGGATACATTCTGATCTTTCGTGGGCGGATCCTCAATTCTCGAAAGGCTGGGGTGTGGGTTTCACGGCCAGTTTCATGTATTACTCGGAGACCGCGCCGAACGGTTTTGTCCTTCTGCCACCGGGCTTCACACTGCCGACGGGTATTTTCCCGGAAGGGATGATCGGCGGCCCGAACAGATGGGAAAGGCAAATCCGTATGTCATCCTTCGCCACCTATTCCGGAATCGCAAATCACAACCTGCGCTTCGGGCTCGGTCATGACGACCTGAACATGTACAAGACCACGACATTCAAGAATTTCCTCTTGAGCCCGGCAGGCGTGCCGATTCCTACCGGACCGGTGATCGATTATTCGGACATCCAGCCGCATATTCTGCCGCAGCGGCGCAGGGTGGATTACCTGTATGCGCAGGATGAGTGGCACTTTGCACCCGACTGGACGCTGACAGCCGGCGTGCGGCATGACAGCTATTCGGATTTTGGCGGAACCACCAATCCTCGTGCGGCACTGGTGTGGGATGCCGCGCTCGATGTCACGGTCAAGTTTCTGTACGGACGGGCGTTCCGTGCGCCGGCGTTCAACGAACAGTACGGCATCAACCCGGTTGCCAACGGCAATCCGAAGTTGCGGCCGGAGCTCATCAATACGCTGGAAACAGCAGTCTCCTGGCAAGCCAATCGGAATACGCAGGTCAACATGAATCTCTTCAAGTACGAGATGAAGGACATCATTCGCGCGGTTCCGAATGCGGTCGCCGGTACGGGCTCGACCTACGACAACGTCGGCAGCCAGCACGGTCACGGCCTCGAGCTTGAACTCGTGTGGGATGCAGCTCCCAGCCTGCGGTTGTCCGGCAATTTCGCCTATCAGCGTTCCACTGACGATGCCACAGGCAAGGATGCAGGGTACGCGCCGCACTGGCAGCTTTATACGCGGGCGGATTGGCGTTTTGCCAGCGGCTGGATACTCAGTCCGCAAGTCAACTGGGTGGCGGACCGGCAGCGAGCCGCAAATGATGCAAGGGCGCCGATTCCCGATTACAAGACAGTCGATCTGACCTTGCGTACCAGCGGCGGCAAAGGTCAGTGGGACTTTTCGGCGTCGATCCGCAACATGTTCGATGCGGACGTGCGAGAGCCGAGCCTTGCACCGGGACTGACGATTCCCAACGATTTGCCAATGGCGCCTCGTGCGTTTTACCTCCAGGCTGTCTATCGCATGTAGCAGGGAGTGCTTTCCCGGCATCGCTTGTCCGCTCCCAGATTTTCCTGGAATCCAGTCGGAATGCAGGGTGTGCTGCAGGCCGGAGGCTGTCGACGCTGGCCTTTTTCGCTCGAATTCGCTTTGTGATCTTATTGAAACAGCAACGAAAAAAATACATTTCCTGTTTCTGCTGTGTATTCGATCTGGGCTATTCTTCGTTTGTTTGTAGTAACTGTCTGTCGCACGAGAGTTGATGGCAACACTTGAATGTTTCATGCTGGACTGGTCAAGGGCCGCGCGCCGCACGTTGTGCGTGGTGCTTGGCTTGTTGCCGGCACTCGTGCCCGAGATTGTGCACGCAGGTGCAACCGACGGCGTCCCGCCACCGGTTCGCGCCGTGGTAGTAAACGGCGACGCCACCGCCCTTAACGGTTTTCCGCATGGCGGCTCGCGCGGTGTGAACTACGATTTCAATACGCTTAGCCTGGCCGAACTCGGCGAGCAGGTTCGGCGTCCGGTCGCGCGCGAATCGGGTGCGCTGGCCGTGCTCTATCCCGATCTCGGTGAGCCGTATCGCAGCATCTTTGCCAAGATCATCGAAGGTATCGAAGAGGCCGCCTCCGTCACGGTCCACAGCTATCCGGTGGGGCCGAATGCCGAAAGCGCCGACCTCAACGCGCAGCTCAAACGCGACAGTGCCAAGGTAGTCATCGCACTCGGACGGCAAGGCTTCAAGGCGGTGTCCGCCATCGACCGCGACATTCCGGTGGTGGTCGGCGGCGTGCTGTCCCTGCCTGAGACCGACAACCGCAATCTCTCGGGTGTCAGCCTGACGCCCGACCCGGCACTGTTGTTTTCACGCTTGAAAAGCCTGCTGCCGACCGTAAAGCGTGTCATCGTCGTCTACAATCCGCAGCAGAACGACTGGCTGATCCGGCTGGCTCGCGAAGCGGCCAAGGCGCAAGGGCTGGAACTGGTTGCGTATGAAGCACGCGATCTTGCCAGCGCTGCACGCCTCTATGAAAACGCGTTTGCCGCCAGTGAGGGCCGGCGCGACGCAGTCTGGCTGCCGCAGGATGGTACGACGGTCGATGAAACCACCATCCTGCCGTTGGTGCTCAAGGAGTCCTGGAACCGCAACGTGCCCGTCTTTTCCAGCAGCTTCCTGCATGTCAAGAAGGGCGCCCTGTTTGCGCTTTACCCGAATAACGTCGAATTGGGACGCACGCTTGCCAATTCAGCCGTCGCAGCGATGGGAGGGGATCTTCGCCGGCGGGGCATGGTGCCGCTTCGCGAGGTGCAGATTGCCGTCAATCTTCGTACGGCAAGCCATATCGGCCTGAACATCGGTTATCAGCAACAGCGCAGTTTTGATTTCATCTTCCCGGAGCCTTGATGCAAAGAACCAGGAACAATCACAACCACAATCGGTGCGCACGCGTACCGGTTTTCGTATTCTGACCATGCTTCGCGATTACCTCAGACGCACCGGCTTTCGCCGCCAACTGACCATCACCGTCAGTGCCGCCATTCTCGGACTGGCCCTGTTTTCATCGTTGATGAATTCCTGGGAAGCCAGCCGCCGCATGGAAGGCTACCTGGTCGAGCAGGGACAGCGCATTGCGGACAACCTCGCGCGCCAGAGCATTCTGGCGCTGTTGTACCGCTCACCCGAGAATGTGCGAGAGGGTGTCGCCACCACCCTGGCCTTTCCCGACGTGCTGCAGGTGGAGATCACCGACGTTTCGCACAACGTGCTGCTATCCGAGGCCAAACCCGGGCGCGCGCCGATCAAGCATGATTCTGAATCCGGCAAGTCGATATCGCATGCGCTGCTGGAAAGCGAAACCGGCGATGTATGGTATTTCAGCGCACCCGTCTACGGCGGAGAAGTCGATTCGTCGCCGTTCGACCTCGAGGAGCGCAAGCAGCAGTTGCTCGGTTACGTGCATGTCGTCATCGGCAAGGAGACCTTGAACCGCCTGGTGGCCTCGCTGTTGATCGGCAATCTCGCCATCACCCTTTCCTTTGCCGCGGTCTTGCTTGGCATCATGCGTCTGCTCGCGCGCCACATGGTGCAGCCGCTGAACGCATTGTCGCGCCTGATGGGCCGCGCCGAAGCCGGCGAGTCCGGCATGCGCGCCGTGCCCAGCGGGCCGCGCGACATCATCGAGATGGCGCATGCATTCAACAAGATGATGGATGTGCTGGAGGAGCGCGAGGCCGAACTCAAGCAGTCGCGTGACGAAGCGCTGCGCACCGCATTGATGAAAACCCAGTTCGCGGCCACCGTCAGCCATGAGGTGCGCACGCCGCTGAACGGCGTGGTCGGCATGCTCGACATGCTCAAGGAAATGCGCCTTACCAAGCGTCAGCAGGAATGCGTCGACGTTGCGTGGAATTCGTCGCGCGCGCTGATCGAGCTGATCAACGACATCCTCGATTTTTCCAAGATGGAAGCCGGCAAGCTGGATCTGGAGGAAATCGAGTTCGACCTGCGCAAGCTGGTGGAAGAAGTCATCGAATTGCTCGCCAAGCAGGCGCAGCAGAAAGGCCTCGAGATCGGCTACCTGATGGAACCGGGTGTGCCGGAGCGCGTGCGCGGCGACTCGCTGCGTCTGCGCCAGGTGCTTCTGAACCTGATCGGCAATGCGGTCAAGTTCACCGAACACGGCGAAGTCGCGGTGCGCATCTCCGCCGCGGTCGACACCGAACAGGGGTTCGGCTTGCGTTTCGATGTCTCCGATACCGGCATTGGCATGGCGCCGGATGCGGTGCAACACATCTTCGAATCGTTTGCGCAGGCCGACCGGTCGACGACACGCAAGTACGGCGGAACCGGTCTTGGCCTGGCGATCTGCAAGCAGCTCGTCGTCTTGATGAAAGGCGAGATCGGTGTTTCCAGCGAGCGCGGCAAAGGCAGCAATTTCTGGTTCACTGTCCGCGGCAAGGCGTGTGAAGCACAGCCGGTCGTGGTCGAGGACCATGGCATGCGCGGGAGCCAGGTGCTGGTCGTCGACGAGAGCGAAATCGTGCGCACTTTTATCATGGAAAGCCTGAAGCGTCATGGCCTGCGCTGCGAGGCCGTGCTGAACGGCACGGAAGCGCTGGCTGAGCTGACGCGCGCGGAGCAGAAACGCATGCCCTATAACCTGGTCATCATGGACGTCGACGCCACAGACGACCGCGGTGCAGACCTGGTGCGCCGCATCCGTATCGAAGGAGGTACCGGTGCGCTGCGTGTGCTAGCGCTTGACCGCTATGCATCGCCGATGGGCAGCAGTTCGCTCGGCGCCGATCTCTACCTGGGCAAACCGCTGCGCTTCGACCGCCTGATGGAAGCAGTCCGGCGCCTGTTGCCGGGCGCGCAAGCGCCCGCCGCCGCCAGCTTCGCGCCGGCCGGCCTCGTGCCTGCTCCGGTCGCGGTCAAGGAGTATCGGGTCCTGGTGGCCGAAGACAATCGCACCAACCAGATGGTGGCTGCCGGAATGCTTGCGATGAACGGCTGCGAATGCGAATTTGCCGCCAACGGCCGCGAAGCGGTCGACGCGGCGCGCCGGCAGCGCTTCGACCTGATCCTGATGGATTGCAGCATGCCGGAAATGGATGGCTATGAAGCGACTGCGCACATCCGCAATTTCGAGGAGCCACTCGGGCGCCGCACGCCGATCGTCGCGATGACGGCCAATACCCAGCAGGGCGATGCGGAAAAATGCCTCGCTGCCGGCATGGACGACTACCTCGCCAAGCCGATCACACTGGTCGAATTGCGCCACAAGCTGGAGCGCTGGTTGTCCCGTCACGAAACAGGCGAGTGGACGGCATTGCCGGCGGTCGAGTCGCATGAGATGGACGGCAGCCCGCTGGACCACGATGTCTTTGACAAGCTGCGCGAAATTCTCGGACCGGCCTTGCAGCAAACCGTTGCTCCCTTCCTCGAAGACACGCCCGGCTACCTGACCCGCCTCGAAGAAGCAGTGCAGGAAGGCAATGCCGACGCGGCGCGCGCCATGGCGCATTCGGTGAAGGGAAGCAGCGGCAACCTTGGCGCCGGCACGCTGGCGCAACTCGCCAAGGAGGCGGAGGAACTGGCCATCGAACACCGCGTTGCCGAGATCCGTCCCCTGCTAAGCCGTCTGCGCCAGGCATTTGAAGCCGTGTCGTCGGTGTTGGGCGCCGAGGTCTATATCGAGGATCGCCTGAGCGTGCGGCAGGGAGAGGAGATCGCACAGGTGCTGGTGGTCGACGACGACCGCAGTACCCGCAGTTCGCTGCGGCACACCTTGCAGCGCGACGGCTTCCGGGTGGAAGAGGCCGCAGACGGCGCACAGGCGTTGCAGATGCTCAAGCGCATACAGCCCGACGTGATCCTGATGGACGCTGTGATGCCGGTGATGGATGGCTTTACCGCTTGTGCACGGATACAGGAAATGCCCAGCGGCAGCGCGATTCCGGTACTGATGATCACCGCACTGGAAGACAATACCTCGGTCGAGCGCGCGTTCGCCGCCGGCGCCAGCGACTACATTCCGAAGCCGATCCACTTCGCGGTGCTGTCGCAGCGCGTGCGCCGTATTATCGAAGCCAACCAGGCCGAGAAGCGTATCCGTCACCTGGCATACAACGACCTGCTCACCGGGCTGCCGAACCGCGCCCTGTTCATGGATCAACTCGGCCGCCGCATCGAGCAGGCGCGCCTGGCCGGCGAGTCCGTCGCCGTGCTGTTCCTTGATCTGGACCGCTTCAAGAACGTCAACGACACGCTCGGCCACGACATCGGCGACCGCCTGCTGGTCGCCGTGGCGCAGCGCATCCGCCGTAGCGTACGCAATGCCGATTGCGTCGCGCGCCTGGGCGGCGATGAGTTCACTGTGGTGCTGGCGGAAGTCGTCGGCCCGAATGCAGCCGTGGCCGCAGCACAGAACATCTGCCGTGCCCTGGCGACGCCGTTCGAAATCGACGGACATGACATTTTCGTCACGGCCAGCGTCGGCATATCGATGTACCCGCACGACGCAACCGATGTCGGCACGCTGCTCAAGCACGCAGATACCGCGATGTATCGCGCGAAGAAGACCAACAGCGGCTTCCAGTTCTTCGAGCCGTCGATGGAACGCTCGATTTCCGAACATGTGCGCATGGAAAACGACCTGCGGCGTGCGCTGGAACGCAAGGAGCTCGATGTCTACTATCAGCCGCAGGCGCGCGTCGACAACGGCAGGATCATCGGCGCCGAAGCGCTGGTGCGCTGGCGGCACCCGACACGCGGCATGGTTTCGCCTGCCGAGTTCATCCCGCTGGCGGAGGAAACAGGCCTCATCAATCCGTTGGGGGAATGGGTGTTGCGTACCGCATGCGCACAACTGCAGACCTGGGTCGAGTCGGGACTGCCGCCGATGCGCATCGCGGTCAACCTGTCCGTGAAACAGTTGCTGAAGAAGGATTTCGCAGCGACGGTCGAACAGGCGCTGGCGGACACCCGTCTGCCGCCGAGCCTGCTGGAGCTCGAAATTACCGAAAGCACGTTGATGGAAAACGCGCAGGATACGCTGGAAGCGCTGCACCGTCTTCGCAGCCTCGGAGTCCGCTTGTCGATCGACGATTTCGGCACCGGCTACTCATCGCTGTCCTACCTGAAGCGCTTCCCGGTCGATATCATCAAGATCGACCGCTCTTTCGTGCGTGACGTGTCGCATGATGCCGACGACGCATCGATCGTCACCGGCATCATCGCGCTCGCGCATAGCCTGCGGCTGGAAGTGGTGGCGGAAGGCGTCGAGACGGAAGCGCAGTTGCGTTTCCTGAAGGAACAGTCGTGCGACTTGCTACAGGGGTATTACCTGAGCCAGCCAGTCCCGGCGGAAGCCTTTGCGCGTGATCTTCTCGGCAGGGCGCAACCGAAGTGGGCGGGGCACAGCAAGAGCCTGCCAGGCATGAATTAGCGCCACTGCGTCAAAAAAATTCACTGTCATTTCGAACGCAGTGAGAAATCTCCTCCGTCGGTGCCATCGTCACGGTTGAAGATTTCTCGCCGCGCTTCTCAACGCGGCGTTCCCGCCCGCTCTCAGCCCCCTTGCACACGTTCTCAAACCACGCTGAATCCCACGATTATGGGATTCAGATTCTTTTGTTCTGTGAGAAAGTTGCCAAAATTTCTTGACGCATTCGCTTAATAATCTACAATTGAATTCAAATGAATTCAATTGTAGGGGTTTGAAAATGCCTCAAAGCATCGGTGGATCGATGGTTCCGATTTCAGGCCGCATTGAAGACGATCTGTATCAGTGGTTCATCTCCTTGCAGTTCGAGGGAGCAAAAACCAACAGTGACAAGCTGCGTGAAGCCTTGAAAGAACTGAAGTCGCAGTACGACGGTTCGGACGATGTCGTTACCGCCCTCACGTGGATGCAAGGCCTGGCAAAACCGTTGCGGCAGGCACTTTCGCTCGTCGATCGCGATGAACAGGCACATTCGGAAGTGATGTCGATCCTCATTGAACACATCACGTCGATGGCTGCAATGCTGGTCTCGTCCCGTCCACGCACCAGGGACGAGGCGGCGCAGGTCGAGGAGCAACTTGTGCGACGCGGATTTGCCATGACCGAAGCCTTGCTGAGGCAGGCGGTGACGTCTTCGGCGGCGGCATTCGACCCCGGAATAGTGCGCAAGCATTGCGGGCGCACGGTGGAACTTTCGAAGTTGATCAACCTGGCCAACAAAGGAGAAAAACATGGCTGATTCGTTACGTAATCGGGTCTCCCAGATCATTGTCGGAAGCGTGCATGCCTTGCTGGACAAGATCGAGGACCAGGCTCCCGAGGCGGCGATGGAGCAGGCGATCCGCAAGGTAGTTGCCGTCATCGACGAGGTTCGCCAGGAGCTCGGGGTGGTCACCGCAAACCGTCATCTCGCTCAACGCCAGCACGCGGAACTGAATCGCCGGCACCTTGAGTTGGGAGCCAGCGCGGAAGAGGCGATTTCGCTCGAACGTGACGACCTCGCGCGCGCTGCCGTTACCAAGCAGCTCGATGTGGAAGCGCAATTGCCCGTGATCGAAGGCAGCCTGCAGGATCTCGCACACCAGGAGAAGGAACTGTCCGGTTATGTCGACGCGCTGATGGGCAAGAAGCGCGAGATGGAGGAGCAGCTTTCCGGTTACCGGACGAGCAGGGCGCGCGTCGCCAGCGCAACCGGGATGACTCCTGCCACCGATCACGCGCGCATCAAGGTCGAGGACGCCGGTGCGTCGTTCGACAAGATCTTCGAGCGCCAGACCGGTATTTCCGCCGGCGGCAACCGGCTATCGGCGGATCAGGCCAACAAGCTCCGGGAATTGGACGAGCTTGTGCAGAACAAGAAGGTGGAAGAGCGCCTGGCACAAATCAAGGCAGGCAAGGCATGAGCCTCTTTACTGTCGCGGAAACATTGCCGTTCGGCGTGGCGGCATGCGTGATGATCGGCCTCGGCATCATCGAAGGCCTTGGCGTGTTCACCGCAATGAGTCCCGCGCAACTGCTCGACAACCTGGTGCCGGAATCGCCGGACGGCATTGATGGCGCGCTTGGATGGCTGCATGTCGGCAAGGTGCCGCTGCTGGTTCTGCTGATTCTGTTCCTGCTCGGCTTTGCGATCAGCGGTTACGCGATCCAGATATTCGCGCGCGGACTGCTGGGCGGCTATCTGCCCTCATGGATCGCCTCGGTGCCGGCAGCCTTCATCGGGCTGAGCACGGTGCGGGCGCTTGGCAGCCTGCTTGCCTACATCATTCCCAGGGATGAGACCTCCGCCGTCAGCCAGTTGAGCCTGATCGGCCGCGCAGGAGTCGTGATCACCGGCACTGCGCGAGCGGGAATGGCTGCGGAGGTGCGGGTGCGCGATCAGCATGGCAACCCGCACTATCTGATGGTCGAACCCGATGTGCCGGAAGAAGAATTCGAACAAGGGACGGAGGTCCTGATCGTCAAGAAGACCGGCGCCATTTATCGCGGCATCCGCAATCCGCATCCCGCATTGTTGTAAACCTTTTTGGAGAGAAAAAGAAGATGATGGAAAACCTGATCGAGATGGCCACCATCGGTGGCCTTTTCCTCGCCGGCCTGCTGATCGTCGGATTGATTTTTGCGCGCCTGTACAAGCGCGCCACCAAGGAAACCGCATTCGTCCGTACCGGCCTCGGCGGACAAAAAGTCATCATGGACGGCGGTGCAATCGTGCTGCCGGTGTTTCATGAAGTCATCCTGGTCAACATGAACACCTTGAAGCTGGAAGTTCGCAAGCAGGAGGCCGAAAGCCTCATTACCAAGGATCGCATGCGGGTCGATGTGATTACCGGCTTCTTCGTGCGCGTCAAACAAACCGCGGAATCGGTGAGCACCGCGGCGCAGACGCTGGGCCAACGCACCCAGGACCCGGATGCATTGAAGCAACTGGTCGAAGACAAGTTCGTCGACGCATTGCGTGCCACAGCGGCATCCATGACCATGCAGGAGCTGCAGGACCGGCGTCGCGACTTTGTGCAGGCCGTGCAGAATGCGGTGGCGGAAGACCTGGAAAAGAACGGTCTCGAACTGGAATCCGTGTCGTTGACCCGCCTGGACCAAACCGAAAAAAACTACTTCAACCCCGACAACGCCTTCGATGCGGAAGGCCTGACACGCCTTACCGAAGAAACGCAGGCGCGGCGCAAGCAGCGTAACGACATCGAGCAGGACACCGAAGTGCAGGTGCGCACCAAGAACCTGGAAGCTTCGCGCCAGAAGCTCGACATCGAAAAGCAGGAGGAATTCGCCACCCTGTCGCAGAAGCGCGAAATCGCGACCACGCGTGCCGAACAAACGGCATTGATCGCGCAGCAGGAGGCTGCACGCACGCGCGAAGCCGAGGAAGCGCGGATCGAATCGGAGCGCGCGGTCAATGAGAAACGCATTGCCGCGGAACGTTCGGTGAAAGAAGCGGAGATTGAAAAGACCCTGGTGATCCAGACCAGGCAAATCGAATCCGACCGCCAGACACAGGTGAAAACAGCAGAGCAGCGCAAGCAGATCGAGATTGCCAATCAGGATACGCAGATCGCGATTGCGACCAAGTCGCGGGAACAATCCGAAGCCGATGCGGCGGCAAACCAGGCGCTGGCCGAAGCCGTCAAGGCCGAGGAACTGGTGAAGACCTCGCGTGAAATTGCCGTCGCCGAGCGGGACAAGCAGATCCAGTTGATCGACGCCGATAAAGACGCGCAGCAACAGGCCATCGCGATCAAGGTTGCTGCCGCGGCCGAGAGAGAGGCGGCGCAAGACAAGGCCGAGGCGATCCGCCTGGAGGCGGAAGCGAAAAAAGCCGCCGCGCTCGCCGAAGCGGAAGGAAAGGCGGCAATCAACGATGCATTGAACAAGCTGTCGGCGGAACAGGTCATGCTGACAGTCCGCCTTGAAATGATCAGGCAATTGCCGAACATCCTGGAAAAGGCGGTCAAGCCCATGGAAAAGATCGAATCGATCAGGCTGTTCCAGGTCAACGGCATGCCCGGCGGCGCGGCGAACGACGGTTCGGCTTCAGGCGGCCAGGGAGGCGCCACGCTCCCCGAACAAGTGGTCAACTCCGCGTTGAATTACCAGATCGCCAAGCCGGTGGTCGACGCCATCATGAAAGATGCCGGCCTCGGATCAGGCTCGCTGACCTCGATTGCGCAAGCGCTGTCGACCATCGCGGTTCCGCAGGCTGCCGTAACGGTCGGGGCTGCGCCGGACGGCAACTTGCCGGCAGCGCTGGAAACCACCGTCACCGCGTGACATCGGGCTGAAAGAGGAGCAGGCCGGCGATTCAACGGATCAGCCTGCCGTTCTTCCCGATCATCGTCAACTCGACGAACTCGCTGCCGGTATGGTCGCTTGATCCATAGGTGACCATCAGGCCGCCGAAGTCGACGCGCTGCATCGATTCCAGCGCACGGACGAAGCCCTCGCGCGTCAGCTTCGGTCCGGCGCGCCGCAAGGCTTCGACCAGCACCTTGGCGTTTACGAAGCCTTCCATTGCCGCATAGGATATCGTCGCGCCGGACGCTTTCGCCGCGACCTTGAATTCCTGTCCGAGCCGGGTCGTCATCAGGTGCGGCGCCGGCATGATCTGCGACACGATAACGCCGACGCCGGCCGCTCCCAGCTCTTTCACGAACACGTCAGAGGAATTGTTGGACATCGTCATGATCTGCATCTGCCCACCCTGCGCGCGGATGGCCTTGATCACGGCAACCGTGTTCTTGGCCGAGCTGACAATGATCAATGCTGCCGGTTGGTGACTGATCACCTCGGTGGCGGTTGCCCGGACATCAGGTTTGACACGCGCAAATCTGGTGATGGCGACCGGCGTCAGCTTGCGCACTTCCATCGCTTTCTTGAAGCCTTCCAACCCGTCTTCGCCGAACGCATCGTCGACATGCAGGATGCTGATCGTCTTGATGCCGATGGTCGTGAAATGCTCGACCGCCTTGGCCACTTCATCCTGGTATTTGGCGCGGATGTTGAACAGCAGGTGATGCACCGGCTGGTGGAACACCGACGCCCCGGTGCTCGGCGCCAGCAGCGGCACGTTATGGGCTTCCAGCAGCGGCAGGATTGCTTGCGTGTGCGGCGTGCCGCGTCCCTGAAAAAACGCGAATACCTGATCCTTCTTGATCAGCGCTTCGGCGTTGGCAACGGTTAGCTTCGGATCGAACTTGTCGTCCAGCGTGCGGATTTCTATCTTGCGCCCATAGATACCGCCCTGCTTGTTGATCTGGTCGATATAGGCCTTGTTGCCTTCGTTCATTTCCTTGACCGGATCGGCAACGGTGCCGGTCAGACCGACCGTCTGTCCCAACAGAATAGTGCTGTCGGTGACGCCGGTTTCCGCCATAGCGTGGAGGGTGGTGCCGGTCAGCAATAAAGCCGCGAGGAGTTTGTTCAGGATCACGTCTGCATCCTTTCCGGAGTGGGTCACCGGATTGTTCGGTTTTGCCGCAGCGATAGCAATTGTGGGTTTTACGTAACGCAAAGCCCAGAATTGTTCTATTTACATTGAGTTCGCTCAATTTCGCCACATATAAATCACGGCTTCCCTCACCTATCGGCGAACTCGCATAAAATGGAATTGTGCGGCGCACAAATTCTGTGCATGCGATGTTCCAGGGAGTGGTGATGAAACCGACTTGCTTGAGCGGCCTGACCCCGATTCAGTTGACAGCAATGGGCGATTTTCAACGAACCGCAACCACGCACCACGCGGTGCGCGTCAAGGCCTTGTCCGAGCGCGACCGGCGGCGCATGTTGATGCATTTCCTGGCACTTGACGACAGTGACCGGCTTCTGCGTTTCGGCAGCGTATTGCCGGATGAACTGGTCACGCGCTATGTGCAGAGGCTCGACTTTTCGCGCGACACCGTATTCGGCGTGTATGACGACAACCTGGCGTTGCTGGGCGTCGGCCACCTTGCCTTTGCGCCGCGCGAGGCGGTGCCGATGCTGAGAGACGCGACGCTCAAGGCGAACATCGCGGAATTCGGCTTGTCGGTGTCTGCTTCGGCGCGCGGCATGGGTGTCGGCTCGAAGCTGTTTGAGCGGGCGGCGATCCATTGCCGCAACGAGGACGTCGACACCTTGTACATGCACTGCCTGGCATCCAACCAGGCCATGATCCACATCGCAGCCAAGGCCGGCATGGAGATCCATCGCGGCTACGGCGAAGCCGAAGCGTATCTGAAGCTGAGGCCCGCCAATCCCGGCACCATGCTGGTGGAAGCGGTGGAAGAGCAGTTCGCTTCCTTCGACTACGGCTTCAAGGCAAATACAAAGGCGGCGATCAAATGGTGGCGCCGGCTCGGGGCAAAAGGCAAGTGAGCGGCTGCTGCCGGCTATACCAGCGGCAGCGCCGTCGTATCCTTGATCCGCTGCAGCGCAAAACTCGACTTCACATCCAGCACTGCCGGATGCTTGAGCAGCGTCTCCATCATGAAGTGCGAAAAATGTTCCATATCCTCCACATGGACCCGTAACAGGTAGTCCATTTCACCGGTCATCGCATAGCAGGCCACCACTTCGGGCCAGTTGGCGACCGATGCGGCGAAATCGGCGCGCGGCGAACGCATTCCGCCCGCCGGCGAGTCGCTGTGTTTCTCCAGTCGCACATTCACATACGCCAGCAGCCCCAGGCCGATCTTGTCCGGATCGAGCAGCGCAACGTACTGACGGATCACACCGGATTCTTCGAGGTTGCGGACCCGGCGCAGGCAGGGCGAGGGCGACAGGTTCACGCGATCGGAGATTTCCTGATTGCTCAGGCGGCCATCGGATTGCAGGATCGCAAGAATCTTGCGGTCGGTCTTATCGAGTTCAATTCTTGACATAAATAACCAAATTTAAAAAATAACTAGCAATATTATTGCCAAAATTTCCGCATTGCGAGTGAATTTCGCAATTTTCTGCGCGTCGGCCTTGCCTATACTGTAGTCAAGTATTCGCTGAAATCAGACAAGGAGACAGGCATGGATTTCCAACCCTGGGAAAACCCTATGGGCACCGACGGCTTCGAATTCATCGAGTACGCGGCGCCGGATCCCAAGGCGCTCGGCGCGCTGTTCGAGCAGATGGGCTTCACCGCCATCGCCCGCCACCGTCACAAGGACGTGACGTTGTACCGGCAGGGCGAGATCAATTTCATCATCAATGCCGAAAAGGATTCCTTTGCACAGCGTTTCGCACGCCAGCACGGGCCGTCGATCTGCGCGATCGCCTTCCGCGTCAAGGATGCCGCGTATGCATACAAGCGCGCACTGGAACTTGGCGCCTGGGGCTTCGACAACAAGACTGGTCCGATGGAGCTCAACATCCCCGCGATCAAGGGCATCGGCGATTCACTGATCTACTTCGTCGACCGTTGGCGTGGCAAGGAAGGCGGGAATGGAGTCGCTGCGGGTGCGATCGGCGACATCAGCATCTACGACGTCGACTTCGTCGCCATCCCCGGAGCCGAATCGAATCCCAAGGGCAACGGCCTTACCTACATCGACCATCTCACGCACAACGTGCACCGCGGCCGCATGAAGGAATGGGCCGAGTTTTATGAGAACCTGTTCAACTTCCGCGAGATCCGCTACTTCGACATCGAAGGCAAGCTGACCGGCCTGAAGTCGAAGGCAATGACTTCCCCCTGCGGCAAGATCCGCATCCCGATCAACGAGTCCTCCGACGACAAGTCGCAGATCGCCGAATACCTCGACCTGTACCACGGCGAGGGCATCCAGCACATCGCGCTCGGCACCGACGACATCTATGCGACCGTCGAGAGCATGAAGAAGCGGGAGGTGGTGTTCCAGAACACCATCGACACCTATTACGACCTGGTCGACAAGCGCCTGCCCGGCCATGGCGAACGGCTCGACGACCTGCGGCGCCTGCGCATCTTGATCGACGGCAATAGCAATGCGACCCATCGCGAACTGCTGCTGCAGATCTTCACGCAAACCGTGATCGGACCGATCTTCTTCGAAATCATCCAGCGCAAGGGCGACCAGGGTTTCGGCGAAGGTAATTTCCGCGCATTGTTCGAGTCGATCGAACTCGACCAGATCAAGCGCGGCGTGCTGAAAGACGAGCGCGTTTCTGTCTGAGGAGAGCAATCATGAACACCACAGTCGACCAGGCGGATTTCTTCAAGACCCTGGAAGAGAAGTCCGACGGCGGCACCCTGCGCGGCGACTACAGCCAGTGCGACGAACACTACGTCGTCAGGCAGGACTGGACCGCGTACACGCCGGAGCAGCATGCGCTCTGGCGCAGGTTGTACCAGCGCCAGGCGAAGCTGGTGCCGGGCCGCGCCTGCGACGTCTTCATCGATAGCTTGGCGAAGATGAATGCGGCGGATGAAATCCCGCGCTTCGACCGGACTACCGAAGCCTTGTACAAGGCAACCGGATGGCAATTGGTTGCGGTGCCGGGCCTGGTGCCCGACCTCACTTTCTTCAAGCATCTCGCCAACCGGCGCTTCCCTGTAACGGTATGGCTGCGCGAGCCGAGCGAGTTCGATTACATCGTCGAGCCGGATGTCTTTCATGACTTCTTCGGTCATGTGCCGCTGCTGTTCAATCCGATTTTCGCGGATCACATGCAGCAGTACGGCAAGGGCGGTCTGAAGGCGCTGGAGCTGGACGCGCTGGGCTATCTCGCGCGGCTGTACTGGTACACGGTGGAGTTCGGCCTGATGCAGAGTCCGCAGGGCTTGCGCGCGTATGGCGCCGGTATCCTCTCGTCGGGAGGGGAAGTCGAGTACTGCCTCACCGATCCGGCGCCGCGTCGCATCCCGCTCGATGTCGAGCGCGTGATGCGGACGCTGTACAAGATCGATTCGTATCAGGAAACCTATTTCGTGATCCGCGATTTCCAGCAACTGTTCGATGAAACCGCGCCGGATTTCGCACCGATCTACGAACGATTGAAATTGCAGCAAGCGCTGCCGGCGAACAGCTTGTTGCCGGGAGAGACGAACCTGGCGCCGAACAGGATCAGCTAGACAGGCGGCTGCGCAGCAATGCGCGGATTTCCTCGCGTGTGACCTTGCCGTCGTGATTGGCGTCGAGGTTGTCGAAATTGTCGACGACGCGCTGCATGCCGGCGTCTTCCGCCTCGGTGCGGGTCAGTGCACCGTCGCCATCCTTGTCGGCGGATTTGAACTGCGCATCGAACTTGGCGAGATAACGCGGCGGCTTGTTTTGTGGAACCTGTTCGGTCGCAATCGCGAGGCTGGCGCCAAAGACGGTGCCTGCGACCATGCAGGCGAGAATCGGGTACATTGCTTCCTCCGGAACCCTTGCTGAGCACGGTTTTACTGTAAGCAGCGCGCCGCTGTTTCACTACGGCATTTACGCCTTGTTACAGCTCAGCGCATATGTCCGGCTTGCTGCGCCGTGCATTGAGAGAAATGCATGCCTGTGCTAACTTGCATAGGCAGGAACGACAGGCCCACAAGGCTTGGCGGTTCGATAGCGGAATCATCGCCCAAAAAACACGATTTTTGGCTTGGAGACCGAATGAACGCACTCCTGAGTTCCGGGCAGCGCCGGTGCCGGCAAGCTTTTCCCTTGACGACAAGTTCATGCCGCTAGCTGCCATAGGCATGCAACAGGAACTGCAGAAACGCCTCCGCCGGCGTACTCAGCGGGTTGGCGGGATGCCAAAGAACGCCGACCTCCATATGTGGCACTGCATCCAGGATGGGGCGCGCTTCGATGCGCTTGCCTTCCAGCGACCAGGGACGGAATACCATGTCTGACAACACCGTGACGCCGAAGCCATGCGCGACCAGGCCACGGACCGCTTCAATCGACGAGGTTTTGAACACCACGCGCGGCGTCTGCTTCCTTGCCTTCCAATACGCCATCGTGGAGGATTCCGCTTCGTCGGCAGTCACCTGGATATAAGGATGCTCTGCAATATCGGCCAGCGAAGGGGCGGGAATCTGTGCCAGCGGATGCGTCGGCGCTACCCAGAGCTGACGGCGCGAGCGTACCAGCACCGCATGAGAAAAACGTTGCAGCTTCTGCACGTTGGAGACGACTGCGACGCCGACATCGACTTCCTGCGCCAGCACGGCGCTTTCTATCCCTGGCCGGTCGGTATCGCGCAGGTCGATTTCCACATCGGGATAGCTGGCCCGGAAGCGTGCCAGCAGTTCGGGCAGGAAATATCCCAGCACCGTATACGAGGCGGCAACCCGCACGCTGCCGCGCAGATTGCCTTTCCGGAAGCGCGGCTTGTGAATCGCATCATGTACCGAGTCGAGGATATGGCAGGCGTGATGAAAAAAATCCTGGCCTTCGGCGGTCAGCGCCACGCCTTGCGCCAGACGGTCGAAGAGCTTGATCCCGAGTTCTTCCTCCAGCGCCAGCACCGCATTGGTGATGGTCGACTGCGACACATGTTCGTCCCGCGCCGCCATCGAAAACTGCCCCGCTTTCGCCGCCGCCACGAAGTAGCGCAACTGTCTCAAGGAAACATTGTCAGCCATGTGTTTTATTAATACCTGTGATGATAATTCATAATTTTACGATACCTTCGCCGCTGACTATACTGCGGGCGTCGGCACATTATTGATGCGGCACGATGAAGATTGGAGCCGCATCCCCTCACCCCGGCCCTCTCCCAGAGGGAGAGGGTGAGAAATGGGCGCGATGAGAAAGACTTCATCGAGCCGGATCAATAAAATCACGGAGACACGCGCATGAACATGCCCTTCGACCCCACCCGCCCGCTGCTGGACGCGATCACCCTCGACGACAAATTCACGCTGGAGCGTGGCCGTGCCTTCATCACCGGCACCCAGGCGCTGATCCGCCTGTCCATGATGCAGCGCCAGCGCGACGTCAAGGCCGGGCTGAACACCGCCGGCTACATCACCGGCTATCGCGGTTCACCGCTCGGCAACGTCGACATGACCGCGATGAAGGCACGCAAGTACCTCGAAGCGCATCACGTCAAGTTCCACCCCGGCATGAACGAAGACCTCGCCGCCACCGCTGTCTGGGGCACCCAGCAGGTCAACCTGTTCCCGAAGGCGAAATATGACGGCGTGTTTTCGATGTGGTACGGCAAGGGACCGGGCGTCGACCGCTGCGGCGACGTGTTCAAGCATGCCAACATGGCTGGCACTGACAAGCACGGCGGCGTGCTGGTGCTGGCCGGCGACGATCATGCGGCCAAGTCTTCCACCACCGCGCACCAGAGCGAACACATCCTCAAGGCCTGCGGCATCCCGGTGCTGTACCCGTCATCGGTGCAGGAGTACCTCGACTACGGCCTGCACGGCTGGGCGCTGAGCCGCTACACCGGCCTGTGGGTGGCGATGAAATGCGTGACCGACATCGTTGAATCCGGCGCTTCCGTCGATCTCGATCCGGAACGCGTGCAGATTGCGCTGCCGACGGATTTCGAATTGCCGCCGGGTGGGCTCAACATCCGCTATCCGGATGCCGTGCTTGACCAGGAAGCGCGGATGAACCATTTCAAATGGTACGCTGCGCTGGCTTACGTGCGTGCCAACAAGCTCAACCAGATCATCTGGGACAGCCCGCATGCGCGCATCGGCATCGTCACCGCCGGCAAGTCGTATCTCGACACCCGCCAGGCGCTGGCCGACCTCGGCATCGACGAGCATGTCGCGAAAGACATCGGCATCCGCCTGTACAAGATCGGCATGACCTGGCCGCTCGAAGCGGAGGGCGTGCGCCAGTTCGCGCAAGGCCTCGAAGAAATCCTCGTGGTCGAGGAAAAACGCCAGATCCTCGAATACCAGCTGAAGGAAGAACTGTACAACTGGCGCGACGACGTGCGTCCGCGCGTGGTCGGCAAGTTCGACGATACCGGCGAGTGGAGCGGCAACCATCGCGAAGGCCACGGCAACTGGCTGTTGCCCGCAACCTATGAACTGAATCCTGCTCAGATCGCGCGTGCGATCGCCACTCGCATCTCGAAGTACTTCGCCGGCCATCCGGTCGAGCAGCGCGTGAAGGAGCGCATTGCCTACCTGGAAGCGAAGGAAGCGGTGCTCAAGGCCGGCAGCACCAAGCCCGACCCGAACAAGGACCGCATCCCGCATTTCTGTTCCGGCTGCCCGCACAACACCTCGACCAAGGTGCCGGAAGGCAGCCGCGCGCTGGCCGGCATCGGTTGCCACTACATGGTGCTGTGGATGGACCGCCAGACCTCGACCTTCACGCACATGGGTGCTGAAGGCGTGACCTGGGTCGGGCATGCGCCGTTCACCAACGAGCAACATGTGTTCTCGAACCTGGGCGACGGCACCTACTTCCATTCCGGCCTGCTGGCGATCCGCGCCGCGGTGGCCGGCAAGGTCAACATGACCTACAAGATCCTGTATAACGATGCGGTCGCGATGACCGGCGGCCAGCATGTGGATGGTCCGCTCGATCCGGCGATGATCTCGCGCCAGATTGCCGCCGAAGGCGTGAACCCGATCATCGTCGTCACCGACGAGCCGGAGAAATATCCGGCGGGCGTCAACTGGGCGCCCGGCGTAACGATCCGCCACCGTGACGAACTGGACGCGGTGCAAAAGGAATTGCGCGAAGTGAAGGGAGTGTCCGCCATCATCTACGACCAGACCTGTGCATCGGAAAAGCGCCGCCGCCGCAAGCGCAAGGAATTCCCGGACCCGGCCAAGCGCGCGGTGATCAATGAAGCCGTGTGCGAAGGCTGCGGAGATTGCAGCGTGCAATCGAACTGCCTGTCGGTCGAACCGCTGGAAACCGAATTCGGCCGCAAACGCCAGATCAACCAGTCTTCGTGCAACAAGGATTTCTCCTGCGTGAAGGGTTTCTGCCCCAGCTTCGTCACGGTGGAAGGCGGGCAGTTGAAGAAGCCGAAGAAGGCCGCTGTCAGCGATGATGCAGGCGCGAAGAAGCTGCCGATCCTGCAAGGCAGCAAGCTGCCGCAGCCGACGTTGCCGTCCACCGCCGAACCCTTCGGCATTATCGTCACCGGCATCGGCGGCACCGGCGTGATCACCATCGGCCAGATCCTGGCGATGGCCGCGCACGTCGAAGGCAAGGGCGTGTCGGTGCTGGATATGACCGGCCTCGCGCAAAAGGGCGGTGCAGTGATGTCGCATGTCCGTCTCGCGGATCATCCCGACGACATCCATTCGACGCGTGTCGGCACCGGTGCGGCCGACCTCGTGATCGGCTGCGACGTGATCGTCACCGCCAGCCGCGATGCCTTGTCGCGCATGGGGGAAGGGCGCACGTACGCCGCAGTGAACGCGACCGGCTCGCCGACCGCCGCCTTCGTGAAGAACCCCGACTGGACATATCCCGGTGCGGCTGCCGAAAACGATATCCGTACCGCCTGCGGCGACGAGCGTGCCGACTTCATCGACGCCGGCAAGGTGGCAACCGCGCTGATGGGCGACAGCATCGCAACCAATATGTTCATGCTCGGCTACGTGTGGCAGAAAGGCTGGGTGCCGCTGTCGGAAGCGGCGGTGATGAAGGCACTCGAACTCAACGGCGTCTCGGTCGAATTCAACAAGCAGGCTTTCGTCTGGGGCCGCAATGCCGCGCACGACTGGGCAGCGGTCGAGCGACTGGCAAAGCTGAATGACACCGCGGCGCAAGTGATCGAGTTCAAGCGTACGCCTTCACTCGATGAAGTGATCGCAACCCGCGTCGAATTCCTCACTGCATACCAGGATGCGGCCTACGCGAAGCAGTACGGCGATTTCATCGAAAAGGTGCGCACGGCAGAGCGTGACGTGGTGGACGAAAGACCGCTGCGACTGACCGAGGCGGTCGCGCGCTACCTGTTCAAGCTGATGGCCTACAAGGATGAGTATGAAGTCGCACGCCTGCATGCGGATGCCGCATTCAAGGCGAAGATCGACGGCATGTTCGAAGGCGACTACAAGATCAAATTCCATCTTGCGCCGCCGCTGTTTGCGAAGCGCGATGAACAGGGACACTTGATCAAGCAGGAATTCGGCCCGTGGATGATGAAGGCGTTCGGTCTGTTGTCGAAGTTCCGGTTCCTGCGCGGCGGCGCACTCGATATCTTCGGTTATACCGAAGAGCGCAAGACGGAGCGTGCGCTGATCGCGCAGTATCGGCAGACCATTGAAGCGCTGCTGCCGAAACTGACCGAAGCCAAGCTCGCCCGGGCGGTTGCGATCGCAAGCGTCCCGGAGGAAATCCGCGGCTACGGGCATGTGAAGGAAAAGCACCTGAAGGCGGCGAAGGAGAAAGAAGCGTCGTTGTTGAAGGCGTTCGACGCTCCGGCCACTACCTCGGGTTCGTCACAGCACGCCGCTTAGCACGACACGCCGCACTCCCCGCAACCGCCGCTCCGATTTGTCGGGGCGGCGGTTTTTTCATTTTGGCGGCGAACGAGGCGTACCGCGCTGGCCAGTTTCAGTCGAGCTGATAGCGCAGTGCGGACAATTCGATATGCGTGAGGATGACCGCGCTCTTCAACTCGTAGTTCATGCCGTCGGAGGGATGGATGCGGAGCTGCGCTTCATCGCTGATGCGCGCCAGGTCGTCGAGGCTTTGCCGCATGCGGAGTTCGTCATGCGACAGCAGCGCCTGTTGCGCCTGGCTTGAGCGCTGACCAAGTTGCCGCACATAGTCGCGCATGTCGGCGGGAACGCTGGTGTCGGAGTGGCAGGCGCGCATCGCGTGGACGATGGTGCGGTCGATGAAGCCGAGGCGCTGCTGGATTTCGTCACTTTGCACTTTCATTCAAGACTCCTGTTCGAACCTTGCACAAGGATGAATGAGAAAGCTCCGAAGAAGTCTGAACAACAGTCCTGCAAGGTTCAGGAAATCAGTCAAAGCGCGAAGGCTTCGTCAGAGCTTTTGTTTGATGACCAGTCAACAACGAAGTTCCGGTTGTAACATTTTTCATGCCGTGGGCACCGGCGGGATGCAGCGTTTCGAATGGTTGCCGAATGCAGTTCGCGTATTCTGCTCCTGCCTTTTGCCGGGATCAATCCGCACTGCACAATGTCGAATGCAACATGCAAGAATATAAATTGGTGCGCTGCGCAATGATAAAAGAGAATGCACTCGCCGGAATCATGGTCGGTTGCGCCGGATGGAGCATTCCCGGCACAGCGAGCGATCGCTTCCCTGAAGCGGGCAGCCACCTTGAGCGTTACTCCGCGGTCCTGCCAGCTGTTGAAATCAATAGTTCGTTCTACCGGCCGCACCGGCCGGCGACTTATGCGCGCTGGCGCGACAGCGTGCCGGAAAGCTTCCGCTTTTCAGTCAAGTTGCCGAAGGAAATCACGCATGTGCTGCGGTTGCGGCCTCCGTATGCCGCGCTGGAAAAATTCGTTGCCGAGGTCAACCATCTTGAGCGCAAACTGGATTGCCTGCTGGTGCAACTGCCGCCGAGCCTGCGTTACGAACCGGCCGTCGCGCAGGAATTTTTTCAGGTAATGCGCAGCCTGATCGACGTCGATATCATCTGCGAGCCACGCCATGCTTCCTGGTTTGCGCAGGCTGCCGCACAAACGCTGGCGCAATGCAAGGTTTCGTATGTGCGCGCCGATCCGCCACCCGCACCCATTCCCGGACAAGGGCCTGCCGCCGCTACGGTGTACCTGAGGTTGCATGGAACGCCGGAGATCTACCATTCAGCCTATGCGGACGATAGCCTCGACCGGATTGTCACGCAGATCGAGTGCGATGCACGAGCGGGACGCCGGGTCTGGTGCGTGTTTGATAACACGGCGAGCGGAGCGGCCGTGCCGAACGCTTTGTCCCTGCTTGCGCGTCTGCACAGAACGTCGATGTGAACTCAGCCCAGCGTCAGGATCTCATTCGCATGCCGTAAACGCTGCGACAGCAGCACGGCGATGTTTCGGTAGAGTTTGGCTGCGATATCCGGCAGCGCGATCGCGGCATCGCCGTCAACGCGCAGCACCTTGCAGGTTGTCAATGCCTTCACCGACGCCGAACGGCTGCGGCAATCGATCAGCGACATCTCGCCGAAGCACTGACCGGGTCCGAGATTCTGGATGCGCTTCTGGACCCCGAACGAACGCTTGAAAATACCCGCTTTCCCCGTTAGCAGAACGAACAGATGATGGTCTTGTTCGCCCTCGCGAATGGCGTACTCGCCGTCATGGTATTCGACCAGTTCGGCTTGCGTCAGCAGTAGCGCCAGTTCGACTTCGTCGAGTCCGCGAAAAAGCTCAAGGCGCAGCAACAATTGAAATATCTCGGGCTGGCAGTGGATGGACATTGCTTCCTTTCGGGATCGTGGACTCAGACGCCGATGAACTGATGATAGCCGCGCGCGCGCAGTTCGCATGCCGGGCAGCGGCCGCAGCCATAGCCCCACTCGTGCAGGGCGCCGCGTTCACCCAGGTAGCAGGTATGCGTATCGGTCCGGATCAGGTCGATCAGCGCTTGTCCGCCCAAGTCCCGGGCCAGCCGCCAGGTCGCTGCCTTGTCGATCCACATCAGCGGCGTTTCCAGCTTCAGGCGCGTCGCCATGCCGAGGTTGAGCGCAACCTGCAGTGCCTTCATTGTGTCGTCACGGCAATCCGGATAACCGGAAAAATCGGTCTCGCACATGCCGCCCACCAGCACGTCGAGCCCGCGCCGGTAGGCAAGCGTTGCCGCAACCGTCATGAACAGCAGGTTGCGGCCGGGAACGAAGGTGTTCGGCAGCCCGTTCGCCTGCATCGCGATCTCCACGTCTCGCGTCAATGCGGTGTCGGAGATCTGCGCCAGCAGCGACAGGTCGATCATGTGGTCATCACCCAGGCGTGCATTCCAATCGGGCGAGAGCGCGCGCATTTTTTGCAGCAGCACCGGGCGCACCTGCAGTTCGACCGCATGGCGCTGTCCATAGTCGAATCCGATGGTTTCCACGGCGGCGTAGTGCGACAATGCCCACGCAAGGCAGGTCGCGGAGTCCTGGCCGCCGCTGAACAGGACGAGTGCGCGGTTATTGAGAATCATGTGCGAGTCAGGTCTGGTTTGTCAGGAAAGATTGTAGCGCCTGCGGCTTTCAGGGTGCCTTCCCGGTCAGCGTCTGCAGCGTCTGTTCGATATAGTCGCCGTTGTCGTCGCTGAAGCGCAATCGCACCGGATACCATTCAAGCGAAGGCGCCAGCCAGATATCGAGTTGCTGGTCTTGCGAGTCGGGCGGCGGCGCACGGTCGATGTGCAGAGTATTCAAATCGCCGAGCGGTGTCCTGATCTTTTCCTGCCGGATCACCTTGAAGGTCCATTGCTCCGCATCGCGCTGGCCGGCAACGAAGAACGACCACTGGGTGCCGGGCTTGAACTTCGCGGGAGCCGCGCGTGCGATCGAGATCAATTGCCAGATCACGCTATTGCGGTCCTGCTCGCCGCCCTTGATCGGATAGGTCAGGTCGGAGGCGGAAAAGCGGATCGTGTTTGCAGCACGATCGAAGGACGTGGTGGTCGACGGTTTGCGGAAGCGCTTTTCGGCGAAGCGGACCGGCGCGAGGCCGTAGGCATCGATGGCGCCCTCGCTCTTGGCATCGAGGATCTTGCCGACGAGTATGGCGCGTGCTTCATTCGTTGCGCTGAAACTGTTCGGTCCGGCATTCCAGTGCACCAGCGCCTCGCCCTCGAGCGGAATGCCTTTCTGCCGGGCCTTGATTTTGTAAGCAAGGTCGACCGAGGGGGGAGGATTGATTTTCTGGGCGGCGCAGGCAAGCACAGGGGCGGCACTCAGTAAGCCGGCAAGGATGGTGAAGCGGAGGATGCGCAATATCGGATCGGTCATTGGTTGGACGGGAGGTTCAATGTTGTGAGGCCTGAGCCAGGCCGGACAGGGACATCTCGAGATGGTCGCCATTGGCATAGGTATAGAGCAGCTTGACCGGATACCACTCCTGCTGCGGCGCCAGCCAGATATCGATTTTCTGGTCGTAGCTGCCGGCGCGCGGCGCCCGCCGGACATGCCATGCGGCAAAGCGGCCGTAAGGGGTATCGACTTCTTCCTGGCCGATGACATCGATGTGCCAGGTTTCCGCATCGCGCGCGCCGGCAACGACGATGTCGAAACCGGAGCCGGCGGCGAATTGGCCCGCATCGCCGCGGCCGATGGACGCCAGTTGCCACATGATGCTTGCGCGGTCTTGCTCGCCGCCATTGTACGGATATGTCGCGGTCGACGCCGAAAAACTGATGGTGCCCTTGTCTTGCTGGAAGTGCGTATTGGTCATCGACTTGCGCCAGGGCTTCTCGCTGTACAGCACGGGGGCAATGCCATAGTCGTTGATTCTGCCTTCGCTCGAGAAATTGAGCACAGTGATCTTGAACAGTATCCTGACGCTGGCCTCGCCGGTGATCCGGTAACTGCCGCCGGCCGATTCCCAGCGGAACACGCCGCTGCCATACCAATTCTGCTCATCGCGCAAGGCTTGCACGTCGTATTGCAGCTCGGCGGATGGAGGAGGCTCAAGCTTGTAGCGTGTGCCCGCAGGTTCTTCCTCGACAGCCGCCGGTTCCTCGGCGAGCGGAATATCCACGGCGTTTTCCGTGCTCGTGCCAGGCGCCTCCATGCCTGCCGGCGAAGGTTCCGGCGCGGTTTCAGCTGGTTGCTGGAGTGCGGGCGGTTCGATAACCGGCGCGGGCGGCGACGGTGCAACCGGAGGCGGCGGCTTGGGCTTGGCCTTGCGCTTGGGCTTCGGCCTTGGTTTCGGCGGCAGAGGCTTGGGAGCGGCAACCGGCGGCGGCAGCAATGCGACGCTCACTGCCGGTGGGCTGTCTTCTCGCAACGAGGGTAAACCGAGATAGCCTCCGGCCCAATTCACTGCGAGCAGATGCAGCAGAAGCGACGCCAGAAGCAGCGCCAGCAATCGCATCGAACGTGTGTCCCGATGTGCCGTAGGGGAATGATTGAACATCCCGCTAGTTTAACAAGCTATGCGATGCCTCTCCGATACCATGCCGGAATTTCAGGGAAGCAATGCATGATTGCAGGGCGGATTTGATCTGGCACACATGACAGTCATTCGGCGCTGGCGCATACTGGCATCTTTGTCATATTCCTTCTTTCACTACTGACTGCCAAGCAGAGGCCGACCATGATTAATCCAAACATGCCGAACATCCCCGGAATCGGCGCCATGACCGACACCCTCGATTTCGTCAAGAATCTCTGGGGCAGCATGGGTATCCCCGGGATGAACCTGCCTGGAATGAACCTGCCGGGAATGAACATGACCGGAATGAACGTGCCCGGCATGGTGATCCCGACCCTGTCGGTCGAGGAAATCAACAAGAAGATTACCGACCTGAAAGCCGTCGAATCCTGGCTCAACCTCAACATGGGAATGTTGCGCAGTACCATCCAGGCGCTCGAAGTGCAGGCGGCCACCATCGCCACACTGCAGTCGATGGGCGAAACCTTCACGGCGACGATGAACCCCGGCATCAGGCAAGCGCAGCCGGCGAGCAGCGCTCAGCATTCATTTGCACCCGCCTCCGACAGTAATGGCGCGAACGGATCTTCCGCTACGGAAAAACTGCATGGTGCTCCGGAACCGACCAGCCGTGACGAAAGCGATGCCGCCAATCTCACCGCGCCGCTGGTCAATGCCGCTGCATGGTGGAACATGTTGCAGGATCAATTCAAGCAGGCGGTCAACAGCGCAGTGCCGGAAGTTTCGCCGATTGCCGAAAAGCCGAAGGCAAAAGCGCGGCCCAAGTCTTCTGCAACGACCTCCGCAACTGCTGCTCGCAAGCGCAAGACGACTAAATGAGTCCGGACGGGCAACGCGCCTCAAACCCCTTGCCCCTCTTCCCCCATCGAAGCAACGGGTGCATCAATGTGCAGACGGCCCGCCACCCAAAGGCAGAGCAAGCCGCAC